>JBCDBD010000008.1:0-110089 GCA_039184335.1 Bacteroidota bacterium | reverse complement strand
GTACATTCAGCTAAAGCTGACCCGTGTCGCTATACTTTGCAAAAAAATGCAAAGCCCCGCCCCACGGGGAATGTACTCCATCGTCGGGCTAAACCAAATCACTTTAATTGCGGAACGAAGTCCTAATTAACCAGCTTTAGCCGCAGTACGTATAGAAATACAACGTACGCCATCAATAGGCTAAAAGTAATTTGGCCACGTTCACCCGCACTTCACTATATTTAAATGAATTTAAATACGATCCGTGCTGAACGTAACTACGTTTAGCCCGACGTTGGCAACAAGCAACTCAGAAACTTATCAAATAAAGTTAATCAAGAAATAAAAATGAAATACAGCATAATAATTTTTGCAATATTACTCACAACTAACGTTTTTACTCAAAATGACTATTTGATTAAAAAAATTAATGAAGATGTTTACATATTTACAGAAATATGGGAGGCAGATAATAATGGTAATTTAGGTGTCGTAATTGGAAAGGATGGTGTCCTTCTCATTAGTACCCTTATGAGAAATAGTGTGGAGAACCTTGAAAAAGAAATAAGAAAGATAACTGATAAGCCTGTTAAATATATCATTAATAGTGATCACGACCCATATAATCATCATGCCAATAAATATTTTCATGATCGTGGAGCAACTATTTTTTCCCACCAAAATTTAAAATATTCTCCTGCATTTACGGATATTCTATTTGAGCGTAGTATTTCCATACCGATAGGAAATGAAACCGTAACGGCATATCATACCCCTTCTCACACTCTGGATCATATTGATATCTATTTAGAAAAGAGTAACGTCCTATTTATGAGTGACGGATTCAGAGGTGATTGGTTAGCATATACTGGCCCAAATGGAATTGATGGTTATTTAAAAGGAATTGACAAGGCACTTTCTATTTCTAATGATCATACAATTATTGTTACCGGAAACACTTCTAAAGACAAAGAAAAATATTTATACAACAGAAATGACCTTATTAAAATGAGACAAATTCATGTAGCATTTACTAATCGAGTAATTGAGCTTCACAAAATGGGAATGGATGTCGAAAGTATAACTACTGATACACAAATAGAAACTCTTGTTAAAAACTTGCAGGCATATGACACTCACCTCCCTTCTTTAAGATATCTAATTATGCAAACTGTGGAGGTGGATTCTGACGAAGCGTATACTTTAACAAATGAGGAATTATCATCTTATGTTGGTGTGTATGAATTAATCGATAATCGCAACATAGAAATAGTATTACAATCCGGTAAGTTGTATGCAAGAAAGGAAGGGGCTTTTTTATTTGAGCTAACACCACTATCTAAAACAAAATTTGATATTAGAGGGTTGACCATTAGTAATCACCTAGAATTTCATGTCGAATCAACTGGGGAAGTAAAAAGCCTAACGTCTGTACTAGAAAAAGATGGCTGGTGGTTCAATATCATTAAAGAAGGAACCCGAATAAAAAAGTAATAGGCTGATATAAATAAGACAAATAAGTCCACCATAGACCAATCAAAAAGTAACAATGAAATAAAGCCAGTTGCCAACAATGTATCCGCAATTACGATACCCTGACATTATCGTCAGGACACTCGGAATTGCTAAAGCCTGTGCTTAACCGAAAATTGGTAACTTAAAATCCGTAACTGACGGTTATACTAGATCGTTATAGGCAATAAGACAACACTTGAAAAGGGAATAATTATGAGTACTCACGCTGACAAAACACAAGAGAATAAAAATCAATCGGTTGCGAATGGCATTACTAAAAAACAAGGAAGTAGTAAGTCTACTTTTCAATTTTTCGACAATCGACCTGAAGCTGTTGCACAACGGAAACTGCAAGATATGGCCAACAATAGCCCACAGGCAAAACAGGCCGCTCAATTGCAGGCCATGGCGAATGACCATTCTTCAAAACAGCAGCCCATCCAAAAAAAAGAAAACAACACCGGTTTACCGGATACTTTAAAAACAGGAATGGAAAACCTTTCTGGGATGTCATTGGATGATGTAAAGGTACATCGCAACTCAGATAAACCTGCCCAACTACAAGCGCATGCTTATGCTCAAGGAACAGATATTCATCTAGCTCCTGGACAGGAAAAACATTTACCCCATGAAGCTTGGCATGTGGTACAGCAAAAGCAGGGAAGGGTAAAACCAACTATGCAGATGAAAGGTGGTGTGAATGTAAATGATGATAAAGGATTGGAGAAAGAGGCAGATGTGATGGGGGCGAAGGCATTGACCCAAATGAAGCCTAATGCAAATGAAAATTTAAGAAACACGCTTGCCGTAGGAGGATTGATACAACTTAAGTGGATTGGTGATGGTGGTCCGGTATTGATTTGGGACAGACAGTTAGATGGGTTACGTTGGTTTTATAATCTTGAAACCGATAAAATGTATTATGAAATAGAAGACATTCCGGGCAAGCTTGCATATTTAAGACAAACAGAAGGAATTAAACATGAGCGTACACATGCAGAATGGATTAAAGCTGGATTTGGTCCCGGGCAGTGGTCACAAAGCGATGCAGAGATTGTACCTTTTATTCCAACTTCTGAGGAAAAAATTAAACTAGGTAATACAAATCGTGAAATGACCCGTGGGTCTTTAGAACAACAAGCTACAGAGTTTGTGAAATCTACTGCCAGTGGAAACACAAAAGATTTATTTTGGGAGTTTAGACAGCAAATTGATCCGATTATAAAGGTAGCGCTTACTGAGCTTCAAAAGCCGGAAGGTATTCATAAAAACGTTATTTCCCGCCTGGTTGATGTGTACACTTCATACGAGAAACCTAAAGAGTCGGAAAAGCTAAAAGATGAGTTAGAACAAAATATGGTACCGACCAAGAAATTAGAAGGCAAGGCCATTAAAAGACACGAAAAGAATGTTTCGAGGGCGAAAAGCGATCTCATGATAAAGACTTACATGGATTCAGCGGTTAAAGATATGATTGAAGTAGCAAAAATTAAGCTTAAAGCGGTATTGGAGCAAATTGTTAAGAAACATGGGGCAGAGGATTATTTTGATGCCCTAACGGCAGCAACCAATTTGCTCAAGCGTTTTGCTAAAAACACCAATATGAACCATTTGCATCAACTAGTAGAGATTTATAACCTGGTTAGGGCAAGACTTTTGGCATTGGATATCCGAAAGGATACCCCGATTGTTATTAAACATAAACCTTTACAGGTTAGTGAATTTTCGAGAGTAGCGCCTTCTCTAAAATTAGGTTCTTCTTTAATTGAACTTGAGGGAAATTATGATGTATTGTCGCGGCGTACAGGAGCAGTAACAAACGAAGATATAATTCATGTACACGAGGTTGATTTGGCGTTTGTTAAGATATTTCAGGGGGTAACAGAGGCTTATGCAAACCCAACTAGTAAGGATAACGACAAGCTTGCTTTTGGTGGTGGAGGTGGTGTTGGTGAAAAGGTTTTTGCAGCGGATCATAAAGGCTCAATGGACTTTAGAGATGATGTAAAGAAGCGTGAAGAGCGGTTTTATGGTTTAATCTTTCCAAAGGGATTTATCCAACACTTTGGTATGGATATAAGAGATAAAAGAAAATTTGATCCTGTAGGACCTGAAAATTCAAAACTAAAGGGTTCTGTACGTGAACCCAATGAGACTGAATTAACTCAACATCTCATGCCACCTTTAAATGGTGATCCGGCTGTTAAAATCCCATTGAGTAAGCTCTTTTTTATAAGAGCAGAAACTTCAACTCCGGGGGGGCAAGTGGATATTCACTTTGGTTGGAGAGATATGGTGATCAATGATAAAAAAATGCACCACCCTGATTTCTTCCGACAGTATGTGTTGGGAGTTGTTGAATTTACTAAAAATGGATTGATAATTAGATACCAAAAACTTTCATAAACTTTATGACAATGCTAAAAAAATACCAGGATATAATTGTTCCCGAAGATGAGTTTAACAGGACAAAAGCATTGCGGTTACTTGTTGACGAGCTGAAAACAACTCCTGAATCAGATTTACCTCCAGAACTTATAACTTTTTTGAATACTCATGAAACCCGTGATCCGGTTCAGGCAGCACTTTTAGGTATAGTTCTTAATATACTTGATGAAGGAGAAAAAGTGGGTGCTTTTGCCCGAATGTTTCTGATTTTAGGTAATCCTATGCAAGTTGATTTAGAAAAAGAAGTACGTCAGCTAATGGAAGGACAAGATGTTAATGAATTATATAATAAAGTTACTGATTTGGCATTAAATGCTGATCCGGGAAGTGCAGAATACCATTATGGGTTTTTGGTTTTGTCTGGTATTGCCCCTGATAAGTTGGGGTAGTTTTCCTAAGAAATGTAAAAACCAGACCCTCATCGCCTTGATAAAGACATAAAGTGTATAAAAAAATAAACACCATTAAAACAGGCGCTTATTCAGACCGTTAGGGCACTAAACGATTATTTGGCCCCGAAATTTTTATTCCCAATACCGCTACGACAAGTCACGGCCACTACGCGCCCTACTTGACAAACCATGCCTCAAGATCAATCGGCAGTCCTATTCTTGTAACATTGTTACCCGATTTCGCTATATTTCCATAAAAATCCCGGAACTACGTTTAGCGGGTCGTTGTGCCTAATTTGAAAAGGGGAACTGAGGCAATTTTCCGAACACCCAGGTTGACGATATAAAAGTGACCGTTGATGGACAAGTAATTGATATTCACGAAGTGTTTTACTCTGACATTTATGAATGTGATAACGGGATTTCAATCTACAAAAATGGTGACACTTACTTTGCTCACCAATGGAATAGTGACGGAGCAGGTGCTTATGAAATTGTATGGGTTTAGGGTACAAACGAATTGAAACAACGACTTGTAGGAAAGATAATTCAAAGCACTAAAATGGCTATAATTCATTGCAGCTTTCTTGCTAACTTTAAACTCATTAACCAGTAACGCGGCTATGATTTCATATCACTTGATTTCTTAGCTGAAGCAATTAGCTACCATCATGTGTTACAAATATTGCTTGCTATCGTCTTCCTGTAAATAATTTGAATGATGAAAACAACTTTTCTGACCTTTTTGGTATTACTGACCACTGTATATGCTTTTTCACAAGAGAACACCAAATCGCAAATTTTATGTGCCTCCAATGAAAAACCCTACCGTGATTTTGATTTTGTGCTGGGAACATGGGATTTTTTGACCGCAAGCGGCAAAAAGATTGGCAGTCAAGTCTATACAAAAAAAGAAAACGGCTGTTTGATTCTTGAAGAGTGGACAACACGTTCAGGAAGCTCGGGAACAGGAATGAGCTTCGTAGACCCCGCTACCGGCCTTTGGAGACAGGTATGGATGAGTCCGAGTTTTCATATAGACTATTCAGGGGGGCTTAATGAAGAGGGAGATATGGTTCTTGAAGGAACCATGTACCCCAATAATGGGGATAAGAGTGTACCGGTTAGAGGGCTATGGGCCAAACAAGATGATGGTACCATCAAACAAGAATTCCTCAAATATAATAGTGCATCTGAAAAATGGGAATCTTTTTTTCTAGGCTATGCCCATGCAATGACCAATACCGGTGACTAAAAGCCAAAACCAAAAAACGGAACCGGCAAAAATGCCTTCAGCATCTCTTACATCGCGGTTAAATACGCCCCAATTCGCCCACGGTTGATAGTTATCGGTTTTGCACAAAGCATATGGTTGTTTACCTCTGATATAACTACCGCCATTGGACATGTAAATGGAATAGGGGGTACAGATCACAATGGCGTTTATTTTCATCTTACCAATAAGATATGATGATTAAAGTTCACCTTTAGCAGCAACCCAAAACAGCAACTCTAAAAAGATATTTGAATTTATGAAACACCTTTCATATTTTTGTGAAAGTACTTTCATAAATTACAGATATGACAGATGTATTGAATGAGCTGGGATATCTCGCAGGAGCTTCAAGATTTCGTAGAATAAGTGAAAAACTTCAGCAAGATGGTGACAAGATTTACGCAGATGCCAATATACGGTTCAAGGCAAGTTGGTTTTCCGTTTACTATGTTTTGGCAAAAGCGAGTTCCACCCAAACCATACTTGAAATTTCCAATCAAATTGACTTCTCCCACATAACAGTAAAGAATATCTTACAAGAACTGAAAAAGGAAGAGTTGGTCAGTATTAAGCCAAACCCTAACGATAAGCGTTCAAAATTAGTTGGACTGACCAAAAAAGGGAAAGACCTACAAAGGGAACTTGAACCTTTATGGCTTTCGTTTTCAAATACCCTCAAAGACCTTTTCGCAATCGGACACCCCGATATCATCAACATTTTGAATAGGCTTGATTTCGAGATCAATAACAAAACAATTCATGAGCGTATTCATCAACCCAAAGGAGAATTTGTAAAAATCATTGACTATAAACCAAGTCTAAAAAAATATTTCTATGACTTGGCAGGACCTTGGCTATTGGGCGTTTTGAATGGTGAATTAGAGGAAGATGACAAGTTCACTTTGCACAATCCTGACAAAGCCTATTTAGAAAATGGTGGATTTCTTTTTTATGCTAAGCTCAAGAATGACATTGTGGGCTGTGTCGCCCTAAAGCGCCTGAATGAAGACACATTTGAATTTGCTAAGTTGTTCATTAATCCTAACTTTAGAAAACTTGGAATAGCGACAAAATTAATTGAACGCTGTATAAGTCGTTGTCTGGAAAATGAGGCTAAAGAACTGTGGCTGCAAACAACAATGGGTATGCCACAAGCGCACAAACTGTATTACAAACTTGGATTTAATGATGCGTTGGCACCATCTCAAATGGACGTGTTGGGAAGGACAGAAAAAATTATGTGTCTTTCGCTATGACCCCCATCATTGAAATACACCCTTAGAGGTCAATTTGGTTTCAATGACAATGAAGAATGTCTTTCTATTAGGATTGTAGTGCTTAATTGCTAATTTGATTTTTCTTATTTACGGAGTATTGTTAAACGCAACACCATTCAACATAGGATGTGGAACTGCTATTATGATTCATGGATTTCGTATTGTTAAACCAACAAAAAAATCAATAAAGGTAATAACCGTATGAGTGCTAAAAAAAGTATAAACAAAAACAAAGGTCTATGCAAAACTGAAAAGTTAGTACGTAGAAATACGCTACTACTTATACACGAGACCAATAGCAAAAAGCTGAATGGTTAACCCAAACTTTTATGAGAGTACATCATTTGAGAAATGCCACAATGGCAATTGAAACTAGCGACAACGTCATTTTAGTTGACCCGATGTTAGGGAAAAAAGGGACCGCTGGGCCACCTTTTACACTCTTTAGATTTAAGCCAAAAAGAAACCCAATATTGGATTTGCCTACTAATGCCATAGAAATAGTAAATAAAACGACCCATTGTTTGATTACACATTTACACCCTGACCATTTAGATAAAGTAGCAGAGAAGTTTTTAAAATCAAAAAACATTCCTGTAACATGCAGTGTTAAAGATGAAAAAACGCTTCGCAAAAGAGGTTTAAATGTTTCACAAGTTATAAACTATTGGAAACCCTCTGATTTTTTAGGAGGAACAATAGAGGGAATTCCTGCAAAACACGGTTATGGATTTGTAGCAAAACCTATGGGAAATGTAATGGGATATTATATACAGCTTCCTAATGAAAAATCCATTTATTTAAGTTCTGATACGATTTATACTGAAGAGGTTGACAAAGTACTGAAAGAATACAAACCAGAAATTAGTGTTGTTGCAAGTGGAAACGCACAATTAGATATTTTTAAACCTTTGTTGATGACGATGGATGATATCCTCAAGTTTGTCAAAAATTCACCAGGAAAAGTAATTGCCAATCATCTAGAAGCTGTGAACCATTGTCCAATTACAAGAGGACAGTTAACATCTGAATTGACCAAGAAAGGACTAATAGAGAAATCTTTGGTTCCAGAAGACGGGCAAGTCATGGAATTTGAATAAAAACCAATTGCTAACCCGAACCGTTTCTTATTTTTTAAACTGTGCTATTTATTGAAAAATAGTGAAATTTCATCTGCAACTACCCACACACAACTCGGTTGCCAAAAATACATGGAGGATTGCAAGTAATCTTAAAAACCACTACGGTTGAAATTAGAATAACCGTAAATGATTCGGCGATAAACATGCGAGCAATGACCATTAATGCTGGGCATAACGCAACCAAATGGAATTTGATAATCTTATCAAGTAAGAGATGGGCCGTAACAAAATCTTATAAAAAACCCTAAAAGACATCACATGAAAAAGAATACAACTTTTTTGACTTTTTTCATAGTATTGATTTTTATGCTCACCAATTGTTCTAATGACGGAGATGATTTAACCCAAATTGAATTGGGAATCTGGATTTCATTGGACAAAAAGGACACTTTGAACTTTGAGACAAAAAATGACTTTTACAAATCAAATGGTTATATGCAAAATGACCATTATGACTATAAATTATTGTCCAAAGACTCAATCCAAATCGGTTACAGGGGAAAATTGTTCATTGCGGTCGAACCTACAAACCACACCTATTCCATAGAACAAGATAAGCTCACCATTGATTTCACCAACAAATCATGCTACGGATTTGAAGACAACATAATAACGTATATGAAGCAATGAATGCCAAGTGCCGACATTGGCTATAGTTCACCAGTCTGACAACGGTCAGGCGTGTTGCCACATCCTAAGCTGTCCTTAAACTTATTGACCATTTAGATCTCTAAGACCTTCCCTTTACAATTTTCGGTAGTTCATCACGGGCAAGAGTAGGCCATGACCGTAGTTTTTGTGCCTCCATACCATTTGATAAAAAGTATGCCCCAAAACCAAGAAGTGCATCCTAAGGACAATTGGTGTCTTTTGAAAAAGAATCCTGAAGGGATTGACCTTAAAACCCGTCGTTCTTCTTTTGCAGTTGAATTCGAGACCGTATCTTGTAAGCCACAACCAAAAATAACATACTATGTCTCGCCTAATTACTACGATTGCATTGTTGCTTACCTGCAACGCCCTCTTAACGGCCCAATCCGATATGGAAAAGGAAATTGATGGCTTACTCGCCAAAATGACCTTGGAAGAAAAAATTGGCCAGATGAACCTTTACAGTGGCTTTTACGACGCCACAGGCCCCGCACCCCAAGGTGGAAGCGCCGCTACCAAATACGAACACCTCAAAAAAGGATGGGTAGGCTCAATGTTAAACGTACGGGGAGCTGAAGAGACCCGTAAACTGCAGGAAATTGTGGTGAAGGAAAGTCGATTGGGCATTCCGTTGATTTTTGGATTGGATGTCATTCACGGACAAAAAACATTGGCTCCTATTCCTCTGGCAGAAGCAGCGAGTTGGGATATGGCATTGATTCAAAAATCAGCCGCCATTGCCGCTAATGAAGCCGCTGCCGAAGGCATGCACTGGACCTTTGCCCCCATGGTGGACATTTCATACGATCCACGCTGGGGAAGAGTGATGGAGGGGGGAGGCGAAGACCCCTATCTGGGAAGTGAAATTGCCACTGCACGGGTAAAAGGCTTTCAAGGAGACGATCTATCGGCAACCACTACGATAGCCGCTTGTGCCAAACACTTTGCCGGTTACGGCTTCGCCGAAGCGGGGCGCGACTACAATACCGTTGATATTGGTACCTATACCCTATACAATCGGGTTTTCCCACCATTTAAAGCCGCCGTGGATGCCGGGGTAAAAACCTTTATGAACGGTTTTCACTTGCTGAATGGCGTACCGGTGACCGGCAGTGGGCAACTACAACGAGAAATTCTAAAGGGCAGATGGGGCTTCGATGGCTTTGTGGTTTCAGACTGGGGTTCGGTCGCGGAAATGATTGCCCATGGCCATGCCAAAGACTCTACCCATGCCGCACAGATTGGGGTAAACGCTGGTTCAGATATGGATATGGCGTCTGGTTCTTACCTCAAAAACCTAGTGGGCCTAGTACAAGCAGGTAAGGTAAACGAAGCCAAAATTGATGAGGCTGTACGCCGCATCCTTCGGGTAAAAATGGAATTGGGCTTATTTGATGACCCGTATAAATACTCAGACCTGGAACGTGAAAAAGAACGCATCTACCATCCTGACCACCAGGCAGGGGTGTTGGAAATGGCAAAAAAGAGTATTGTTCTCCTAAAAAATGAAGGCAACCTGTTGCCACTCAGCAAAGATCAAAAAGGCATTGTGGTCATTGGCGATTTGGCAGATGATAAAGACAGTCCCTTGGGGAGCTGGCGCCTCGCCTCAGAAAATAACACCGCAGTATCTGTTTTGGAAGGAATAGCTACCGTTACCCAAGACTATCAGTTCGTGCAAGGGCCAAAAGTGTTCTTAGAAGCAAATTTCTTGCAGCATGTTAACATCAATACAACCGATAGCAGCGGTATCGATGAAGCGGTGACAGCCGCCAAAAACGCAGAAGTAGTGGTCATGGTAGTGGGCGAACACGGTTTTATGAGTGGAGAATCCCGAAGCCGTACGAATTTGGATTTACCCGGACTACAACAAGAATTACTGAAAGCCGTGTACGAGGTAAATAAAAACATCATACTTGTGTTAATGAATGGTCGACCCTTGGCCTTATCGTGGGAAGATGCCAATATTCCTGCTATTTTAGAAACTTGGCATTTGGGCAGCCAGTCTGGTAACGCTATTGCCCAGGTATTGTTTGGCGACGAAAATCCCAGTGGAAAACTACCGATGACTTTCCCCCGAAGTGTAGGGCAGGTTCCTATCTACTACAATTTCTATAGCACTGGAAGACCGGTAAACAAAGAAGGAAATGTATTCTGGTCGCACTATGCAGATGAAGAGAACACGCCGTTATACCCTTTCGGTCACGGCTTAAGCTATACCACCTTTGACTACAGTAATTTACAAATCGATGCTACCGACACCAAGAGCGTGCAAGTTGCGGTCACCGTGACCAACACTGGCAACATGGCCGGCGAAGAAGTGGTACAATTATACCTGCAAGATCCCGTGTCGAGCCTTGTTCGCCCCGTAAAAGAACTGAAGGGCTTTCAAAAAATACGACTGGAATCTGGCACCTCGCAAACGCTCAACTTTAGCTTGACCGATGAAAAGCTGGGGGTATACGACCATAACTACGAATGGGTAGTAGAGCCGGGTGAGTTTAAGGTGCTTGTTGGGGGGAGTTCAGTTGAAGGGGTAACAGGAAGTTTTGAAGTGAAGTGAACGGTTATATGTTATATCAATTGCCTTCTTTTGGGGCGCAAAAGATATATTTCGTCTATACACAAAATGTACACAAGCTGAGGTAGAACCAAATGCTATGATTTGAACGGATCGGCAACACTAATTTTGTTTTTGGGGTTGGCATTTTGAAGCAAATACGCCACTACCCTTCCTGAAAATTTTTGAAAATATATGGATGTCAAATAGGTCATCACCAGAGAGAGGACAACCACCACAGGCTTACCCATATTCCCTAAAAAATACCTTGTCATCTCAAGGCATAGAAAATGTAACAAATAAACAGAATAAGATATGTTTCCCGTGAAGAGAAAAAAACCATTTACTTTCTTGATATTCCATAAATATATCCAGATGGCAATAAAGGAGTAGCCGATCAAAGCGGGTATATCGTTGAACAAGTTGCCCACACCTTCCCAAAACAGTGCCATTGACATATAGGCAACGCAAGCAACCAAACCAATAACCAAGTAGGCATTCTTCTTTAGAACTGGCTTAAAATCGCTGTTCTGGAACACAGTTTTGGCCAGAATCATGCCCAAGGCGAACTCCCAAAGGAACTGGAGAAAGAAGCTGTTCCATATTCTTAGCCCCCCATATCCCAAATAATGTACTATAGTGGCCCACAAAAAACTGATCGCCAATGCTAAAACCAGAAAAGCAGTTTTCGTCATGCTCTTAAAAATACGTACCAGTACATAGAACAAAAGATAGTATTGGATAATCATCGAAATAAACCATAACTGATACCCATAAGACCCTACAATCGATTCGTCGAACATCTTATAAAGAAACAGATGCCCCCCTAAGGCATATAATGAATTGCCATAAAAATCAAACCCAAGCGAGAGGAATGCGGCCAACAGCACCACAATCACATAAGGAACATAAATTTTAGTGAACCTCTTTTTGAGAAACGAACCATAGCCAATAGGTTTTCTTAGGTATGACAGGTAAAGTCCGAAACCAGAAAGAAGGACAAATAAATGAACCCCCGTGCCGCCAAAGGAAATGAGTCTATCCAATGGACTTGGGAGACTTAAATATTGGAGATAATGGAACACTACTATAGTAAAAATTGAATACCCCTTAAGGAAATTAATTATTGCTAAATTTTTCATAAACCGTTGGTCTTGTGCATTTTGATACTCAAATTTCGCCCGACTGAAGATAGTGACCGTTCAGGGTGTAAATCAAATGGCAATACGTGTAGACCAATGAAAGATAAGTGTCGATGGATAAAATAAAATATGCAAAATATGGGTTTAAAGATCTCTATAAAAAGCAAATTTTAACGTCCAAATAAAGAATGGGCTGTGCACCATAACGTGCACAGCCCATTGCAGTGATTTTACTGCTTTGACAAGTGTTGTATCGGGTTTACCTAAGTACGCAGCAGATATAGCTTGTAATCCAAAAACTTTTAGGGTGGCCAACATCATGGCCAAGACCATGGTAGGCCACCACAAAACTTTACACCCCGTTCACATAACAGGTTGGGTTATGGTCAACTTTGAAATTTACAGAGTTGGCTATAAAACAAAGTTCGTTTGCTTTTTTGTGCAACTCGTTTGCCTTTTCAACCATGGAATGCGCAGCTACGGTAACAGTGGGGTTTAAAGTAACATTGGTAAAATGTCCACCTCCATTCGACGTTTCAACCATTGTTCCCGTAGCATTGTCAATATAATCGGTAACAACCACCTTGGCTTCAGAACACAAATGCAGATACCAAAGCATATGGCATGAAGATAGGGAGGAAAGCAAAAATTCTTCCGGATTGTATTTTGTGCCATCTCCCCTAAACGCAGGGTCTGATGAACCTAAAATATCGGGCTTATTTTCAACAGAAATAATATGACTCCTATCAAACTCCCTATAACCGGAGGTACCCTTCCCCTTGTTTCCCGTCCATTTGATGCCAACAAAATAATCGTGCCGTTTTTTCATATGCTATAATCTTTAGTGTTCCACCAAGTTTTCATCCATTTTTCAGAAACTTCTTTTGCCTTTTCATAGTCATCTGGTACGATGATCAATTGGTTGGAATGATCGCTATATTGGTTTAGGATATTGACATGGGCACCGTCCAATTCCCTACAAAAAGCCCCTAATTGACCAGGTACGTCCTGCCTTAATTTCTGAATGACCACATTATTGATTTTGTGACTTTAATTCTTACTTTTTCCAACTCAGACTTTGCCCTTTTCGCTTCTACTACCAAAAAATGGGCAATTGAAAAATCTCCATTGCCAAAAACACCGCCACCTTCAAGGCTGATGTTATGTTTGCCCAATGTTTCCCCTATTAAGGCCAATGTACCCTTTTTATTCTCGAATAGAGTTTCGATGTATTTCATGCTTTAAAATTTAATGACCTTACAAAGTAAATGATATCATTACATATGTATTTCATCCAATACTGAACTATGGAAGAGGCCAACTTTATTTCTACCACCTCTTTGTTCTGCTAACCTTCAAGAGCAAAAATCGTATGGACTGTTAGATGGCAGGACATATACTGCTGGTGAACTAGCATCGGCTTCAGACTTGTCTGCCACTTCTGTCAACAACCATTTGTCAAAATTACGCAATGGGAGTATTGTAAAAGTTGATGTTCGGCGAAGGCATAGATAATATTCCTTTGTCAATTCAAAAGTCGCTTATGCCGTGGAATCATTAGCGAACCTTGCCAATGAAAGGCAATTAAAAACCCATGGAAAATCGACCAAGAATGATGTCAACTATTGTCGTACGTGCTACGATCATCTGGCAGGGCATACAGGAGTATTGATTGTCGACAAGCTGATTTCCAAAGCAGCAATTTTATGGAATGACAAAACTTTTATGGTCACCGAAAGTAGAAAGGAATTTTTTTGCAATTTTGATTTAGAGCTGACGGAACTTCAAAAACAAAGACGCCACTTTGCAAAAGCCTGTCTTGACTATAGTGAAAGAAAATACCATATCGCTTGTGCTTTGGGAGCCGCCCTATTGAATCGAATGTAGCAATTGGACGGCTACTAAGAAAAAGAATTCGAGGGCCATTGTGATTTCCTCGCTCGGTCAAAATGGGCTAAGAGACAAATTTAAAATTCATTTGTAAGAAAACCTTGGTTTAGAAAATGGTTATGGTTCAATACCTAACTGTCTGCAACAAGTTATTAGCATAAAACCATTTTGAATGCAATGGGCAGTACTTGGTAACCGTGGGAGGACTGTTTTTGTTTTCACCATTCTCACTACGCACCCCTTTGCAAATAGAAAACCAACAGCTCTTCGCTGCTGTTCTTTGTTTTTTGTCTGAAATCTTAAACTACGCCTCCTTTTTCCCAAAAAACAAAGAACCACGCCGTTGGCATGGTTTTCTTGCCTGTAGTGACCGCGGGAGGGTCAGAACTTCGTATATATCTATTTGATTATCAAAAATTTTTAAGGGTTTAAAATCAGTTGTTCACCGGATTGCCCCCTCGTTTTGAACCGTCTTTTTAATGAACTTATTTGCTTTCAAATATCGGCAAATTTTATGGATGAAGATTGGAAAATAGAGAACATATTAAATTGGTTATTACTCTGACCAGAATCTTATACCCATTAAGTTCTAATTCTCACTAAACGACAGCTTCTTCCAAAGATACCGTTCTACTCTTCCACTTCCCTTTTCCCTCCCTCCCAAACCGCCGCGCTTCTCTTGATTTGATGGCAAAACAACAACATTCCGTCTTGGTCGACTGCATAAACCAGGCCCCGCAACTTGGCGGGGTCTCTTTTTTATAAGTCTTCCCAAGCCAGAATATTGAATCCCTAAAAGCAACAAAAAAGAGAACCGCGACGGCCCTATGGGAAGTAAGTCAAATCAAAATGCAATGAAATCGTACAGCGAACACATATCCGAAAAACTTCAAAAAACAAAAAAGAAGAACGCTCTGGATATGATAAGTAAGTCAATCATTAATTTCTAAATATTGTTATCATGGGTACATTGAACAACAAAGTACAGTTAATTGGAAATGTGGGGGAAACCCCTAAAATCACCGTTTTGGAAGGTGGGAAAAAAGTGGTCCGTTTCTCCTTGGCCACGAACAGTTATTCCAAAAACGGAGATGGGGAACGGGTCCAACATGCGGAATGGCACAAAATCGTGGCATGGGGCAAGACTGCCGAATTGATTGCAGCGCATGCCGGAAAGGGTCGGGAAATTGCTTTGGAAGGAAAGCTCTCGTCTCGAACCTATACCACCTCCTCAGGTGAATCGAGGTATATCACGGAAGTGGTCGTCAAGGAGGTATTGTTATTAGGCAACAAAACCCAAGGCTAGTTTTAAAGGTAAAGAGGGCAAACCGTGGAAAGTACTGCCCTCTTTTTTCATCATTCACATAAGATGCAAACAATGAGGAACAAAGTAAACGAATTACAGGTAAGCTATATAGAATCCCCACAGCAAGCGAACATCCCCAAAATACAATCATCGGAAGACGCCTTTGAGGTCTTGTATGGAGATTGGGATAAAAACACTATCGCCTTGAAGGAAAGTTTTAAAATCCTACTGCTCAACAATGCCAATCAGGTAAAGGGTATTTATGAAATTTCGCAAGGTGGTATTACGGGAACCTTGGTAGATCTTCGTATTCTTTATGCGGTCATTTTAAAGAGTCTTTCCGTAGGTATTATTCTGGCCCATAACCATCCTTCGGGGAATTTGAATCCAAGCCTACGGGACAAGGAAATCACGAACAAAATCCGAGAAGCTGGTCAGCTCTTTGATATTATACTCCTAGACCATTTGATTCTAACGCCTTTTAAAAGCTATTACAGTTTTGCTGATGAAGGCTTGTTATAGGTTCAAGAGGTTATTGAATATTTGCAAAAGGATGGTCATTGGCTATCCTTTTTCTTTTGAAGGATTTTCCATGTATTGTCAAATCTCTTGATACTTCCTTAAATCTTCGTTCGAAAGCTTCTTAAAATTCCATGGTTCTTTCGGGTCTGGGAAAGTGGGCTTTTACCTTTTGGTAAATGGTATTTCGGAATCCCCGCTGGCGGGGAAAACGGAATAGCGAGAGGGTGATGCGCTGTTTGCGCCATCACGTTTTTGATTTGTTTTTCAAAGCATTGAAAATCAATGTTTTGAGTTGATTTTGGGCTTCTTGGTTTTACTGTACGGAATCGGTCTTTACTGTAAATGCCTTGGGAAGCCCTGAAAACACTGAAAAAGTTTAACCTAAAATGGTGAAATCATGAAAGGAAATGTAAAAAGGTACGATTACTCGGCCATCAGTATCAAAGCTGATGTGGCGGTCTTATTTAGACGCTACTGTAGAACTTTTGGCAAGACCAATTCGGAAGTGTTACAACAGATGGTCCTTTTCTTGAAGTTTACGGGTCTGGATCCTTTTAAGAACCATTTGGGCAAACTTGTGAAACTCCAAGAAAAGGCTTTGGAACGTATTGAGTATACGATTGCCTTGATCAAGAACATCGAGAAGACGCAAACTAAGCCTACTTATGAGATGACCAAAATCCTCTTTGAGGCTTATGTGAGGAATAAACCGGAATCTGAAGGGGAGGAACGGGTTCCTATTCGGGAGGCCCAAATTCTTATGGTGCCCCAATCCAAACTTTATTATGTAAAGGAGGGGTTCAAGGCGTATAAGAAGCGTTGCCAATACCTTTTAACTAAGGTGGAGGTTGTTGAACCGACTTTTGGGAAGCCTTATCTCAGGTTGGACTTGACCCAAGAGGAATTTGAACGGCTTTCCAAAGAGCTTCAATAAGCGGTATGTACATTGCTATATCCGCCCAACAAATGGGCAGTACGTATTCGGGAAGTGTTGGTGCTTATGTTGCTTATTTGGACAAGGAGAATTTGGAAAGGGGGTCTGACCAAGGGGAACTCTTTTTTGACCTGTATTCGGATAGGATCGATTCGGAGAGGGTGGTCAAAGAAATCGATTCGAATACGGCCAAGCTCCGCGAAAAAGACCCCAGGTTTTATTCTTTGGTCGTGAGTCCTAGTCAACGGGAACTTAAGACCATCGGTAATGATTCCCAGAAACTGAAAGCCTATGTCCGGGAATTGATGAAAGATTATGCGAAATCCTTCCATCGGAATAAAGAGGTGAAAGTTGAAGATTTGAAGTTTTTTGCCAAAATCGAGCACCAACGTACCTTTCGGGGTTTTGAACGGGAGGTACGGGAAAATGTGCCCTATCGAAAGGAGATTGCCCGTTTACGGAACGACATCCGAAAAATCGAGCGTGGGGAACTTCTAGGGAATGTTCAAAAGTTGGAGAAGCGCATCGAGGGTCTGATCCGAGAGGCTCCCCATAAATCGAATGGAAAATTGATAGCTGCTGGGATGCAGAAGGAAGGACTACAGACCCATGTCCATATCATCGTAAGCCGGAGGGACCGATCGAATACGTATACCCTCTCCCCTATGGCCAAACATAAGGCCTCTGAAATCTCGCTTAATGGGAAAACGGTAAAGCGTGGTTTTAATCGGGATAGATTTTACCATAATGCGGAAAAAACCTTTGACCGAATGACCGGCCATCAACGGAATTTTGTGGAAACCTACAGGGCTAGAAACACCTTGATCAAAGACCCCTCAAAATTCTATGCTAAACTTTTGGGGCTGCCCACCAAAGAAAGGGATGTTGCTTTTCGGTTGTTAAAGGAAACGGGGCTTAAAATCCCAAAGATTCCCACCAATGCTTACCAATTGGCTTTTAAGGTGATTCGGTCGTTGGAAAAAAGTGTGGGAAGGGCTGTAAGCACGGATGATAGTGAGATGGGGTATTGAGAACAAAGCCTTTTTCTAAGAGAAAGTAAAACTTATCTCACCTTAGGTAATCATATCTGTAAATGCGATAATATCAAATAAATAATTAGATAAAAGTTTATAGATTATGATATTGATTGGAATAGCAATTAACAAACATATTTTCACAAAACGTCTATACCTGCCATCTATGATATCGCAATACAACCAGATTAAGGACCAGATGATTGGAATCCAAATTAAAAAACTGGTGATATTGATGATTTTCACAATCACAGTTAAGGACTCCTTGATTCCAGTGATATAATTTGTTATGTTTTTGGATTCTTGATGAACAATATCTCCCAAATCAGCAATTTCATTAATTCGATCCACACTTATTAGTGGAGTATCGAATTCACTTTGCATCTTATCCCTAATCCAATTATAAAATGTTTCAAAACTCCCTCCTTTCTCTATTCGCATAAAATCCAAATCTGGGAAATTTTGAGTTTGCAGCACTTTGCTCTGCGATTCAATTTCCGCTACTCCAGTTTCAATTTCAATAAGAATCCTATCCTGTATATTTCCCAAAAAAAGATTTAACCCAATACCATATACCATTGCTATATGACCTAAACGTTTTAGCCATATAGTTCCCGGATAAATTCTGTAAATGTCAAATCTTCTCATATTACTTCGTTTAAATCGGTATCTTATTTGTTAATTTAGGCGCTCAATTCTTCAAGATTTGGCAAACTCCCAAGCACATCTGTGAGATCTTCTTAAAGTCAAAGAATTGCCGACTAGAAGGAATTGTATGCCAGTCTTTCTTTATTGTCAATAATTTGCCATAAGCCGAAAGGGTCTTTTTGAACAAAAAAATACTCTCGATACACTTTCGAATGACTACAAAAATTTTCCGCTCTAAATGCTGCAAATACGATATGTAAATCATCGTTGATTTCCTTCACATGATGTACATCGTACTTTTTTATAGCGCTAACACATCCCCATTTTTCCTTGGAAGTAAATTCTTTTTTGTTTCCCCAATTCGTATTATCAGCTAGTAATGCAGCTTTGTCATATTTTTTGTTGTTCAAAAAATCAAGAAAAAACTGAACAGCCTCATTAGATGTTCTGGGAACCTCATTTTTTTTCAAAGCATCGGTTTCATTATCTCGCGGAAAGAATATTCGGATTATTTTCCAATCCTTGTCATCTCTTTTTAGGTGAAAATCATAATCACGTTCTTTCACTTTTAAAGTCTCATCTTGGGTAGCTCTATATGTCACATTAATAATAGTATCCGCATCATACTTGGAATAATATGATTTTCCTTTTATGGTGGCGACATCAAAAATTTCCCAATATTTCAGGTATTCTTTGAATTTCAATTCAGAAGGCCAAGCCGTATTTTCAGTTAATCCATAGGCACTACTAAAGTCTTTGTTATTAATTTTTTCAAAAAAAAAGTGTATTACATTAGTTGGTGTGCTAGTGTCATATTTGGCTGCAGAATTATTGGTTTTATAGTAAATCGAAGCTATTAGAACAATACCCAAAAGCGGAAGGCCTGCCAAACTCATATTCCTAGCTCTCCTTTTAACCCTTTTTTTACGGTTCTCTGATTTACTAATGATTTTTTCGCAACGCGGACAGATATAGTTTATGGCGTCTGGGTCATCTTTTCTACCTACACTTATCCTATTAGGGCAATTGGGTTTTACGCAAAAATTGGACATAGTTTTATTTTATTAGAATGCACATTTTTGATTTGTAAATTTTGTTTACTTAGAATCGAAGTGAAATAGTCTGAAATAAAAGTCATTTCCCCTTCATGTATTCTATAAATGCATTTTTTGAATCGTCACCCCAATCTCCATCTACTTCAACACCAATTAGTTTCTGTATTTTTTCTTTTTTCTCCTTGTTTAACTTTTCAATATGAATGGCCATAGCAATTATTAGAGATTCCTCTCCCTTAATTCCGGTATTTTCTAATAGTTTTTCTTCAGTCTTTCTATCTATTCCATTCACTTTTAATTCACTAAACTGTTGTTTTATAATTCTTTTCTTTTGCTCAAGTGTCAAATTCTGTAATTGTTCAAAATTCAATTCCTTGATTTGTTCAATTGTCAAAGTTTTCCCTTCAAAAGTGAGTTTCTCTTCACCATCCGATTTATTCACCGTAATTCCTTCATTTTCGTTCTTTCCCACAAAACCATCTTTGATTAAGATCAGCACATTCAAAATCAGTATGGTTCCCAACAAAACCAAGTGAAGTATGTTATTGCCTTTTTTCTCTGACACAGAATCTTCTTCATTTAGGATATCTACCTTATCATACTCCTCCTCTCTTTTATGAGTCCTAAAGTTTTGTATAGGCTTTTTCTCTACTGTTCTTTTCCCGGCATCTGGTATTAAGTCTATACTCTTCTCCTTTCTTTGATTCGATATTGGGATGAGATAATCTTTGAAATCGATTAAAAAGTGTTCAACAAAACGAGCAATTAACTGTTTTAATGTTCCAGAAATGGTAGAAAAAGAGGATATGATATAGTATTTTGGGTTGCTGTTTCGCTTAAAAATGTATTCATTGTCCACTATTCCCTGAGCAATGAAGTTTCTTACATAATCCAATATTTTATCCCTCCCATTGCTGCTTATTTCATAACCTTCTATGGAGATATACAGACCGAAATTTCTGCCGCCTCTCACATTACCGGTATTTCCAATACCTGTTAAGTTGTACTCCACATATCTAATTACAGTTTTCTTATTGATTTCGGTATAGATACACATCTCGGGCTGTGTAGATTTCCCAGTATCCAAACTTTTGACCAGTTTGACATATTCCTTTGGGAAAGAAGAAAATCCGTCACCTGGGGATCCGAAAAAAAATACGGTAATGTCCTTCTCTTGGATATACATAACTCAATGATTTACCACAATGAAAAGGATTTAAAACACCTGTCAATATTTCTCCATAATGTTTCTGGATAATAGTCATCTGAATGGGTCCATCGTTCCATATCTTTATCGGGCACCTTATGAAAAACCCCGCTAGAAAAAACCACGAATTTAACTGGTATACCTAAACTCTTCAACGATCCAAAAAAATCGGAATATCTCGAATTTTTGTAAAGTAAATTCTTGAATTGTCTTGTATTGGGCTTATTATTATAATATAAATTTCTATGCCTGTCGGACTTATTAAAGAGTATAATAACATCATCTTTTCCTCGGTCCATCATACCAACAAGACTGGATAAGCGTTTTGAATAGGCGATCGGATCGCTATTTGACAACATCCCTTCCTCAAAAAAGAAAATAAATACCTTATTTAACGAAGAATCATTAGCAATATCAATCAGGTAAGGCGGAAAAGTCTTATTATGAGGATCATTCGGATCAAAAAACCCCTCTCCGGGAGCTTCCAAAAATTGACAATACAGTTCACTATTTTTATAGACATCCAGAACTAAAAAATTAATATTCCCGGTCCGTTTCGGACTAAAGTTTGGCCTATGTAAATCATCTAGAAAGGCATTTACGGAAACTTTATACGGCTCATCTTTTCTGTAATATTTATTCGGTTCTATCTTAGTATCTCTGTTTTTTTCTAAGAAATACGTTAAACGCATTAGGGCAACCGTTTTCCCTGTTTCCCTGGGACCAATGAACATTACCAGGTTTTTGTGCAACGGCTCCGTGATAATTTCTTCTACTGAAGACAATTGACCACTGATTTTGCCCGTATTTTCTTCACTTAACGGCTCATTGGTTTCATTTTCTGAAGCAGCATCAATTTTCCATTTATCTTTATCTTTCATATAAGGAGTTTTAGTCTTTTTTAAGTATTACGAAGTAAAAAATGATGAAGGCAGCTATATCCAAAACAAAGGCAATAGCAAGACTCAATAGTAAAGAGTTAAAATAAAAACCGGGATTGTCCTTTGGCTGGTTTTTTACGAAAGGAATTAAAGCTGATATCTTTTCTAAATTTATACTAGGCACAGGCAATTCTAGGGTCTTGTCGAAAGTCCGAGCTTTAGAAAACTCTGTTATACCTCCTGTATTTTCAATCAAACCTTCGTTATAACATATATATAATTGGTTGTAATATTCATGGGCTTTTGATATAGTTTCTTTTACCTCAAGGCTGGCAAAATCAGTTAAAAAACTATTCTTTTCCTTCAAATCGCTCAAAATTTGGAATCTTTTAATAGAATCGTTGCATGATTGTAGTTCGGACAATCGATAACGCATGGAATCAACCCGTTGATTTAATTCCGTAGTCATTAAGTCTGCCATATCATTGGCCAATTTTCTACATCCTGCCGTGGTCTTTGGCCTGCCCGAAGGAATGGTAAAAATAGAACCTGGCATGCTTCGCTGCACCTTGCTCATTAACGTGTCGGCAACAGCCCCATGGCCACAGTTGTTAATATTGGTTACTTCTTTTTTATAATCTTGAATTCTACTGACTACAAATAGTTCATAATTATTGACTACCTCATTCCCAATAGAAGCTCCCTTCTTATCTATATTTTCTAGAGCAATACTAGCTGCGGTCAACTCATTTTTCCGAATATCCCGTAACTTTAGTTGTGTAAACAATTTGTGAGCATTTGTTCCCAGACTTATTGCCCATAGCACTAAAAAAATGATAGCTACGAATAGTAGTTTCACATATTTCACCCGTCTATCTTCCACCGAGTCCTTGACCACACTAAGAAGTTGAGCAAGTGTGATGACAAAGGCCGTTCCTAAAAGATAGCATACTACCTTGGGAATAGCGAATGAAGTATGTATGGATTCTGATGTGGCCCAGATGCTTATAAGTGATAAAACGGTATATACTACAATCCCTAGAATTTTTTTCCCTGTTAATGGCCCATCAAGGGCATTTCTAAATAATCCCATAGTATGACTTAAATTTTCTCTATATACTTTATATATTCCAAAACTTCCTTTCCAGTTATTCCCTATATCAATTACTATATTCTTTTCCTTTTCATGTCGCTCAAGGTTGTCCGTATGGCACGGATGGTATTTTCAGCATCTGTAATCTTAAATGTTCCATTTACTTCTCCAATAGTTTCATAATCTGAAAGTTGAACCTCTAATGAAGCATTTCCCCTGGTTTTTAATATGAACTTCTTTGAAGCGTTGTATTGCTCTTCATTTCCTTTCACAAATACTTTAACTACGGGCAACTTATTCAGGGCTTTTTTGACGGGTGTAAGTTTTTCTCTGGTCTTTGCAACTTCCCTGGTCTCTATGGATACTACATCTTCATAGAAATAGGTCCGGGTACATTCATTGAATGCCTTCTCAACCGTGGGATCAAATAGGCTCTGATAAATGACCACTTCATGTGAGGTAAAATTCAAAATTGTCACTACTATGGGAATGTATCTGAAATAACCGTCCTTCCCCATTTTAAATTGAAATTCTATTCCAACGGAGTTCGATGTATTTAAACCATAAATAATTCTGGATTCACTGATACAATCTTCTGAGTATACCATTGTTTTCTCCAAAGCCCTTCGGAAAAGAGGATGTATCGCTTCCTTTATAAGTCTATCGAATTCTTCATCCTTTATTTTCATTTGCAAGAGGCCTTTTGCAAAGTATTTTTTGATTTTCTTCCCTCTTTTAGTCATATCACTATTCTTTTGCCATAAACATTAGTTAGCGTACATCAATTGAATTTTAGTAACCCCCAATAGTTTTGCAGTTCGCTTTAGCTCTATGCCATCTTCTTCCGTTTTAGTTAGAAATGACGGTATCAATACGTTTTTAGGAGATTTTAGACCTCGTCTTAAAAAGTAATCCCTGTTTATGAAGGCCTTGAGATAGTAAAACTTAACATTTTGAGGATTCAATTGAATCGCTAAATCCAAATGATATAAAATGCTGTTGATCTCGTCCATTCTACGACGAAATGGTTGTTGTCCATTAAACTTTGCTAGGGCAACATTATAATGGCATTCAGCATTTACAGGGTCAATTTCCAATGCATCGTCCAAAAACTTTACAGCCGTAGCATATTGTTGTTGTTCCAGAAGTAATACTGCTAACCAAAATAATTGAAGTGCATTACGATTTCGTCGCTCAGGGTACGCCACAAATTGTTTGATGAGTCTACTCTTTCTTTCCCTATCTAATAATGCTAGTTCATTATATGAAATCTGCTCCAAGGAAAGGTTTACATCTATATCATTAACAAAATCCCCATAATCTTCAAAACCAATATAAGCGCATAATTGATTTATATTCCTGGCATAAGGTTTAGTTTGTGATGTATCACCCTTGATATATCGTAGATACATTCTTTCCAACGTCTTATAAGAAACAGGGGGGTCAAACAACTTGCTCAATTCGAAGGAAATGAACTTGCACCAGCCAAAAAGTGAATCTTCAGGGCTTTCATTCTTTGGTTTTTCAAATGCCTTCTCTACTAGAATTTTTATATAGTATGACTCTTCTTTAAGCATAGGATAAATGTATTCTCCCTGCATCAGCTTCTATTATGGTTTTCCCTAATCACGATTCCTAAGGGCAAACCAATTCTTCCCATTCTAAAATTTTATTCAAGGTGTCCAACTTGTCCGCAAGATGTCCGATCAATGATTTAGAAAAGAAATCATTTGAATCTTCCTTTGCCTCATACTATAGTAGTTGTGATTAGCTACCACAACAATCTCTAAGCTTAGAGAAATCCTTTTTCAGATGCTGTCTTTGGAGGAAGTACAGAAGAGAATTTGAAAAGGGCAATCCTCCTTAAAAAAGTCAATGTGCATTGACGGTTGAACCTCAAGGTATTAAACGAGGTTCTAGAATTTCTATGTCGAATTTTTAAAACAATAAAAAATGAAAGTTATATTTAAAATAATCACTTGTGTTTCTTTAATTATCTGTTTTGCATGTGAAACCACTTCGTTGGATGAAGGTGTTCCGCCTTGTACCATGATTGATGAAAATCAGGGTAATTGTACCCTAGATGAAAAACCTAAGGACATGCTTTTACCTAAAACGCCAGATAATGGTGGTCAGGATAACAATACACAGAGTACTGTTGGCGAAGATTCTCCAGTAAAACCTGAGGATAATGAAGAATAGACTATTGTAAAATGGTTTAAATTTAGAGGGATGAAAAAAGTGGCGCCTATAATCATCCCTCTTCTTTTTCTATTTGCAACCTATTGTGGATGTACTTCTAAAGTGCAAAAAAGCACGACCTCCGGTCCAAGTTCACAAAGGCTAGATAGCTTGATTAACTTTTACAATACAAGTAAAAAAAATATCAAGGATTTTGAACAATCCATAACGTCCATTAACCAATATATAAACAGTTCAATAGACCTTCAATTAGATTCACTGACTTGCAGGGGGTACATGCTCAAAACACGGATTCTGGGATATCATGGGTATTATGATTCCGCTTTGGAAGTCTCTGAACTACTCTTACAATTAGCCTCTAAGAGCAGTGATAGTTCTTATATGGGAAAAGCTTATAACAAACTGGGAATTTACACGGAAAGTCTGGGTAAGCTTGTTGAGGCATTTAATTACTATAATCTTTCTTTTAAAATCCATAGGGATATAAATGATAGTCTACTGGCTAGCAAGCGATTGCTGGTCATGGCCAATACCCAAGCTACTTTGGGGGATTATATTGGAAGTAACGTAACAGCGGTAGATGGTCTAAAATATCTTGCAGAAAATCAAAGTTCAACTACATTACTTGGATTATATCACAGTTTAGCCATTTCATATAGAGAACAAAAAAACTATGAACAAGCTCTTTTTTGGAATACTAAAACCATAAATCTTAGTGAGAGTTCCTTGTTTTCCAAAAAAATCAATGCTTACGATCAATTAAAATTTCGGAACACTAGAGCAAATATTCTTTCCGACAAAAAGGAATACGATAATTCCATTTTAATACTTGAAAAACTATTGGAGGACGCACTTGAATTAAATGATTCTATTGAATATGCCAGAATTTTGAGCAATCTGGGAAAAATTAAATGGTTGAAAAACAGGAAGAATAGCGAGACAGAAAAAATGTTAACAACTGCTTTGACCATTCGCCAAAAATCCAATAATAATTCGGATTTGATTGCAAGTCATATTCACCTTGCCAAATACTACGCTAATATCAATACCGAGAAAGCTATTTATCATGCCGTTGAGGCCCATAAAAGCGCATCAGCATTAAAAAACAAAATATCCATATTAGAGGCATTGAATATTTTGACAACTCTGGACAGTACACGACTATCCAGTTTTAGGGAATTGAAAAAAATCAATAATGCTTTAAAGGAGGAACAAAAAAGAGCCCGCCAAATCTATGAACCTACACGTTTTGAAAATCAAAGACTGACCATTGAAAAGGAGGAGGGTATCTTACAGCTTATAAGGGAAAAAAACCAAAAGAGATGGTTTCTTGTTTTATTTGCTCTATTGCTGTTTGGAATCCTGGTTTATACCTATCTGAGGAGAAGAATCCAAAAAGAAAAGCATCGATTACAGATACAGAAAAATACTTCGGAAAAAATCCTTGAAATCCATCAAGCTGAGAACAGGTTATCCAAAAAAGTCCATGATACCATTGCCAACAAAATATACTTGGTAAAGGTACTTATCGATAAAAATATCCATAAAGAGGAGATACAAAAAAAGTTAGACTCAATTTACATAAAGGCAAGGGACATTTCTAGGGAGAATGTAAGTATAAACTTTGAAGAGTTTGACAAGGAATTAGAAAATATGATTTTGGATTACAAATCTCAAGTAACAAAGGTTTTTATTGTTGGATTGGAAACAATTCATTGGAACAAGCTCATTAATATTCATAAAATCATAGTTTATAAAGTAATCCAAGAATTAATGACCAATATGTACAAACACAGTGAGGCAGAAGTCACTAGCATTGTCTTTTCTCAAATAGAAAAAGGTCTCGAAATAGTATATACGGACAATGGTGTTGGCATTAATTGGAATCAGGATTTAAAAAAAAATGGAATTAGCATTATGGAAAACCGCGTGAAAAAGATAGGTGGTAGTTTTAAATTCGATACCTCTAGAGTATCAGGCACGAAAATTTTTATCCAAATCCCTGAGTCTGGATAGTACTATAATAATTCAAAAGTGTAAATATGTTCAAAAAAATCTTGGTTGCCGAAGATATAGAGATAGCCAATTATGGCATTATCCAGACTTTATTGAACAGAAATCTCATTACACAAGAAGGCATAAGACACACGCAGTATTGCGATAAAGCGTTTATTGAATTAAAGAAAGCGCAAGCCGAACAAAAACCTTTTGATCTGTTGATTACCGATCTTTCCTTTGAAAAAAACGGTAAAACGGAGCTTCTGACATCTGGATACGAATTAATTAATGAAGCCCGGAAAATACAGGAAAATATTAAAATCATTGTTTATTCAATTGAAGATCGGGTATCCAAAGTAAGGCCTCTATTCTTAGAAAAAAGCATAAATGGATATGTATGTAAAGATGGTCATGATGCTAGCGAACTGATTAAAGCAATGACAATGGCTTACAAAGGTCAAACTTATATTCCAATCATATTTAAGGGGATTCTAGGGCAAAAAAGCAATCCCAGTTTAACAGATTACCAAAAAAAATTACTTCAATTATTGGCGGAGGGGAATTCTCAAAAACAAGTTGAAAAGTACTTCAAAAAAGAAGATATAAAACCAAATAGCATAAGTATGATAGAGAAGACTTTGGAAAAGTTGAGGGATGATTTCAATGCTAACAGCACATCCCATTTAATATTAATCTTAAAGGATTTCGGATTACTATAGAAATTCATCAATAGGAATCTAAAGGTTAATTACAGATATCCACAGACTTATGCTATTTATAAAATACAAGAAGAAAGGTATTATTTATAGAGCTCTGGATACCATTATTGTTGGAGGTTTAGGGTTTGTAGGGATAATGTTCGTACATACGAATGCTCTATCTCTAGAAGTCGTTTTGATAGGATTAGCCATTTTGTCAGTTTTAGTTCCCTTTTTAAGTGGAAAATTGAAATCGATATTACTGTGGGGCACAACTCTATTATTCCTGTATTTATCTTATATCAATAGTATAAGCCTAAATTCCCTACTAATCATTTTCGGATTAATGATCGGATATATATTGATTAAAGTGGTAGGCAAGCGATAAGCAATAATTTTTACCTAACCAAATTTCCCTCTCAAAACCTCCATATCCTCTACCAGTTTCTTGTCCAACACCTTAGCATAAATCTGCGTGGTCCGCAAGGATTGATGACCTAGCATCCGGCTAACGGATTCAATAGGCACACCATTAGCTAAAGTAACCGTAGTGGCAAAGGTATGGCGAGACAAATGGAAGGTCAATCGTTTGTTAATCCCGCTCACATCTGCAATCTCTTTAAGGTAGGCATTCAATTTTTGATTGCTGATGACAGGAAGTAACAACTTTTTGGGGTGATTCTCTTGGAAGTCTTCATATTTGGATAAGATGGACTGAGCCGGAGGCAATAAGGGGACCGTACATTTGGTATTGGTCTTGGTCCGTTGGGTTTTTATAATCGGATTCCCCTTTATGTTCCATACGATATGGTCTGCACTGAGTTTCTTTACATCCGAATAGGACAAGCCTGTAAAACAGCAAAAGAGAAAGATATCCCGTACTTGATTCAAGCGTTCTATATCAAACTGTTTTTGCATCAACACTTCTAGCTCTCTTTCTGCAAGTGCTTCTCGTTCTACTGCCTCCCAAGAAGCTTTCCAATGAAAAAAGGGGTCTCTACTAATCCAATCATGGGCATGGGCAATTCGAACGATTTTTTTAAAATTGACAATGTATTTGGTGACTGTATTTCTACCTCCAATATTGAGTACTTTAAGATAATGCTCAAAACGTTTGATAAAACGCAAATCTATTTCGTGCAAAGGAAAATCGGCCCGTTGGTATTCCTTTTGAATAAAGCGCATCAAATGCTTCCGAGTGCGCAAATGCCGTTGATAAGCACCCAAGGAATATTCCTTGCCCACTAAAACTTCAATCTCGCCATTGTGCTCATCATATAGTTTTAAAAGCGTACGCTGCTTTTTATCCTTTCCCAAAAACTCATTTCTGATTATTGCAGCGGTATAGTATCGCCCTTCTCGCATGTAACCCCCTTGAATCTGGAACAAACGTGTACGGATATCCTCCAAGAAACGATTGAATTCTTTGGTACTGGGTTTGGTCCCTTTCATTTTTCCGAACCTAGAATCCCATTGGTCCGGGTGTACTTTTCGTTTTAGACTGATTTCAGATCGCTGTTTATCAACGGTTATGCGTACAAAAAGGGAACATCGGCCCGCTTTATCCAATCTGCCCCCTCTGAGGTAAAATAAAATGGCAAAAGAATCGCTCATGCTACGGGTATTTACAGTTTGACAAAATGTTAAAAAATCGCCACAAAAAGATGATTGTCAAAACTTTAACACGATTCTGGTGAACATTTTGCGGATTGCGCAAAGTGTTCACCGGATTGCCACCTTGAAATTTGGTGGTATTTGATATCAAATGGAAGTAATAAAAATGAAAAAGTCTGGAAATCAATTAATTCCAGACTTTTCGATTTCAAATATATAGTTCCTAGTGACCGCGGGAGGATTCGAACCCCCAACCCTCAGAGCCGAAATCTGATATTCTATCCAGTTGAACTACGCGGCCTTATATGCGATATACTATGAACTTAATTTCGATTTTACTATCGTAGAAATGGTCTTGCCATCAGCTTTGCCGGCCAGCTCTTTGGAGACCATTCCCATCACCTTGCCCATGTCTTTCATACCAGATGCACCAATGGTATCAATGGTATGCACCACCACCTTTTCAATCTCCTCAACTGTAAGCTGTTCGGGCAAGAATTTTTCGATTACTGCCACTTGGGCCAATTCAGGTGCTGCCAAATCGTCTCTCCCTTGCTCTTCAAAAATGGCTGCACTGTCTTTTCGTTGCTTGACCAGTTTTTGCACCAATTTTACTTCATCTTCTTCTGATAGTCCAGTTCCCCCACCTTTTTCGGTCTTGGCCAGTAAAATTGCGGACTTGATTGCACGCAACGATTCCAAAGCTACCGTATCTTTCGCTTTCATCGCAGCTTTCATCTCGACCATCACCTGTTCTTGCAGACTCATTTACCACTTATTTTGGGGTGCGAAGATAAAAAATAAACCCGAAAATTTATCCAACTTTCGGGTCTAAACTTTCCATGGCCATGGAACTCAACTAAACACTACTAATCAACATTATCGTGTAAAAATGAATTGTTTGATCGCAACTGCATTTCATCATTGCTGTCTTCACTCAAGGTCGTGCGTGAGACTTTCTGTTCTTTCGGACCTTCATTTAAATCAATCCCCTGTCGCTTATATGCGGGTTGTTTTTCAATCTCATCGATGCTATTCATACTATTTTTAAACTTATAGTTGAAGTTTTTGAGCTTTCTTCGCCGTTCATCAGCCCTGTTCTTCAGCATATCATTGATAGAACTATCAAATGGATCCATACTACCTGAAGTAGTATTTGAACCTTCTGAGGATGCATCGACCTTGATCGTTTTCTTTTCAAAAATCAGTTCGTCCTCCATTAGCTTGGGTTCATGGGTCTCTGCCAAAGAGGTCGCTCCAGTCAGTTTGGTCTCCAATTCCATATATTCTTGTAAATTGTACCGCGTCTCCCCATTTTTATTATAGTCCAATACTGGATTGACCTCTACATACTCATTGACCTCCATATCTTTAACTTCATCATTCAGGTCAAATACGATTGTATGCTGTTTTTCCTCTTCTTCGATATGATTCAAGGGCATATCAAAAGTCAGGGCAAATTGCTCTTCTTCCGTAGCCTTGGGAGAAACCACTTCTGGGTCTACCACCTCAATATCATTAATGATTTTCTTTGCCTCAACAATGATAAAGTCATCTTCGATATTTTCAGCGATGACCTCTTCATAAAAGACATTGAAATTTCTGATATAATTTGTCGTGGGTATCAAATCGGTTTCAGGGACATTTTCTTCAAGCTGGTGTTTTACCACTGGTGTTTCGGCTATGGTCTCTTCAATTTGTGCACGCTGTGCCGTTCTTTTCGAATCAAGCAGTGCCCGTTCGGCTTTTTGGTCATCTTCTAACGTGTGGATGATTTTTTTTGATTCAGTATTGACAATATCATCTTGTTGATCGATATTGAATCCTGTGGCAATTACCGTAACTGCAATAGCTTCCCCCAGGGCATCATCTTCACCGACCCCCATGATAATGTTTGCACTATGGCCCGCTTCTATTTGAATATGGTCATTGATTTCCCCTATCTCATCAATGGTGATTTCTTGGGTACCTGAAACAATCAAAAGCAATACATTTTTGGCCCCATTGATTTTATTGTCGTTCAACAGGGGAGAATCCAAAGCCTTCATGATGGCCTCATTTGCCCTAGATGAACCCGAAGCTGTTGCAGATCCCATAATGGCCGTTCCACTATTTGAAAGCACCGTTTTGGCATCACGTAAATCAATGTTTTGCGTATAGTGATGGGTAATGACCTCTGCGATACCCCTTGCTGCCGTTGCCAAGACCTCGTCTGCTTTTGAAAAACCTGCCTTAAAGCCTAAGTTACCATATACCTCGCGTAGCTTGTTGTTGTTGATTACGATCAGCGAATCGACATTTGCACGTAATTTTTCGATTCCTGCCTGGGCCTGCTTACAACGCATCATCCCTTCAAATTGAAAGGGTATGGTAACGATACCTACGGTCAAGATATCCATTTCACGCGCCAGTTTTGCAATTATGGGGGCTGCACCGGTTCCTGTTCCTCCACCCATACCAGCGGTTATAAAGGCCATTTTCGTAGTATGCTCTAACATGGTCTTTATGTCTTCCATACTTTCCATGGCTGCCTGCTCACCAATCTCAGGATTGGCACCAGCACCCAACCCTTCTGTCAGGGAGACGCCCAACTGGATCTTGTTGGGCACAGAACTATTTTGCAATGCCTGGGCATCGGTATTGCAGATGACGAAATCCACTCCATTGATCCCGGCTTGATACATGTGGTTGATGGCATTGCTACCGCCGCCGCCCACACCAATGACCTTAATTACGTTACTTTTATTTTTTGGTAAATCAAAAGCGATATTATCGAATTCGGTGCTCTTGCTCATAATGCTTTTTTTACTGATTACTATACGTTTTTTGATGGGTTTGTTTACTCTGCGTTATCTAAAAAGTCTTTCAATTTTTCAGACCATTTGTCAAAAATTGACTTCCGCTCTTTACGAACGGTGGGGTTTACTGTACTGGTATCGGAGACATCTTGGCCCACCAAAACCTCTTCTTGCACCTCTTCAACACCGACCATTTCCTTGTCTTTGGTCTTACGCTCAAGGGCGTTCATTAACAATCCGACCGCAGTGGCGTAAAGTGGACTGGCAATTTCTTCATCGGAGTCACCTGCCAGATGTTCATTGGGGTATCCTATTCTTGTATCCATCCCGGTAATATATTCCACTAGTTGCTTTAAATGTTTTAGTTGGCTGCCCCCACCCGTCAACACAATACCGGCAATCAATTTTTTCTTTTGCTCCTCGTGACCATAGTTCTTTATCTCTACATACACCTGTTCTACAATTTCAACCACTCTGGCATGAATGATCTTTGACAGGTTCTTTAAGGTAATCTCTTTGGGTTCTCTACCCCTTAAGCCTGGAATCGATACGATTTCATTGTCTTTGTTCTCGCCCGGCCATGCAGAACCGAACTTGATCTTCAATAATTCGGCCTGCTTTTCTATAATAGAGCAGCCTTCTTTAATGTCTTCGGTAATTACATTGCCCCCGAATGGGATAACAGAAGTATGCCTGATGATACCGTCTTTGAAAATGGCCAAATCTGTTGTGCCCCCGCCTATATCTATCAATGCCACACCAGCTTCTTTTTCTTCTTGGCTCAATACGGCTTCTGCTGATGCCAAGGGCTCCAAGGTGATATTCCCCAAATCCAATCCGGCACTCTTGATGCACCTGCCTATGTTCTTTATTGAGGATACTTGCCCTACGACCACATGAAAATTGGCCTCTAAACGACCACCATACATGCCCATCGGATGTTTTATTTCAGACTGGCCATCTACCTTGTACTCTTGTGGCAATACGTGTATGATCTCTTCACCGGGAAGCATCACCAATTTATAGACTTGATTACAAAGTTTTTCTAGGTCATCATCGTTAATGACCTCTTCTGAGTTAGACCGGGTAATATAGTCACTGTGTTGCAGGCTACGTATATGCTGACCTGCAATACCCACGACCACAGAATTGATTTCTAGGCCAGCGTTTATTTCAGCTTGTTCGACAGCTTGCTGTATAGAAGCTATCGTCTGTGTAATGTTATTGACCACGCCCCGATGTACCCCAAGGCTCTTTGACTTGCCAATTCCTAAAATCTCGATTTTCCCGTATTCGTTTTCCCTACCAATAATGGCCACTATCTTGGTAGTTCCAATATCCAATCCTACTGAATAAATACCCTGTTCCATAAGCTATATTTTGGTGCAAACCACTTGATTGTTGAATTCTAAACTCACCGTCGCATAATTCTCTAATGTCTTGTCTTTTGTAGCCTTCACATAAAATGCCATGAAGTTCTTGAACTTTTTGTCAAGGTTTTCAATACTTCCTAAATTGACCACAAAATCTTCCAACCGAAACCTTAACTGATACCTTTCGCCCTCTTCTACATGAATGCCGATTACGTTCTTTCTCAAAAAATCATCTTCATTGATATATTTTAAGATGATGTATACCTCTTCAAGACTTTTTCCCGTAATCTTACCTGTGATTATGGGAACTCTAGCCGAATGGTACTTTGACAGTGGCATGCGCTTTCCCACATCATCCAAATAAAATTTGGAGATTCCTTCAACCCTTCCGATTGGTTTTCGCTGAACAATTTTTGATATAAGCTCACCGTTTACGGTAAAGTAGACTTGGGCATTTTTCACCATAGGATTGGATGTAATCAACGCTTCTATGGTATTCAAAACTACCTCTTCTTTCCTCCTGTTTTTTACGCTACCGTAATTTTGTATTAACAATTTATTAACTGCACTTTCTGAAAGATATAAATTACTGTTTCCCAAAAACTTAATGGAAACCCCGTTAATGCTTTTCATCTTGCTCCTATAATCCGCAAAGCCATACAATCCTACGATTACAACTAGTAATGCCACTAGTTTTATGGTATTCCAATTAACTCGCATACGCCAATTCTTTTTTGATCTTTGACACTTCTAAACCAATATCACCAGCACCCATGGTCACCAGTACTTCGGGATCACTATGCCTGATTTCATCGATTAAATTTGATTTATCGACCAATCTTTTATTCGGATTGGCAATTCTTTGCAACAACCATGTTGATGTCACCCCAGGTATGGGCTTCTCTCTTGCCGGATATATGTCCAACAACAAAACCATGTCAAACTTTGCCAGACTGACCGCAAATTCCTCTACAAAATCCCTGGTCCTTGAATACAGATGAGGCTGAAAGACCGCAGTGATCTTCAATCCAGGATGCATTTCAATAATGGCATCATACACGGCATCAATTTCAGTTGGGTGATGGGCATAGTCATCGATAAAAACCAAGTTCTTTTCTTTGACCTGATATGAGAACCTACGCTGTACCCCCTTAAAAGTGGCCAAAGCTTCCACAAGGCGATGTGGCGGGAACCCTGCCGACACCGCCATCGCAAAAGCAGCTAATCCATTGAGCAAATTGTGCCTCCCGGGTTTGTTGAAGCGTACACTGAAATGTGTCGTCTCGGGGGTTTTCAAATCAAATATGTAGGTGCCATGTTCAATTTTAATATTCGTAATGCAGAAATCTGACGCATCCTCAATTCCGAAAGTAATACCGTTCATTTCCAGTCCATTACGAATGATCAATTTTCCTCCTGTCTTGATATTGTGGGTAAAATCAAAAAATGATTTTTTCAACTGTTCATCGGTTTGGTAGATATCTAAATGATCGGCGTCCATCGAGGTAATACAGGCCACATCTGGGTAAAGTTGCAAGAAAGAACGGTCATATTCATCTGCTTCAACCACTGCATACTCACTACCCCTGAAAATGAAGTTACTCCTAAAATCCTCTGAAATACCTCCTAAAAATGCAATAAAGGCAGCACCTGCTCCCTTTAGCAAATGTGCCAGGATACACGAGGTAGTGGTCTTGCCATGCGTACCAGCCACAGCAAGGCAAAAGGTGTCTTTTGTCACAATACCCAACACCTCTGAGCGTTTTTTGATTACAAATCCGTTTTGACGGAAGTATCGCAGTTCTTGATGCTCTTCAGAAATAGCAGGGGTGTAGACCACCAAGGTATGTTTGGACTCTTTACAGGGTTTAGGTATCAAATCAACCTCGGCTTCAAAGTGGATTGAAACCCCCATTACTGTCAATTCATCGGTAATTGGGGTCGCTGTTCTATCGTATCCAGATACATTCTTGCCCATATGCCTGAAATACCTGGCAAGCGCAGACATACCTATACCTCCGATACCGATAAAATAGGCATTATGTACGTCTTGTAACTGCATTACATCAATTTTTCAATTTCATTTACTATATGTGATGTTGCCTTGGGCATTGCCATTTTTTTAAAATTCACCTGTAATGCATTCCGCTTATCGGGTGACCCCATCAATTCACTGAAGGTATCTTCAAAGTGTTCCTCTAAATCCTTCTCTTTGATCATCACGGCTGCACTTCTTAAGACAAGGGCTTTGGCATTCTTGGTCTGGTGATCTTCTGTCACATTAGGCGAAGGAATAAACAGTGTAGGCTTGCCCACGAGACTCAATTCTGATACTGAGCCTGCACCCGCCCTTGAGATAATCACATCAGCCACCGTATATGCATGGTCCATACGGTTGATATAGGGCCGTACACATACGGTACCTGTATTGTGTTTTTTGTAATCGTCATAGTACAGTCTTCCGCATTGCCACAATACCTGTGTACCTTGTGCTTTTAAAAAATCAAGTTTGTCTTCTATAAGCTGGTTCATTCGTCTAGCACCTAGACTGCCTCCCAAGACAAGAACCGTTTCCAGGGTATCATCAAAACCAAAAAAAGCCAAGGCCTCTTTTTTATCTGTTTTTAAATCAATCAAGTCTGCCCGAACCGGATTACCTGTTTTTACAATTTTTTCTGTGGGAAAGAAACGCTCCATGCCATCATACGCCACACAGATTTTTTTGGCCTTTTTTGCCAAAAGTCTGTTGGTAATACCAGGAAAGGAGTTCTGTTCTTGAAGCACACAGGGTATACCCGCACTGGCCGCCATTTTCAACAATGGGCCACTGGCAAACCCCCCAGTACCAATGGCGATATCGGGCTGAAACTCTTTTATTATTTTTCTTGCGCTTACCAAACTACTTATCAATTTTATAGGAAACAACAGATTTTTAATTGTCAGTTTTCGTTGCAACCCACTTATCCATAACCCTTTTATTGTATAACCTGCCATGGGCACCTTTTCCATTTCCATTTTATCCTTGGCACCCACAAATAAAATATCGGCATCTTTAAATCTTTTTTTTAGTTCATCTGCTATGGCAATGGCCGGATAAATATGTCCGCCCGTACCCCCACCTGAAAGTATGAACCTATAACTGCCCACTCAATATCTCTAAAGGGTTGGTCTCATCTATTTCATGCGGTGCAACTACGATGTCTTCATTCTTACGACTTGCACTCAAGACGATGCCTATGGCCAGACAGGTCATCCAAATTGATGTACCACCCATACTGATCAATGGCAAAGGCTGGCCTGTCACCGGAAACAGCTGCACCACAACTGCCATATTGATGAAAGCTTGAAATACAATGGGAAGTCCGACCCCAATGACCAACAGTCTTGAAAAAACCGTTTTGGTCGAATTGGCCACAACAACGATCCTAAACAACAACAACAGGTAAAAAAACATCAGTGCACCGCCACCCAAAAGACCGTATTCTTCAATGATTATCGCAAAAATGAAATCTGATGCGCTTTGCGACAGCATGTGCTTCATGACACTTTTCCCTGCTCCCTTCCCTACAATTCCCCCTTCGGCAATGGCGATTTTGGCCAAGGTAATCTGGTGCATACTGTCTTTGTCTGCCGCATCAGGATTCCAAAAAGATGCTATTCTTGATTTCCAGGTACCCGCCCTATCGGGTAATATCTCAGGTGTTTTCAGTAGCACAAACAAGAACATGCCAAGCAAAACCATTCCAGTGCCAACAATCGCAAAAAGGTATTTCAAAGGATACCCTCCCAAAAAGCATAATACCAAAACCAAAAGACCGATAATCGCAGCAGTGGAAAAATTTTCAGGCAGAATCAATAAAATCACCAAGGTGACCGGTAGCCATAACGGCAAAATACTTTCTTTAAAGGTAATCTGGACATCTTTTATCTTGGTGAGGTAGCGAGCTACCCAAATCATCAAGATTACCGAACCTAAAGTGGAGGTTTGAAAATTCATGCCTATAAACGGTATCTCAATCCATCGATTGGCACTTACGCCACCGATATTGGTTTCTACCGTTAACGTATAGGCCAATAAGATAAGTACAATGGGCATGGCAATGATCGAAAGCCCTTTAAAGTAATGCGTAGGTATACGGTGCACTGCATAAATAATACCGAAACCCAAAAAAAGTAAGACCCCATGCTTGATCAAATGGCCCACGGTAGTACCATTGTTCAAGACATAAACCAGATTGGTGCTTGCACTGTATACCGGCAAAAACGAAAATAGGGCCAAAAGGGCAACCACACCCCAAATGGCCTTATCCCCTTTTAATTTGCCAAGTACTGCCCACATAACTATAATTTTTTGATTGCCGCCTTAAACTGATTGCCCCTGTCTTCATAATTCTCGAAAAGATCGAAGCTTGCACACGAGGGTGACAGCAAAACCGAATCACCATGTTCAGCTATTTTGTAAGCTACCTTTATGGCTTCTTCCATCGCATAGGTCGCTACAATGACATCAACCACATTACCGAAAGCATCTATCAATTTTGAATTGTCCATTCCCAAGCAGATAACTGCCTTGACCTTTTCGCGTACCAGAGGCATCAATACCGAATAGTCATTGCCCTTATCGACCCCACCTGCAATCCACACAATGGGCTTTTTGATTCCCTCAAGGGCGTAATAGGTCGCATTGACATTGGTGGCCTTTGAATCATTGATATATTCAACATGATTGATTTTCAACACTTTTTCCAGTCGATGCGGAACCCCCTGAAATGCTTGTATACTTTGTCGAATAGCTTCCTTACGTACATTGACCAACAAGGCTGCCAAACTGGCTGCCATGGCATTTTTTACATTGTGTTGGCCCTCTAGGGCTAAAATATCCATACTCATTTCCATAGTTTTCGATTCTACATTTATTTTAATAACATCTTCTTCCAACCAAGCACCGACCTTCAGTTTTGCATTTACTGAAAAAGGAACCAATTGGGATTGAACAGGATTTTTTTCCAACCAACGCTGAATAACTTCATCATCTGCATCATAAATCAGATAATCACTACTATCTTGATTCATCGCAATCCTGAACTTAGAAGCGATGTACTTGTCAAATTGGTAGTCGTAACGATCTAAATGATCAGGGGTAATGTTGGTTATAATCGCAATATGCGGTTTAAAATCATCGATGCCATCCAATTGAAAACTACTGATTTCCAATACATCAAACCCAAAATCACTCATCGCCACCATCTTGGCATAGCTATCACCGATATTGCCTGCCAAACCTGCATGATATCCTCCTTCCCTTAGCAAATGATAGGTCAAAACCGCAGTTGTGGTCTTACCATTGCTACCCGTAATCCCGATTTTGGTGGCTTTGCTGTATTTTGATGCAAATTCAATCTCTGAAATTACGGGAACTCCCTTTGCCTTTAACGCTTTGACCAATGGTACCTGATCCGGTATCCCTGGGCTCTTCATCACAATATCAGCATTCAACACCTTGGTCTCACTATGCGCACCTGACTCCCATTCAATCTCAATATGCTCAAGAACTTTTTTATAGTCTTCTTGTATTTCACCACGGTCTGAAACAAAAACCTCAAAACCTTTTTGTTGTGCCAGAATTGCTGTGCCTACGCCACTTTCTGCAGCACCAAGTATGACCAACCGTTGCATACTACCTGATTTTCAACGTGACAATACTGACAATGGCCAGTAAGATCCCTATAATCCAAAAACGCGTGACAATCTTGCTCTCGTGATACAATTTCTTTTGGTAGTGATGGTGCAACGGTGCCATCAAGAACATACGTTTTCCTTCTCCATACTTTCTTTTGGTATGCTTGAAATACCCCACCTGCAACATTACCGAAACCAATTCGGCGAAAAAGATTCCACATAAAAGAGGAATCAATAACTCTTTACGGACAATAATTGCTATTACCGCGATTACCCCGCCTATGGTCAAACTACCTGTATCACCCATAAAAACCTGTGCTGGATAGGCGTTGTACCATAAAAATCCAACCAGGGCACCTACAAAGGCAGCAATAAAAACCACCAATTCGCCCACCCTTGGGATGTAGAAAATATCTAAATAATCAGAGAACTCTATATTGCCTGACACCCATGCGAAAATGCCCAATGTCAATACAATGATGGCCGATGTGCCTCCGGCCAGCCCATCAATGCCGTCAGTAAGATTGGCACCATTTGAAACTGCAGTGACAATTAAGATGACAATGGGGATAAAAATCAGGTAGGCATACTTTTCAGCGCCATCACCGATCCATGAAATGAAATCGGCATAGTCCAATTCATTGTTCTTAAAGAAAGGAACATTGGTACGAACAGCCTTGATCTCTTGGCCATAGACCTTTTCAACAGTAAAATTTTCAGTAATCCTGGTCTTATCCTTTTCTTTCATGGTGACCCCAGGATGAAAGTAGAGCACAGCCCCCACTATGAGGCCGAGTACGATTTGCCCCATGACCTTGAACCTACCTTTAAGTCCTTTTTTATCTTTTTTGAAAATTTTGATATAATCATCAATGAAGCCAATAATACCCATCCACATCATGGTGATGACCAACAAGATGACATAAATGTTCTTGATATCGGCAAAAAGAAGTACCGGCAACAATGTTGACATAATAATGATCAGGCCACCCATGGTTGGAGTACCTGCTTTTTGTTGCTGGCCCTCGAGCCCCAGATCACGAATGCTTTCACCAATTTGCTTAGTTTTCAAGAACAAGATGATTCGCTTTCCGTAGACCATGGCAATCAACAACGAGAGCAATACCGCCATACCAGCCCTAAAAGTCTGAAACTGGAAAAGCCCAGCCCCGGGCAATTGGTATTGTTGTTCTAAATATTCAAAAAGGTAGTATAGCATTGCACACTATTTGTTCAAACTTTCCAAAGCCTCTTTAACTTCTTTGTAATCATCAAATGCCCTTCGCACCCCATTGGTCTCTTGATAGGTCTCGTGTCCCTTGCCCGCCACCAAAATGATATCATTGCCCATAGCCAGCTTGCAAGCTGTTTTTATCGCTTGTTTTCTGTTTGTAATGGCCAACACCTTTTTGGAATTTTGTGGTTCGACACCTGATTCCATTTCTTGAATAATGGCTGAGGGCGACTCTGTTCTTGGATTATCTGAGGTGAAAATTGCCTGATTGCTCATTTCAGATGCGATATGACCCATAACCGGACGCTTAGACTTATCACGGTCACCACCACACCCCACTACGGTGATGACGTTTTCATTTCCAGTCCTCAATGTATTGATGGTGATCAACACATTTTTTAGTGCATCCGGTGTATGGGCATAATCAACAATAGCTGTAATTTTCTTTTTCGATATAAAATATTGAAACCGACCATTGACATTTTCCAGTTCGCTGATAAGTCGCAATATTTCTATTTTTTCCAATCCTAAAATATCGGCAGTGGCGTATATGGCCATCAAATTATACGCATTGAAACCACCGATCAGTTTTGACCACAATTCACTTTCGTCAATTTTCAACAACTGTCCACTGAGCTGGTTTTCCAAAACTTGACCTCGGTAATCTGCATACGACTTTAAGGCATAGGTATATTTCTTCGCCTTTGTGTTCTGTAGCATGACCAAGCCATTTTTATCGTCAATATTTGATAGCGCAAAGGCCTTTTTAGAAAGTCCATCGAAAAGCTTTTTCTTGGTATCACGGTATTCAGCAAAGGTTTTGTGGTAATCTAGATGGTCGTGCGAAAGGTTGGTGAATATGGCGCCTGCAAACTGTAGCCCTGCTGTCCTTTTTTGATGAATACCATGTGAACTGACTTCCATAAAGCAGAACTCCACCCCATTCTCATTCATCGCATACAGGTGTTTGTTAATGGTCAATGCATCTGGCGTAGTATGGCCTGCAACATACTCATGGGTATCTACCATGACCTTTATGGTGGAGATCAGACCGACCTTATAACCCGCTTTTCTAAACAGTTCATACAGCAATGAGGTCACTGTAGTCTTACCATTGGTACCCGTAACGCCCACTAACTTTAAATTCTTTGACGGATTGTCATAAAAATTGGAAGCCATCACGGCCAATGCGGTATTGCAATTGTCGACCTGTAAATAGGTAACCCCATTTACGGTCAATTTGGGGAGTTCTTCGCATACAATTGCCTTAGCTCCTGCATCTATGGCATTTTGAATATACTTATGCCCATCGGTCACCAGACCGTTGATGGCCACAAAAACATCATCCATGCCAACTTTTCTAGAATCAAAATGAAGGGTATTTACCATGACATTGGTATCACCACTTACAACCGAAAGCCTGACCCCATATAGTATGTCTTTTAACAATTTCATGAAAGTTCCAATACAATTTCTTGCACTTCTTCTATCTTGGTCCCTTGGGCAATCGATTGTTTCCTCACTTTTCCATTCCCTTTTACCGCTACCTTCAATCCTAAATTTTCAAGAATTGCAACAGCGTCCATACCACTCATACCTTCCACATTGGGCACTTTATCATATTCCTTTTGCGCATATTTGAAATAAGCCTTGTAGGCGCCATCCAATTCAGGGAGCTCAGGCCCATTGCCATCTACTTCATCTATCAATGGGGAGGTGGCATAAATCTTTCGAGCCATTGATTTAAAGACAGGACCTGAAACATCTGCCCCATAGTACCCTACCCCTTTATCTGGTTCGTGAATGACCACGATACAGGAGTATTTGGGATTGTCTGCTGGAAAATAGCCTACAAATGAGGAAATATAGGCCAGTTTATCAGGATCCTTTGCCACATAGTTCTTTTGACAGGTACCTGTTTTTCCTGCCATGGAGAAATCTCTTGAATACAGGCCATAGCCAGTACCCTCTTCTTTTTCAACCACTTGTTTTAGCAATCGTTGTGCTTTTTCAATGGTTTCTTTTGAACACAGTGATCTGTTGATGATTTCTTTACGAAATCTTTCAATGACCCGGTTACCTTCTCTCACCTCCTTTAACAATCTTGGTTTGACATATTCACCATCATTGGCAATTGCATTATAAAATGCCAGGGTCTGCATTGGGGTCATTGCCACTTCATATCCATGCGACATCCATGCCAATGAAACCCCTGACCAGCCTTTATCCCCTGGATACCTAATAACTGGCTTTCCCTCTCCGACTATTGGCAGCCTCAATTCTTTGTGCAACCCCATATTCATAAGGCGGTTGACATATTTTTCAGGATTGTTCTTGTAATTCTCATGGATGACTTTTGCAAAAGCGATATTCGATGATACGGTAAAAGCCTCAGCTACAGATATTTCACCGTAACCACCCAGTCTAGAGTCACGTACCGTACGGTCGTATATACGCCATTTTCCCCTTCCTGTATCCACTACTGTATTGGTATCCACTACCTTATCTTCCAATGCAGCCAAAAGTGACATCAACTTGAAGGTTGACCCTGGCTCATGTGACTCGCCAACCGCATAATTCAGTTTTTCATAATATTTTCCTTCGGTGGTCCTGCCTAGGTTTGAAATTGCCTTTACTTCTCCCGTATTTGTCTCCATGACCACCACACAACCATGGTCGGCCTTATATTTTTCCAATTGGGCCAGAAGGGCATGATGGGCAATGTCTTGAATATTGGTATTGATGGTAGAAACCACATCCAACCCATCTTGGGGCTCAACAATGTTTTCCAAACCAATTGGCTTCCATTGGTTATCTGCAATCTTTTGCTTTAGGCGTTTGCCTTCTTTCCCCCGTAAATAGCGCTTGCCGAAAGCACCATCAAGACCGACCCTGGTATAGTACCCATTTTCATCTACCCGTTCGTACCCTATACTACGGGCTGCCATTTTTCCCAATGGGTATTCGCGCACTACTCGGTATTTTTCAATAAAGCCTCCCGAATTTGGCCCTAACCTGAAAAGCGGAAAACGCTTTATCCTGACATAATCCAAATAGTCAAGATTTCTCGCTATGAGCTTATACCCATTACCATTGGCCCTTGCCTTTCGCAGCAATTGCAGGTAATGCGATGAAGGCCTATTGAACATAATGCCCAAAGAATCGGCAAGCACCGGAACATATTTGTCAAAATTTGCCCCTGAAACAGTATTGGCATCAAATCGAATTTCATATTTGGCAACAGAAGTGGCCAAAAGGCTTCCGTCTTCGGCGTAGAGATTTCCGCGGTTGGGCTCAATGGTAAACATTCGCTCTGTCTTGCCCAAGGCCAAATTCTTGTAATCTTGCCCTTTTATCATCTGAATATCGACCAATTTCAGGATGACAGCAACAGAAAAAAGAAAAAGACTGCCTGCCACTAAATACAGTCTTCCCATAATATGTTTTTCCTTTATCGCCACTACTTGACCGATTTAACTTTTATTTTCTTCGGGGGATCCACAGAGGGCCTCAGCCCTACAACAGCTACTGTTTCTTTCAGCGAAGACTCCAATTTAAGTTGCTGTACCGACTTACGAACATCCAAAAACTCACTCCGCAACATTCGAACCTCTTCATTCAAGGCAGCTATATCATGGACTTTTTTATCTGCACGGTGACTGCTTGAGATCATCAAAGCCGCCAAAAACGATGCAAACAACAAGAACATCCAGTTTTTGGGGGCATCTCCGCTCACCAAAAACTTTCCTTTCAATATGTTCAACAACCCTTTTTTCATTGTTATCCTATTCGCTCGGCTATTCGAAGCTTAGCACTTCTAGCCCTATTGTTCAATATTATTTCTTCTTCTGACGGGACAATCAGCCGCCCTATTTTCTTTAACGGCACCTCTATATTACCATAGAAATCCTTTTCGGGTTCGCCTTCAAATTTCCCAGACCTTATAAATCGTTTTACCAAACGATCTTCTAAAGAATGGTAGCTGATCATGCTCACTCTACCCCCCACGTTCAATACTTGGGGCGTTTGCAGCAAGAACTCCTTCAGTGCCTCGATTTCTTGATTGACCTCAATTCGAACTGCCTGGTACACTTGTGCCAGCACCTTGTTCTCCCGCATTTTCGGCAGAAATCGCTGCAACACGCTTTTCAACTGTCCCGTAGTCTTAATAGGTGATTCAGCCCTTGCTCCAACCAACACTTTTGCCATGGCATTGGCATTTCGCAACTCACCGTATTCGAAAAAGATCCTTGCAAGATCTTCAAGGGCATACGTATTTACCACCTCATGGGCAGAGCGGTTACCTGCTTTGCTCATACGCATGTCGAGGTTAGCATCAAAGCGAATTGAAAAACCACGCTCGGGCTGATCAAACTGATGTGAAGACACCCCAAAATCGGCCAAGACCCCATCAATTTTTAGAATGCCATAGAACTTTAAAAATTGCCTGAGAAACCTAAAGTTTCCCTTTATCAGTTGAAACCGGGAATCATCGATGGTGTTGGCAAATGCGTCCTCATCTTGATCGAAAGCGAACAGCCTACCTTTTATTCCCAGCCTTTTCAGTATTTCCTTAGAATGCCCCCCGCCACCAAAAGTTACATCTACATAGACCCCATTTTCTTTGATTTGCAGCCCATCAACCGACTCCTTTAAAAGAACTGGTCTATGATATGGACTCGTCATTTCCATCGCCATCCAACACTTCTTCCAGTAAATCGGGATAATCTTCTTCCCCCTCCTTTAAATCAGCATTGTATTTATCCTTGTCCCATATTTCAATGACATCAATGGTAGCCGTAAGCACCACTTCTTTTGTGATTCCCGCAAACCCGACCAAATCCTTGGGAATCTGCAACCGCCCACTATCATCAATATTTACAGGCTGTGCGCCCGATACAAACCGTCGAAGCACCTTTACATATTTTCTGTTGAAGCCCCCTTTTCTTTTAATTTTCATCATCATGGCATTATATTCTTGCAAGGGATGTAGTTCCAAACAATCCAAGAACATCGAATGCTTTATGACAAAACCGTCATTGATCATAGGTGCCAATTGCGATTTTAAGGAAGCAGGCAGGGCAACCCTACCTTTGGCATCGGCTTTACAGTTATATGTACCTATGATATTGGTCACTAAAAATCAGATTGTTGTCGTTATTGATTCAAATATATACAAATTCTCTCCACTTTTTCCCACTCTAACCCACTTTGTTAATAAAATTTAAATTTTTAACGTAAAAATTCCACCTGTTCGTATAAAATTGATGGTTTTTACAGTCTTAAAGACATACTTTACAATAGAAGTTTTGGACTGAAAGGCTGGCCTTAGCTATCGAAAAAGCAAAAAATCGTATGAATTGAATTGCCTATATTTGCCGCTCTATACCATACCAACTTAGATGGAGGACGAGATAATCACGGAGGGAAAATACCGGTACATTGAAATTGGGCAAGGCAGCCCAATTATCATATTGCATGGCCTTATGGGAGGGTTAAGTAATTTTCATGGTGTTACCGATTACTTTCCTACCCAAGGGTATAAGGTCCTGGTTCCTGAACTGCCCATCTATGATATGCCCATGCTCAAGACCACGGTCAAGAACTTCGCCAAGTTTTTAGAGGAATTCATTGAGTTCAAAGGACTGAAGGATGTAATTCTACTAGGGAACTCCCTGGGCGGGCACATTGGTTTACTACACACCAAAATGTATCCTGAAATGGTCAGGGCCCTTGTAATCACAGGTAGCTCGGGTCTCTATGAAAGCGCCATGGGTGACGGTTACCCCAAGCGTGGTGACTATGAATTCATCAAAAAAAAGGCACAAGACGTCTTCTATGACCCTGAAGTGGCCACCAAGGAAATCGTCGATGAGGTTTTCGCAACAGTCAACGACCGAATGAAACTGGTAAAGACCTTGGCCATCGCCAAAAGTGCCATTCGACACAACATGTCAAAAGATCTGCCCAAAATGAATACGCCTACTTGTATTATTTGGGGTGAAAATGATACGGTGACCCCCCCCAACGTCGCTGAGGAATTTCATGAACTTTTACCTGATTCTGAGCTTTTCTGGATTGAAAAATGTGGCCATGCCCCTATGATGGAACATCCTGAAAAGTTCAACACCATACTTAAGGCATGGTTAGACAAGCGCAAATTCTAAATTAGATTTTAGACTGTATTTAGCACCTAAAGGAATTTTCTGTGCAAACGCCCCAAGGCTTGCACCAAATGCTTTTTTTGATACCATGAAAATCACAGCTGCCGAATTTGTAATGAGTAATTCAGAAGTGGACAAATGTCCCAAAGAGCCATTGCCTGAATACGCTTTCATTGGCCGTTCAAACGTTGGTAAATCTTCATTGATCAATATGTTGGTCGACCGAAAAGGCTTGGCCAAAACCTCAGGCCGCCCTGGCAAGACCCAACTCATCAATCACTTTAAAATTAACAAGAATTGGTTTTTGGTCGACTTACCGGGGTATGGGTATGCGCGTGTCTCAAAAAAAGACAAAAAGACTTTTCAGAAATACATTACCGCCTATTTCGAAAAACGAAAACAGTTGGTCAGTGCTTTTGTCCTGGTAGATATTCGACACGAACCCCAACCCATTGATCTTGAGTTTATGGAGTGGTTAGGCACCCATGGAATACCATTTGCACTGATTTTCACCAAAGTGGACAAGCTTAAGCCGAATGTCATTGAACGTCAGGTTGGCAATTATTTGGACCACTTGTTGTCAACGGCGTGGGAAGAAGCCCCCCCGTATTTTATAACCTCATCCACAAACCGTACTGGACGTGAAGAAGTACTTGCGTATATTGATACCATCAATGGCCAATTGAGAAAAACCACAGCCCCTTAGACCTAAAATGGACGATGTCAAAACCTACCTTCAGGTAAACCAGGCTGATGCAAACCTAAGTTTTGGCATTTCGCGTATGGAGGACATCCATGAAAAGCGCAAGGGGCAGCCTGATGCTCCACATCGCCATGACTTTTATACTATTTTAATCATCAAGGAAGGTGATGGGACCCATCAAATTGATTTTAATTCGTATCAGATTACTGCAAACCAAGTCTACTTTATTGGTCCGGGGCAAGTTCATCAGTTGAACGAGAAAAAAAAATCAATCGGTTATTCATTGGTATTCGCGGAGCAGTTTTTGACCCTAAACAACATTTCAAGCCATTTCATTGCCGATATCAACTTGTTTCATGGTTTTGAAGATACCCCTCCATTGCTCCTAGATGCCGTATCCATATCTCAACTTGAAGCGTATGCAGAGCAAATACACACACAATACGTATCTGACAAACCGTTTAAATTTGAGGCCATAGGTGCACTTTTAAAGCTATTGTTGATTACTGCCCACAGGCATTGTACATTACACAGACTAGACACCCAAACTATGGCATCAGGCGGCACCTTATTGCGCAATTTCAAGAAGATGATCGATGAAGAGCATTTACGATGGCACCATACAACATCTTATGCCGAGGCCCTAAACATCTCACCTGACCATCTGAACCGGGTCGTAAAATCACTGACCGGTAAAACAGCCAAAGAACACCTGCAGAGCAGAATTACCTTGGCCGCTAAACACCTGTTGTTTTTCACTGGACTCTCTACCAAGGAAATTGCCTATAAACTTGGTTTTTCTGAACCTTCTAATTTTAGTGCATTTTTTAAAAAATGCACAGGACTATCGCCCAAAACATTCAGGAAAAAAGTTTAACATCGGATTTTCATAATTCCTTGCCGTTTTTTCATATCATGCTTTCCATGGTTTCAGCGGAACTTTGTAACAGACAAAAAAGTTACCGTTATGAAATCAGTATTGCATAAAGCAGCGACCCGAGGCCATGCCGACCATGGCTGGCTCAAAAGCTACCATACCTTTAGCTTTGCCGACTATCAAAATTATGAGCGCAACCATTTTGGCGTATTACGTGTACTGAACGATGATACCGTTGCTCCTGGCAAGGGGTTTGGTACCCACCCCCATGATAATATGGAAATCATTTCCATTGCCCTAGAGGGTGATTTGGAGCATAAAGACAGTATGGGCAATGTAGCCACCATCAAACAAGGCGATGTACAGGTAATGAGTGCCGGTACTGGTATATTTCACAGCGAGTACAACAAAAACAATGACCGAGAGGTAAAGTTTTTGCAGATTTGGGTGTTTCCGAACCAACGGAATGTAGTGCCACGCTACGACCAGATTTCAACAAAGGATATGGAGAAAAACAACCAATTTTACCAAGTACTTTCCCCAAATGCTGATGATAATGGGGTTTGGATATACCAAGATGCTTGGTTTCATTTGGGAAAGTTCGAAGCAGGCAGCACCGATTTGTACGAATTTAAAAAAGAGAGAAATGGTGTCTATGCTTTTGTTTTAGAGGGCAAAATTGAAATTAACGGACAGCGATTGGAAAAACGCGATGGTCTTGGTATTTGGGACACCCAAAAACTGGACTTCAAATCGGTGACCCAAAGCCGTGTACTGTTGATGGAAGTGCCCATGAAGTTATGACCCCTTTTACCTTTACCCAAAGTTTTAACGAGGCAATCTTTTGGCTGACCACAATAGGCCAAGAGATTGCTTTCTATTATTCTTCTACCATCGTCAAGTACGCTCCTTTACCAATCGAATCAATGCGTGTACTGTGTTGACCTGGTTCAATTCATCAGTCGAAATCAATACCTCAAGTCCATGCCCCCCTTCAATGAGCACAATAGGAAATGAAAAGGAATGCCCAAACTTACTGGCGTATTTTTTGGCAAATTCATCTTTGTGCAAAAAGGCCATATGATGATCGGTTTCGCTACGAAACCTTTTCCAGGTACGGTTTTCGACCACTACCCCGTATGTGAGTTCACACAACCTGCAATCATAGCTCTTAGGGCTAAGTACTTTGTGCATACTATCAAAAAAAGCATTGCCACGGCCTGAATTGGCGTTGTATACAAAAAGAAGCTTTTGAATGATTTTCTTTTTCATTTGGTAAAATTTTTATGATATCGTTATAAAGAATTGCCTAAAAACGTATTTTACACCTATCTAAACATGTTGTGTACCATATTCTAGAGCACATGAAATTAAGTTTTAAATTTTTACCGCTAAAAGACCTTTTCTATTCTGTTTTCCCCACTGTAGGCACATACAATGGCTATCTACAGGGCATGGCCCCTGAATTTTTCCCTAATATATGGACTGCTATTGCCATTGGACTAATCATGTCGGTCATTCTTGCCATTATTTTTTATCGCGAGAATGTGAAGGCCTATAAAAAGTCGTTGGCCGAAATTCTTGCCACCGGCTATTTTATGAATTTTACAGGCCGTCTCGGTAAATTACTCAAAACGAAAACCCCAATTCATTTTTCATTCCCAGATGATAGCATCCGAACATTTAAGTCGAACCAAATACAGGTTGAGGTTGGAATGCCCAAAAGTCTGCACTCACTAAACAAATATGCTGAAATGGTAGAAGACAATTTTGATATTCTCTATGTGCGTGAAGATACTTACAGCGAACCTTTCTGGGTACGGGCAACGGTAAAGGAGAACAGCTTGGTCATCTATGAATTTCCAAGAACACTTTTTTCTATTTCAAGATACCTGAAAGCAGACTTTTTGGATGCAAAAAAGGCTGAAAAGAATTCAAAAAAAATCTACAGGTTCTTTCAAGAAAAAATCGAGCAGCTTAGAATCGAGTTTTCCAATGAAATTTCAAATGACAAACTGCATTTTAAAACGGTCTGAAATGCATTTCTACCGTGAGTCAGTGCACAAGACATTGCCCATTGCCAATTATAAGCGGTTCTTATGCCTCAAAACGCTCCCCAGCCGTTTTGACCTTTTTGCCTGCTAAATTGCCCAAGGCATCATAAGCGGCATATTTATACAGGTTATGCAAGGTGGGATAATTGAATACCGTAGCGATCAAATGACCCAAGGTTTTGTTGTCACGCACCATCTCCATACCATAATGGATAAGTTCCGTGGCCATGTTTCCAATAATATGCACGCCTAATACAATCTTGCTCTTTCTGTCAAAAACCAATTTTATAAATCCGTTATCACGATCTCCAATGATGATTCCGCGTGATGTATCACGGTAGTAGCTATGCCCGACCCCATAGTCAAGTCCTCTCTCTTTGGCCTGCTCTTCTGTGATGCCCACCATACTCACCTCTGGCACGGTATAAATGCCATAGGGAAAAATGTCTGCCAATGTCTCCAAGTCGCCTGTACCAAACATATGGGTAATCGCAATACGACCTTGTTCCATACTCGTGCTAGCCAAGGCCGGAAAACCAATGACATCGCCCACAGCAAAAATATGTGGCAGATTGGTTTGGTACTTGTCATTGACCACAACCGTTTCACGCTTACCCGTTTCTACACCTATACCCGCTAAGTTCAAGCCTTTGATAGATCCGCTACGACCCGCAGCAAAAAGAAACATATCAACATTTAGGGTTTCGCCTGTTTTTAATTGCAATCGCAACGGTTCATCCTCGTCTTCAGGCACTTCAAATGCGGTAACGGAATTATTGAACAAAATTTTGATTCCACTTTTATCCATCTGCTCCACCAAAGCTTCTGATAGTTCGGCATCTAAAAACCCAAGAATCTTATCGCGATCGTTGACCAAAAAGGTCTTGACTCCCATAGCGCCAAAAATGGTGGTATACTCACAACCGATCACCCCCGCACCCAACACACAAATGGATTTTGGAAAACGTTTGATCCCAAGTATCGAATCTGAATCGTGTACCCGTTTATCATCGAAGGGAATGTTTGGGGGATGATAGGGGTAAGAACCCGTGGCAATCAATATGTTATCCCCTTCAATGACCTGCTCCAGTTCCCCTGAAATCTTTACTTGATGTGGTGAGACAAAACTTGCCATTCCCTCAAAAACGGTAACGCCATGTTTTTCTAAATTGAATTCCACCACCTTGTCCATATGATTGGTCACATAATCTTTACGGTAAAGAAAATCTTGCACCCCAGTCTTTCGACCTATCTTTTTATCAATGCCGAAGACGCCTTTTTGATAGATTCCTGAAAGGTACAGTGCGGTCTCTTTCAATGTTTTTGAAGGAAGGGTACCGGTCTGGATACCTGCCCCACCGAACTTATTCTCTTTTTCTATCAAAGCCACCTTAAATCCAAAATAGGCTGCTTTAGCCGCTGCTTTTTCGCCAGCAGGGCCTGAACCGATAACAATGAGATCAAATTTTTTCATCTTTTCAATTTATTTAGCAGTAACAAAGGAAATTTTTTAGTGTAAAATACCCTAGCTGTCATTTCACTCTAGCTGATACGCCCTTATTTTGTCATCATTTGCGTAATCTCATTCCATTTTTCGGTCTTATATTGCAAATAATTGGAGCACCGTTCCGCAAAAATTGCAACCGCTTTGTCTTGAGGCTGCGATTTTGCCAACTTCTTAAAAATTTGGGAGGCTTCATCTATCTTTCGTTCACGTATCATTGCAATCCCTTTCTTGTAGTCTCTCAAAGTACGTAACTTTTCCACATCCTTTGGAGAAAGAAATTCATATACTTCAATGGTTGTTGACTTTCCCTTCACCTTAACCTTATCCAAGAACCGGTAATTGAATTCTTCCCCATTTTTGATTTCTTTCAGCGTGGCTTCTGTTGCGATTACCTTGGCATCGTAATACTTGGAAAGCCCTTCAATTCGTGAGGCAGTATTTACTGCATCAGAAACTACCGTGGTCTCAAGGCGGTTGCTATGTCCTATAGTGCCCAAGATCAAATGCCCCGTATGTATGCCTGTGCCCACACGAACCTTATGTTTCCCTTTTTTTAATTGTGCCGTATTGAACGTTTCCAAAAAATCTTCAAACTCAAAAGCCGTTCTTATGGCCAGGCCAGCATCGTCATGAAACAACGCCATTACCGAATCGCCAATAAACTTATCTATAAAACCGCCGTTCTTTTGAATAATGGGCACCACGCCAGCCAGATAGGTGTTGATAAACGCAAAGTTCTCTTCTGGATTCAATGCTTCTGAAATTTTGGCAAATCCACGTATATCTTTGAAAACCAATGTCATATGGCGTTCTACGTGATCGCCCAACATCACATCTTCAATACCCTCTTTACCAAGGTGGTCCAAAAATTCATCAGGCACAAAACGGCTGTTTGCTTCACTTAAACGTACCAACCGCTTATTGGCATTGGCCAACTCTTCTGTGCGCTCATCCACTCTTTGTTTGAAAAATTTAAGCCGATTGATGACCTCATCCTTAAGATGCGAAAAATTTTGGGTGAGGCTTCCAATCTCATCCTTGGTTCACACAACAGGATATTCTGTTTCCAAGGTAAAATTACTATCCACAAAACGAGTGATATGGGCTGTGAGTTCAGTAAGTGGTTTTGTAATACGTTTGGCTATAAATGCACTGAGAAAAACACTAAAAGCCAAAAGAGACAGCCCAATGGCCATAAAAATAATGGTGAGTTTTCTAAACTCACTTCTTGCCCATTGCCTTGTTTGGTAAACCAAACTACTGAAACTTGTTTCTGAGGCCAAAATTTTAGCATCCAGTTGTTGTTTAAGACCTGTATTGTCCTTGATGCCTATCAACTTGTCCAAAGCCACCATATGCCTAAACTTGGTTACATAAGCATTTAAATGGTATTGAACACTGTCTTTAAGCTTCTTATCCAAATAAAAATTACCTGCAAATCTTGCCTGCAAGGTATGGGCCAATCGAATCAACTTGTCCACATACTCCGGCTCATTTCTAATGATATAATCTTTCTCATGGCGACGCAGTGACAAAACATCACGGGCGGGTATCCCATCAATTGCTTCAAGCCAATGTGCATGATTGCGCATCGCACCTTCAAGGCTATAATCTTTGAACCCACGTTCTTTTACTTTCTGGGTCAAATAAAGAAACAGGGAATCAATTTGCCCTATTTCCCTCTTTAGTTCATTTACATTATTTGACCATTCAGCATTGGAACGTAAATCTATTGCGTTGAGCAATAAAAGCATGCTATCAAATTGAACCTCATACCTTTTTAAATAGACGCTTTTTCCGGTTTCAAAGAAATTTTGGTTCTTGGTCTCATAAGAAAAAAAATACTGTTGTGATTCAACAGTTTTCAGTAGCCCAACATAAGCCTGTTCAATGGCTTCACGTTTATGCAGAATTGCTTCCCTTTTGTCTAAATAAACGATTGTCAATACAATCGCTACAAGGCTAAAACCAATAAAAACGAGAAACCAGAACAATAACCGATGTCGAAGGGTTCTGAACATATCGTCTTTTGAAACTTTAAAAAGAAAGGTATTGCTTCTTTTGCAGTGCTAGGTTAAGACTGTATTAACAAATTTAATTTCATCCACATTATCGCTATCTTAAACCCATGGTTTTCATTATCATTCTTATAGCGCATTGGGTAGGTGATTATGTGCTACAGACCTCGAATATGGCCGTCTACAAGAGCTCCAGCTTAAAATGGCTTTTACTGCACATTTTGACCTATACGGCAATTCTTTTGATATTTGGGTATTTTCTCTTTTCTTGGCAGGTCGCATTCGGTTTTGCTCTATTCAATGGATCCTTACATTTGATCACCGATTTTTTTACCAGTAAGCTATCGGCCAGGTATCAAGACCAACCACGCGTTTTTTATCCCATACTCGGATTTGACCAATGTGTACATGTCATCTGTCTGTATTGGACCTTTATGAATTCAGATCTTTTGGCAATTTGACATTGTTGTAGAAATACCATCAACAAAATATGGATGGAACAATAATTGCGAACCAATTTTCAATTGGCATACTTAGCGGTCTAAAGAAGTGGTTTTGCAATTGAATGGGATGGTAACCATTACCCCACAGTAGTCTCTATTCGTTCAATTTCAACTTTTCTGCGAAGTAGTCGCAAAAATCCTTCATGGTTGCCGTCATTTTTTCGTCTTGTGTAGCTTTCATAAAGGTATCTGCCATGGTCACCAATGTCTGGTGAAAAAAGATTTTCATTTCTTCAACGGGCATATCCTTGGTCCAAAGGTCTATTTTAAGCGACTCCTTGTTCTTACTGTCCCACACTGATAACAGCATTGCCTTTGCTTCTTCATTTTCAATACCACCATCTTGGGCAGACCATGTCAATTCTTCAGGCACCCGATTTTCATCTAGTCCCACTTTCAATTTGATTTCGGAAGTATGTACTGTTGCCATTTATTTTTGGGGTTTGTAATTTGATCTTTTAAAAATTTCACCAGCTTCCATATCCAATAGGAGTTGTAGGCTCGTCTTCGGATTTTTCGCCATAAATGCCCTGACGATTTGCCAACCTATGTATCTACCGATTCGACCCGGGGATTCACGATCAAGCTCAAGTCGAAATTTTGAAAAAGGCGCAGGATCCAGAAACCGCCTGTCCAATTTTGGATCTGTACTGTACAATAGCTCCCGTTCGATAAAATAACGCCAAATTTGGGCTTCATTAGATGTTGACCAGGCCAATTGCTCCTTTGTATATGTAATTTTCTGGGCATCTGAAATTTCAGGAAGCAATTTGTCTTTTAGGTACAATTCTTTTCCATAATGGACCATTCGAGACAAAAAAGTGCGATTTCGCGGAAATCGGTTTACTCTTTTTGCAAAAGAGCTTACCACATCTGAAGTCAGGTACTTTTTATCAAGCCCTTGGGCAATATAGCGTTGTATACTTCTGTAAAAGTGGTGGTCTTTACCTAAATAGTTATCCAAGCCCAATATCAATAGCGTATCGGCCAAGATAACACGGGTATCATATTGCACATCAGAAGTGACCGTGATCACCTTTGGAACGTCAAAATCAGAAAAGTAGTACTTGATATGCTTAAACAACACCTCTAGGGCTACCTTCTCGTTTGCAAAGTCCCCAAAAGCCTTATCCACCTCAGCCAACAGTTCCCGTTGTATGGTATCGGTGATTTTTACCTTCCATAAACTATCTGGGTATTGTTCGGGAAAAAGATATGGATAGTCAGATTTCAATTTTAAAATATCTTCTGGGCCGCTTCTGGCCAAGGCACGATCAAATCTTGAAACCCTTAGTTGAACAGGCGTTTTTGCAATCTCGTTTTCAATATTGTCAGCGTCTTTGCAAGACAGCAAAGTCAACACAGACAGCGCAAGCAAAAAGTATTTGCGGTTAAGCTTCATTTTTAATACCCTAGCAGTTAAATTTACAAAGGGACAAAGGTAAATTTTGAATCGTAAAAATTAAAATATGCAAACAGAAAAGGTCATTGCCCATATTATCAGCTGGCTGAAGGAATATGCCATAGATGCAAAAAGCAAGGGATTTGTGATTGGGGTTTCGGGCGGAATTGATTCTGCAGTCACTTCAACACTGTGTGCCAAAACAGGTCTTGACCTGTTATGTGTTGAAATGCCAATCCATCAAGGGCAACATCAGGTGACACGGGCAGATGACCATATCACATGGCTCATGCAAAATTTTTCAAATGTAAAACGACAACCGGTAGTTCTTACCCCTGTTTTTGATAGTTTGGTCAACACGCTACCGAAAGTTGAGAATGAAGAAGACCGATTTATGTCTCTGGCCAATACAAGGGCCAGGCTACGAATGACCACATTGTATTATTTTGCTGCTTTAAAAGGCTATTTAGTTGCTGGCACGGGCAATAAAGTCGAAGATTTTGGTATAGGTTTTTATACGAAGTATGGAGATGGAGGTGTCGATTTGAGTCCTATCGCCGATTTGTTAAAGACCGAGGTCTATGAACTTGGCCATAAGCTGGGCATCAACAAAGAGATCATGGAAGCAGCACCTACAGACGGACTATGGGGTGACCATAGAACCGATGAAGATCAAATTGGTGCATCATACCCTGAACTGGAATGGGCCATGAAAATGGATGGCCAAGGAAAACAGGAAGACGATTTTTCAGGCAGGGAAAAAAAGGTATTCGCCATCTATAAAAAGTTTAATTCTGCCAACAGACATAAGATGGTTCCTATACCCGTTTGTGAAATACCAGGGTCGTTAAAAACAACAGATTAACCATAAATCGGACTTTAAAACGAATAAAACCACAAAAATTCTATGGTTTTAAGAAAAAAATTCCATTTTTGTAAAGCGAAATCGTTAACTTACCCTTCAATTATTGTAAGCTGACTTACTTAATTGTAAGCAATTAATTACGAAACACTATTTGAAGTGTAATAACCAAATTTAAACCTGCAACAATGATAAAAGTTTTAATTGCCGACAGCCATCCTATCGTTAGGCTCGGAATCAAGCGCATCTTAGAACCTGTTGCTGACTTTGAGGTCATCGCAGATGTATCATCAACTACAGCGCTTTTTGAAACTTTGGAAAAAGTTTCCCCAGACGTGGTCATGCTTGAAATGGACATTCCAGAAATCAACGGCATTGCCACACTAAGAAAAATGAAAGAAGAATTTCCAAGCGCCAAAGTCTTGATGTACAGCGGCCAATCTGAAGACGTCTATGCGCTTAGCACCATACGTGCAGGCGCATACGGCTATCTTTCGAAAACAGCAGACCTTGATTACATTATCTCAGCATTGCGTAAAGTCAGTGAAGGTAACATGTTTATCACAAATGAACTGGCCCAACGCCTAGCATTTGATGAGGGCACACAAAAACCCAGAAGGTTTTTCAGAAAATTATCTACAAGAGAGGTAGAGGTCTTAAAACTGTTGGCCAGTGGCAAACGAAACAAGGAAGTTGCCGAAGGGCTAAACCTTAATGAAAAAACGGTCAGTACCTACAAAGCGCGTTTGATGCGTAAATTGAACGTTGACAATCTGGTAGACTTATTACAGCAAGCAAAAGCCTTGGAATTGTATTAGAACTATTCTGAAAATCTCTAAAAAAACCCCAATAATCTTAGGGGTTTTTTTCTTTTAGGAAAGAACACGGTTCAGTTTTACGTTCAGTAATTTGTTCAACTGCAAGTAATTCATGATTTCTTCCAAAATCTCGGTATTGTCTTCTTGTTTATTTTCAGTCTCTTTCTGTAACTTTAAAATTCTATTTTTGATCAAGTTACAGCGTAGGGTTAAAATAGTTTCACCTACCAACTGTGCAATGCCGTGTCTTTTGTCTTTTGGATAGATATTTTTTCTCTCCCAATCGTGGAGCATGTATTTTTCTTCCTCCATTAAAATAGTGGAAACCTCATTGACCACATCTTGATCTAAGTTCGAGAGAAAAGTGGTGATAGAGAATTCTTCACTTTCATTCAAATTTGCTATAAGTTGGTAATAAATGTTCCTGAAATTTTTGTTAGTAAGCTCAATTTCGTCTTCTTGCAAATCGAGATATACTTTTTCATAGACCTTGGCCTCAAAAATTTCTGGTTCTAAAATCAAATCTCCTTCATCATTTTCCTTTAGTACCAAATCTTCAAATTCTTGCTTTTGATTTCCGTATAAAAGCAAGAGCTCTATAATCTTTCGTTCCAACTCAAACTGAACATCTACTTTTTCAACTTTAGGTTCGTTCTTGACCACATCGAACACTTGTTGTGTATGTTTTATCTTTTTAGTGGCATCTGAGAAGCTTTTGCTGTCGATCTGTGCCAGGGTATTGTAAAGTACCTCCTCTGAGACCTGCATTATTTTAGCACATTCCTGTACATAGATCTCTTTTTTTATCTGATCGGGAATCTTGGCGATGCTGTTGACAATATCACGTACCGTATTTGCACGTTCAATGGGGTCATCTGCCGCATCTTGTGCCAAAAGGGATGCCTTGAACTGAATAAAGTCCTTTGCATTTTCCTCAAGGTATAAAATGATGTCTTCATATGCATTCTCCTTTGAAAAACTATCGGGATCTTCACCCTCTGGAAAAGAACACACCCTAACATTCATCCCCTGTTCCAAAATCAAATCGATACCCCGTAATGAAGCACGGGTACCTGCAGCATCACCGTCAAACAGCACTGTAATGTTCTTCGTCAATCGATTGATAAGTCGAATTTGTTCAGGGGTCAAGGCAGTACCACTTGAAGCGACGACATTCTTGATGCCTGCTTGGTACATTTGAATGACATCGGTATAGCCCTCGACCAAATAACAATTATCTTCTTTGGCAATAGCTTGCTTGGCAAAGTAAATACCGTACAGTACCTTGCTTTTATGGTAAATCTCACTTTCGGGTGAATTTAAATATTTGGCCGCTTTTTTGTCATTGACCAAAATTCGCCCACCAAACCCCAATACCCTACCGCTCATGGAATGGATTGGAAACATCACTCGGCCTTTGAACCTATCAAATTTTTTAAGGCCCGCACCATCACTCTCCTTGACAATGGTCAATCCTGTTTTTTCCAAAAACTCCAGTTGATAGCCTTCCTTTAAGGCAGTTTTGGTAAATGCTTCCCAATCATCTAGGCTATAACCCAGGCCAAATGTCTTAATGGTTTCATCGGTAAAACCTCTTTCCTTGAAATAGGTCAGCCCTATGGCTTTACCACGTTCGCTTTCCCATAAACTGGTTTCAAAATACTTTTTTGCAAACGCTGAAACCAAATACATACTTTCCCGCTCATTCGCCTGTTCTTTTTCTTCGCTTGATTGCTCAGTTTCCTCAACTTCAATATTGTACTTTTTTGCTAAGTATTTTATTGCCTCTGGGTAAGTAAAATGCTCATGCTCCATTAAAAATGCTACCACATTGCCGCCCTTGCCACTGCTAAAATCCTTCCATATCTGCTTTACGGGAGAGACCATGAAACTTGGGGTACGTTCATCTGTGAAGGGACTCAGGCCCTTGAAATTGGAGCCTGACTTTTTAAGCTGCACAAAATCACCGATAACTTCCTCAACCCGTGCAGTTTCATACACACTATCTATGGTGGCCTTTGAGATCATGGTACAAAATGTGTATAAAAGTAACGAATTTCACTTCATGGAAAACTTGGAATACCCAAAAGAAAAATACATACTTTTAAGTCTATTTTCATTAAGCGACTCCATGATCTTATTTTTTGGTACACGAACCGGTAGGCGCACCTCAAAACGTCTTGAACAAATCTCCTGTACCCATTGTAATCAAAAGGGTACACTGACGGTCATATCACGACCTAATTATATTCACCTATTTTGGATACCCCTACTAAAAATAGGAACATTCCAGTATGCAGAATGTTCCCATTGCAAGAAAGCCCTCTATAAAGATGACTTCACACCTGAAATACAAAAAGCTTTGGGCGCAAATTAATTGCTACAAATCAAACCGAAGGCCCAGCGAGATGTTGTTCTGTTCAATCGGAGCGTCTTCAAATATCGGATTAAGATCATATTTTATATATAATAAAACACCTTCTACCCCTACATAGGCACTTAGACCATAGATTAAATCGCTGGTATTGTAATCTCGCTTGAGTTTATCCTTGACCCGTTCTCCATTTCTTGTATATTTTAATTTTTGCCTAGTTCCCAAATTAAATCCACCATACCCGCCCACACCTATTCGAAATTGATCCTCTAACGAATAACGAATGGTTTCCGGTGTTTCACGATATCGTGACGGACCAAATTCAAGATGAACCGGAAACACCAAATTGTCCATTCGCAACTTTGACTTATCCAGTTCCACATCGAATTCCTGAAGCTCCGTTTGATTTCCATTTTCGACAAAATACCGGTTGTCATCAGGTTTCAGGCCATTGAATTGAAATGAAAACCCATAATGAAAGCGCATAAAATTCGTATTTTTAAAAACACGGGTACGCCATTGCCAGCCTAGTTCAAAAAATCGACTCCCCCCTATTTTATATGGGGAATCACTTAAAGATTCCCCTTCGATCAAAGCATTGTTAAACCCAATCGCTACGACCAGATCAGAATAGGTACGGCGATCATACTTAATGTCCCGTTTCCACCTTTTTGAACGCCAATCCATAATTGGCCGCCCATCTATCGAAAGACCCAACCTTATCTGGTCGTTCGACAGGGTATCAGCTTCCAGCAACACCAGTGTTTTACCTTTGTTACGCTCCAATAATGCAACCTGGTTTTCGACAATTGCGATCCTATCCTCAATGTTTCTGGCACGCTTCATCGCCGCTTCTTCTTTAAGAAGTTGTGCCTCTTGCGTGGAAATCAAACCCCTTTGCAATCTTTTATTAATGGCTTCAACCTCAATCTTTAATGCCTCTTTCTCTTGATTTGTGATTTTTTCCTTTTGTTCTTTAAGGATTTCTATTTTCTTCTCATACTTCTCTTGCCCAAAAGAATGTTTTGACAGAAATAGCATAAAAAAGATGGCCAAATACCATTTACCTGTTCTCATAATTGTTCCGTTTTGACAATCCTCGCCTACCCCCTCTCAATGGAAGGGGGCAAACTAGGATCTATTATTGCTTGATTGATGAATGTTAATTGTTTCGGTCGGCAACTGCAGTTTTGAGTTTGAAATATCCTTCTTTCAGGGTTTCGAACAACTGGTCCCTAAAAGTTTGGTCCAACTCATCTTCAACTGCTGTCAGTAATGCCATGGCATCGACCTTTCTGTTTTCTTGAAACACCTTGATAGTCAAAAGTTCGCGCTGGGCTGCCCTAAGCAATGAATCAATTTCACCTTCTGTTACCGTTGTGTTTTGGGTTTCCAATAAAGTGACCTGTGCGAGCACTTCAACAACCTTTTCTTCAATCAACAGTTCTTTTGCTTGAATCGGGTCATTTGGCAATCGCAATGCATCATCTATGTTTTCAACCGCCATAGTTGCACTTTTATTTTCAATTTGCCCAAGATCAACAGCAACAGGCTCTTGGGATGGCAATAGTAGCGCTTTCTTCGTTTCATTGGACAAGGGAGTTTTTTCAATTGGAGGTTTGTTCTTCGTTTTCGTGACCTTGTCCCCGACTATCTTTTTGTTGACCGAACGATCATTGGTTTCGGTGAACACGGTCTTCCGTAATCCAAGATAAATAGATGAAAACAACACTATTCCAATAAATCCTGCGACAATGGCATACCATGGTGTTCTTTTGCTATTGACCACAGTTTGCCCCAAATCAGTTTCAATGCGTTGCCATGCCTGTTCTGATGGCTTGATTTCGCGCTTTCGTAACCTTTCTTTGATGTGTTTTTCCAATTTTCCCATCGCTTGTCCTTCTAATTGCCTTTTGATTTCTTATCAAGTGACAGCTCTTTTAACCTTAGGTTCCCTTGAAGCATTTTACGTGCCTTATACAGTTGGGATTTTGAAGTGCCTTCTGAGATTTTCAACATTTTAGCAATCTCTTGATGTTTGTAACCCTCAACAGCATACAGTACAAACACCATTTTATAGCCTTCAGGCAAATTGTCTATCAATTGTTGAATATATTCAACATCGGCAACTGAGATATCGGTTTGGTTTTTCAACTGATTATCTTCAAATATGTCATTGTCATATACCATGAATTGCCTTTTTCGTAAATATGAGATACTTTCCCTCACCATGATTTTTCGGATCCACCCTTCAAAACTACCCTTATGCTTAAATGTGCCCAAGTTTCTAAAGACCTTTACAAAACCGTTCACCATGACATCTTCAGCGAATTGCAGGTCTTTGATATATTGGCGACAAACACTCAACATTTTCGGCGCAAATTTTTCATAAATAGCCTGCTGCGCTCTTCTATCACCCGCAATTGATTTGCTTATCAATTGTTTTTCATTACTGTAGAATGAAATGATCTTCAACTGTTCTCGTTTTGTTTTCTATTAATGTAGACGTTGGTTTTATGAAAATGGTTGCCCAGGAGTCTTATTTTTTTCGATCAACTACATAATTGACCATAAGCGCAAGTGATGTCTTATATGTTGTTTCAGGATAGTCGTCCAAAAGGGCAAGTGCGCTGTCTTTAAATTCCAGCATTTTTGCAACGGCATATTCAAGACCACCCTTTTCTTTGACAAAAGCAATGACCTCTTTTACCCTTTTCTTATCTTTATTATGGTTTTTGATTGAATTGATCAACCATCGTTTCTCTTCTTTTGAACTGACGTTCAATGCATAGATCAATGGCAATGTCATTTTTTGCTCTTTGATATCGATACCTGTCGGTTTTCCAATTTTTTCTTGACCATAATCAAAAAGGTCATCTTTCAATTGAAAAGCCATTCCGCATAGCTCCCCAAACATTCTAAATTTTTCAACCTCTTCAGTATCGGGTTTGACTGCACATGCCCCCATACTACAGCAAGCTGCAATCAATGTGGCCGTTTTTTGACGGATAATGTCGTAATACACTTCTTCAGTAATATCCAATAACCTTGATTTCTCTATCTGTAGAAGTTCACCCTCACTCATATCTTTTACAGAGTTCGAGATAATGCCCAAAAGGTCATAATCTTTATGCTCCAAAGCGACCAATAGCCCTTTTGAGAAGAGAAAATCCCCCACTAAAACGGCAATCTTATTTTTCCATAGTGCGTTAATGGAAAAAAAACTACGTCGTTTATGGCTGTCGTCCACAACATCATCATGTACCAAACTTGCCGTATGGATCAATTCTATGATGGAAGCGCCGGTGTAAGTTCTTTCATTTACCTTGCCGTTGTTCACAATCTTAGCGGTCAAAAAAACAAACATGGGTCGCATTTGTTTCCCTTTACGATTGGCAATGTAATATGTAATCCGATTGAATAAAGCGACCTTTGAAGACATCGATTGTCGAAACTTATCTTCAAAAAGTTCCATCTCGGCATTAATGGGTTCGCGTATTTGCTCAACAATCTTCACCTGTTCAAATATAGCTACAACAGTCACTTTTAACGTGTTGTTGGCAACAAAATTCCGTTGTCAGCACTATTTTACAGGATAAACAAGCCCAAAGTCAATGAAACTGTTCCTTTTTACCGTTTTTTTAAGTGTGTATCAGACACTGCCGAACGTTGTTTCCCAAAAAACAGGTACTACCTCTTTGGCAATAGGTGGTATGAAAGTGGCTTGGCAAGCTGAAGGTGACCTTTTCCATTTTACGGCCACTGCCCCAGAAGATGGATGGGTAGCTCTTGGCTTCAACACATCTGATAACATTATAAAGAGTAATCTGTACATGATCAATGTTTCTGAAAATGGTGTTAATGCAGTCGATCTGTACGTAGTTGGTATCGGCGACCCCAAACCAATGGAAGAATTAGGCTCAAAGTCACAGATTTGCAATGTGAAAGGAACGGAAAAAAATGGCACTACCACAGTACAATTTTCCATTCCCCAAAAAGCGTTTGACCGATACCATTACGACTTAAGAAAAACACAAAAAATCTGGTTGATCTGTGCATACAGCATGGAAGATGATTTTGGGCACCATTCACTCATGCGCAAACATATTGAAGTTACCTTGTAAGCAAGCAATCAACTTTTATTCGCCAATTGACCACATGCTGCATCAATATCCTTACCTCTTGAACGTCGCACTGTTACCGTGATCTTATTTTCTGTTAAAGTACGCTGGTACATGGTAATGGCAGCATCGGAAGCCTGTTGGAATGCTCCGTCGTCAATTGGGTTGTATTCAATCAAATTTACTTTTGAAGGGGCAAACCGGCAAAACTTCACCAGTGCATCCACATCATTCTCGGTGTCGTTGACACCCTTCCATACCACATATTCGTAGGTAATTCGGTTCTTGGTCTTGGCATACCAATATTCCAGTGCCTTCCGCAATTCAGCTAAGGGAAAGGTAGCGTTAAAAGGCATGATTGCAGTTCTAATGTCATCAATTGCAGAATGCAAAGAAACGGCCAACTTAAACTTGACCGCTTCATCTGCCATTTTTTTTATCATTTTGGGCACTCCAGAAGTAGAAACGGTAATACGCCGGGGTGACATGCGCAATCCTTCCTTTGCTGTTATTTTGTCAATGGCCTTCAATACGTTATTATAATTCATCAAGGGTTCACCCATGCCCATAAAAACAATATTGCTCAAAGGTCGATTAAAATACAGGCGGCTTTCGCGGTCTATGGCCACTACTTGATCATAGATTTCGTCAGGGTTTAAGTTTCGCATCCGCTTTAATCGCGCCGTTGCACAAAATCGGCAATCCAAACTACAGCCCACTTGGCTTGAAACACAAGCCGTGGTTCTGGACGCGGTAGGGATCAAAACCGATTCCACTATCAAACCATCGTGAAGCTTCACCGCATTCTTTATGGTCCCATCCGCACTTCGCTGTAGCTGATCTACCTTGATATGGTTGATGACGAAATGATTTTCCAAAAGCCTTCTTGACCCTTTTGAAATATTGGTCATCTCATTAAAGGAGTATGCCGCTTTTTGCCAAAGCCACTCATACACCTGATTGCCACGAAAAGCCTGTTCGCCTTGGGCAACAAAAAAGTCCCTTAACTGTGCTTTTGTCAGTGCCCTTATGTCTTTTTTGGTGTCCATTCGCCTAAAGATAGGAAATCAAAAAATCCCGCAAAACCTCAGTCGGTCCATGCGGGATTCTTTATACAAATCGTTAACGTTATAAAATCAGCATCGCGTCACCGTACGAATAGAACCGATACTGTTCTAAGATAGCCTGTTTGTATGATTTCTTCATTAAATCGTGACCAATGAATGCAGACACCATCATCAATAATGTAGATTTCGGCAAATGAAAATTGGTGACCATGCAATTGGCAATACTAAAGTCATAGGGAGGAAAGATGAATTTATTCGTCCAACCCTCAAAGGTATTCAACTTTTGTTCTGAAGAAACCGCACTTTCTAAAGCGCGCATCACCGTTGTACCTACGGCACATACCTTTTTTTTGTCACCTTTGGCCTTGTTGACCACCTCGGTAGCCTTTTCGTCAATCACCAGTTCTTCACTGTCCATCTTGTGTTTCGACAGGTCTTCAACTTCAACGGGGCTAAAGGTTCCCAAGCCAACATGTAGGGTCACTTCTGCAAAATCGACACCTTTGATTTCCAGTCTTTTCAGTAAATGCTTTGAGAAGTGCAATCCTGCGGTAGGGGCCGCAACAGCACCTTCATATTTAGCATAAATGGTCTGGTAACGATCTTCATCTTCTGGTTCAACCGGTCTCTTGATGTATTTGGGCAAGGGGGTCTCACCCAATTCCTTTAATTTTCTTCTAAAATCAATATAAGAGCCGTCATACAAAAAGCGTAAGGTTCTTCCTCGAGAAGTGGTGTTGTCAATGACCTCGGCAACCAGACTTTCGTCTTCACCAAAATACAATTTATTGCCTATTCGAATCTTTCTTGCTGGGTCAACCAAGACATCCCAGAGGCGTTGTTCTTCATTCAGCTCTCGCAACAAAAACACTTCGATCCGAGCTCCTGTTTTTTCTTTGTTCCCATATAACCTCGCAGGAAACACCTTGGTATTGTTCAACACCATAACATCACCTTCATCAAAATAATTGATCAGGTCTTTAAACATTTTATGTTCAATTTTTCCTGTATCGCGATGAATGACCATCAATTTGGATTCATCTCTATTCTCTGCAGGATATTCTGCCAATAATTCTTTCGGAAGCTCAAAATTGAAGTTGGATAATTTCATGTATGTTGTTGATAAATTTTTTAAAGACGGCAAATATACAATTTGACCAAGGGGGATGTCAAGTATTTTAAGGAATAAATATTGGGTTATTCATCCCTTACGCCCAATCCTATTTTTTTCATGTCCTTCCAAAAATCGGGATATGATTTGGAAACCACCCCAGCATCGTTTACCGAGAAGGAAACCCGCATTGCCAAGGGTGCAAAGGCCATGGCCATACGATGATCGTTATAGGTGTCGACCGACACCTCTTCCCTTTCGATCGTTGCAGGACGTAATGTCAAACTCGCTTCGGTTATGGAAACCTTACCGCCAAATTTTTCCAATTCGGTTTTCATGGCTGCCAAACGATCGGTTTCCTTAATGGGCAAAGTATGCAATCCTGTTAAATGGCAACCAAGCCCCAACCCAAAACAGGTGACTGCGATGGTTTGGGCAATATCCGGTGCATTCGAAAGATCATAATCGAACACCGCATCTTGATGAAATCTTGCCTTGGTCAGGATTATCGTAGCATCAGAAAAAGTAGTATCGACACCAAAATGCACATAAATCTGTGCCAATACACTATCACCTTGCAGTGACCCTTGTTTATATGAAGAGAGCCTGAGTTCACTCCCGATTGCCGAGAGTGCTACAACACTGTAAAAATAACTTGCGGCACTCCAGTCCGATTCCACTAAAAGTCGCTTGGGCGCAATTTCGTTTTTGGGAAATACACGTATGGTATTGTCGATAAAACGGGTTGCCACCCCGATCTCGTCAAGTAAAGCCAACGTCATTTTGATATAGGGTACCGAGGTTATTTTTCCAATCAATCCAATATCAAGGCCATTGGCCAAACTCGGTGCCACCAGCAGTAATGCAGAAATATACTGGCTACTGATGTTGGCAGACAGGCTCACCCCATTTTTTGTAAGCTTTTTACCCTTGATCCTTAATGGTGGATAGCCATCTTCACCAACGTATTCAATTTCAGCCCCCAAAGCATGTAATGCATCGACCAAAACCCGAATAGGGCGCTCTTTCATTCGTTCTGAACCAGTTAAAACCACCTCTTTCCCCTCTTGTGTAGCAAAATAAGCGGTCAAAAAACGCATGGCCGTACCAGCATGGTGAATATCGACCTCTCCTTTTGAAATGGCAAGCCCATTTTTCATGACCTGCGCATCATCTGAATTGGAAACATTTTCAATGGAAATATCTGAAAATAGTGCCTGCAACAACAACAAACGGTTGGTCTCACTTTTTGAACCTGTAATCGCTACCGATCGATCGAGCTTTTTGGTCAGTGGTGGTGAAAGATGTAGTTTCAATACAGTGCAATTTTGGGTGACCTAAAAACAAAAGCCCAAATATAACCTATTTGAGCTTTTTGTTGTTTTGATGTCGATCATGATCACGCCTTGTTTTGACTGCCAATTTTTCATCAAAAGCTTGTTGTAGATCTACACCTGTTTGATTGGCCAAACAAAGCACCACAAAAAGTACATCGGCCAATTCTTCGCCCAAATTCTTTTGTTTGTCCGACGGTTTCTCACTTTGTTCGCCATACCTTCGAGCTATGATACGTGCCACTTCGCCTACTTCTTCGGTCAACTGTGCCATGTTGGTAAGTTCATTGAAGTAGCGCACGCCATGGGCCTTGATCCACGTATCAACAGCTTGTTGGGCGTTTTGTATGTTCATGCCTAAATTTTTGACAAAACTACTTGTTCTGTTTGTTTCACCAGCATCTGATCATAGAATTCCTTCAAAGATTCGTAGTAATTGGGTGGAATGATAGCCCTATTGATATCGGTTTGGCAATTGAATTGCAATTGACTTCCGTTTTGCTTAATGACATATTTAAAAGTGCCAAGACCGTCAGGCAATCCAATAGCTTTACTTTCAGGGGCCGATTCTATCTGATACCCTTCTGGAAGCATGAAATTGACTGTTAATCTTTTAGACTGTGGATAGCTAAAGTCAACTGGATATTCCCGCTGCTCCAATTTAAAGGGGTTTTCATTCAACGCCATAAAAAGGGCAGGTCTAAAATAAATCTTGCCCGCAATTATTTCGGCTTGGTTTTCTCTTGAAAAAGAACATGACTCCACCAATGGCTTGTTGCATTCTTTCTCATTTTTAAGTTCGAGATCATTCACTTCAATATCTAAATACCTTTCTTCCATACCATCCATGATCTCGTCCCAAGTTTCCCCCTTGTGTGATTCGCGATAGTCATACGCATAATTATGGGTGAGTTGCTTCCTTACCTTGCCTGCTACTGAACCGTCTTCCAAAATACTGGCATTCATGAAAACCAATTCTTTTGCCAATTCTTTAGGAGTTAGGTCAATTTCAACAGAAGTCCCTTCTTTCTTGATCAATCTGCCTTTCCAGTTCATTGCCCTCGGCGGCAAAATTCCAATAGCGCCCATTTTTTCCGTTGCATCCAGCAACACTGTACTTTGACCCGTATTTACGGCGGCAATCACATAGTTAAAGCCTTCCCTTGTCGGAAATAAGGGTATTCCATGTGACTTTGTGCTTACAAGTACAGGATTTGCATCAAAGCCGGCATATCTGAGCATAGTGACAAGCGTAAGATTGATGTCGGCAACATTACCTGTTTTTTCATCCAATGTCTTTTTTATGCCATTCTCACAAAATACGCCATAATAGTTGTTCCAGGTTATGTTATTTTTTATGTAGTCATATATCTGCTGAAGCATTTCTGATTTACTTTGACTTTGCCCTTTCATGCCATCTACATAATCTTTGACCAATCTGGTCTTCTTCAACTCCCCACCAAAATCATCGAACTTGTAAATGGATGCTGCAACATCTTCCCATGAAAGACTGTAGTTTTTGTAGGGTCTGTTTGGGAATCGCGTAGACGCCAACTCAAACTTAATGGCACTTCTATAGTTATTGATGTTGTCAGTATATACCACTTCTTTGAGTGAAGGAATATTGCTGACATTCACCTCATATATATTTTCAGAAAAGTCCCAAGTGCCCAAATTGCTCTTGGTAGGCCCTCCAACAACCGTGTTTTGGTTTTTTTCTTTGTAAACCACGTTCACCTTTCTGGTTCTTGTAGATTGTTTTAAGTCTATTGGATAATAGCCTTTACCATGTCTCTTGAACACAAAATACTCTGGAATTTCTACACTCACCTCTACCTTATTTATCGGAATACCATATTGAAACTGAAAATCATCAATATTTGTGACAAAGTCAGAGATTATTTTATATTCCAGTTCTATGACACTGCCCTCTTTGACATTGGGCATTGCTATCGAAGTCTTATTACGGTACTTATTGACTTTCTCTTTAAAAATACCCTCCTTTTTAAGTTTTGTCTCAACCACCTTCCCATTTTCAAGGTTATACGTGTATCCCTTTACTGAAGAAATAGTCTCCTCACCATTTTGTGAGGTGTACAACGACACGTTAACGGTGCCCCAATCCAAACCGGATTTATCGTAAATTTTGATTCGGTGATGCACATTCCTTATAATTCGAAAACCGTTGCTGCCGTCATAATCGTAATAAACACGTTCTTTTTTATAGAGAATGGCGGCTTCGGCATCTTTTTCCAAAGGGTGCTCCACTTGTGCAACCTCGTCTTTACTCACTTTTCGGAACTTGAAATTATTTTCCTGGGCCGTTATGTATAAAACGGCAAACAAAAAAAATGGAAGGATTTTGACTCTCATATATCATTTTAGGTTTTAATCAATACTATTTTACTGTTGTCGCTTCTTGCAACTTTTTTTCTAAACTCTCGAAATTCGTCATATCGCTCTTTTGGAAAAATACCGGATTTTATCAACAGCCTCCTTTTGTAGCGAATTTCAGTTGCTGATATTTTTTCCATTTCAATTTTATACTCCCCAAAATCGGTAGTTAACTCTTGGGGGGGCAGTAACGTCTCCACCCTAATATTTGATGGCAATGTAATGACAAACTCATCTTCGTCTAAATAGCCCCGTTGCACAACAACGCTATTTTTTCTCTGGCGTGTTCGCTTGGGAACATACTGGTTTCTATTGAACATATTTGGCGAAAAAAGCCATTTTCCACCGGCATTTGATATGTAATTTTCTGCTTTTACTTGCACTTTTTCGACCAACTCAATACCATCTTTATTATTTTGAAAATCAACGTATTGAATTTTAAGGTTGTTGACGTAATCCCAATATTCCTTATAATGTGTTTCTATTTCTTCAGACTTCTTTTTTACCAAACGGTATTTTTGGTTGTACTTGATTCCCTTTGAGGCTATGGTCACTTTCGCTTGTATGGCTCCCGCTTCATCAACTGTCAGATTTGCTTTGGTCGATTGAAAGTTTTGGACATCTTCATATTTTCCGGTCTTTACCAATTTTCCTCCTTGGGCCGTTACCTTTAACACATAACGGTTGTCGGTAAACGTTCCCAAATAATTGACAGGTACTTCTTGACTCGTGCATTCCAACCAAAGTTCTTCATCTGCCAACGGAACATTTAAAAAGGCATGGTTGCCTTGGAGTGCTGGAAAATCTGGGTCAATATCCCTACGGGGTGAGTCTGCATATACCACTGTGTAAAAAGATTCAATACCCACTTCTTTTAACAGGGCTTTTGTATAATTGGTCAATCCTTTACAATCTCCGTATTTGACACGATCGACCTCTCTTGCACTTATTGGTTTCCAACCACCTATGCCCAGTTGTACACTTATATATCGCGTATTATTCTGCACATACCCATATATTCTTTTGACTTTTTCCTTAGGATCATCAACACCTGAAACCAATTCTTTGATTTTAAGTATGGTTGCCTCATCCAATTCGTCTTGTCCGGTCAATAGCGATGTGTAAATCCACTTACCGAACTCTTCCCAATTTTTGGCCTGGCCGTCGACTCCTTTGAGATGGAATTTTTCCAGTGCAAATCTCACATTCGGTGAGAACTCTGAAAAACTTGGAGCATAGGGTTCTCTCTTGATTGCCGATATATTTTCAGCATGATAGTATCGCCTTTTTTCAGAATGTTCGCCCTGAACGCCAAACGCTTCCAAATTATTTTCCTTAAAGCGAAAAGGCACTTCACATTGCACATGCAAAGTATACTCGCTCTTCTGTGTACTTACACCATAACCATCTAAAAAGTACCAATTCGGTAGAAATGCGGTATCTGGTGTCTTGTATGCCTTTTTAAAAATTATTGTGTAAGGGTATGATATTGGCGTATATCTAAGGTATTTCACACGGTCATCTGAATACAACGTCGCATCACCTGATGCACTATGATCCAAAAAATCACGCTCTTTGAACTTTTCGATTTCACTGCCATTATGATTGTAGACAACTGCACTTAAATCGGTTATTTTTTGATTATCGTCATAATAAGCATAGGCGTGCACATACTTATTCCCATTTTCGTTCAAAACGGTGACAGCCCTTGTAGCTGTGACGATCATGGCATTATAATCGGTAACGATAACTTCCATATTGTCTAATCGAACCACGGCATCTGCATTTTCTAGAAGTCGATCTGGAATGGAATTGTATGCTATCTCTAATTCTTGAGCTCTTAGGGGGCTTATCAATAACAGCAAAGCCGCTATAAAATATCGCATAAATTTGGTTTGGTCAAAGTAAAAATGAAACGCAAAAAAAATAATTTTCTTACAAAATGAAATGATAAATCGACAAAATAATTTATTCTTTGTTTTTAGTATCGATGATAATGGTAACTGGGCCATCATTCAACAATTCTACCTTCATATCAGCACCAAAGATACCAGCACCAACTTTTCTACCTAAATCTATTTGCAACTGATCAATGAACCCTTTGTAAAGTGGAACCGCGAGCCCAGGTTTAGCTGCCTTGATATATGAAGGGCGATTGCCTTTTTTGGTAGCAGCATGGAGTGTAAATTGGCTGACTACGATAACATCGCCATTTTCATCTTTGACCGAACGATTCATGATGCCCTCTGTATCGTTGAAAATACGGAGGTTGACAATTTTATTCGACAGCCATTTGCACTCATCTTGATTGTCGGTCTCCTCAATGCCTAAAAGAACGAGCAATCCCTTACCAATGCTGGATACTATTGTTCCCCCAACAGCGACACTTGCCCTGGAAACCCGTTGAATGACCACCCTCATCTATTTTCCTTATAGATGTCCATACGATAATTTTCTTCTTCGCCTGTCACCATTTGCACATAACTGCGATATCTGCTCCATGAAACCTCATTGTTTTGCAGTGCTTCTTTAATCGCGCATTTTGGCTCATCTAAGTGTAGGCAGTTATTGAACTTACATGCTGATTTCAACTTAAAGAATTCAGGAAAATAATCCCCGATCTCATCTTTTTCCATATCAACAATACCAAAACCACGAATACCTGGGGTATCGATAATTCGAGCCCCAAAAGACAGGTCGTACATTTCAGCAAAGGTGGTGGTATGTTGCCCTTGTAAATGCTGTTCCGATATTTCTGAGGTCTTTAACTGTAAACCTGGTTGCAAGGTATTGATCAAAGTAGACTTCCCTACGCCTGAATTGCCAGAGAACATGCTTGTCTTATTTTTCATCAACTCCTTTACAGATGCTACATTTTTTCCAGATACCGCAGAGGTTTCCATGCAGACATATCCGATTTGCCGGTACAATTGAACCAGATAATCAACTTCGACCATCTCATCGCTATCATAGGTATCGATCTTATTGAACAACAAAACGACAGGAATATCATATGCTTCGGCAGTTACTAAAAAACGGTCAATAAAACTGGTAAATGTTGTCGGATTGAACAACGTGACCATCAAGAAAACCTGATCTAGATTGGCTGCAATAATGTGGGTCTGTTTAGAAAGATTGACCGATTTTCTTATGATGTAATTCTTTCTATCAACAATTTGCGAAATGGTACCCACCGTTTCATCCCCTATAGTTTCCAATGTAAAGACAACATTGTCACCAACGGCAAGGGGGTTTGTACTTTTAATGCCCTTAATACGAAACTTGCCCTTGATACGGCATTGGTAAAAGTCACCTTGTTCAGATTTTACGGTATACCAACTGCCTGTTGATTTATATACTGTGCCACGCATTAAATGCTTTGTTGATAACAATTTATACAATCACAAAGAAACAATTTTCTTTTCTACCTTTTCGTTTTAACATTGATATGAATTAAAAACTAATACAAAACCATTATGAAAAAAATCATTTTTATCGCTCTCATCGCATTGGTTGCCACAATTGACGCCAAAGCGCAACAGTACAAGGTCATCACCAGTGTTGAGTCAATTGTACCGAACGGATTGGGAAGGTCTAGAATCGTCAATGCCTTAGAAGACAAGGATTATAAGGAATACACCAGTGTTCAGACTGAAGAAGACAATACCAGAAACAAATCTGATCGTGGTGATATCCGTGTAAAGAATTTTGCAGAGACCAAGCTATTGAACTTCTATAATCTTGGAGGTATTCGTTTTCAAAACATTGCGGCCAATGATGCATTGATCACATCAATGATCAATGATATGGTTGCAGAGGGATGGGAATTGGTATTTGTCAGTAGTGCTGTTGAAAGTGAAGGGGGAAAAGGCGATGGAAAGGGAATATTTATTACCCGCTATTACTTTAAAAAATAGTATGCAACAGGGCCCGGTCATGACCGGGCCCTTTTTTTTATTCTACAAACATCCTAATCTATAAAAAATATTCTTCCCCCTGCAAAAGTGCTCTTGTTCACTTCTTTAGGATTGCCATATACCCGCACATCACCTCCAGCCTTGACATTGATATCGATGCGGTCTGAAGCAAAAACCTCAGCTTCACCAGCTGCGGTAATCTTTACATCTGCATTAGAGGTGCGCAACTCCCTACCATCAAAGATACCTCCCGTATTCAACACAATGGTCTGATTTTTTGCCAAGCCCGAAGCCTCAACAATGCCACCCGTTACCGCACGAACATCTGCATAATCCACATCCATTCCGATCCTGATTCGTGCACCTTCTTGGGCACGCAGTTCGATGCTGCTTTTTTCAACCAACTCGTTACACGTAATCTGGGCACCTTCATTACCGTCAATTACATTTAAATTGGTGTAATGGACTTCAATCAGGGTGTCTTCACCCCGAAACTTTCTATCCAATTGCATTCTTAGTTTGAGCGTTCCATTTTTGTTGACCCACTTGATATCGTCAACATTCCAGCCTTTGATTAATATTCTATTTTCATCGGATTGGATCAGGTTTACTTCAATCAAGTCGAAGACCTTGATCTTATTGAATTCCCCAACTTCGGTATCAATAATCCGTTGTGAAAAAGAAGTAAAGGCAATAAGTGCAACGCAAATTGTAACAATAGTTTTCATCGTAGTGTTTTTTGAAAAGATGACACACTGAACCATTTGTTACACTAAAATAAAAAACATTCACAATAGCTTCGGAATAAAAGAAGAACTTACAACATGCCAATCTCACACCCTATTTGCCGACATAAGACCGGCATAACTTCTTTTATCCCCACAGTCATGCGTTGATGATCTTCTCTTGATGATTGATTGATTCTTGGTGAATGGCCTTGAACATCCGTAATACGAATTCTTCACTTAATCCCTTGGATTCTCCCTCTAAAATCATGTTGCCCAGAATAGCGTTCCATCTATTTGTCTGCAAAACAGCAACATTGCGCTGCTTTTTCAACTCACCAATGCCATCTGAAACTTTCATTCGCTTACCGAGTATATCTATCAATTGATTATCAATGACATCAATTTGGGCACGAAGATTACTGAGTTTGGCATTGTATGCCGCCTCTTGGTCGGTTTCTTTTCGAATTCGTAGGTCTTCCATAATATGGACCAATCTTTTAGGGGTTACTTGCTGTGCAGCATCACTCCAGGCGTTATCTGGGTCATGGTGCGTTTCTATCATCAAACCATCAAAGTTCAGATCCAATGCGGTCTGCGATACATCAAAAATCATATCGCGCTTGCCTGTGATATGGCTGGGATCATTGATCAATGGTAAATCGGGAAACCGGGTTTGCAGTTCGATCGCCAACTGCCATTCAGGAATATTGCGGTACTTCGTTTTTTCATACGTAGAAAAACCACGGTGTATGACCCCTAATTTTTTAATGCCTGCCTTGTAAAACCGTTCTACGGCTCCCAACCATAATGACAGATCAGGATTTACCGGATTCTTGATCAAAACAATTTTGTCTGTTCCTTGTAAAGCGTCAGCGATATCTTGAACGATAAAGGGACTCACCGTAGACCGAGCACCGATCCAAAGCAAATCCACATCATGTTCCAAGGCTAGGTCAACATGGGTCTTGTTTGCTACTTCAGTGGCAGTTTTTAAACCGGTTTCGGCTTTTACTTTCTGTAGCCATTTCAGCCCTATGGCCCCCACACCCTCAAAATTTCCAGGACGAGTACGCGGTTTCCATATACCCGCACGGTAATAATTGACATCGGTATCTTTAAGTTCATGGGCTATTTTCAGTACTTGGCCCTCAGTTTCTGCACTGCATGGGCCTGCAATCACCAACGGATGTGGCAATGCCATATCGTCTAACCATTTTCGTAATTGACTTGAATTTTCCATAGGTATGTTCTAGATTTTAGTAAGTGGTATTCCTTTTAAAATTTCTTTTATTCTATTGGTATTGTTCATCTCGTCATAAACCGATTTGAAATCGTCTTTTTCAATAAATCTTTTAAATTCTTCCAGATTTTGAATGTATTCTTCCAGTGTTTCAATCACATTCGACTTGTTCTGTTCAAAGATTGGGGCCCACATATCGGGAGAGCTTTTTGCCAAACGCACGGTGCTTTCGAAGCCACTACCGGCCATATCAAATATATCACGCTCATTCTTCTCTTTTTCAATAACCGTTTTACCTAACATAAACGAACTGATGTGTGACAAATGGGAGACATAGGCAATATGCTTGTCATGCGCCTTGGGATTCATGTAGCGTATGCGCATGCCCAATCGTTGAAATAGATCCAAGGCCTTTTCTTGTAGCTTAAATGCTGTTTTTTCAACCTCGCAAATGATATTGGTCTTTCCTTCATATAACCCTTCAATAGCGGCAGAAGGACCTGAAAACTCGGTTCCCGCTATAGGGTGACAGGCCAAAAAATTTCGTCGCTTTGAGTGGTTTTCAACCGTTTTGCAGACCAATGCCTTGGTAGAACCGGCATCAATGACAATGGCATCATCACGCACAGCATCCAAAATTTTGGGCATCTCCACTACAAGCACATCTACCGGAATCGAAACCAGTACCATGTCAGCTTGCGACAGTTCTGTATAAGTGGCCTTTTCATCTATCAAATCCAATTCCAATGCCTCATTCAAATGCAACGCATTGACATCAATACCATAGACCTTTACCTTGTGATACTGCTTTTTGATATCCTTTGCAAAAGATCCCCCAATCAACCCTATTCCGATTACAAATACATTCATAAGTCAAAATCTTTCAATAGCCTCCTTTATCTTTTCTTCTTTTACGCACAATGAAAATCGAATATAGCCTTCACCATTGGTTCCAAAAATGGTTCCTGGGGCTATGAAAACGTGATTTTCATAGAGTACTTCATCTATAAACTCTTCTGCAGGTTTTGCGTTTTTCGGCAACTTGGCCCATACGAACATACCAACAGCCTTATGATCGTAAGCGCAGTTCATCTTCTCAACGAGCCCAAATACCAATTCCCTTCTTTTTGAATAAATGGCATCTAAATTTTCAAACCATTCCTTTCCGCTCTGCAAGGCGGCAATAGCACCTTTTTGGATGCCATAGAACATGCCAGAATCCATATTGCTTTTGACCTTGAGAACCGCATTGACATGTGTTTTATTGCCCAATACCATACCTACGCGCCAACCGGCCATATTAAAGGTCTTGCTCAATGAGTTTAGTTCCAATGCGTGGTCTTTTGCCTCTTCAATGGACAATAAACTGATCGGGTTTTTGGTCAGCACAAAACTGTACGGATTGTCATTGACCAACAAAATATGATGTGTCTTGGCAAACTCGACCAAAGCCTTAAGCTGTGCCTTTGTAGCTATCGCACCGGTTGGCATGTGCGGATAGCTCACCCACATCAATTTTACTTTGGTCAGATCTTGCTTTGCCAAGGCATCCAAATCAGGAAACCAACCCTTTTCTGCCTTTAGATCATAGGTTCTTGGAACAGCGCCCACTAAACGGGTGACTGCGGCATACGTTGGATATCCTGGATTTGGAATCAAAACTTCATCCGCTACATTTAAAAAGGCCATACTGATGTGCATGATACCCTCTTTTGAGCCCATTAAGGGCAAAACCTCTTGGTCAGGGGAAATTTTTACCCCAAATTTTTCTAGATAAAAATTCGCAATTGCGCTACGCAATTCAGGTAGGCCCTGATAACTTTGATATTGATGTGCCCCAGAATCGGCAACCGCTGCCTTAAGTGTTTCCAGCACCTGTAGGGAAGGTGCCAGGTCAGGGCTACCAATACCCATATTGATAATGGGCTTGCCATTGGCCATCAAGCCCCTCACTTCACGCAACTTTTTCGAGAAGTAATATTCTTGTACACTTTGTAATCTATCAGCTGTGTTCATGACAGTAGCGCGTTTTTGTATTCCCCCAAAACCCTGAAGTCTTCTGACATGATCTGCAACAGTGATTTGGCCTTGACAAAATTATCGTAGGCCTCAAAGGTAACATCCACAAAAAAGGCATATTTCCATGGGGTCTCAATAACTGGCAACGACTGAATCTTGGTCAGGTTCATGTTGCAATCGCTCATTACATTTAAGACTGTTGCCAGGCTGCCACGTTTATGATCGGTTATAAAACGTAGCGATGCCTTATTGATTTCTTCCTTTGGAAGAAGTTTATTTTGTTTTTTTAAAACAATAAAACGTGTCGCATTGTTCTTGATCGTCTGTATTTCTGGTGCTATAATTTCCAAATCATACAATTCGGCCGCCATTTGGGGGGCTATTGCAGCAACATGGGCCCACTGTTCTTCTTGGATCCGTTTCGCGGTTTCTGCAGTATCTACGTCTTCGACCAATTTGATGTGTGGATATTTTTTCAAAAACGCCTTACATTGTAAAAGTGCCATAGGATGCGTACGTACCTCACTGACATTTTCAATTTTCTGCCCTTTAAGTACCATCAGATGATGGTGAATGCTCAAATAGTGTTCTCCAATGATATGGATTGCATTATGATAAATCAGGTTATAGTTCGGTATTATAGACCCTGCAATGGAATTTTCAATGGCCATGACCCCTTGATCAGCGGTCCCATCCAATAAAGTGTCTATCATGGCATCGAATGAAAGACATTCCACCAACTGAATGCCTTCACCAAAAAAGTCTTTGGCAACTTGATGGTGATTGCTTCCTTTTACACCCTGTATGGCAACTTTTAAGCCCATATTTCTTTTTACTTGCACCAAAAAATATGTGCAGAACTGTATTCAAAAAAAAAGCCCCGAAATCTAATCGGGACTTTATTTGGTTTTATACTAAGCGTATTTTAGAACAGTCCCGTACCTCTTTGGTAAAAGAAGTAGAAATAAAAACCGTTCCAGAAATACATTTTCGTCATTACAATCTTAAATCATGGGCTAAGATTAGGCATTCCGTTGAGAATTCAAAGAGAATCCGTGAATTTTTTTGATTTTTAGCGGATTATCAATTTTTGTTGAAAATTACTTGGTGATCTCTATGGTTTATTGCTAAAATGAAATTCCCATCAAACACCAATATTGTATGCACCACATTCAATATTGTTCTATTTTTGAACCCAAATCAGCTTGAATGTCCATAACTGTACAAAATATCACCAAGACCTTTGGCAAGCAAAAAGCATTGAACAATATTTCATTTACCATTCAAAAAGGAGAGGTTGTTGGCTTCTTGGGGCCCAATGGGGCAGGAAAATCAACTATGATGCGTATTTTGACCACCTACTACAAAGCAGATTCAGGGGTTGCTACTGTAAACGGATTTGACATTCATAAACAACAACGTGATGTACAAAAAAGTATAGGATACCTGCCCGAGCACAATCCGTTGTACACAGAGATGTATGTAAAGGAATACCTAAGCTTCAATGCATCAGTTTACAAGGTAGACAAATCCAGAATTTCGAAGGTCATTGCCCAGACCGGCCTTACCCCTGAAGCCCATAAAAAAATCGGTCAGCTCTCAAAAGGATACCGACAACGTGTAGGGTTGGCAGCGGCCCTTTTACACAATCCTGAAGTTTTGATATTGGATGAGCCCACAACAGGATTGGATCCCAACCAACTCATTGAAATTCGAAAATTGATTCGTGAAATCGGAAAGGAAAAAACCATTTTGCTGTCTACCCATATTATGAAGGAAGTGGAATCGGTATGTGACCGTGCCATCATCATCAACAAAGGAAAGATTGTTGCGGATAAAAAATTGGAAGTGCTACGGGAAGCGGGGCAGCAAATCATCGAAGTGGAATTTGATTATCGCGTAGAAGAAGTGTTGTTACACCAACTGCCCCACGCAACATCGGTGACAAATACAGGTGGGTTTGTTTATGAAATTATCTTTGATACCGAAAAAGACATGCGCCCTACCGTTTTTGACTTTGCACATGACCACCAACTCAAGACCTTACAACTGAGCCGTAAGAACAAGAACTTGGAAAGTTTGTTTACAGAGTTGACATCAAATCACTGAATGCTTTATCTAAATCTATCTGCACCTTTGGATCTGTACAGTTGATCAATACGGAAACCACCGTTTTCTCTTCGGGATAAATATAAAAATTGGTGTATGCCCCCACACTGTTGCCCACATGGCCCACAAAGGATCTTCTTTGTGCATCTTGGCTTACCTGAAACCCGAGTCCATAATATGTAGGTTTACCAGCGACTATTTGAGAAGTAAGCAATTGGTCATAGGTCTCTTTTTTTAGTAACCGTTGCCTTAAAATGGCCTGGCCCATAGCAGCAATGTCGGCACTGGTAGAAAGATATCCCCCACCTGCAAGTTTATAGAAGTTATTGACCTGAACTGCATTTTTAAAGCCCATTGCGGTTTTGCTATAAAATTCCGCTTTGGGTATTTTTCGCTGTGTTCGAAATGGCATTCCTGATAAAGACGGGGAAAATGTATTTTCCATTCCTAATGGTAACAGCACTTTTTCTTTTGCATAGGTTTCGAAAGGTATGCCACTCGCTTCTTGCATGGCCAAAGAGAGCAATACAAAATCAAAACTGCTGTACAGATACCCTTTACCCGGTTCAAACACCAATGGTTCATCTTGAAAGACCGCAATGCTTTCCTTGATTGAATAAGGCCGGTTCAAGGCGTACTCCTTGCCACGGTACCCACGAATACCCGCAGTATGGCTTGCCAATTGACGCAAGGTAAAATGATGCAGTTTTTTAGGGTAATAGGGCACGTAATCATGAAAACAGGCATCAAAATCCACAATTCCTTCCTCAACCATTTTCCCTAGGGCCAATCCGGTAATGCATTTCGAAATACTCGCAATCCTAAAAATGGTACGTTCCACATCAATGGGCACCCTATCATTCAAATTCGCATATCCATAGCTTTTTTGAAGCAGTGTTTTTCCATTTTTAAGAATGGTCACTGCTATTCCTGGAACCTGGTTTTCAACTACAAGATTATGAAAACGGGCATTTGTTTTTTCCAATCCGTCCAACCCCTCTAAAACAATTCGTTTAGGTGCTGTGCCGAAAAGATTTTTAATGTAGGAAAGTATCACTGCCAATGTGCCTTATTTTGTTATCTTGAATATTATGAAAAACAACACAACTTTCCATATATTTCTATATTCAAGCTGTAGTGTAACCTTGGTTTTTCGGATCAGTCCCTAAAAATAAGACGGCCATTGAACAGTTCTTCAACCTCAACATCTGATGGGCGGGTAAAACTGATGACATCCCCTATGCCACGAATGACACCACTCAACCGCTGTTGGGGATTGACCAATAAATCGTTGGACCCTCGATGGTTCAAACTTACATTTTGGGCCACCAATCCTTCAGCCTCAATACGGGAATCGCCTGCAGCGATGGTTACATTAAAATTAGTCGCAGTACCCTGAAGTTGAAAATAGGCAATTCCGTTGGTTACTATTTGAACGCTTTCTGATGCTACTTCCAAATCAAAGGAACCATCTGTCGTTTCAGCCTCAGTATTGCTGAAACTTTCTGAAAGCAAAGAAAGTTCTGGGTAATTCAGTATCCCATCACTTGAAATAAGAAGTCCTGTACCGCTACGTACTTCAGAAATATCTGGGGAAGTCACATATACCGTGGTCAGACCATAATCACGTACCAAGTTACAGGTATTGTTGTTTCTAAGCAGCAACCGATTGCCCTCTACCCGGGCTTTGACCTCGGGCAACAAGAATTCACCGGTTTCTATTTCAACCTGTTGCATGGCCCCTTGTTTCAATACCAAATTCAGGTTTTCGAAAACGGTTATGGTTGAAAATTCTGGTACTTCAACGGTCTGTCGAACCATATCGCCCGAATTTTGAAAGCAGTCAGGAACATTCTCGCCATTACAGGATAGTAGCAATAGCAAAAAAAACATAGGGGATGACCTACAAACCATATTTGGGACAAGATTCATTTTTCTGACCAAAATTCGAAATAACACTATCTTCATGTTTATGTCACATTAGTATCCTCTAAATACCACACACATTACTATAACCTAACACCGATCCCAAATTCAACGGTTTCGGCTTTCGCCCCATGGGATTTCAACGTTATTGCACCGAATAACTTTTTCCCAAAATACCGTTTCAGTCCTATTCGGATATAGGTACGTCCTTCAAAATCAAAAGGATAATAGACATAATATCCAAACTGGGTCACGACACTCAATGTATTGATAAAAAGCTCATGGCCCGCGAACAACCCTACCCTTTTAAAGTCGGTATCTGCATCCACATTCAATTCAGGAAAGGAAATCGATTGAAATCGTATCAGTTCTTTTAAGAAATTGGAAAAGAAAATTTCAGTGCCCAATTGAACTGCACTTTTATTGCCCAATCGCTTATCTGCATAAGTTGAGAAAATCCAAAATCCGTATTGTCCTGAATTGATGTTATCACTCTCATTCACACCACTGCGCAACACGATATTATACCTTATAGGTTCACTTATTTTTTCATTTTTTTGGGGTTTTTGATACTCAACAATCCTACTTTTGTCCAAATCATAGGTCAATCCTAAATTGAAAGCGAACGTGTTCGTAGAGGTATTTGGAGCCTTAAAGTTGGCATTTGAATAATGGATCAATGAAACCCCAGCTTTGACCCCCAAACCTGCAACCAGATTTTCTTTGTGGTAATTGATCATGGCCATGGTCGAGCTCAACAGATGGGAACCATAAGCGTTATTGCGAAAATTTTCAACCTTATCATACGGATTGGTGTTATAAGCAATACCCTGACCTATTCTAAATTGTACATTTCTTTTAAAAAAGTAAAAATTGTAATGGGCATACAATCCGTAGTTTTCACCTAAAGTGGCATTGTTCATGTTTTGATAGGCAAATGAAAAACCGGTATCTGGATACCCATATGCTGCTTCCCAATCTTCATGCCCATACCGTTTGCGATTGTAGCCTATGATGATACCGCCAGGATGATCCGTGATCAAGTGTGAGATATCGGTATTATGGCGTAGAATCGATCCATAGAACTGACTGATATCCAAAGTATATTTCACCTGAGGTTCGCCCTTTTGTGAAAAAACATGGGTCAGGCCACATAGCAAGCAAAAAATGGGCAGATACCTCATGGGGCATAAAAGTAGGAATATTTCGTCGAAGGTTGCTAGAACAACTCTTTGGCAATCGCTTTAATGTTATCTGATTTTCCCATGGAATAATAGTGCAATACGGGCACCCCGGCACGCTTCAATTCCTTAGACTGTTGAATGGCCCATTCTATGCCTACTTGACGCACTTCTTTATTGGTTTTACAACCTTCTACGGCATCTACCAAATCTTCTGGAATATCTACCCGAAAGACTTGGGGCAGCAATTGTAGGTGTTTTTTTATGGCAATGGGCTTGATTCCAGGAATGATAGGCACTTCAATACCCATTTTTCGGGCTGCATCTACAAATGCAAAGAACTTTTGGTTGTCAAAAAACATTTGGGTCACCACATAATCTGCTCCTAAATCTACCTTTTGCTTCAATCGTTTTAAGTCTGATTTTAGGGAAGGGGCTTCCATATGCTTTTCAGGATATCCTGCCACGCCTATGCAAAAATTAGGGCAATTGTCGGTCTCAATAACCTCATGTAAATAATTGCCACAGTTCAATTCCTTGATTTGACCTACTAAGTCTGAGGCGTAATGGTGACCCCCATTGGTAGGCTCAAAATATTTTTCCTCTTTCATGGCATCGCCACGAAGTGCCATCACATTATCAATACCCAAATAGTGACAATCTACCAAAAGGTATTCTGTCTCTTCTTTGGTAAACCCTCCACAGAGCACATGGGGTATGGTATCAATATCATATTTATGCGTTATGGAAGCACAGATACCAAGGGTGCCGGGTCGCATTCGCGTCAATTTTTTATCCAACAACCCATCTCGGTCAATGTAGACGTATTCTTCCCGTGATGTGGTCACATCAATAAACTGGGGATTGAATTCCATCAACGGATCTATATTGTCATAAAGCTCTTGAATGCTTCTGCCTTTCACCGGAGGTATAATTTCAAAGGTAAACAGGGTTGTTCCCTTTGCACGTTTTATGTGTTCTGTTACTTTCATCTTAATCTTCAATAATATTCGGTGCCAACCATTTTTGGGCTTCCCCAACTTCAATTCCCCTTCTTTCAGCAAAATCTTCTACTTGATCCTGTTTTATTTTTCCTAGACCAAAGTATTTTGCTTCGGGATGGGCGAAATAGTATCCGCTGACACTTGCGGCAGGCCACATGGCCAAGCCCTCTGTCAGGGTTACCCCTATCTGTTGCTCGACATCCAGAAGTTGCCAAATGGTCAATTTCTCTAAATGATCTGGACATGCCGGATACCCTGGTGCCGGACGTATACCCTTATATTTTTCATCAATTAATTCTTGATTTGATAGATCCTCACCAGATGCATATCCCCAATGGTTGATGCGGACTTCTTTGTGTAAATATTCCGCAAACGCCTCTGCCAATCTGTCCGCCAATGCCTTTATCATGATGGCACTATAATCATCATGGTCTTTCTCAAATGCTGAAGCCAATTCTTGTGTGCCAAAACCTGCCGTCACACAAAAACAGCCCATATAATCTTGAATTCCACTTGTGCTCGGGGCAATAAAATCAGCCAAAGCCATGTTAAAAACCCCATCACGTTTTTTGAGTTGCTGGCGCAAGGTTCTGAAAGTATATTTCCCGTTTTTGGCCGAATCGATTTCAATATCGTCTTCATGAACCTGATTGGCAGAAAACAGCCCAAAAATTGCCTTCGCCGTCAACAGTCTTTCATCAATTATCTTTTTAAGCATCAAACTTGCGTCTTCAAATAGCTCGCTAGCTTGCTGCCCTACCACATCATCGGTTAAAATGTCAGGGTATTTTCCATGTAGGTCCCAGCTTCTGAAGAAAGGGGTCCAGTCTATAAAATTTTCCAGTTTTCGTAAATCAAAATCCTTCCAGACCTGAATACCCAACTGGTTTGGTTTTTTAATGGGCGATGCAGTCCAATCAATCCGCAATTTGTTCTTTCTGGCCTCAGTTATGGACAAATAGGTTTTTTGTTTTGTCCGGTTCAAAAACTTTTCGCGAAAACTTTCATAATCCAATTTGATGGATTTTTTGTAAGCGTCTGAGGTGTCTTTCTGCAACAGGTCACCAACCACGGTCACTGCCCGCGACGCATCGTTGACATGAACTACCGACTGGCTGTATACCGGGGCGATTTTCACTGCGGTATGTGCCTTGCTCGTGGTTGCCCCGCCTATCAAAAGAGGGACTTTGAATTGTTGCCGTTCCATCTCTTTGGCCAAAAACACCATTTCATCCAATGAAGGTGTGATCAACCCACTAAGTCCGATAATATCAACTTGTTCTTCGCGTGCTTTTTGTATGATTTTTTCAGGGGGAACCATGACACCCAAATCAACAATTTCATAGTTATTACATGCCAAAACCACCGAAACAATGTTCTTTCCAATATCATGCACATCTCCTTTTACCGTAGCCATCAGAATTTTACCTGCAGCTTTTGTACGGGCATCTTTAGATGCTTCAATATAAGGAGTGAGATAGGCAACCGCTTTCTTCATCACTCGGGCAGACTTTACCACTTGGGGCAAGAACATTTTTCCACTGCCGAACAAATCTCCTACCACGTTCATTCCTGTCATTAAATGATTCTCGATTACCTCAAGCGGGCTCGATGCCTTGTTACGTGCTTCTTCTACATCTTCAACAATATATTGGTCAATACCCTTGACCAATGCCCGGGTAACCCGTTCTTGAAGTGGTTCTTGACGCCAAGACAGGTCGACTTTGCTTTCTTTGGATTTTCCCTGCACCGTCTCAGCAAATTCGAGAAGTCGTTCAGTAGCATCATCGCGTCGATTCAAGATAACGTCTTCGACATGTTCCAACAATTCTTTTGGAATATCATCATATACTTCCAACAGGGCAGGGTTCACGATGCCCATGTTCATTCCTGCTTGAATGGCATGGTACAAGAAAACCGAATGCATGGCCTCACGCACTGGATTGTTTCCCCGAAAGGAAAAAGAGACATTGCTGACCCCTCCGCTCACACTACAGTAGGGTAAATTTTTGCGTACCCATCTGGTCCCTTCAATAAAATCAAGGGCATTGCGTTTGTGCTCCTCCATTCCGGTGGCCACAGGAAAAATGTTCAAATCAAAAATGATGTCTTCTGGAGGAAATTTCACCTGTTCCACCAAAATGTGATACGAACGTTCAGCAATTTCAATACGACGCTCCAAATTGTCGGCCTGGCCAATTTCATCAAAGGCCATTACAATTACGGCGGCCCCATAGCGCTTTATCAATCTGGCTTGGCGGACAAACTCCTTTTCTCCCTCCTTCAGGCTAATGGAATTTACCACACATTTGCCCTGTACGACCTGTAATCCTGCTTCGATGATTTCCCATTTGGAAGAATCAATCATAATGGGAACGCGGGCAATATCGGGTTCTGCGACAATCAGGTTCAAAAATCTGGCCATCGCTTCTTTACCCTCGAGAAGGCCATCATCCATATTGACGTCAATGATCTGTGCGCCTCCCTCAACCTGATGTCTTGCAATATTCAATGCCTCTTCGTATTTTTCTTCCTTTATTAATCGAAGAAACTTTCGGGAACCTGCCACATTGGTACGTTCCCCGATATTGATGAAATTACTTTCTGGGGTTATGACCAAGGGTTCGAGACCGCTTAATCTGAGGTATTTTGATTGAAGGTTGGCCATTTAGCTGTAGTGCAATACTTCTGGGAAAGGTTCGTAAAAATGGTGTAGCAACTCTTTCCATTTCTGATATTCCCCTGATTTTCTGAAACCCTCTTCGTGGTCTTCCAGGCATTCCCAATTAACAAGTAGTATGTATTGGTTTTCTCTTTCAATACATTTTTTGAGCTCGTGATTGATATAGCCCTTCATAGACTTAATAATGGATGAAGCGAATTCAAAACTTTGTTCAAATTTCGGCCCACAACCTTCTTTAACATTTAAAACTGCCACTTCCAAAATCATAACATTATACTTGAACTTTGAATTCTCTAGGTTTATACTTTGCGGTCAATTCTGCTATGGCCCTAATATGCGCTTCAGTAGTGCCACAACAACCTCCCACTATATTGACCAGTCCTCTTTCAAGGTATTCCCCAATTTGATTGGCCATGGTTTCTGAGGTCTCCTCATACTCCCCAAAAGCATTCGGCAGACCTGCATTGGGATGCGCTGAGATTGCAAAATCTGATTTAGCGGATAGAACTTCAATATAAGGAGTCAATTGTTCTGCGCCCAAGGCGCAATTAAAACCTACCGATAAAAGGGGGAGATGCGAAATCGAAATCAAAAAGGCTTCGGCCGTTTGCCCCGATAGGGTCCTCCCGCTGGCATCGGTAATCGTACCGCTTACCATGATAGGCACCTTTCTGTTTTTTCCATCCATTACCTCTTCAATAGCAAAAAGGGCTGCTTTTGCATTTAGGGTATCAAAAATGGTCTCTACCATTAAAATATCTGCCCCACCATCTAAAAGGGCTTCTGCCTGTTGTTTGTAGGCAACACGCAATTCTTCAAAAGTAATAGCTCTATAACCTGGGTCATTGACATCGGGTGACATGCTGGCGGTTTTGTTTGTAGGTCCCATTGTACCCACCACAAAGCGTGGTTTTTCAGGTTCTTTTACCGTAAACTCTTCTACCACTTTCTTGGCTATTCTCGCCGATTCATAGTTCAACTCATAAACCAATCCTTCCATTTTATAGTCTGCCATAGCAATAGTGGTCCCCGAAAAAGTATTGGTCTCGATCAAATCAGCACCTACTTCGAGATATTTTCTATGAATTTCAGCGATTGCTTCGGGTTGCGTCAATGACAACAAGTCATTATTTCCTTTGAGCGGTATAGGCCAATCCTTAAATCGTTCTCCCCTAAAATCCTCTTCCGTAAATTTATAGCGCTGCAGCATGGTACCCATAGCACCATCCAATACCAATATACGTTCCTCCAATACCTGTGCTATTTTTGACATACGCACACCATTTGTTTATATCCCAAAAAAGGGAATGTTATTGCAATAAACCAAAACCAAGAAACGTGATAAAGTGTAGATGGGAACCTATCTTTATGGGTTATCCTTCCTAATCTAGACAGTATTAGGTAGAATGTAGCACCTTCTTGAGCTTCAACAAGCGTTGAAAAAAACAAGGGTTGCTAAGGTTTCACTGGGTCTATTCCCTCCACCTTTCTTGATAACGGATTCAAATTTTAAATGAACTGTCTACAAAGAAACTGCACAGTGCAGTCAAAACCAAGAAAAATCATTTTTTTATTGAAGAGAAATAAAAAACCTTCCATAAAAGTATGGAAGGTTCGAGCTACTTAGTAAATCCTCATTCAAACAATGCTCTTCACTACTTCTTTTTTGGCTTCTTTCTTGGATCCATCGAATCCTTCAACCCCGCCAACTGTAGTATACTTCATCACAAATCTTTTGTTAGGGTTAATGATTTTATAGGCATATTGGCACATGACGGCTGCTTCATGAAAGCCTGACAAAATCAATTTCAACTTTCCTTCATAGGTATTTACGTCACCTATGGCGAAAACCCCAGGTATATTGGTCTGATAATCCTTGGCGTTGTTTACCTTGATGGCATTCTTTTCAATCTCCAATCCCCAACTGCCGATAGGGCCCAATTTTGGTGAGAGTCCAAAGAGGGGAATGAAATGGTCTACCTCTAAATATGTTGGATCTTTATTTTCGTCATTGTGCTTAATCACCACTGCTTGGAGTGTATCTTGGCCATGAAGCTCTTTGACCTCTGCTTCTGTGAACAATTGTATTTTGCCCAATTTGGCCAATTCAGAAGCTTTTTCAACAGAATCCAAAGCTCCTCGAAATTCATTTCTACGGTGAACCAAAGAAACTTCTGAAGCCATATCTGCCAAGTAAATGGCCCAATCCAATGCCGAATCGCCACCACCTGCAATCACTACTTTCTTATTTCGATAGACTTCAGGGTCCTTGATTATATATGAAACCCCCTTCTCTTCATAATCCCCAATATTTGAAATCAACGGTTTTCTAGGCTCAAAAGATCCCAATCCACCCGCAATGACCACCACTGGGGCGTGATGTCGTGTTCCTTTGGTTGTAGTAACAATAAATGAACCATCATCTTGCTTTTCCAATGTTTCTGCACGTTCTCCCAGGGTAAATCCTGGTTCAAATGGACTGATCTGTTCCAATAACCGATCCACCAAGTCACCAGCTAAAATCTCAGGATATGCGGGAATGTCGTAGATGGGTTTTTTAGGATAGATTTCTGAGCACTGTCCGCCAGGTTGTGGCAAAGCATCAATCAAATGGGTTTTTAACTTTAACAAACCCGCTTCAAAAACAGTAAATAGTCCCGTCGGGCCTGCCCCGATGATAAGTACGTCTGTTTTGATCATTATTCGTCAATATTTATGTTTTTTCAAACAACTCTTTTGTGATTTTATTTATTTTATCCGTTTTCTCTTCAAAATCACCTTTTTTCGTTTTTTGCTTTGTATTTAGGTTTTGTAACATTTTGATAATATCATCAGGAATTGCCTCTTCAAAAAATTGCCGCAACCGTTTTGCAATGGTCGGCAATTTTCCATTGGTTGAAATCCCAATTTTCACAAGACCCTTTGTTACGACACCCCCCACGTAAAAATCGCAATACGGTATATCACCAGCTACATTCACCAGAATGTTCAGCTTGCGGCAATCGTTATAAACTTGGGCATTCACTTCGGGGCTATCAGTGGTCGCGAAGACCATATGCACCCCATATAAATGACTGGTATTGTATTGGTCGTAGGTCAATTCAACATTAAACGCTTTTGCCAAAGCCATCGTACCTTCATGAAACATTGGGGCGACAATGGTGACTTTGGCATCTGGGCTTGATTCGGTCAAAAAGTGTAATTTTTCTTCGGCTAAAGAACCACCCCCCACAATTAATATATGCAATTGATCTGTCTTTAGAAAAATAGGAAATAGATTGTTTCGATCCATCAGATGTTGAATTCCAGTTGTTGGTATTTTTTCTGTACCTGCAGTAATTGGCTGCGGTGGTTGACAACCTCACCAATAATTATGATCGCAGGGTTGGTCAACTGTTGCTCCCTTGCCTTGTCCTCAATCGAAGCAACAGTACCAATCCCTATTTCTTCATTTTCTGTAGTTCCTTCTTGGATAATGGCCACGGGGGTATTTGACTTACCATACTTAGAAAATAAGGCCATAATCTTATCCAGCTTTCCCATACCCATTAAAATGATTACAGTTGCTGAAGATTGGGCAGCTAAAGACACATCTTTAGACAGTTCATGATATTTGGTAGTACCTGTAATCACCCAAAAGCTTTCTGACGAACCCCTTTTGGTCACAGGAATGTTCTGCATGGCCGGTACAGCGATCGAAGATGAAATTCCAGGTATCACTTCCACTTCGAGTCCGTATTTTGAGGCGTATTCCATCTCTTCAGCACCTCTGCCAAAAACAAATGGGTCACCCCCCTTTAACCGAACTACATGCTTATTGCTTTTTGCTCTCTGAACAATCAATTCATTGATCTGATCTTGCCGGTAATGGTAGCATCCTTTTCGCTTTCCTACAAAAATATGTTCAGCCCGATATGAAAACTCAAGTAGTTTTGTATCGACCAATGCATCATATAATACCACATCGGCGGTTTGTAAAGCCTTGATACCCTTCAAAGTCATCAGTTCAACGTCACCTGGGCCTGCCCCTACAACTGTTAATTTTCCACTAAACATGTTCCAATTCCAGTTTTCGATATGATTCAAATTGTTCGAGCACAACCTTAGCCTGTTCTAGATATTTTCCTGCAAAGGTTTCTGAAGGCTTATTTTTGTTTAATTGCAATACCACATCCTCAAAACTACCTTCAAAGCTTATTCTGCTTGTTGTAACAAACAGACGGTCAAAATCTTTGATAATGCTCGCATGTGTATTTATTTTGATCTTTTCTGATGTCAACAAAGCTTTTGCCGAATTGACCATAGATTGGTACGAATGATAAATACTGTCGGCCCATTTACCATTTCGGAGGGCCTCTTCTGCATTTTCTATTTTTTCTTGGCTCTCAAAAAACAAGGTGGCCACTAAATCAATAATAACACCTGCACACTCACCTACACCTATCTCTTTCTTGTATTTTTCAGAATTGCCCCAATCGATAAAATCAGTAGCTGTCAAGTTATCGATATTGGACAAATGTTTTAAAAAATCATAGAAATAGTGCTCTCCTTTTTCCGCGTAATATACTTCAAACTTTTTACCATTTCCATTCTTTTCATAATCATTCAATATCAAACGAAGTGCTTGGGGCCCACGCTTACTTGGAATCTTAACCACCTTATCGGCAAAGAAACCTCGACCATTACCCTGATTACCGCCACCTAAAAGTACTTGAAGAGCTGGTGCCACCAACTTGTCTTTGGTACGTATTGACATGCCTTGAAAACCAATATGGGCCATCGTATGTTGCCCACAGGCATTCATACAACCACTGATCTTGATGACTACATCAGGATTTTTGGTATATTGTGGATATTCCGTCTTAATGACCTTCTCCAATTCAGAAGCAATTCCGGTACTACTGGCAATACCCAGGTTACAAGTATCCGTTCCGGGGCAAGCAGTAATATCCAATGCCTTGTTATAGCCTGAATCTGCAAACCCTAATCGCTTCAATTCTTTATAAAAATACGGAACCAATTCTTTTCTAACAAAAGGAATCAAAATATTCTGTCGCAACGACAGTCGAATTTCAGCAGCAGCAAAGTCTCGAACCAAAACCGCCAGCTTACGTGCCTTATCTGTATAGAAATCACCCAATAACACCTTGACACCAATGGCTACATAATCTTCTTGTTTTTGGGCCACAATGTTGGTCGATTTCCATTCTTCATAGGCTTCATGGTTTTCAATCTGAACTTTGGGTGCTGTTGCTTTGGCAATCTTGACTTTAGTATAGCCATCCGTATTTATGGGATAGGAATGATAGGGAATTGCTTCGCGTACCTCTTCCAACAACACCTTAAAGCCTTCCAATCCTATGTCTTTCAATAAGAACTTCATTCTGGCCTTAGCGCGACTTTTTCGTTCCCCATAGCGGTCAAATACCCGTATCACCCCTTCCATCAAGGGAATAATTTGATCTGTGGGCAGAAAATCAAACAGGGTGTCAGCATGACGGGGCTGTGAACCCAAACCACCTCCCAATAATATTTTAAAGCCACGGACTCCCTTGTTTAACTTGGCAATAAAACCCAAATCATGCATATAGGACAATCCAGTATCAGCATCGCTTGCCGAAAAAGAAACCTTGAACTTTCTACCCATCTCTTGCCCGATGGGATTTCTAAGAAAATATTCGAAAACGGCCTGGGCGTAGGGTGATACGTCAAAAGGTTCATCCACATCAATACCAGCGGTTTCGCTCGCTGTTACGTTACGTACGGTGTTTCCGCAAGCCTCGCGAAGCGTAACCTCATCCTTTTCCAACTGTGCCCAGAGTTCAGGGGTACGTTCTAAATCAACGTAATGTATCTGAATATCTTGACGTGTGGTGATGTGCAAACGACCTGTAGAGTATTCGTCGGCCACATCAGCGATACGCAGCAATTGGTTGGCTGTGACCCTACCATAGGGTAGTTTTATCCGTACCATCTGTACACCGGGCTGACGTTGGCCATAAACCCCACGTGCCAACCTAAGGCTACGAAATTTTTCTCCATCAATAGTGCCCCCTTTGAATTGGTGTATCTTTTTTTCCAATTCGATGATATCGCGAGCTACGATCGGGTTTTCTATTTCTGTCCTGAAACTTTCCATTGCTTATTAAATCTAATGTTTACTAGGGGCTCAGACATATATGTGATCTACCCTACCTCAAAAGCACCTTTTCTGCTTATTGATGAATTCTAACGACTTAGTTTGTGTGAAGACCACATTCCCTATTCTGTAGCACCTTGGTTGGGTCAAAATAGGTATGTTCGTTGGGTAGGTTCCGCTCACCAAGGTAAGCATCCAATTGAGTATCAGACCAATGGTAAAAGGGGCTTACTTTTAAAACACCATCTTTACCAAGGCTTAAAATATCCAGTGAATCCCGAAGTGCCGTCTGACCTTTTCTAAGGTTGGTGAACCATACATCTGGTCGATGTTCTGACATTGCCCTCCAAAACGGTTCCAATTTTACCTGTCGTGTAAATTCTTTGTGTCTTGGATCGTCAATGCTAGGAATACCCATTACTGCATCGCGATGTGCCGATGTCTGTTTGGGCACATAAAGCTTAATGTTTAAATCTAATCGGCGTATCAGTTCTTCTGCATGCTTATAGGTTTGTGGTGTATTATATCCAGTATCACACCAAATCACCGGAATGTTGTTCCGTACCTCGGTCACCGCCTGCAATATAGCCACTTCATATGGCCTAAAATTTGTCGTTACCACAGGGTTATTACCAAAATCAATGGCCCAAGAAATAATTTCTTCTGGTGGAATTCCTTTAAATTGGGCATTTAACTTACTGATCTGCTCTTCTGATAAAACCATATATGCTGTATTTGATCGTGTTGCGATTTTAAATCCTATAGATTTAATAGGATAATCAAAAATAAGACTATTTGCCGAACCAGAAAGTTAATTGTATAATAAAATTATGTAAACCCTATAGTTTTAGTAGATTTTCAATATAAAGGGGCAACTATTCTGAATTTGACAGCCATTAGGGCAATTATTGATAAATCAAATCGGCGAGTGTAGTGTTCCGGTAAACCTCTAAAGCGCTATCACGTACCTTGAGCATTAGGTTGTGAACCGCACATAGGTTTTCGTCAGGGCAATCATCACACTTTTCATAAAAATTAAGGCTTACACAAGGTACCATGGCAATCGGGCCTTCCAAAATACGCATCACTGCGGTCATAGGGATTTCTTGCGGTTCTTTGATCAAGTAATATCCGCCTCCTTTTCCCTTTTTTGAGCCTAAAAATCCGTTTCTACGTAGTGTCAACAGAATACTTTCCAAGAATTTCTGTGAAATGTTTTCGTGGTTGGCAATTTCAGCAATCTGTATGGGTTCATTTCTGTCTTGGGCAGCGAGAAAAGTTAATGCTTTTAATCCGTATTTTGTCTTTTTCGAGAGCATCATACGAATATAGCGAAATTTGCCTATCCCAATGCCTGTGCAATATCGGAAGTAATATCATCAATATGTTCCAATCCCACTGAGATACGAATTGTACCATCGGTAATCCCCACTTTTTTACGCTCGTCAGGTGTCATTTTACTGTGGGTCGTTGAAGCAGGATGGGTAACAATACTTCTTGAGTCACCCAAGTTTGCCGAAATTGAAAGCATTTTTATGGCATCAATAAACGCTTGGCCTTTCTTAAGTCCACCATTTAGTTCAAAGGCCAGTACGCTTCCACCTGCCTTCATCTGTTTTACAGCCAAATCGTATTGTGGATGTGACTTTAAAAATGGATATTTCACCCAAGCGATCTTGGGGTGGTCGCCTAAAAACTCGGCGAGTCGTAGGGCATTCGCACAATGACGGTCTACACGAACTGCCAGAGTCTCCAAACTTTTAGAAAGCACCCAAGCATTAAAAGGTGATAGTGCCGGGCCTGTAATTCTTGAAAATCGGTAAATCTTATCTACCAAATCCGCTTTTCCTACCGTGATTCCAGCTAAGACCCTACCCTGGCCATCCATCAACTTGGTACCGGAATGAACCACCAAATCTGCCCCAAATCGAATGGGCTGTTGCAGGTAAGGCGAGGCAAAACAATTATCGACTATAAAAATCAGGTCGTTCTTTTTTGCCATCTTACCCAAAACTTCCAAATCCAAGACATCAACCCCTGGATTGGTGGGAGACTCGACATACAGAACCTTAGTATTGGGTTGTATAAGATCTTCAAGCTGATGAAGGTCATCGATACCAAAAAAACTGGTCGCAATACCCCAATTCGGAAAAAAATTGGTACACAGGTTATGGGTAGAACCAAAAACACTTCTTGAAGAAAGTATGTGATCCCCACTTTTTAGGAGCGCTGCAAAGGTTGAAAAAACCGCTGCCATACCTGATGCAAAGGCAAAACCTGCCTCTGCCCCTTCCATTTTACATACTTTTTCAACAAATTCAGAGGTGTTGGGATTGGAATAACGCGAATAAATATTGCGTTGTTTCTCCTCAGCAAAGGAAGCTCGCATATCTTCAGCATCTTCAAAAACATAGCTTGACGTCAGGTACATGGGGCTGGAATGTTCCAAAAACTGGGTTCGTTCCACCTGTGTCCGTATGGCGTCTGTCTCAAATTTCAAATCTGCCATGCTTTTGGTTTTTTTATGAAAATTTCTGCCAGCAATTCCTCAAGTTTTGGAAATTCTATCAAAAACGCATCGTGCCCATGAATCGAAGTTATTTCGCCATATGAAATGGTGCATCCCAACTTTTTAAAACTATGGTAGGTATTTCTATTTTCCTCGGCTGTAAAAAACAGGTCGGTATCTACTCCGATAACATGAATGTGTACCTTACTCTTAGCTATACCTTCTATGGCTTTCGCGTCTCTAGAGACAATATCAATGGTACGCAGCAGTTGGTTCATCAACTTGTACGCCGATAGCTGAAATCTGTTTTGGAGTTTTTCGCCATGGTGCATTAACCAACTTTCTACATTGAACACCTGTAGTTCTTCATTGACGGTACGTTCAAATCGCCGGTTCAACGATTGTGGGGTACGATAGCACAACATGGCATGCATACGTGCATCTTGTATGGGTTGTGTGGAATTCACCAAAAACTGTTCTTGTATCCTACAATTGGCAATCAACCAATCGGTAGATTTCCAATCGGATGCAATCGGAACCAAATGTTGCGAAATATCAGGATTCAGGGCTATCATTTCCCAACCGATACCCCCACCTAAAGACCCCCCTATAATCGCGTAAAGCGATTTGATTTGCAGTCTTTGCAAACCTTCTAAAAATAGGCTTGCAATATCCCGCGCAACAAAATCCTGGTAATTATTGATAACAAATCCGTCATAGCAATTACCAGGAATGTTGAATGCCAGTACGGTGTATATCGCTGTATCGATACACTTGCCCTTACCAATCAGATCAGACCACCAGCCTTTTTCACCAGTAACCTGTGAGTTACCGGTCAACGCATGGTTTACCAAAACAATAGGTGCCGTATGCAATGGTCGACCAAACAATTGATACGACAATTGAATGTCGTGATCGACACCACTCACTGTATTGAAATTTGATACGGCAAGCCTTTTCAGCATTGATTGTTGTTTTCTAAGGTGCTGTAGTTTGTTAATGTCTATACAAGCACCGATTTATCTATCGTGGCAAATGCCTGTTCAAGATCGGATTTTAAATCTTCAATGGACTCCAATCCCACAGACAATCGAATTAAATCTTTGGTAACCCCTGTCCATTCCTGTGATTCATCGCTCAATTGTTGATGTGTGGTACTGGCGGGATGGATAATCAAGGATTTGGTATCCCCAATATTGGCCAAAAGCGAGAAAATTTTGGTTTCGTCCGCTATTTTTTTGGCAGATTCAAATCCACCTTTTGCCCCGAAGGTCACAATACTGCTCTGTCCATTGGGCAGGTAGACATCTGCTAAAGCCTTGTATGTACTTGATTCCAAGCCGGGATAATTCACCCAGGCCACTTCATCACGGTCTTCGAGCCATTTTGCCAATGCCAATGCATTCTCACTGTGCTTTTTCATACGTACTTCCAAGGTTTCCAGCCCCTGAATAATCTGAAAGGCATTGAACGGACTCAAACAGGCCCCGTAATCACGAAGGCCCTCGATACGCACCTTGGCGATAAAGGCGGCAGGCCCCAAAGCCTCATGGTAGACCAAACCATGATATCCGGGCGAAGGTTCAGTAAATTCAGGGAATTTGCCATTTGCCCAATCAAACGTGCCGGCATCTATAATGGCACCACCAAGAGCCGTTCCGTTGCCATTGATATATTTGGTCAGAGAATGGATTACAATATTGGCTCCGTGTTCGATAGGATTCAACAATGCCGGAGAGGCCACCGTATTGTCAACAATGAAAGGGATTTTAGCCTTTTTTGCCTCTTCTGAAATCACTTTTAGATCCAACACATCCAATTTGGGATTACCTACCGATTCTGCAAAGAACACTCGGGTGTTTTCTTGAACTGCCCTACCAAAATTTTCTGGTTCTGAAGGGTCGACCCAAGTGGTGGTAATGCCCAGACGGGGTAAGGTAACATCCAATAAATTAAAGGTACCCCCGTACACACTGTTTGAAGCAACAATATGATCGCCCGCCTTTAATAAGACCAATAGGGCAGTATTTAAAGCAGCAGTCCCCGAAGATGTTACGACAGCCGCGATACCCCCTTCCAAAGCCGCGAGGCGCTGCTCTAAGATATCATTGGTAGGGTTGTTAATTCTGGTGTAAATATTTCCGAACTCTGCCAATGAAAATAAATTGGCCGCATGTTCTGCATTATTGAATACATAGGCCGTACTTTGATAAATGGGCACGGCCCTGGTACCTCCATTAGCACTTACATCGTGGCCCGCATGTAGTGCATGGGTTGAAAACTTTTGTTCGCTCATGATTCTTTATTTTAAATTATTTTTTGATTACAGAAAGTCAAAACCGGCAAAGACCAACAATTGACCAAAATCAGAAAAGTTATGAAGAAAGGAAGAATCGAGTACCGCCCGATGATTGTTATCTATCTCTGTAAAGAGTAGAATTTAGCACCTTCTTGTACCAGCAATGCCAGTTAAAAACAAGGGTTGCTAAGGCTTCACAGGGTCCATTCCCTCCACCTTTCTTGATAACCATTCAATACGTGTTTGAACTTACAAGACAAATATAAAGTCAGAAAATTCTAAAAACCTAATCTTTTTTGAAATTTCACATAAGATTAGTTATAATTTATAAAATTCATTTTAAGATTACCTTAAAACTGAGAATTCAATATTGGAATCTGTAAAAACTGTATGTGTTTGTGTTTTAAAATCTTCTTCCTTAGCCTTGAAAATGTTATCGACATAGGTCTGTGGATTCAAATCAATAAGGGGAAACCAAGTACTCTGCACCTGTACCTGAAGTTTATGCCCCTTCTTGATTGTATGGAAAACATCTTGCAATTTTATGGTCACATTGGTTTTTTTCTTGGGCACAAAAGGTTCTGGTTCTGAAAAACTCTTCCTGAAACGGCCTCGCAGTACCTCACTGCGTACCATGAGGTGGTAGTTGCCCATTTTTAAATGGTCTTGCATGTCTTGATGGGTCGCCATATCTGCAGGATGCACATCGATTACCTTAACGATCCAGTCTGCGGCAGTGCCTGTAGTAGCTACTTTCAGGTTGGCCAAAATGTCTCCTGCCAAGGTCATATCCGTTTGCATCACGTCAGTCTCGAAGACCAAAACATCAGAACGCCTTGCAGCAAACCGCTGGTCATCGGTCATATATTTTCGAGGGGTGAATACCGTTTTGATATCTTCTGAATAAGGCACCGGTTTTTTGACATCACTTATAAAGTTTAAGCCTGTAACCTCTTCTTGAACTTTGGTCAACCTTTGATCTTTTGATAAGAACATTTCTTGCTTTACCACTGCTTCAGGAGGCCATTGGCCGTATGACTTCCACGATTTACGCCCTGAATCAAATACATAGGCTTCCGGCAGACCTGAATTTTTACTGCCATCTCCTTTGAGAAAGTGGTTAAAAAATTTGGTTTCAATCTCTTTTTGGTAGAATTCTGAAATGGAATCCCCGAAATAGTAATTTCCTACCAGGTTTTTTCCCCTTCGCCGGGCCCATCCGCCATGGTCCCATGGTCCAAAGACCATGGTATTGTAATTGCCATGGTTATATTTTTCAATATTCTTGTAGGTTTCCAGGGGGCCATATAAATCCTCGGCATCGAACCACCCACCCACAATCATGGTTGCCACATGACTTTCTACATTCTTCAGATGTTGAATAATTCCACGCCTTTTCCAGAGTTCATCATAATTCGGATGCTCTTTCAACTCATTCCAAAAATAATCATCGGTCAACCCTTCGGGTCGCATTCTGGGGGTATCTGCAGTTTCGTACTCAAAAAAAGGGTTCAAGTTCTCTAGGGGGCCCACATTAAGGAAAAACTGGTACTGATCTTCGGTACCAATATCAGGCAGGGTATACCAAGCCGTATCTATCGGACGCTCGTTATTCGGCCTCGGCGTACCAAAAAGTGAGGTCGCCCTGAAGTAGCTCAATAGATAGGCCCCATTATGGTGAAAATCGTCAAAAAAGAAATCACCGATACAGGCCTGTGGAGAGGCCGCTTTTAGTGCTGGATGTGCATCGACCGTAGCATAAGTTGCATAAAACCCAGGATACGAAATACCCCAAACACCCACGCGACCATTATTATTTTCCACATTGTTGACCAACCACTCGATGGTATCATAGGTATCTGAACTTTCATCTACCTGTGCATTGGATGTTTTATTTGGGATATAGGCACGCATATTCTCATACCTGCCCTCGCTCATCCATCGGCCACGTACATCTTGATATACAATGATGTTTCCCTCTTTCATCAAATGCAAGTTCGGCCCTATTTGTTTTCTGAACTGTCCTTCGCCATAGGGCCTTGAACTATACGGTGTACGCTGCATCAGAATTGGATATTCTTTTGAAATATCCTTTGGCGAATAAATGGTGGTATGCAGTTTTACCCCATCACGCATTTCAATAGCCACTTCTTTTTTTGTGTAATGGTCTTCTACATAGGTATCAAGGTGTTGCGCTTCTTTTTTTATTGTTTTTTTACACCCGAGAATCAGGATTGACAAAAAGGCACCGGTCACCAATAAACGAAGTCTAAATTTCATGTTGGCAAAATTGAATTGATTGACTAAAGCTACTAAAAAGACAATGGGTTTTAAAAACAAAAAAGGAAACCCTGTAAAGGTTTCCTTTTCCAATTAATAGGCTGTTTACCTTCTAAAGACTAAAAGCTTTCTTCACTTCCTCGACCTTGTTCAATTTCTCCCAGGTAAACAATTCTACCTCCTTTTCGATTCTACCATTATATGGGGACTCAAAAACTTTTACCACTTTTTGAGGATTTTTGCCCATATGACCATAGGCAGCGGTCTCTAAATAGATTGGGTTTCTGAGCTTCAATCGTTTTTCGATTGCTGAAGGTCTCATATCAAAAAGGTTCATCACTTTTTCTGCAATTTGGCCATCGCTAAGATTGACCTTGCTGGTTCCATAGGTGTCTACATAGATAGATGTAGGTTCCACGACCCCAATGGCATAGCTTACTTGTACCAAAATCTCGTCGGCTACCCCTGCAGCCACTAAATTTTTTGCGGCATGTCTGGCGGCATAGGCTGCACTTCGGTCCACTTTGCTGGGATCTTTTCCACTGAAGGCTCCCCCACCGTGGGCCCCTTTGCCCCCGTAGGTGTCAACAATAATCTTACGCCCTGTCAATCCACTGTCGCCGTGTGGTCCACCAATCACGAATTTTCCGGTAGGATTGACATAATAAGTAATCTGTTCATTAAAAAGCTCTTGGACATAAGTAGGCAATTGCTCCTTCACTTTTGGAATTAGGATATTCAAGACATCTTCCTTGATTTTTGACTGCATTTTTGTGTCTTCGTCAAAATCGTCATGCTGCGTAGAAACCACAATGGTATCTATCCGTTGTGGAACATTATCATCAGTGTATTCGATGGTGACCTGGGCCTTTGCATCTGGGCGTAAATATGATATTGCAGACCCCTCTTTTCGCAATTCGGCAAGTACCTGAAGTATTTTGTGCGAAATATCTAGAGCCAAGGGCATAAAATTTTCCGTCTCCTTGGAAGCATATCCGAACATCATTCCCTGATCACCGGCACCCTGCTCTTCTTTTGTTCCCCGATCTACACCTTGATTGATTTCCTGTGACTGCTCGTGTATTAATGAAATGACCCCGCAAGAATCTCCACTGAACTGGTATTCCCCTTTGGTATAGCCAATTTGATTGATGGTTTCCCTAGCGATGGTTTGCACATCGAGATACGTATTGCTCTTTACTTCGCCTGCCAGTACTACTTGGCCCGTGGTCACCAAGGTTTCACAGGCCACTTTGCTTTCAGGGTCAAAAGCCAAAAAGTTATCGAGCAGCGCATCACTGATCTGATCTGCAATTTTATCCGGATGTCCTTCACTTACCGACTCCGAAGTAAACAAATACGGCATGGATCTGTATTTAACAAGGAATGTATTTGACGAACGCGCCTAAAGAAGTTTACACTGCTTTAGCATTTTTCACGAGGTTGCAATCAGTCAAATCCATCCTCAAAAATTTGTCTCGCAAAAGTACATATTTAACAGGTAAAACAAAATTTAATAACGTGGATTGGCCTCATTGTATTTCATCTCATTTTTTTCTACGGACAGGATATTCGTTGTATATTGCGATTACCTTCTTTTGATAAAGATCAACACCAAAAGCACTAAACACCGCACACCATGCATATTGCCGTTGCCGGAAACATTGGAGCAGGAAAAACTACTTTAACCACTTTATTATCAAAACATTACAAATGGGATGCGCATTTTGAAGACGTGGTCGACAACCCTTATTTAGACGATTTTTACACCCAAATGGAACGTTGGAGCTTCAACCTCCAAATCTATTTTCTGAACAGTCGATACCGACAGATCTTAAAAATACGTGAAAGTGGCAAAAGTGTGATCCAAGACCGTACCATTTATGAAGATGCCCATATTTTTGCGCCGAACTTACATGCCATGGGGTTGATGACCAACCGTGACTTTGAAAACTATAAAAGTCTCTTTGAACTGATGGAAAGTTTGGTACAGCCCCCTGACCTATTGATCTATCTTCGCAGTTCCATCCCCAATTTGGTAAACCAGATCCATAAACGTGGTCGGGAGTATGAAAACAGCATCTCCATTGATTATTTGAGCCGTCTGAATGAACGCTATGAAGCTTGGGTAAATACATATGAAAAGGGTAAACTATTGATTGTTGATGTGGACAATGTCAATTTTGTGGACAAGCCTGAGGATCTAGGCGAGGTCATTAACCGCATTGGTGCTGAAATTCATGGTCTCTTTTAATTTTTTTGATATGTCCAACATCAAAAATCACCGAATGGTCTCGTATGTTTTTTTGTTGGAACCCGGCTCTTAAGACACCATCAATAAAAAACTACATCCCCTTTCCCTCACTTAAAAAAACACTTCCCTCATTTCCGCTTTGATCCAGAAGCAACATCACCTAACTTGGGCTCATCATTCTAAAATCTAAAATGATGGAAGCAAAGAAAAATCCAAAGTCGAATCTTAAAAAGAATTCAACCCTCTATTTTTTGATAGGTTTGACAACAGTGTTAATGATGAGCTATACGGTAATTGAGTGGAAGACTTTTGATCGCGAGGTCGGTTATGATCCCGAATTGAACAAGCCAGAGGTAATCGATGAAATACTTCCCCCCGTTGTGGTCGTGCCAAAACCACCGAAACCAAAAATTAAGACCCCTCCGGTCATTGAAGTCGTAAAAGACCATGAAATTATTGACGAGACGGTCATTGAATCAGATGACATCAATCAAGATACCGAGATTGCGGAGGTATCCGAGATTGAAGTGGTCGAAATCAATGAACCTGAAGAAGTTCCATTCTGGGTTATAGAAGATGCTCCTATTTTCCCCGGTTGTGAAAATGTCAAGGATAAAAAGGCCTGTTTTCAAGAAATGATGTTAAAGCATATCAGACGAAATTTCAAATATCCAGAAATCGCACAAGAAATGGGGTTACAAGGTCGTGTAAACATTGTATTCACGATTCAAAAAAATGGTAGCATAGGAGAAATCAAAATGCGTGGCCCACACGAAAGTTTAGAAACAGAGGCCGCACGTATCATTTCAAAACTCCCCAAAATGACCCCTGGCAAACAACGGGGAAATGCCGTAAAGGTACCATTCAGTATTCCCATTACCTTCAAACTGAACTAGGTCAAACCATATAAAACAAAAAAAAACGTGCCCCTATGGCCATGGGGCACGGTTTAACTTATTCGAATAGTCTTGAAACCGTTTATTCGATACCAATTCCTTTCTTATAGGTCGCTACCTTGGCATTTACCTCTTCCTTCGTGGCACCCATAAATTCCTTTACTTCGGTTGTTTTCTTTCCATTACTTTCAAAAGTAGTGGTTACCATGGCCTTAAAGGCACCATCTGGCGTATTGCTTATTGCAACACGAATCTGCTTTTCCACTTGTTGGGTTGTTTTCATACCATCGGTAGTGATTGAAATTTTGGCCCCATTTTCGCTCAACATACCCATTTCATCCGCAGAAGAGAGACTGACCAAACTTGGTGCAATGACAAGGGCCACCACGCTCATCAATTTCAGTAGAATGTTCAATGATGGGCCCGACGTATCTTTGAAGGGATCCCCAACGGTATCGCCAACCACTGCAGCCTTATGTGCATCACTTCCTTTTCGTCCATCACTCTCAATGGTTTTCTTCGCATTATCCCAAGCTCCACCCGCATTGGACTGAAAAATGGCCATCAATACACCTGCTGTGGTCACCCCGGCAAGCAATCCCCCAAGCATTTCTGCACCTCCGATAAAACCAACGGCTACAGGTACCGCAATGGCCAGTAAGCCTGGCAACACCATTTCTTTGATGGAAGCTGTGGTTGAAATGGCCACACATTTATCGTATTCAGCAACTCCATCGGCTGCATCAAAAATTTTACGGTCGGCGTCTGTCGCTTTAGAAATATCAGCATCGTATTTCACCATGACTTCCAAGGCTGCTTTCAATGCGGGAATATCACGGAACTGACGGCGTACTTCTTCAATCATTGCCATAGCGGCACGACCTACCGCATTCATTGAAAGTGCCGAAAATACAAAGGGCAACATACCCCCTATCAACAATCCGGCCATGATATCGGGCTGTGACACATCGATGGACTTCACCCCTGCGGTCTTCATAAAGGCAGCAAAAAGTGCCAGGGCGGTCAAAGCCGCCGAAGCAATGGCAAATCCTTTACCTATTGCAGCAGTGGTATTACCTACAGCATCCAATTTATCAGTGCGTTCGCGAACCTCACTTGGTAGTTCGGCCATCTCGGCAATACCACCTGCATTGTCAGAAATAGGTCCGTAGGCATCAACGGCCAACTGAATACCGGTGTTCGCCAACATTCCTACGGCTGCTATGGCTATTCCATACAGACCAGCAAAGTAGTGTGATACCAAAATCGCAGCAGCAATCAAAATGATGGGGATTGCTGTAGACATCATACCTACTCCCAGACCTGCGATGATATTGGTGGCAGCACCTGTTTCTGATTGGCGGACAATAGAATTTACAGGCTTTGTTCCTGTTCCCGTATAATATTCGGTCACCTTACCCACAGCCAATCCGGCTACCAAACCAGCAATTGTAGCCCAAAAAACACCCATGGCCGAATAGGCCTTACCATCTTCCATCCAAGATTCAGGAAGCATATTGGTAATCAAGAAATAGGAAGCGATCAGCATCAGGGCAGCTGATCCAAATTCTCCTATGTTCAATGCAGTTTGTGGATTTCCTCCATCTTTGACCCGTACAAAGAAAGTACCGATAATGGACATTACGATGCCCACAGCTGCCAGTGCCAGGGGAAGGTAAACCGCCCCCAGACCATTAAAAGCGGCTTGAAATTCAGGTAAGGTGGCGAAAACCGCCCCGAGTACCATGGTTCCGATAATTGAACCTACATATGATTCAAAAAGGTCAGCCCCCATACCGGCAACGTCACCGACATTATCACCGACATTATCTGCAATGGTCGCTGGATTCAAAGGGTGATCTTCAGGAATACCTGCTTCAACCTTACCCACTAAATCGGCCCCAACATCTGCGGCCTTGGTGTAAATACCACCACCAACACGGGCAAAAAGTGCAATGGATGAAGCACCTAACGAGAAACCTGAAAGTACATTCAACACTTCACTGATTCCCCAACCTTGACTGCTATATATCATGAAAAGACCACTCAAGCCGAGTACACCCAATCCTACAACACCAAGCCCCATTACAGAACCTCCTGCGAAAGCAACCTCCAACGCTTTGCTCAGTGAGGTTCTCGCGGCATTTGTGGTTCGTACATTGGCCTTGGTAGCCACTTTCATGCCAATAAACCCAGCAAGTGCTGAACAGATGGCACCAACGATGAACGATATGGCTACCATGCCATTCGAGCCTTCTTCAACTCTACCCTTGAAGAATAGCAAAATAGCCACCGCTATAACAAAAATGGCCAAGATTTTATACTCCGCTTTAAGAAAAGACATGGCCCCATCGGCAATGTTCTTGGCAATACGTGCCATTTTTTCTTCGCCAACTGCCTGTTTCGAGACCCACGCGTTCTTAATGAAGACATACAATAGTCCCAATACACCAAAACCCCATAAATAAGGTACGATTGATTCCATATAAAAGTTTTTAAGTTTTTTTAGTGGTGGCAAAAGTAGTAAAATACGTTATAATAAAAAAAGTCACTTTCTTGAGCAAAAGTAACTGATTTTCAAGGGTCTTTTTTTTCTAAATGATAAAAGTACGCTTCTTTTTATGCTCGCTTTCTTCGTAGCGCCTTACGCATTGGTGGTATATTTTAATAGCATCCTTGGCATCGCCCCAGCCACCGGTATCTACCTTCTTTTCTTCCAAATCTTTGTAGACTTTGAAAAAGTGATCGATTTCTTTCAATCGGTGTGGATTGATATCGCTGATGTCATTTTTCTTGCCCCAAACGGGATCGTTCACAGGAACGCAAATAATTTTTTCATCGGGTCCTTTCTCATCGGTCATATGAAACACCCCTATAGGCTTCACCTCCATGACCACCATGGGATAGGTGGGTTCGGTACCTAATACCAGTACATCTAACGGATCTTTGTCCAATGCCAAGGTCTCTGGCACAAAACCATAGTCACCAGGATACATCATTGACGAAAACAAGGTGCGATCGAACCGAATTTTATGCAATGTGAAATCATACTCGTACTTATTTCTACTGCCTTTGGGAATTTCAATCAAAACATCAAAGGATACATTTTTCTCTGCTGCCATTGCATTTCCATTTAATTCGTTAAAGATACCAGTAAAATGAACGTATACAAATTAAGACAACATCATCATTAGAAACTGAACCCAAAAGTTCCGGTTACCCCAAATGCTCTTGCATCTGGATTGTCTAAATAATTGCCCCTGAAATTGAAATCGAGTCGAAAGATTTTGAAGATATTGCCCACCCCAAAGGAATATTCCCAATAAATTTCATCATCTGGGGCAATCAAGGGAATGTTCGCTGGGGCACTCAATGCAATATTATCATCAGAAAGCTCGCCCCAAGCCCCACGAAGCCCCACAATTTCGCGTAGGTTGAATTTACGTAGAAAGGGAATTCTTGAAAACAGGCGGCCATTGAAATTGTGTTCTAAATGTACGGTAGCATAGGTATCGGTGACAAACTCATAGAAGTCAAGGTTTGGAAAGGTGTTATATAATGAAAAAAGTGTTTGGTTACCGGGAATGACACTCAATAGCCCTAAAGGGATATCACCAAAGGTCTTCCCTATTTCCACTGTTGACAACAACCTTCCGAATCCGCCCAATTGCCATGGTTGGGTATAGGAAAACTGAACACGTTCATAATCAAAATCACTCTCTAAAAAACCGCTTGTTCCTTTGGTGTAGTTCAATAAAAGGGTGCTGTAGTTTTCATTGACATCATTTCGTTCGACCCCATATCCAATGGTACGCTTGCCAGGAGTGTAAATCAATGTGGTATTGAAATCAAACTGTTTGATTTCAGAAGAGATTCCTGTTGGGGAACCGGGATCCACATAATCCAAGCTGAAAGATTCTGGCAAGGCAGAACTAAGTGTGCGAAAAGACCCCCCGAAACGAATCCTAAAATTCTTCACGGGTTCCATTTCAATATTAAATGTAGAAAGATTAATGTTGGTCAGTCGGTCATTTGCACCTACGGTCACCAATGATGAAGATGCGATACTCCTGCCCAAAACATCATTGGTTGCCGTAAGGCTGATGCCTAACTGTTCAATATCACGTCGGTTACCCCCAGAAAGGATAAGCCTATTTTTTCGATCCAGTAAAAATTTGGCTGAAAACCCATGCTTGAACTTTCGATCATCAAAACCATAGGCCATATAGGCTTCAAGCCGCCATGGGTCATTTTGCCCAAAATACGTACGGGCACCTCCCCGTACCCGAAAACCTTCAGCATCATTGAAACCAACAGTGCTGTAGATATCCCCAATATCTATGTTCCATTTGTCTATCTCAATATATCCAGAGCCCAAAATACTGACGATATTGTAGTAGGTCTTGAATTTGGGAACCGTTTTTAAGGTATCCAACAATTTAAAAATTCCAGATTCATCATCATTTAAACTCTCTAAACGGGCATTTCTCCAAAATGTGCTATCACGACCAAAAACCCGGGGGTCATAGGGATCTGATTCTGCCTTATAAAATTCCTTGGGTCTGATCACATCAAAAGTATAGTTGTCATAAACGGTTGTCCGCTTACCATAGACGCCCCTTGATTTCTCTTTTTTTGAAAAGCTAAAGTCACTGAGCATATAGTCCCTTTTCAGTAGAAACACCGAATCATTGACCACATCAAAATCCTGTTCTATATAAATTTCCTTGACCCAATTGATATTGGCACTTTTGGTAACCTCTAGATTGATTTTCTTTATTGCAAAAGTGGTGTCATTGACCCAGAAATCACCTTTAAACGTCAATTCGTTTTTACGCCTGGGATAGTAGACGATGTTATAGCACCACTTATCATCGATAAAAGTACTATCAGACAATGCATAGTTATAGGTATCAACTCCTGTTTTTGACAATGGACTTGTAAAACTCTTATCAAAGAACTTGAGATAGTTGTCATAAATATCGTAGTCAGAATACAGATCCTCAACAAAAGCTGTGATTCCTTGATTGCCGCCAAAGCCAGAGTTCTTGTTTCCCAAAACATCTTCTTTTTCCAGTTCAAGGCGATTGTCACCATACACTTTTGAGAACACCTCGTTCAAAAAAATGGGCAAATAGGTCTTGCCTGTAATTCTAGAGGTGTCCAAATCTTCAAAAATAAACTCCAACCCCCTGAAAAGCTTACTTTTTATAAGCGCACTATCAATCGTGTTCAAGTCAAATTCTACCTTTTCGTATTTATCATATTGATAGCTTTTGAACTTGCGTACACCATTTTGCCTTTTCTTGGCCCATATCTTTTTTAGAATCTCGACCGCGGGATTATTTTTCTTTGATTGCTTACCGGTAAAAACAACTACCTCATCCAATTTTTCGGTAGACTCGGCCAAAACAATCTCAACCTCGTAATTGACCTTTGCCGCCAACTTCACTTCTTTGGTCTCATACCCGATAAAGGAGACCATGATCGAAGTGTGCGTATTATCAGATTCAAAATAGAAACGGCCATTATCGTTGGTGATGGTACCTTCAGAAGTATCTTTAAAAATAATGTTTGCAAAGGCGACTGGATCTCCTGCTTCATCAACTACAATACCACCTACTTTTGTTTGGGCATTTGAAAAGACATAACATAACAACAGGAATAGAAAAAAGATTTTTTTCATATTTTGATAGATGGTGTAAAAATCAATGGCCTTACAAAGCCATGCAACCACTAGGTGGTCTTTTTGGTTTTAGTGTAACTTTTTATCAAAAACTATTCCTAAAAAAACCTCGGCAACTGTCAAGTCAGCGAGAATATAAATATACCTTACAATAGCTTGCTCGTTATTTATATAACACTTTCTTAACAGCCTTGATTACATCTTGATAATTTGGTAACCATTCTGCTAACAAAACAGGTGAATATGGGGCAGGGGTATCTGCCGTATTCAATTTGACAATCGGCGCATCTAAATAGTCAAAAGCTTTATCTTGAACATGGTAAATGATTTCGGTGGCTACATTGCCAAAAGGCCAAGCTTCTTCAAGAATGACCAATCGATTCGTTTTTTTGACGGAATTCAAGATGGCTTCATAATCCATAGGGCGAACCGTTCTCAAATCAATGACCTCACAACTGATACCTTCCTTTTCCAATTCATCAGCTGCTTTGTAGGCTTCTTTGATAATTTTTCCGAATGAGACAATGGTGACATCTTTGCCTGTCCTTTTGACATCGGCCACCCCTAACGGAATGGTATATTCTCCTTCAGGTACTTCGCCCTTGTCGCCGTACATCTGCTCCGACTCCATAAAAATAACAGGGTCGTCATCGCGAATGGCCGATTTTAACAATCCCTTGGCGTCTGCGGGATTGGAAGGAACTACCACTTTTAGCCCAGGACAGTTGGCATACCAGCTTTCAAAAGCCTGTGAATGGGTAGCCGCCAGTTGGCCGGCTGATGCGGTAGGCCCCCTAAATACAATCGGACATGGGAACTGCCCCCCAGACATTTGTCTGATCTTGGCGGCATTATTAATGATCTGATCGATACCTACCAATGAAAAATTAAAGGTCATAAACTCAATGATCGGCCTGTTGCCGTTCATGGCCGATCCCACACCAATACCCGCAAAACCCAATTCAGAGATGGGGGTATCAAGAACGCGTTCGGGGCCAAATTCATCCAACATGCCTTTTGAAGCCTTGTAAGCCCCATTATATTCGGCTACTTCCTCCCCCATCAAATATATGGTATCGTCCAGTCTCATTTCTTCTGTCATGGCCTCAGCAATGGCTTGCCTAAATTGTAGTGTTTTCATATAATCGCTATGGTATGGTATTCGTTGAAAATGCAAGCAAAAATAGGAAATTATACTGCAAGTAGAAGGCACTAAAAATCAAAAAAAAGTAAAAATTTATTATGCATGCATAATAAATTTGGGATTTTATAATTTTTAGTGCCTTCTACTTGCAGTATAATTTCCTATTTTTGCTTGCATTTTCAACGAATACCATACCATAGCGATTATATGAAAACACT
>JBCDBD010000007.1:0-112473 GCA_039184335.1 Bacteroidota bacterium | reverse complement strand
GCGCGTTCAGGCTACCGATTCCCTGGGGCAGTCCGGTAAGCTGGTTATTCGATATTACAAGTGTTTTCAGGAGGGTCAAGCTACCTATTTCTTGGGGCAGTTCAGTAAGCTGGTTATTCGAAAGGCCAAGTATGGTGAGTGTGGTCAGGCTACCGATTTCAGGGGGCAGTCCCGTAAGTCGGTTACGCGTTAGGTTAAGCGACTGAAGACCATTGAGTTGTCCAATTTCACTAGGGAGGGTGACAAGGGCATTGCTGGCCAGGTTTAGTTTTTTCAGTCCATCAATTGCTCTTAGTTCGGGAAGCAATTCGCTCAGATCAGCTGTAGTCAGTTGAAGTTCGCTCAAATCTAAACTTTCCGAACCCGATGCCGTTGCCTGTGCTATACGACGTCTTGCCGCAGTCATATCGCCCATAGTGGTATCTTTTTATAACAGTTGTGTGCCGGAACCGGCATTTCCCCCAATTCGTTTTAAAAAAAGGGAGCGACCCTACCCCAATTGAGGCTTAATACAATTTGTGTTATTTTTAGGATATGGAATATGTATTTCAAACACTGCGGCTTATGCGGTACATACCGTCTTTAGGTACCCTGTTGCTGGTTTTTTCTATTTTTGGTCCAATGCAAGCCCAAGACTGGCCCAACCTCTCAAAATATCAAGTAGCGAATGCCGTCATTACATCGCCTGGTAACAACGAAGATCGTGTGGTCTTTTTGGGCAATTCCATCACCGAAGGCTGGCCCAAGGCTTTTTTTGAAAACACTACCTATCTCAATCGGGGTATCGGTGGACAGACCACCCCACAACTATTGCTCCGTTTTCGACAAGATGTCATTGCCCTACAACCCAAAGCAGTTGTGATATTGGCGGGCACCAATGACATTGCCGGCAATACAGGCCCCATGACCCTGGAACAGATCAGGGACAATATTGCTTCTATGGTAGAACTGGCACAAACCAACCATATCGTGCCCGTTGTATGCTCGGTACTGCCTGCTTTTGATTACCCTTGGCGGCCCGGCCAACGACCGAACATTATGATTCCCAAATTAAATGCGTTATTACAACAATTGGCCGAAGAAAAAGAAGTGCCCTATCTCGATTATTTTTCGGTCATGGCAGACGGGCGCAACGGATTGCCCTCGGAGTACACCACCGATGGGGTGCACTTGACCGAAAAGGGGTATAAAGTCATGGAACGGCTTGTGCAACCTGTAATTGCTTCATGCCTAAAAGCGCAGCGTTGAGCCATTTGGTCAGCATACTCGTTCCCTTTAAGAATACGGCTGCATTTTTTACAGCTTGTTTAGAATCCATTTTAGAACAGTCGTATGGACACTTTGAGGTCATTGCCGTAGACGATCATTCTTTAGATGGCAGCCTGCATATTGCAACGGAATATGCCCAAAAAGATAACAGGATCCAAGTATACCCAAATCGCGGACAGGGCATCATACCAGCACTCCGAACCGCCCATGCCAACTGTACAGGTATTTTGGTCACCCGAATGGATGCCGATGATATCATGATGCCGAACCGCCTGGAAGTGATGGTGAACGCATTGACAAAAAAAGGTTTGGGACATCTGGCCGTAGGCCAGGTCAGGTATTTTTCCGATATCGGAATTGGCAACGGTTATAAACGGTATGAGAAGTGGTTGAACGGCCTGACCGCCAAAGGCACCAACTATACTGAAATCTATAAAGAATGTGTGGTTCCCTCCCCCTGTTGGATGGCCTATCGCGATGATCTTCAAAAGTGTGGCGCCTTTGACCCAGACCAATACCCTGAAGATTATGACCTTGCGTTCCGGTTTTACGAGCATCAATTGAAGGTCATTCCCTGTGCCCAAGTGCTGCATCTATGGAGGGATCATGCCACCAGAAGCTCCCGTACACAAGAAAATTATGCACAAAACTATTTTTTGGATATCAAACTACACTATTTTTTACGGTTAGACTATCATCCGAAACAGACCTTAGTGGTATGGGGGGCCGGTTTCAAGGGTAAGTGCATTGCCAAAAGATTATGGGAAAGAGGTATTGATTTTGATTGGGTCTGTGACAACCCCAACAAAATCGGCAAAAAAATATACGGAAAGCCCATGGCACACTTTTCAAGTTTGGCCTCACTTCAGCAACCCCAAAGCATCATTACTGTGGCCAACACAATTGCCCAGCAATATATTAAAGGGTATTTGTACCGATTGGGGCATCGACCTATGAAAGATTTTTTCTTCTTCTGTTAACGGTGCCCTTATTTTACGCAATTTACCATTACCTTAACACGGCTGGTCGCCCTATCGAACTTTTTAAATATGTATATTTGGGCAATCGATTTGGGAATGCAGTTCAAACATCCAGAAATTCTTTGGGCCTTTTTTCTACTTCTTATCCCAATCATCATTCACCTTTTACAGCTTAGAAAATTCAAGAAAACCCCTTTTACCAACGTTGCCCTGTTACAAAAGGTGGTTGTTGAATCATACAAGAGCCGTTCGCTTAAAAAGTGGTTGTTGCTCTTGTCACGTATGCTACTGTTAGCAGCACTGGTATTGGCGTTTTCACAACCCTTCGTTTCTGGTTCGACGGCCCTGAAACCCAAAGAGACCGTGATTTACCTCGATAATTCGTTCAGTATGCAGGCCAAGAGTGAGGGACTCCCGATACTGGAAAGAGCGGTACAAGACCTATTGCAGCACATCAATGATGCGACGGTCTTCAGCCTTTTTACCAATACCGAGACCTATCGAAAGGTGACTGTTGGCGAAATACAGGACAGACTGCTCGATTTGCAATTTTCTGCCAAACAATACGACCTGGATGCTGCCATGCGCAAGGCAAATACCTTGTTCTCAAAAGATGGGGATACCAAAAAGGATTTTATCTTCATTTCTGATTTTCAATCTAGAAAGGTTGCGCAAGATACTTTAAAAGGAATCATTGCCCATTACGTTAAACTTACACCCGATAGCTATGCCAATGTTTCGATCGATTCGGCATATCTCAAAAAAAATGTGGGAGGTCAAGATGAACTGACCGTATCGCTCTCGGGGTCCCCTACAGGAGCCAGTCTGCCCATATCCATTTACAACGCTGATCAACTTATCGCCAAAACGGCAGCTTCGTTTACGGCAACTGGCAAAGCCAACATTGCTTTTTCGCTTCCGGCCGACGAAAAAATAAATGGGAAGATTGTCATAGCCAGCAATGGGCTGGGTTATGATGATGTCTTCTATTTTAATATCAATGACAAGGAGAAAATCAATGTGTTGGCCATCTCAGCTACCGATGTGAACTATCTTGGGCGCATATTCACCGAGGATCGGTTTGCTTTTTCATACCGTAGGCCAGATCAAGTGGACCTTACCGCTATAGAAGACCAAAATGTCATCATTTTGGAAGACTTGAAAGAAGTGCCCAACAGTCTTCAAAAGACTTTGGCAAATTTTAAGGAAAACGGGGGCAGTATCATCATCATTCCATCTATTGAAAGTGATATGGAATCGTATGGCCAGTTCATATCCCAATTTTATCCAATAACCTTTCATCAGCTTGTCGAAAATGAGCAACGTATCACGTCAATAACTTTTGACCACCCCCTGTTCAAAGATGTCTTTGAGAAAAGGGTCACCAACTTTCAACACCCAACAGTGAACAGCTACTATAGCATCACTGCCAATGTTCCGATAGCACTCTCATTTCAAGATGGCAGTCCGTTCTTGATAGGTGGTGATGGCCTCTACCTTTTTACTGCACCGGTAACATCTGAAAATTCAAATTTCAAAAATTCCCCACTCATTGTCCCTACGTTTTATAACATGGCCCTGTTCAGCTTAAAAAATCCAGAACTCTACATGACCGTGGGACGGGAGCATGTTGTTGACCTGCCCATCACCTTGGGCAAAGACAATATGGTACGTGTTTCAAAAAACGGCTATGAATTCATACCACAACAGCAGTCCCTTGCCAAGAAGACCCGTCTGTTTTTCAACGAAAATCCGATTGTTGATGGTATTTTTCAGATCGGTGACAACAACAGGGCCTATGGGCACATCAGTTTTAATTTTGACCGAAAGGAAAGCGATCCACAGTATTTTGACCCGATGCGTTTACCGACGGCCCCAGACCAGCGGTCGATTGCATCACTCTTTACTTTTTTAGCGGCCGAAAGCAGCATTGACCCATATTGGAAATGGTTTGTTATTTTAGCATTGTTTTTTGTTGTGGTCGAGACCTTGATCCAAAAATTCGTTAGATGAACATCATATTGAAATCTGCAAAGATTGTAGCTCCTGAAAACAAAGACCTCCATCTCAAAAAAAGGGATATTCATATCAAGAACGGAACCATTGAAAAAATAGCCCCTAAGATAGAGCCGAACAAAACGGTCAAAACGCTTGATTTTGAGAACCTCCATGTATCTATCGGATGGTTTGACAGCAGTGTATGTTTTGGGGAACCTGGCTTTGAAGAACGTGAAACAATTGCACACGGCCTTGAAGTGGCCGCCCAAAGCGGTTTTACCGACATCATCTTGAACACAAATACACAACCATCACCTGACACCAGTTCAGCTATTGTCTTTTTGTTGAAAAGGGCAAATGGCAGCTCGACCAATCTTTATCCCTTGGGCAACTTGACCGTTAAGGGCGAGGGCAAGTACTTGGCCGAACTTTTTGATATGCACAATGCAGGGGCAATTGCCTTTTATGACTTTAAAAAACAGATCTGCAATGCCAACCTGCTCAAAATCGCCTTGTTGTATGCCCAGAACTTTGATACCCTCATTTTTTCGTTTCCCCAAGATGTACAAATCAAGGGCAAGGGTATGGTCAATGAAGGGGAAGTGTCTACAAGATTGGGCTTAAAAGGGGTGCCTGCTTTAGCTGAAGAACTACAAATTGCCAGAGACCTGGCTGTCTTGGAATATACAGGAGGTAGGCTACATATTCCCACTATCTCTACGGCCAAATCGGTAAAACTGATCGCTGGGGCCAAAAAGAAGGGGCTGAACGTTTCATGTAGTGTGGCCATCCACAATCTGCTGTTCAACGATACGCTACTGGAAACATTTGACACCAATGCCAAGGTCATGCCCCCGTTACGGACAAAAACCGATGCCAATGCCCTGGTGAAAGGAGTAAAGAACAACACCATTGACTTTGTCACTACCGACCATACCCCTATTGATATTGAAGAAAAACGATTGGAGTTTGACCATGCCGAATACGGCACTTTGGGACTTGAGACCGCATTTGGGTCTTTTCGACGCTTGTTCGACCTAGAAGAGACCATTGTGCTGTTGACCAAGGGAAGGGAACGTTTTGGGCTTGGGCAACCCCACATCGCTGAAGGACAACCTGCCTGCCTGACCCTATTCAATCCTAGTGCGCAACACACCTTTTCAAAAGAAAACATACAGTCTACATCCAAAAACAGCCTTTTTCTCGGTGAGCCACTGATAGGACAGGTCTATGGTACCATAAACAATGGTCAATTAACACGTGCCGAAGCATATGACTGATTCTGTTAAGGGTAAGATAGGGGCGGTAACAGCATATGTGACCATGGTAGGATGTCTCATTGCGATTACGATGAACTTGGAACCCAAATATGCTTTTGCGCGTTTTCATACCAGACAGGCCTTTGGCATACATCTGCTTTTTCACGCCACCGCCATTTTTCTATACTTTTCGAAAATGGACTATATATGGATGGGACTGTACCTAATTTATATTTCTGCATTGGTTATCTGTATTGTGGCGGTACTTCGGGGCGTTACAACTTTAGTACCCGTGCTGGGCAACCATTTTCAAAAATGGTTTACCTTTATCCAATAACAAAGCGACATGCGCCCCACTACGCTATCATTGGAACATCTTGTTCGTGAACCATTGGTACAGCAGAAAAGACCACCGGTACTGTTCATGCTTCATGGCTATGGAAGCAATGAAGAGGACCTGTTCTCTTTTGCCCAAGAAATGCCCGCAGAACTTTTCATTATCTCAATTCGTGCCCCCTATGACCTGGATCCTTTTGGCCATGCTTGGTACGCCATCAATTTTGATGCGGAATTTGGTAAGTGGAGTGATGACGGACAGGCCAAGGAATCCCTCAAAAAAATTACCACTTTCATTGACGAGGCCTGTGATGTTTACCATTTAGATAGCGATAACATTACCTTACTTGGGTTCAGCCAAGGAACTATTTTGGGCTATGCCCTGACCCTATCATATCCAGAAAAAATCAAAAACCTGGTTGCACTGAGCGGATACATCAACCCCAATATTTTTGTTGATGCTTACCAAGACAATGATTTTTCCAATTTGGCCATCTATGCATCCCATGGTACGGTCGATCAAGTAATTCCGTTGGAATGGGCACAAAAAACGCCTGATTTTCTAAATGGCCTTAAAATTTCACACGTGTATGAGGAATTTCCCGTGGGCCATGGGGTATGCCCTGATAATTTCTATTCGTTCAAAGCATGGCTAGCGGCCAAAATTTAATTACTTCGGGCATACAGCAGATGGTCGAGTCGGGTGAAATCAATACTTAAATCATCTTTCAGCTCGTATTGGATCACTAAGTCGCCCCAATAGTTGCCGTCTGAAAAATCGGCCAATAGCCACTTGTGGTTCACTACCTTTATTTTATTGATCTTAAAATCGTGCTGCATGCCTTCATACGGTACCAAGGGGTTATCACCCTTTCGCTCGTTGGTCTCCAAAAGCTTGTCTTCGATATATCGTGTAGGACTGTTAAGGTTCAAATGGTCATAATATGCCAAGGCATCATCGTTGTTCGCTAGGGAAAAGTATTGCATATCGAGTATTCGGAGCCTTTCTTTTGTCAATGAATCCTCTAATTGTGCAAGCTTAGCTTCGAGCCGCTGTATTTTTGAGGCCGTATCTTTTTGATAGTTGCTGGCGCTCATAAACTGGTACAGTACAATCAATGCGGCAAAAACAAAAAGGTAAAGAAATAGGTTGCGCTTCATATCAAACAGTGATTTTTAGGTTATCATAGGCCAAATGCACATTTTTGGGAAGCTTGGCCTCGACCTCGGCATGAAATCCCAAAAGATGGCTAATATGGGTAAAATAGGTTTTTTCAGCACCGACCGCTGCAGCAAATGCCAAGGCTTCCTCTAAATTGAAATGGGAGTGGTGCGGTGATTCACGCAATGCATTTACAACCAAAACTTTAGGGTTTTTGATTTTTTGAAATTCATGCTGTTCCATTCGCTTTACATCGGTCAAATAGACGAAACCATTGATACGGTACCCCAATACTTTCAATCGATTGTGAAATGCCTCGACCGGTGTGACCTCCAATTCACCAATGGTAAAGACCGTGTCTTTGTCGACTGTAGTGACGCTCACGGCAGGTGCACCAGGGTAACGGTTTTCATCGGTGAAAATATAATCAAAACGTCTCTTCAATGAGGTAATGACACGGTCATTGGCATAGATGGGGATGTCGCCCTGTCTGAAAAAAAAAGGCCGTATATCATCAATACCTGCGGTATGGTCAGCATGCTCATGGGTAAAAAGAATGCCATCCAATCTTTCAATAGGGTTGGCCAAAAGCTGCTGCCTGAAATCGGGGCCGCAATCAATAACATAGTTATAGTGCTTATAGGTAATCAAGACCGATACCCGTAGCCGTTTATCCTTTAGGTCATCACTGAGACAAACAGGGTGTTGACTACCGATTACCGGTATTCCTTGAGAGGTTCCCGTACCCAAAAAAGTCACTTCAAGCTGATTATCCATGAAAACCAAAATTATAACATATTTATTTAGTAAAATTTCCTAACTTTTTACCTTTGTAGGTAACAAAAGATACGTTATGGCACCGCTTATCGATAAGGAAATTCAATTCGAAAACGTCCCCTCCATAAAAGCAAAGACACTTCGCATCAACCTCAACCCAGATATTTACGGTACGTTCGCAGAGATTGGTGCGGGTCAGGAAACTGCGCGTCATTTTTTTAGGGCCGGGGGGGCTTCAGGAACCATTGCCAAAGCAATGAGTGCTTATGATAAGGCTTTTAGTGATGCCATATATGGAATTGAGGATGATGGTAGGTATGTCACCCAAGCGAGGCTGAAGACCATGTTAAAACATGAAATGCGCCTGGTCGAGGAACGGATAAGCAGGGACAATCGCCCAGATATGCTGTTTTTCTCTTATGCAAATACGGTAGCGACCATTGACTTTTCAAAACGGTACAAAGGACATGGGTGGGTAGGCCTTCGATTTCAGTTAGATCCAAAGCAAAAGGAATATGATGAGATTATCTTGCATGTCAGGTTCAAACAGAATGAGGCACGGCTACAGCAAGAGACGTTGGGGATCTTAGGGGTAAACCTGATCTATGGAGCGTTCTTCAAATATGATAAACCTAAAAAACTGTTGAAATACCTGTACGACCATATTGACAAGGATACCCTGGAAATCGACATGATCAATTTTTTGGGACCCAACTTTAAGGAGGTTGACAACCGGTTGATGAGCCTACAGTTGATTCGTAACGATATGACCGATGCGGTCATGTTCGGGCCAGACGGGAACAACCTCTTGCCCGCTTCCATTCTATACAAGAAAAATATCTTGGCACTTCGTGGCAGTTTTCGCCCAGTGACCAAGGTCAATATGGACATGTTTGAAAAATCATATGATATTTTCATAAGGGAACAGACCGTGGCATACGAAAATACCATTGTAATCTTTGAAATCACCCTTTCCAACCTTAGGGCATCGGGAGAAATTGACGAACAGGATTTTATGGACCGTGCCGAATTGCTAAGTTCGCTGGGGCATACCGTTTTGATTTCGAAATTTCAGGAATATTTCAAGCTCGTTGAATATTTCAACAACTACACCAAGGCCCGTATCGGTTTGACCATGGGGGTCAATAACCTTGTAGATGTCTTTGATGAAAAATACTACCGCCATTTGAGCGGGGGCATTTTAGAGGCCTTTGGGAAGTTGTTCTTCAAAGACCTAAAAGTGTACCTCTACCCCATGAAAGATAAGGCCACGGGACAAATCATGACCAGTAACAATGTAAAGGTACACCCAAGAATGAAAGAGCTGTACAAGTTTTTCAAATACAATGGAAAAGTCATGGACATCATCGATTATGATCCCGATATCATGCATATCTTCTCTAGGGAAGTATTAAAACGTATTACCAATGGTGAAGGTGGCTGGGAAGAAATGCTACCTGAGGGTATCGCGGAAATCATCAAAGAGAAAAACCTATTTACAAGAAAGGCCCTTCCTGAAAAAGAAGAGGTCGGAGATTAAAAAACCTGTCCCAAAGCGAGTATTGAAACAGGTTGGTAACACCATGGCTTTTCATATGCTGTGCCACGTTATCATGCCGCTAATATTTGGGCAGCATGTTCCTTGGCCTTTACTTTATCGATTACCCGTTGTACCACACCACTTTCATCGATGATAAAGGTCATTCTGTGTATTCCATCAAATTCCCTTCCCATAAACTTTTTTGGCCCCCATACGCCAAACGCCTCAATAACACTGTGATCTTCATCTGCCAATAACGGAAATGGAAAATCGAATTTGTTCTTAAAATTAGCCTGTTTCTTTTGCGAATCGTCACTGACGCCCAAAAGCTCATAACCCGCGTTCTGCAATGCCGCATAATTATCGCGTAGGTTACAGGCTTCGTTGGTACAAGTAGGTGTATTTGCCCTCGGGTAAAAGAAGACGATAAGTTTTTTACCAGAGTAATCACTCAGATTTACTGTGTTGCCATCTTGGTCTTTTGATGAAAATTCGGGTACTTTATCACCAGATTTTAAGGTATCCATCATGAACTATTTAAATTGTTTAGCTTTTATTCAACAAAATTAAACAAAATGACGAAAAAAGACAAGGTGAACTATGTGATCGAAACATTAAATGCATACTACCCCACCATTCCCATACCTTTAGACCATAAAGATCCCTATACGCTATTGATTGCCGTATTGTTATCTGCGCAAAGTACCGATGTACGGGTAAATCAGGTGACACCACGCTTATTTGCCAAAGCAGACAACCCTTATGACATGGTCAAACTCACAATAGATGAAATCAGGGAAATCATCAGACCCGTTGGGCTTTCGCCACAGAAATCAAAAGGAATATATGGCCTTTCAAAAATTCTGATCGAAAAGTACGATGGTGCGGTGCCCCAAGATATTGCACTTTTGGAAGAACTGCCATCGGTTGGCCACAAAACTGCCAGTGTGGTCGTTTCACAAGCATTTGGCATACCGGCTTTTCCGGTTGACACCCATATACATCGCTTAATGTACCGGTGGGGACTTTCGAATGGAAAAAATGTGGTGCAGACCGAAAAGGATGCTAAACGGCTTTTTCCAAAAACTGGGTGGAATCGTCTTCACCTTCAGATCATATGGTACGGCAGGCAATACTCACCTGCACGTGGATGGGATTTGGAAAAAGATACAATCACCAAAACTGTGGGTAGAAAATCAGTAATCAACACTTACTATAAGAATAAAAAAAACCGCTAAATAGCGGTTTTTTATTCTTTTTAATTCAGCGTACGCTCAAATATGATGTTTTTGTAATCGACAACTTGTAGTGACTTTGAAAATCTTAATAAAAACTGGACGGTTTCTGGCCTAGCCTTGGTGATTTTACATAGTTGTTGTTCTTCAGAGTAAATTTCTTCCATATGCTTTCATTATAGTTATAGTTCAATAACGCAATGAACATGGAAATATTGCTCCGTTCGACCTAATGCAGATTAATTCGTTAAAACGATATTGTTACGCTCAACAATCTTTCTGAGATTGATCAAAGCATACCGCATTCGTCCTAAAGCTGTATTGATACTTACCCCTGTGTTTTCAGATATCTCCTTAAAACTCATATCCTTATAGATACGCATGACCAATACTTCTTTCTGGTCCTCGGGCAGTTCGTCGATCAACAAGGTCAAATCGCTATCGATTTGGTCTTTGATGAGTTGTTTTTCAGCGTTCAGTTTGTCATCCTTGATCACTGAAAAAATATTGAAGTCGTCATTACCTTCAAACTTGGGCATTCGCTTGTTCTTTCGAAAGTGGTCAATAATCAAATTGTGTGCGATGCGCATGACCCACGGCAGAAATTTACCTTCTTCACTATAAGAGCCTCTTTTCAAGGTTTTGATGACCTTGATAAAGGTATCTTGAAAGATATCTTCAGTAATGTCCCGGTCAAGGACTTTCGAGTAAATAAAACTGGAAATTCTCTGGTTATGGCGGTTAATTAAGATTTCAAGTGCTTTTTCGTCTCCGCCAATATAATTTTTTACTAAAGCCGAGTCATCGATTTGTAGTTCCATACAAATTACTTTTTTGGTTAAAATCACAAGCCTACTTTACTTAGTTAAAGGCTTTTGAGTTATTAGTTAATGATAAAAAAGTAATTATCGCTGTATAGGCCTATCAGGTTTTTAATTACAAATCAAAGATAGAAAAAATGGGTGCCTGCAAAAAAACTATGTTGTGACATCCGGTTTTTTAGATGTAAACCGAGGCAATATAGGCATTAACTCATTCCTATTGTATCTTTGGCCAAATAAATTCGATGAATGACTTCTATTGAAGATGTAAACCCGAAGCAAAATATTATTATTAAGGGTGCCAAACTCCACAACCTTAAAAATATAGATGTAGTCATACCCCGTAACAAGTTGGTTGTCATTACCGGACTATCAGGGTCTGGAAAGTCGAGCTTGGCCTTTGACACCCTTTATGCTGAGGGTCAGAGAAGGTACGTTGAAAGCCTATCATCGTATGCACGACAGTTCTTGGGAAAATTGGACAAGCCTAAGGTCGACTATATTAAAGGTATCGCTCCTGCCATTGCCATTGAACAAAAGGTCAACGCTACCAATCCGCGTTCAACCGTAGGCACGACCACAGAAATCTATGATTATTTAAAGCTATTGTTCGCAAGAATCGGCAAAACGTATTCCCCCATTTCTGGAGAGCAGGTCAAAAAACACATCGTGACCGATGTGGTCGACCATGTGATGTCATTTCAAGAAGGCACCAGATTACTTTTACTTTCCCCCATTTATATTCAAGAAGACAGAAACGTGTTGAAGTCATTACAACTGTTTTCAAAACAAGGGTATGCGCGTATTAAACATGATGGGGCGGTCATCAGGATCGATAGTGCCCCACAAGACATCGGGCGAAAATTTGAGTTGGTGGTCGACCGTATCGTTGTCAAAAATGATGAAGATTTTCTCAACCGGCTGGGTAATGCGGTCGACAATGCTTTTTTTGAAGGAAAGGGAAGGTGTGCCATCGAACAAGTTGATACGGGAAAACAACAGTTGTTCAGTAATTTGTTTGAGTTGGACGGAATGAAATTTTTAGAACCCAATGTGCACCTGTTCAGTTTCAACAACCCATATGGTGCCTGCCCCAAATGCGAAGGTTATGGTGATGTTATTGGTATCGACCCCGATCTGGTCGTACCGAATACTACCCTATCGGTATATGAAAACGCGGTCTTCCCCTGGCGGGGTGAGAGTATGGGCTGGTATCGCGATCAGCTGGTCAATTCGGCCTACAAGTTTGATTTCCCGATCCACAAACCCTGGTTTGAACTGACCGAAGCACAAAAACAATTGGTCTGGGATGGCAATTCCCATTTTATCGGAATTCATAAGTTCTTTCAACAACTTGAGGAAAAGAGCTATAAGATACAAAACCGGGTCATGCTGTCACGTTATCGTGGAAAAACCAAATGTACCGTTTGCAAGGGCAAACGTTTGAGGGCCGAAACCGATTTTATCAAGATACAGGGGAAATCCATTTCAGACCTGATTGAACTGCCCATTAAGGAGTTGGGGGAATTCTTTTCAGGTATACAGCTCTCAACGCATGATACCACCATTGCCAATCGACTGTTAAAGGAAATCACTACACGTTTGGATTTTCTTGACAAGGTCGGACTCAATTACCTAACCCTTAACCGAAAATCAAACACACTCTCAGGAGGCGAAAGCCAACGGATCAACTTGGCCACCAGTTTAGGCAGTAGTTTGGTGGGATCAATGTACATTTTAGATGAGCCCAGTATTGGCTTACACCCAAAAGATACCGAAAACCTGATCGGAGTACTGCAATCGCTGCGGGACTTGGGAAATACCGTTATCGTTGTCGAACATGATGAAGACATCATGAAGGCATCTGATGAAATTATTGATATAGGTCCTGAAGCGGGAACCTTGGGCGGAAATGTTGTGGCATCGGGTACCTTCGAAGAAATTCTAAATGCAAAATCCCTAACGGCATCTTACTTAAAGGGCACTTCTGAAATTCAGGTGCCAACAACACGACGTAATTCAAAATATTACATCCAGATCAAAGGGGCGCGCGAAAATAACCTTAAAAATATTGATGTCACCTTTCCCTTGAACATGTTCACAGTGATTACCGGGGTTTCAGGTAGTGGCAAGAGTACACTGGTCAAAAAAATTCTCTATCCCGCACTATTGAAAGAAGTGGGAGGTTATGGGGAAAAGGCAGGGCAGTTTACGGCCATAGAGGGAAAGTATTCGCATATCAAACATGTAGAATTTGTGGACCAAAACCCAATTGGCAGGTCATCGCGTTCCAATCCGGTTACCTATATCAAGGCCTATGACGATATTCGCACACTCTTTGCCGCACAAAAATTGAGTAAGCTTCGTGGTTACCAAGCCAAACATTTCTCTTTTAATGTGGATGGAGGACGTTGTGAAAAGTGTAAAGGCGAAGGTGAAATTACCGTAGAGATGCAATTTATGGCCGATGTACACCTTGAATGTGATGTCTGCAACGGAAAGCGTTTCAAGAAAGATGTGCTCGAGGTCCAATTTGAAGGCAAGAGTATCAATGATATTCTTAACCTGACCGTTGATGAGTCCATCATACACTTTGAGCAATACCAACAACCGAAAATTGTACAAAAATTGAAGCCTTTGCAAGATGTAGGACTCGGTTATGTGACCTTGGGCCAAAGTTCTTCTACCCTATCTGGTGGTGAGGCCCAACGTATTAAACTGGCCTCATTTTTAGTGAAGGGGAATACCAAGGAAAAAGCACTTTTTATCTTTGATGAGCCCACAACCGGTCTGCATTTTCACGATATCAAAAAACTGTTGAAGTCGTTTGATGAACTACTGGCCAAGGGCCATTCGATTGTGGTCATTGAGCATAATATGGAATTGATCAAATGTGCAGATTACATCATTGACCTAGGCCATGAAGGTGGTGAAAATGGAGGCTACCTGCTGGCAGAAGGTACCCCAGAGGAAGTGATTCAAAGTAACGCATCGTTTACAGCCGGGTATTTGAAAGAGAAGCTTTGAACATGATTTACAAGGGTCATGCATCAAGGATACCCATTTTCAATTCATGATCTACCTGTATTGTAAAATGACAACTGCTATGCAAGTTGAACGATAAATCGCTTTTATCCATTCCATTTTATTTCTGTACACCTCCATAAAAAATAGTTTTTTCTTCTGAGAATAGAATAGGTATAATTTTAATTAATTGAATATCAATTAATTAATGAAAATTATTTTTTTTGGCATGCTGTTTGGTACCATATCATTGGGATGTAAATAGTTGCTCCTAGAACTTAAATTGAAACAGTATGAAAAAGGTAGTACTCTTTATGACGGTGATGGTATGCAGTGCTATGGGTACCCAAGCTGCAACGATAAAAAATGAAGCTGCAATCAGTACCTATCGCTATGGTAACTCATTTATCTTTAATGAGCGTGGCATCACATTTTCAGTATATCCTGATGGGGAATTTGATTTTTATATCGACAATCGGGTCAATATCGGGGTCGGTGCGCGCATTGGCAATGTAGGTATCACATTTAATTCAGGGTTTGATTACAATCCTTTTGTACAATATGATGATTACGGTGCTATTATACAAGTTGAAAATGTACCCATCTACTATGACTATTATGGTCGTGTATCGCAAATCGGGGGCATAGATATTTGGTACCGTAATGGTAGGCTACGACGTGTCGGCGGATTACATGTGTATTGGAACGGTGGTGTATTCAGCCATTGTACCGGATTCATCAACATTTATAACCGTGGTTATGTCTACAGGCCCTTTCATAGATGGTTTGTCCGACCAGCCATAGGTTTCTGCAATGTTTGGAACTCGCCCTACCGGAGATATTACCATCCAATTCGATATACCTATTACCGTCCATATCGATTCAATACCCGAAGGGTCTATGCCAAAATTGGAAGACCTTACCGATACCACCAATCGCACAACCGTGGAAAAATCTACAGAAACGATCGTCGGGTTGCGGTACGGGAAAACACCTATAGAAGAGGGGATTATGGTCGAAGCACCAGTGTTTCTTCAAGAAATGCGAACCTGACAAACAATAGGGTGTCTCGAAATTCAGATAACAGCGCAACGAGAAGCACATCGGTACGGCAAGGTGATGTTAGAAATAAGAACACCTTGGTACGTCGATCAGATAGTCGAACAACAAGTACGAAACGTTCGATTACCAAAACACCAAAACGTACCGACTTGACCAAGAGACAGTTATCTTCAAGTACCAATGGTAGCACGGCTACCAAGAGTACGCGGACTACGTATAAAAAACCCAAAGGTAACAGTACCAACAGAACTGTGGTCAGCAATAACCGAAGTCAAAAAAAGACTTCTGGAATTCAAAAACGAGGGAGTACGTCACAAAAAAGAACGGTGACCAGAAGTACCTCAACACGAAAAAGTAATTCATCAAGCTCTAGATCCAAAAGTACTAGAATACGATAACGATAGTTTTTAGGTTGGTTAGTTGTTTAGCCCCGTAGTGGATGCATCACTACGGGGTTTTTCGTTCTTTTCCCCAAAATATGACTGGGAAAGTTATCGCGATCGCCTTTGTAAAAATCTGGAGAGTATCCCAGACACATCTTCAGAAATATCAAAACGGTACAAGACACCCACATACATCAATACCATCAATATGGACTTCAATGCAATGTTTACCAAGGGGTGAAACGGAAACTGTAAAAAATAAAAAAGCAGCCCTATTAATACCAAACAACCAAAAACCCTGAAAGTTGCCCTGGTAAAGGGAAAAAAACCAAACTTGATTTTGACAAAGGCAATCTTTATCGTATTGAACAGGACAATGGCGCTAAAGCTGGCCAAAGCAGCACCTATTATGCCCATTTCGGGAATCAACCATAAATTCAAGAGCACGGTCAACAATGCCAGGCCAATACCAAAAAACAGCATGCTCTTGTAATACCTGGAATAAAATAAGATCGCATTGCCGTTTCCTAAGATGGCATCCAAAACCTTGGCCAATCCAATCAGACAGATAATCTCAAAACCGCCGCGATATACTTCAGGAAGCATTTGAAACAAATCTTGGCTATTGAGTACAATCAAAATAAACAATAGGCCAGCGGCAATGAATGCGGTCAACGATGTCTTCTTGTACAGTATCTCAAGATCAAAAAAATTGGTGTTGTTCAAAAGCGCTGCGGTCATCGGATAGGTAATCTGGTTCATTGAACGCGCTGGAACAGCAATGATCGTGGCTATATAAACCGCCACACCATAAAAGGCAACATTGTCTATCGCAATGAATTTATTGATCATAAACTTATCGATCTCCAATAATATGAGGGCAACAGACCCCCCCAAGACCATCAATGCAGCGTAGCTGAATATTGCCCGGTATTCGTTAGGGAAACGAAAATCAAGTGTTGGTCTTCGTAAATAATAGGCATATAGTTTCACAAGTGTGGTACGCAAGACATAGACGCCAACAATGCCTTTAAGGAAAAAATCAAGGGAAATCACAGAAAAATACAGCAGAATCAAAAGTATGGATATACAAAGTCGCCCAAATACTTCTTTCATAAAATTTCCAAATACAGATTTCAAATGCACCTTGCACCATGCATAGAACACTTCAAAATAGGCCATAGCCATACCTACAATAAAAATATACCAGGTATAGTCTTTTACTATGGCATTTTCTGTAGCCAAAAAATTGGAAATCGATTCGTGACATACCCAAGTTATCAGTGCCAATGGGAGTAACGTTAGAAAAGGAGCAAACAAAATGAGGGTCAAGAAACCATCTTTTCTTGAATCACTTTGTGCTGTGTAATATTTGACCAATGCATTATGGGATCCAAAAGCAAAAATTGGCATCAAAATGGCACCTGTTGCTAAAATGAAGGTCACAAGGCCATAATATTGCGGCTGAAGAATAGTGGTGTATAAGAAGAGGGTATTCATTGCCCCAAAGGCAAAGCCTATAAAAGTGATGACCGTATTATTGAATGACTGCTTTAAGACGATTCCCATCGAATGAAATTGGTAAGTTCTTTGGTCAATGCCTTGCGACTGTACCTTTCGATACCTTTCGGATGTACTTTTAATTTGCCTGTTTGGTAGGCATCAAACCAAGCTAAAAGTACTGTTTTTAATTTTTCTGCATCCGTATGGTTGAATTTCTTACCTGAACGTGTTTCTTCAACGATGGTACCCGCTTCCCAATCTTCGGGGCCTATGGCCAATATGGGGCGACTAGAGGCCATATATTCGAAGAGTTTGCCGGGAATGATCCCTTTCGTTTGCAAAGCATCAATTTCGACCAATAACAATATTTGTGACCGCATTTGGTGTTCAAGTACTTCGTGGTGGTCCACATATCCTAACTGTTGCACAAATTCAGAAAGTCTATATTCCTGTAAAGACGTCACTATGTCTTCGCTGACCACCCCTATAAGTTTTAGTTGAAAGTGCGCTTTAAACACTTCGTTTTCGAGTATCAACTCATGTAATACCTGCCACAATACCAGTGGGTTACGCCCGGTCAGCATTGAACCGATATGTGATATGGTGAACTTGCCATCCAAATCATCGGTAGCTGCCTTCCCATCATAACCGTTGGTGATCACTTTGATGGGTTTGTTGGTCAAGAACCCCAACTCTTTTTGGGTAACGCGACTGGTAACCACAACTTTATCTGCTCTTTGCAATACCTCTTGTTCTAACTGTTTGTGCTTTTGTGCTGCCATTTTGGTCAGACGCAACTGCTTGTGGTAACCAATGGTGGTCCATGGATCCCGAAAATCGGTAATCCATTCGAGTTGAAACCTGTTTTTCAATGCCAAACCAATCAAGTGCAAACTGTGTGGCGGCCCCGTGGTAATCATCGTTTTGATTTTCTCCCTTTCAATGATTTCTGCCAAGAATCTTGTGGATGGCCCTACCCAAAACCTTCGTGCATCTGGAATGAATACATTGCCCCTGATCCACAACATGGCTTTCTCCAGTAAAGATTGCTTGTTGTCTTTTTGAATAATGCCTGAACTCATACGCCTGGCTTTTTTTTTCGAAAACAATGATGCCCAACCATAAGGTTCAACGATAGGATGGCTCAGTATACGGACAGATTCGGGAACTTCATCCAAAAGGGAACGATCTACGATCGGGTAAGTCGGGTTTTCTGGGATATAGACCAGTGGCTCGATGGCAAAGTCACCTAGGTACTTCACAAATTTAAGCCAACGCTGTACCCCAGGCCCACCTGCCGGAGGCCAGTAATACGTGATGATCAATACCTTCTGCATTACTTTTTGGCTTTGCGCTGTTTAGGCAAAAATGAAAATACGATTCCTGTTAAAATTACTAGGGCAAGGGCAATATTGCTTCCCATTGCGATTTGACTTCCCAGTTTGACTACGTTGGGTTCAAACTTGAATACAATTTCATGATGCCCAGGTGGCAATTGCATACCCCGTAAGGTGTAATTTACCTTTAGATGTGAAGCCGGTTGCCCATTTAAATAGGCATTCCAACCTTTCGCGTAGTACATCTCTGAAAACACCACAAATGCATCGACAGGGCTGGTCGATTCGTATTTCAGATAATTAGGGCGATAGTCATTCAATGCAATGGTTGCCGTGGAATCGACTGCATACGAAAGTTGGGTGATGCCTGGATATTCTTGGGTGTTGACCACAGTTTCCGTTTTGGTGTTCAAATTACCCAAGGCCTTGATTTCTTCATCGGCAGTACCCACTGCACGTATTTTTTCAACAAACCATGCATTTCCGTTTGCATCAGGATTGACAGCTGGGTAACTTCTACCCTCCCCGTCTTGCTGAACAATATATTTGACGTTCAGCATGTTCAACACCTGTAAGTTATTGGCATATATATGAAAATCAAATAGGTCTTGTAGTGCTGCTGGCTTGGCCGCATGGTATCCGCCAACAGATTTGTGAAAATAACTCGTACGGGCCCCGTTCAAGCCCTCACTGGGATCGAACACCCTAAAAATTGAAGTGTCATTGTGAATCTGCTGATCTAGGGCAGATGCCTGAAAGGGGCGATTGACTCGCCGCTGTCGCACAAAATCATCAGCATTGACGTATCTCAGGGCTACACCGGCCATATCTAAAAGAACAAGAACGCCCAATACAATGACCAACACATTTTCGGTAATTTTCCTTCTGAGGTACAAGAAAAGAACAAAAGCGGCAAGAAGAACGTATGCCAAGGAACGTAGGGTATCATTGAGATATACCGCTTCCCTATCCTTTTCAATGATTTGCATCAACTGTTCCCCAAAATATTGACGGTAGGTAGCATCATTCAATCCTTCAAAATGAAAAATACCCTTCATAAGAAAGAGGCTTATCCCTAAGGCCAAACAAATAAAAACACTCCATTTTAGCGCACTGAGCTTTGCTTTTTGCTTCACTGACTTCTTAAACAATTCTTTTAGGCCCAAAACAGCCAATATCGGAATGCAAAGCTCTAATAGTATTTGTATTGAAGATACCGCACGAAATTTGTTGTACAACGGAAAATAATCAATCATGAAGTTGGTAAGAATCGGAAAATTTTTGCCCCATGATAGCAAGATTGATACTAAAATTCCTACTAAAAGCCACCATTTTCTTTTGCCACTTACCAAGAACAATGACAAGATGAAGAGAAAAAATACTAGGGCCCCTATGTAGGCGGGTCCTGCCACAATAGGTTGCTGCCCCCAATACAAAGGCATGCTTTCGGTGAACTCAAGTGCACGTGTGGGCGAAAGTCCTTGATCGGCAAGGTACCGATAAGCCTTGGAGCTCTCACCCAAACTTTCTGCATTGGAACCCCCGAAAAGCCTTGGCACAAAAAGATTGAGTGATTCAGCTATGCCATAACTGTATTGGGTAATATAGGCCCTATCCAAGCCGTTGATGGCCGTTTTTGGACTTCCATCAGAAGTGATGGTCAACCGCGACTTACCCCGCGTGCTCCAATCGGCATATTCTTTAGTGGCCATGAGTCCTGTAGCATTGGTGGCAATGGCCAACACAACCGCTCCCGTCAAAATGCCCACAGCCAGAAAATAGTGCTTCAACTCTTTGTCTCGAATTGCATAAACAAGGTGGACCAACCCAAGAATCAAGACCAAGAGCATAAAATAGTATGTCATCTGATAGTGATTGGCACTGATTTCCAAGGCCATGGCAATCGCAGTAAGAATGAATCCAAGAAGGTATTTTTTGCGAAATACCAAAATGATTCCGCCCAAGACCATAGGAATATAACCTAGCGCATGGGCCTTAGCATTATGGCCGACGCCCAAAATGATAATGAAGTAGGTCGAAAAACCAAAAGCCAATGCTCCCAAAACGGCCAACCGATATTCGATTTTCATGCAGAGCAGTAAAATATAGAACCCCATGAAATACAGAAAAAGATAATCGGCCGGTCTTGGCAAAAAACGTATCCATCGATCTAGTTGTTTCACATAATCGTGTGGATAATTTGCTCCTAATTGATATGTGGGCATTCCCCCAAAGGCACTATTTGTCCAATACGACTCCTCCCCTGTCGTATCCTTAAAATCATTTCGCTCTTTTGCCATGCCCTTATACTGGGCGATATCAGACTGAAATATGGCTTTACCCTGTAAAACAGGATGAAAGTAGGCCAAAGCCACAACCATAAAAAAAACCAGAATGATCGAATTGGTGAAGAAAGCCCTAACGGAAAGGTTCATGCCTTAATGTTGAAAAGACAAATATTAGTCAATTTCTTCAAAATCTATATATTCTCCAACTTTTTTTGAGGAGTTTGGTTTCTGTGAAGATTTTTTAAAAATAGTGGTTTTCCCCACTTTCATGGCTTGGCCACCATAGGATTGGTAATTGTGGAATTGTTGTCCAAAACGTTCACCTGTCTTCTTCACTGCATAACTAAAAAGTCGGGGACCCAACCATTTTAGTAGCAATTTGATACCGTAGTATACTAATACAAGTATTAAAATCGTTTGTAGTAGAACCATACAACTGTTACTATTGATTCAAAATTACATTGTAAGTCATTCGAACATGCACAAAGTTTCATAAAATAGTATTAAAATCAGTTACATGGGTCTCAAATACCTCAAATTCCTTTTTTTCGTCACTTCGCTCATACCGGCCATTACACATGCCCAATACACCGATGTCATCAATTCGAACCGGCCTGGTGTATCGGTCAGTGCGTATGCAGTAGGTAAAAATGTGGTTCAAGCCGAGTTTGGGCTGCAATACGAAAAACAGGACCACAATGACCTAAACACTGACTCGAACATTTTTGGGGCTGACCTTTCACTGCGCTACGGGCTGTTTCTCGAAGCCTTGGAAGTCACCTATGAAGGTACCTTTATACGACAGCACATCACATTCAATAATTTTGGGTTTGATGAAACGCGAACAGACTTTTCAAGAAATCGATTCGGATTGAAGTTCTTGGTCTTTGACCCCTATAAAAATGCTGAACGCAATAAACCGAATCTCTACAGTTGGCGGGCAAACAATGTTTTTCAATTGAAAAACCTGGTTCCAGCTGTTTCCTTATATGGTGGCACTACCTTTAATTTGGGTGATAATCCGTTCTATCCCGAAGACGGAACCATTTCATATCGTGGTATGGTGGCAACACAGAGTAGACTTAGTCCGAGGTTTGTACTAGTGACCAACATCGCCTATGACCGCATCACTACCGATTTTACTGAATTCAGCTACATGATATCGGTTTCCCACGCATTTAGAAATCCGAAATGGAGTGTTTTTGCAGAACACCAAGGTGTAGATAGTGACCGGTATTCTGACTTTTTGTTGCGTTCGGGCATTGCATATCTGTTTCATGAAGACTTGCAGGCTGATTTCAGTCTGGGAGGAAGTTTTAAAACCACGCCCTCACGTATTTTTGCATCCGCCGGATTTTCTTACCGACTTGATTTTCATAAAGATGAACTGGTACCTATAGACAATCAAGAACCAATTCAAAAAATAGGGCGAAAGTCAATGAAGAAAAAACGCAAAAAGAAAAAGGATAAAAAGAAAAAAGACAAACTTAACTTTTAAGGTTTCTTTTTCCTTCTCATAGGGAATATTGTTAATATTGACGTTTCAAAACATGTTGGATGATCATTGTCAAGGAAGCTGCCACAAAAGCTGCACGCAAAGAATTTGTTAAATTCCCTTTTCGATTATATAAAGATTCTCCCTATTGGGTACCCCCCATCATCAAAGATGAAATGGAATCTTTTGATAAAAGCAAAAACCCCGTATTCAAGAATGCAGAAGCCACATTTTTTTTAGCCTATAGGGGTGAAGAAATTGTTGGTCGGATCGTAGCCATCATCAATAGGTTGGAGGTCGATGGCCAAGAACTTAAAAAAATGCGATTTGGCTGGTTTGATTTTGTAGACGATTTCGAAGTCTCAAAAGCCCTTTTGGATAAAATTGTGGAAATCGGCAAAAACAATAGGCTTGAATTCATGGAGGGCCCTGTAGGGTTTTCCAATCTAGATAAGGTTGGGGTACTAACGGAAGGTTTTGACCATATGGGCACCATGATCACCTGGTACAATTACGAGTATTACCGCAAACATTATGAAAAGTATGGCCTTGTCAAGGAAAAAGAATATTTAGAGAACAAATTTTTGGCTTCCAACGCTGATCCCAAATTGTTTACCAAAGCCAATATGCTTGTCAAAAAAAGATATGGGCTTCGTGAGATAAACTTCACCAAAAGCAGTGAAATCATGCCCTGGGTAGACCAGATGTTTGACCTGTTCAACGAAACTTACTCAAAACTGTCTTCTTTTGTCAAGATTACCAATATACAAAAGGAATACTTTAAAAAGAAATACATCAGTTTTATAAATCCGGAATACATCAAGTTTGTGGCGGATAAAAATGATGCACTTGTTGCTTTTGCCATTGTCATGCCTTCATTTTCAAAAGCTTTGCAAAAGGCCAAGGGAAAACTGTTTCCTTTTGGTATTTTTCATTTGTTAAGGGCCAAAAAAAATAGCAAAGATGTCATCTTTTACCTTATTGGCATACATCCCGAATATCAGAATAAGGGCGTAACGGCAATTATCTTTAATGAGTACTACAAAACGTTTGCAGAAAAGGGTATTGTCAACTGTATACGTACACCCGAACTGGAAGAAAACACTGCCATACGCCAGATGTGGAAACATTTTGATCCAAAAACGTACAAAAGAAGACGTACTTATCGAAAAAATCTATAGGCTACTTTGGTGCCCGTTGCTTAAGATTGTACTGCTCTTGCTATTTTTGCTGTGTAAAAACCCACCCCTTTTTTAAGCAGTACAGTCACATTGCATGGTCACAAAAGATCTTGAAAACCATTTACAGCAAATTCTGGGCGAAACCATCGTTAAGGTCACCCCCATTACCGGAGGCGATATTTCTGCGACTTTTCTTTTAAAGGCAGCGGGCAACCGCTATTTCCTAAAATGTTCATCTGAAGCCCATGCAACTGCAATGTACCGGTGTGAGGCTGATGGGCTTCAACGTATTGGGGATACGGGTACCATTGCCGTCCCAAAATTTTTATTTGCAGGCACACATGGGCACATTGCTTATCTTATCTTAGAGTTCATCGAAAGTAAAAGCCCTAACAGCTCTGAATTCAGCAAGCTGGGCCATCAATTGGCCCTATTGCACCAATCTGGGGAAACTCTGCACTTTGGAGGTGCACAATCAAATTTTATCGGGAATTTGAAACAAAATAATACGCCCAATGCCAATTGGTCATACTTTTATGTGCACGAACGATTGATACCACAATTGCAATTGGCCTTAAAAAACGGCTACCTTGGTGCCAAATACCTACCCAAAACAGGGAAGTTGCTCCAAACCTGCGAGGTGTTTTTTGAAAATGTAACGCCTTCACTGCTCCACGGTGATTTTTGGAGCGGTAATTTCATGATTTCTGTAGACGGTACACCTTACATCATCGATCCGGCAGTCTATGTTGGCCATTCTGAGGTGGATCTATCGATGAGCAAACTCTTTGGAGGATATGACAAGGCATTCTACAGCGCATACTATGAGGTCATACCACCCCACGGGCAACAAAAGGCATTGACCGAAATCTACCAGCTTTATTACCTATTGGTACATTTAAATCTTTTTGGAACCAGCTATACCAATTCGGTATTGTCGATATTGAAGCACTATTTTTTTTAGATTACTCGCCCATGGCCGCTGCCACAGCAGCTGATAAGCGTTTATAGGTACCGTTCTGCAGACGATCCCGAATTGCCGAAAAGGCTTCCAAAGTCTCTACGATATCATCCATGGTATGGGTAGCAGTAGGTATCATTCGCAATAAGATCAATCCTTTGGGAATGACAGGATATACCACAATAGAACAAAAAATGCCATAGTTCTCGCGTAAATCCTTTACCAAGGCCATGGCTTCAGGAATACTACCGTTTAAATATACCGGTGTAACGCAGCTAGATGTGGTTCCGATATCAAAACCACGTTCTTTAAGCCCGTTCTGTAGTGCATTTACATTTTCCCAAAGCTTTGCCTTGAGTTCGGGTCGGGTACGAAGCATGTCCAAACGTTTCAAGGCACCTTTCACATAGATCATGGGCAGTGATTTTGCAAACATCTGCGATCGTAGGTTGTATTTTAGATAATCGATGATTTCTTGGTCTGCAGCCAAAAAGGCACCAATGCTCGCCATTGACTTCGCAAATGTGGCAAAATACACATCGATATCCTGTTGTACACCTTGTTCTTCACCTGCACCAGCACCTGTCTTGCCCAAAGTACCGAAACCGTGGGCATCATCTACCAATAAACGGAACTTATACTTTTTCTTTAAGGCGACAATCTCCTTTAATTTGCCTTGCTCGCCACGCATACCAAAAACACCCTCTGAAATTACCAAGATTCCGCCGCCGGTCTGTTCTGCCATTTTGGTGGCCCGCTCTAAATTTTTCTCTAGGCTGTCTACATCATTATGTTTGAAGGTGAAACGCTTTCCCATATGTAGGCGTACCCCATCAATAATACACGCATGGGAATCTACATCATAAACAATGATGTCATCTTTCGACACCAAAGCATCAATAGCCGACATAATGCCTTGATAGCCAAAATTTAAGAGGTATGCTGCGTCTTTCTTGACAAAATCCGCCAATTCGTTTTCGAGCTGTTCATGGTAATCGGTATGCCCACTCATCATTCGTGCACCCATGGGATAGGCCGAACCATGCTCATAGGCCGCATCACCATCCACTTTTTTTATCTCAGGTAAATTTGCCATACCCAAATAATCATTGATGCTCCAAGTGATTACTTTCTTACCCTGAAATTTCATTCGGTTAGAAATTGGACCTTCCAGTTTTGGAAACACAAAATAGCCCTCAGCCTGTGAGGCCCATTTGCCCAAAGGTCCCTTGTTTTCAATGATTCTATCAAACAAATCTCTCATCTACCTAATATTTAATTCAAATGCAAAAATATAGATTTTGTCAACCTCTCACAAACTAGTTATCTACAAACAAAAAACAACAGCCAAAAGCTGCTGTCGTTATTCGCAATATATAGAATCCAAGCTATTTTATGAATTCGATTTTCTGCGACTCTATCACATCATTGGTATCAAAAAAGCCTTGGTTTTCCATCCATTCATTGCTATAGACCTTGCTCAGATACCTTGAGCCATGATCGGGAAAAATGACAACGACCACACTATCCTTGACAAACTCCCCTTCAGTGTTCAACTGTACCAGGGCCTGCATTGCCGCACCACTGGTATAACCTACAAACAAGCCTTCGGTATGGGCAATCTTACGGGCCATATGGGCACTATCGGCATCACTGACCTTGGTGTACCTGTCGATGCTTTCAAAATCGGTGGCCGCTGGTATAAGGTTTTTTCCAAGACCCTCGATGCGGTAAGGATATATTTCATTATTATCAAACTCTCCGGTCTCATGGTATTTTTTCAGCACTGAACCGTAAGCATCAACACCCAATATCTTGACATCGGAATTTTGGTTTTTCAAATAACGTGCAATACCGGAAATGGTGCCCCCAGTACCACTACAAGCTACCAGATGGGTAATGGTACCCCCGGTTTGTTTCCATATTTCAGGTCCTGTGGTATTATAGTGTGCTTCAATGTTCAACTCATTGAAATACTGATTGATATAAATTGAATTTTTGGTCTCTTTGTGTAGACGCTTCGCAACCTGATAATAAGAACGTGGGTCATCGGCGCTGACGTGGGCAGGGCATACATACACCTTTGCACCCATAGAGCGCAACATATCGATCTTATCGGGAGACGATTTTGAACTGACCGCCAGAATACAATCGTACCCTTTGACTATGCTGACCATGGCAAGACTGAAACCTGTATTACCAGAAGTGGTTTCTATAATCGTACTGCCCTTTTTAAGTATCCCTTTCCGCTCTGCTTCCGCTATAATGTAAGCCGCAATCCTGTCTTTTGACGAATGCCCTGGATTAAAAGCTTCAACCTTGGCATAAAAATTACCCGTTAATGGTTCCGCTATCCTGTTTAATTTGATGAGGGGGGTGTTTCCTATCAAATCGAGCACGCTGTTATAGGCATTCACTTTGTGTTCCATAGTTTGTATCAGGTATTGGTCAGAAATAAGACCGGGTTCTAAATTTTTGCCGCGACAAAAATAGTATTTTTATTTTTTATGGGGTCCTTCCCTCAAGGTCCAATAAAAAAGCATATTCCTTCGCCGTTTCCTTCAATGCCTCGAAACGACCTGAAGCCCCTCCGTGTCCTGCCTCCATATTCGTATCTAAAAACAAAAGGTTGCCATCAGTCTTAAGTTCACGCAATTTTGCCACCCATTTCGCGGGTTCCCAATATTGTACTTGCGAATCATGGAGCCCGGTTGAAACATACATGTTGGGATATGCCCTTGCCGTTACATTATCATAGGGGGAATATGATTTCATATAGTCATAATAGGCTTTCTCATTTGGGTTTCCCCATTCATCAAACTCGCCAGTGGTCAAGGGAATTGAATTGTCTAACATCGTCGTGACCACATCCACAAATGGAACTGCCGCTATGACACCATTATACAGTTCGGGGGCAATATTGACCACAGCTCCCATCAGCAACCCCCCGGCTGAACCGCCAGAGGCATACAAATGATCAGGGCTCGTATATTTGTTTTCGATCAAGAATTTTGAGCAATCGACAAAATCGGTAAACGTATTTTTTTTTGCCAACAGTTTGCCATCTTCATACCAAGGCCTGCCCAAATATTCCCCACCACGAACATGGGCAATGGCATAGATAAAGCCCCTATCTAACAAACTCAGCCGTACCGATGAAAAGTAAGGATCGATAGTACTGCCATATGATCCATAGCCATATTGCAATAACGGACTCGACCCATCTAGCTCAGTATCTTTATGGTAGACCAATGATATGGGTACCTTAGCCCCATCCCTAGCTGTGGCCCAAACCCGTTTTGACCGGTAATTTTCCTTGTTGAAATTTCCGCCGAGGACCTCTTGCTCTTTCAATATCTTTTTTTCTTTGGTGGTCATGTCAAACTCCAAAATGGCATAAGGTGAAGTCATCGCATTGTAAAAATATCTAAGCTGCTCCGTCTCAAAATCTAAATTTGTAGTGGGGCCCATGACATAGGTTTCACTAGCTATCGGCAAATAATATGCTGCCGAACCATCCCACCGTACAATCTTCATTTTATTGAGTCCGTTTTCACGTTCCGTCAAGACATAATATTGCCTAAAGATTTCGACATCTTCCAATAAAATATCCTCACGATGGGGGATGAATTCTTCCCATTGATCTGCATTCGTTTTATCGATATGGGTTTTCATCAACTTAAAGTTGGTAGCGCCGTCTTTATTGGTCAACACATAAAAGTTGTCGCCATAATGGAATATCGAATATTCCAATCCTCTCTTGCGGGGTGAAAACACTTGAAATTCAGCATCTGGCGTAGTTGAAGACAGTACTCGATATTCAGAGGTCAAAGTGCTCACCGATCCAATTACAATAAATTCCCTTGACTTGGTCTTGTAGACAAAAGTTGAAAAAGTGGAATCTTTTTCATGAAACACCAGTTCGTCTTCAGCTGACGATGTACCCAGTCTGTGTTTGTAAATTTTATCGGAACGTAATGTAACCGGGTCTTTCTTTGTGTAGAAAAGGGTGTTATTATCTGCTGCCCAGGCAGAGCTTCCCGTGGTGTTCTCCATGATATCTGGATAGAGCTCCCCGGTTTCCAAATTCTTTATTTGTATATGGTATTGTCTTCTTGAGACCGTGTCTGTGCCAAAAGCAGCTAATTTGTTGTCAGGGCTTACTGATATGCCCCTAAGATTGAAAAACTCATGTTCTTTTGCCAATTCATTACAATCGAATAAGATTTCCCCATCATTTTCCAATGCTTCTTTTTTTCGAATATATATTGGATATTCCTTACCCTCTTCATATTTTGTGGAGTACCAATAGTTGTTCAATTTATAGGGTACTGAAGCATCATCTTCCTTAATTCTGGCTTTCATCTCTTCATACAGTTCATGCTGAAATGTCTTGGTATGTGCGGTATGTGCAGTGTAATATGAGTTTTCAGCCTCTAAATAAGCAATGACTTCCGGATTTTCCCTGTCATTCAACCAGTAGTAATTGTCAATTCTTACATCGCCATGCTTTTCCAGTCTTGTTGGTTTCTTGGCTGCCATTGGTATGATATCGTTCATTGAATTTCGGTTATTATCTTGGCAAGAAGTTGCAAAAATAAGATAGAATATGAAAAGGATGCCCTTAAAAAATGCTAGTTTCATTTATTTGATTTTGGACAATTTAGTAATTTTAAGTTGTTAAACTTAAATAAATACAATGTTTGGAGATTTGATGGGAATGATGGGAAAACTTAAGGAAACCCAAGAAAAAGTAAAGGCAACCAAAGAGCGGTTGAACTCGGTCATCATTGACGAGGTATCAACAGATGGACTTGTAAAAGTCTCATTGACAGCCAACAGGGAGCTAAAAGCAATAACCATAGATCCTTCGCTGCTGACAGATAAGGAGCAGTTGGAAGATTATTTGATCATTACGCTCAATAAAGCCATTGCATCGGCAACCCGTGTAAATGAGACTGAATTAGCGGCTGTGGCAAAAGAAGGGATGCCCAATATTCCTGGTATGGATTCGCTATTTAAATAATCGACACCTTGGTGCTACAACATATGAAGTGTGCGTATTTGAACAATTATGGTGGAAATTAGGGAAAAGCAAAAGGGAGAATACGTATTTATCTTGAAGTCCAACGCTGAGACCATACTTTTGAACAGTATAGTGTTCAAAACAAGGGAGGCATTGGAAAGAACAGTTTCATCTTTGCCCAACTTGATTCAAAACGCCAATTGTTTTGAACGCAAAACGAACCATAATGGTAAATTCCTGTTCCTTTTCAAGAACAAAGAGGGTAGCATAATAGGCCAAAGCCTTTTGTACAATTCTGAGGCCGGCATGGAAAATGGCATTAAAAACACCAAAAAAAGTATCGACCGTCTTTAGGTGGTCACCGATATGTTATGGCTAAGTACCCCTAAGAGATAACTGTGCATTTCATCGGTATAATCCAAATGGGTCACCATACGCAGTTTGCCTTGCCCCATACTGATGATCGATATTCCATTTTCATTCAATTGCCTTAAAAACAGGGCTGTGTCAAGCAGGTGTTCATCTATTTCGAAGATGATGATATTGGTTTCGATAGGTTCTACTTTTTTGACAAATTCCAACTTTTGAAGAACCTCACCGATTGCTTTTGCCTTTTCATGGTCTTCTGAAAGTCTGTCGATGTGATGTTCTAAAGCATAGATGCCAGCTGCGGCTAAAAACCCAGCCTGTCGCATTCCACCACCCAATACTTTTCGCACCCTGATGGCCCTATCTATCAAGCGTCGATCACCGACCAATACCGAACCGACCGGACATCCCAATCCCTTGCTGAGGCACACACTGATAGAGTCAAAAAGTGCACCATATTTTTTCGGGGACTCCTTTTTATTGACCAAGGCATTCCAAAGTCTGGCTCCATCTAAATGGTACTTCAGTTGATTTGTTTCACAAAGCTGTTTTATACGTTCCAGTTCTTGAAAATCCCAACATGCCCCTCCCCCTTTATTGGTCGTGTTCTCAATACATACCAAAGAGGTCAGTGGACTATGGTAAAAGTCTGGTGGATTGATGGCGGCACCAACCTGTTTCGCCGTCATCATGCCCCGATGGCCGTTGATCAATTTACAGCTGACACCACTGTTAAAACTTACCCCACCACCCTCGTAGTTATACACATGTGCATAAGTATCGCATATCAGTTGCTCCCCTGGGTTGGTATGTAGTTTTATCGCAGTCTGATTGGTCATGGTACCACTGGGAAAGAACAAAGCGGCCTCCATTCCGAAAAAATGGGCCACTTTTTCTTCAAGTAAGTTGACCGTTGGGTCATTCTTGAAAACGTCATCACCAACTTTGGCCCGCATCATGGCATCGAGCATTCCTGGCGTCGGTCGGGTCACCGTATCACTTATTAAATTTACCTCCATCAAAATCAGTTGAAACAATCCATACCGATGGGGGATCCATCGGGTATTTTAGGGGCTTCTATCTTTTTGGCGTATCCTTTTGGGTTGCCGATGAATTTCTCAAGCTCTTTGGCTATCATGATGGAATGGGGATCAACGGGACTTTCAGACAAATAGGTTTTTAAACGCATCATTTCGAACAAGATTGTTTCTGTAACTTGGGGAAAGCTTTCTTTGTTGCCGGCAAGGTACATCATCTCTTGAATGGCTTGCCAGTTTATGATTTTTTGGATATTGCCCAAATATCCTTTCCCCTTTTTGGCTTTTATGGTCTGGTCCAACACCAAGTTTACCACCTCTTTCAAGCCCAATTGCCCATCATCCAGTGCTTTTTGTTGGATCAGCCGATTGGCCCGATGTGGATGGAAAAGTAAGGACAGGCTCATTTTGCTCGCAGTCTCTGCCGCCCCAAACGGATCAAAGGCAACCCCTGTTTTTCCTTTAAAGGATTCGCGGGTACGCGCATAACCGATACTACGGGGTGGAAACAAAGCCAGTTTATCCTCAGGAATCGCCAATGTCTCTGGTGCAATGGTCTGTAAAAATGATTGAAGGGCTTCTTCTTGTATCTTACGTTCTAGGGTCAAGACGGTATGTTGCCCGTCACCTTTGGTTGTGTAATTGTAATCTAGACCACCTATGAGCTTTACTACGGCCTCGGTTTGGTACCTGTGAAAAAAATAGAGCGGTACAAATACATCTTCCAACATGGAATTGGTATCTCCTTTTCGAATATTGTCAATAGAGAAATTGGCAATGGCCACTCTACGTAGCCGCAGTACCTCGTCAAGCTCTTGACTCGCACTTTTTCCATTGTCCCATAAATGGGCCAAAGCATGTGCCCCACCCATCGGTCGTGCATCTTGGTCAGAGATGTAACGGAGCCCCTGGTTATGGGCACCTGCCAAGATTTTGTCAAGTGCAACAGTCTCATCCATATCATTCTCAAAATCAGTGTATGAATAGGCAACGGTAACTTTGTCCCATTCGCCAATTCCAGTATCATAGGCTCCTGAAAAATCGATCTGGGAACCGTTTAGCGTAAATTGGGGATGTGGATAATCCATTACGGAAGCCCTACCATTGGTACTCGCCGCAAAATTATGGGCAAAACCCAGTGTATGGCCAATTTCATGTGCCGAAAGCTGCCGTATTCGGGCCAAGGCCAACTCAAGCATGGGTTCATAATTGGTATCACTTTCTGCAAAGGGCCTATTCATCAAAGCTTGCGCTATCATAAAGTCTTGACGGATACGAAGACTGCCTAAACTGACATGCCCCTTAATGATTTCACCGGTACGGGGATCGGTTATACTACTGCCATAGCTCCAACCACGGGTCGAACGGTGTACCCATTGGATGACATTGTAGCGTACATCCATGGGGTCGGCATCATCGGGCAATATCTTTAACTGAAAGGCATCTTTATAACCAATGGCTTCAAAAGCTTGGTTCCACCAACGCCCGCCATCTAAAAGAGCTGAGCGAACCGGTTCAGGGGTCCCATTGTCCAAGTAATAGACAATAGGTTCGACAGCTTCACTGACCGTTGCGCCCGGATCTTTCTTTTGAAGACGATGCCGCGTTACAAAACGTTTTAATATGGGTTCTTGCACAGGAGTGGCGTAATCATAATATGAAAAGGGATATGAGCCACATCTGGGGTCAAATTTTCGCATTTTATAGCCATCGTCGGGCAACGCAATCAACGAATGGTGCTGTGCAACGGTAACCAGACCAGGGTTTGGAGCTACCGATCGTATGTAAGTGCCCTTGGCCTCTCCTTTAAAAGTCAGGGTCACATCGAATTCTGTGTTTTTAGGAAATGCCTTGGTCCGGTCCAAGGCGAAGGCACTTTTAGATCGGTCCAAGTGGTATGTGCCCTGTTCAGTGCGCTTTAAACGAGCTGATACCCCATGGGCATCTTGCATCAAAAAATCGGTGATGTCGATCAAATAGCTCCCCTTAGCTTCTTCTTCAATCGTAAACCCGAACAATACAGAATTGGCAAAGGCCTGTTCTACCGATTTTCGTTCCAGTTCGTTTTCGGTCAACGCCCTAAATCTGAGATTGGGCTGAACCAGTAAAAGTTTGGTACCTGCCTTTTTAAAATAGACCACTTGTTCGTTGCCCAACTGCCCACGATCCAACCCGATATCATTGCTACCAATACCACTGCTCAATGAATATACATAAAGAAATTCCCTTTCAAGTGCATCAACCTGAAGATAGATCTTGTCTGAAAGGTCATCGTAGTAAAAATTGAAGAACCCATTGAATTTTTGAAAGTTTTTGGTCTTTTCAAATGTCTGTGAAAAAAGGGAGCCAAGGGTTAGAAGGAAAACAGAAAGTATGCAATTTTTCATAGTGTTTGATTATCCCCTAAAAATAACCAAAAAGCAAAACTTCAAAAAACTGGAAATCCGGAATTGCCATTACTGAAAATTTGACATTATAATTGCCCAAGAATTGCCTAAACGCTACTTAAACCGTGAATTTTTAGCAATATGGCATTGTTTTTTCCTTAAAAAACAACTACATTTTCATTATAGATGAACACTGGACCAAATCACTCCCTTTTTGCTTCTTACAACCGTAAGCCTGAACTTTTTGACGAGGTTTTTCATGAAGACGGCAAGGTAAAATCAATTTATGAAATACTTTTCAAGCTCTATGGTGAGCATTCCATCGACGATTATGTGAATCGAAACAATAAGGCAAAAGCTTCCTTTTTTAACCAGGGCATCACATTTCAGGTCTATGAAGATGAAAAGGCCCAAGAGAAGATTTTTCCATTTGACCTGTTCCCAAGGATAATCGATGCCAAAGAGTGGAAAATTATTGAATCAGGTGCCATTCAACGAAGCAGGGCCTTGAATCTTTTTCTTACAGACATCTACCATGATAAACATATCATAAAGGATAAAGTAGTGCCTTTAGAACTGCTTTCGTCTTCATCAAATTACCTGCACCAAATGATGGGTGTTCAGCCACCCGGTGGCGTCTATAACCATATCTCTGGTACTGATATCATTAAACATGCAGATGGCAACTATTATGTTTTGGAAGATAACATCCGTTGTCCATCGGGTGTCAGCTATGTCATCTGTAACCGTACTGCTTTAAAAAGGGCCCTTTTTGGTGTTTTTAACCATTACAATGCATTCACGGTGACTGATTATGCAGAAAACCTTCTTCAAATTTTGGAAAGCGTTAAACCAAAAGGTGTTGACATGCCCAACTGTGTGGTCATTACGCCTGGCATGTTCAACTCTGCCTATTATGAACATTCCTATTTGGCAAAAGCCATGGGAGTAGAACTTGTTGAAGGAAGAGATCTGTTCGTTGAAAACGATTTTGTGTACATGAAGACCATCAACGGGCCAGAAAGAGTGGATGTCATCTATAGGCGCATTGATGATCTTTTTTTAGATCCCTTCGAGTTTAAGGCAGATTCGACTTTAGGTGTTCCCGGGCTCTTTGCGGCCTATCAAAAAGGCAATGTCTGTCTTGCCAATGCCCCAGGAACGGGGGTTGCCGACGATAAGGCGGTCTACACCTATATGCCCGACATCATCAACTATTATCTAGGCGAAGAACCCATATTGAACAATGTACACACATATCGTTGCAGTAATGCTGACGAGTTGAAATATGTATTGGAAAATGTGGACAAGTTAGTGGTCAAACCAGTGGACGAAGCAGGAGGATATGGCATTTCAATTGGCAACCAGTTGACCCAATCGCAAATAAAACAGGTACAGGCACAAATCGAGCAAAATCCTAGAAAATATGTGGCACAACCGATATTGTCGCTTTCCGTACATCCTACCTATATTGATGAAAAAGCATCTTTTGAACAGCGTCATATCGACCTCCGCACATTTACGCTTTTAGGAAAGGACCAAGAATTTGTACTCAAGGGGGGGCTGACACGGGTAGCTCTCAAAGAAGGTAATCTAGTGGTCAATTCATCACAAGGCGGGGGCTCAAAAGATACTTGGGTACTAAAAAAAGACGAATAGTATGCTAGCTAGGGTAGCCAACAACCTTTTTTGGATGGGTCGATATATTGAACGTTCTGAGCATATTGCGAGGTACCTCCATGTCAACTATTTCTCTTCTTTAGATGCACCAAACGAGTTGTCACAATCCCGTCAATTTGTACTGCGCTCCTTTTTGTTCATGATAGGGGAACCTGAGAATGATTCCAAAAAAGTACTGGATGAGAAAAATGTACTGTTCAATATTGGGCTCAATCTAGACAAGGATTACTCCATAAGCAATAATATTAGGGTCGCCCGCGAAAATGCCAATAGTGCAAGGGATCTCATTTCGACAGAACTTTATGAAGCAATCAACAAGTTCTATCATTTTGTGCTCAATTACGACCAAGATTATTTTGTGAGACAAGGGCTTTATGACTACACCATCAACATTACCGAACGTACAGCCATACTTAGGGGTAAATTGCGGGGCACATTGCTGCATGATGAGGTGTATTCAATAATAATGCTGGGGCTAAATATTGAGCGGGCCACCCAGATCATCCGGATTATAAATGCCAAGTACCATGATGCCCTTTCGGCCCAACACAGTTATGGAAATAAAATGGGAAACAGTTTTGAATGGTCTACCCTTTTAAAATGTGCAGAGTCATACGATATGATGCGACGCTTCTACCGTAAATCCCCAAACATTTTATCAACCTTGGAGTTTTTGGTGCTAAACGGTAACTGTCCACGATCGGTGATGAACAGTCTAAATCAGGTTTGCCGCCATCTTCATACCTTGGATTTGGATAAAAATCCAAAAAAGAACTCCACGGCTTTTTTAGCGGGAAAGCTAAGATCTGAAATTGAGTTTATGAATGTAGAAGACATTGAAAAAGACGTCAAGTTCTTTATCGATTATATTTTAGGGCAGTTATTTCAGGTTTCAAAGAAAATGGAAGTGGAATTTTTCAACTATTAATGTATTGCTTATAATTAGCGCGTTGTTCTTCTTTTTTTATGGCCTCAGCATATACCATCGTCTACACTGCCCACAATACATATGATACTCTGGCCAAAGGGGCATTATGGCAGTTTATGATACTTCCTGAGACCAATACAACCCAACAGTTGGTTCGTTGGAAAATGGAATCAAATTTGGCCATCAAGCAACATATGTCACTCAATGGACTAAGATTCAATTCATTGCAAGTACAAACCAAGGATAATTTCAAGCGTGCAGATTTCGAAGTATCTTTTCTGGTACTCAAAAAAGCGATCAACCCCTTTGATTTCGTATTGAACAACGATATCGCACTAGATTACCAAGAGTTGGAAGACTTGGGGTTTAAGGCCCAAAACGAAATCTATCTGAGAAAAACAAAATATACATACCTGCCTGAACCATTTGTCTCGATTTTCATTTTTGATCGAAGTAGATCCATTTTTGAAAACCTGCAAGAATTGAACCATTGGGTTTACATTCACCTGTATTTTAAAGTCGGGGTGACCAACATAGATACCCCATTACAGGATATTATTGAAAAACGGCATGGGGTATGCCAAGACTTTACACACCTTTTTGTGGCCATTGCGCGTCATTACGACATTCCCGCTCGCTATGTCTCTGGTTACCTACACCAAGGAAATGGATATTTTGGTGATTCGCAGATGCATGCCTGGGCAGAGGCCTATGTGCCGAATGGGGGATGGATCGGTTTTGACCCCACCAATGATATTTTGGTGGCTGACAACCATATCAAGGTATGCCATGGAATCGATTATGCTGATTGTTCCCCTTTAAAGGGAGTGGTCTACACCACTGGTAGGAATACAACTTCGCATTCTGTTGAGTTTAGAATGTCTCAACAATAGATTTTCTCGAACAGACAATGTATTTTAGCATAAAAATTCAGTGATGGTGACCACAGATCAACAGAAGGGTCTTATTGAGCGCCTTGGTGCGTTAAGGAGGTATCTTTGACATTGATGCCAAGCTCATAGAAATAGAGAATGAAGAGGAAAAAACCCTGGTTCCCGGGTTTTGGGACAATCCCCAAGAGGCACAGCAACAGATGAAATCCATCAAATCAAAAAAAAAGTGGGTTGATGACTTTGATACGGCCAAGACCCTAGTAACTGATTTGGAGGTTTTACTTGAATTCTTGCAAGAAGGTGAAGCCAGTCAAAACGATGTTGAAAACCAATATGCCAAAGCGGTCGATGCCCTTGAGAAGCTAGAATTTAAAAACATGCTTTCTGATGAAGGGGATGAACTGACCGCAGTGCTCCAGATCACTGCCGGTGCTGGAGGAACAGAAAGTTGTGACTGGGCCGCAATGCTCATGCGCATGTATTTGATGTGGAGTGAAAAAAATAACTATACCGTCAAAGAGTTGAATTATCAAGAAGGTGATGTCGCAGGCATCAAGACAGTTACTCTGCAAATCGAAGGCGATTTTGCCTTTGGGTGGCTGAAAGGAGAAAACGGGGTACATCGTCTGGTACGTATATCGCCTTTTGATAGCAATGCGAAACGCCACACCTCATTTGCATCAGTTTATGTATATCCGTTGGTTGATGATTCCATAGAAATTGAAGTAAATCCTGCAGATATTGAGATTACCACTGCCCGTTCAAGTGGTGCAGGTGGACAAAATGTGAACAAAGTAGAAACCAAGGTGCAGCTTGTACACAAGCCGACCGGGATACAAATTTCGTGTTCTGACTCCAGATCACAGCACGATAACAGGGCCACAGCCTTAAAAATGTTGAAATCACAGTTGTATGAAATTGAGCTGCGAAAAAAACAGGAGGCCCGCCAAGAAATTGAATCCTCAAAAATGAAGATCGAATGGGGGTCACAAATACGAAATTACGTCATGCATCCCTATAAATTGGTAAAAGATGTACGAACGGCCGAGGAAACGGGTAACGTCGACGCCGTCATGGATGGTGAAATTGATGTGTTCTTAAAATCATACTTAATGATGATGGGACAAAAAGAGGCATAATAATTGTTTCATTACATTTGTTGTTCAGCAAAAGGGCCACCCCGATGATCGGTACCAAACGTAAATTATTCTTGAAAATCGAATAGAAAATGAAAAGATTCCTCTCATATGGCACATTGATCCTTTTCGTAACGGTTTCTGAATTTGCACAGGCACAATTCGGATATGGCAACGGCTATGGCAGGCAGGGACGAAGCGCAATTCCCCAAGCCCAGACCCCTCCGCCAGAACCAGAATCCAAAACGGCCGAGGAATACGTCGATGAACAAATGCCAAAAATTGTTGAGGCACTTGAGCTGAATGCCTTTGAAGAGGCAGTGATGCGGTCAACATTTGAGAAGTATGTGCAAAAAAGAATAGAATTGCAAATTCTACAGCTAGAGCCAAAAAAAATGAAGGAAGAATATGAGAAACTGAACGAACTACAGAACGAAGAGTTGAAAGCGGGTCTTCCTGAAGAAAAGTACAATGCCTTTCTAGAACTCCAGGAAAAGGGTTTTAAAAAGAAGAAAAAGAAGAAGAAGAAATCATAGCAATCAGTTACCTTTTGTTCTTGGTGGTACTTACATTGCGAGGCTTGACTTTACCTCTTTTGCAACAAATCTTGACACAAAAGGGGAAGGCTATGCTACTCTTGCAATCTAGCTGCCCTTTTAGCTTCCCGTTTTTCTTTCCACATCTCCACTAGATTGCCGGTCAACCAATAGGGAACAACGAATACCAATAAAAAAATCATTAACCAAAACCCAATGGTCAATATAGTCAGAAACGCTAGGAAACCCAGATATTGATCAAATTCTACCATGAGAAAGTAATTGTTACTGTACAAAGATACTTTCAAAATGACTACAATTGCAAAATCCTGGTAAAAAATTCAGAAAACGTCTAAAAATCGAGAATGGATCCCGTGTATAACCCTTAAATTTGTGGCAGAAATATGAGCTACTATGGATTACAGAATTGAAAAAGATACCATGGGCGAGGTAAAAGTGCCAGCTGATAAATATTGGGGTGCACAGACCGAACGCTCACGGAATAACTTTAAAATAGGTCCAACGGGTTCAATGCCGCTTGATGTTGTTTATGGATTTGCCTATTTGAAGAAGGCCGCCGCCTATACAAACCATGAGCTTGGTGTGCTATCCCTTGAAAAAAGGGACTTGATAGCAACCGTATGTGACGAAATTTTAGACAAAAAACACGACAGGCAATTTCCATTGGTGATATGGCAAACTGGGTCGGGTACACAAAGTAATATGAATGTCAATGAGGTCATTGCCAATAGGGCACATGAAATTGCCGGTAAAAAAATCGGCGAGGGTGAAAAGACCGTTCAGCCCAATGATGATGTCAACAAGTCGCAATCATCCAATGACACTTTTCCTACTGGTATGCACATTGCTGCATATAAAAAAATCGTGGAAGTAACGATACCCGGTGTGGAACAGTTAAGAAATACGCTTGAAAATAAATCCAAGCAGTTCAATGGTATCGTTAAGATCGGACGCACCCATCTTATGGATGCCACTCCCCTTACACTGGGGCAAGAATTCTCTGGATATGTGTCACAGCTCGACCATGGCCTTAAAGCACTTAGGGCCACCTTGTCACACTTGGGAGAATTGGCCCTGGGTGGAACAGCTGTGGGCACTGGTCTCAATACCCCTCAAGGCTATGATGTATTGGTTGCCAAGCACATTGCAGAATTTACGGGGATGCCCTTCAAAACCGCTGAAAATAAATTTGAGGCCTTGGCCGCGCACGACGCCATTGTTGAAAGCCATGGTGCGCTGAAACAATTGGCGGTTTCGCTCAATAAGATAGCCAATGACATACGCATGATGGCTTCTGGTCCACGATCTGGAATCGGTGAAATACTAATTCCGGCCAATGAGCCCGGTAGTTCAATCATGCCAGGTAAAGTGAATCCAACACAATGCGAGGCCCTGACCATGGTATGTGCTCAAGTTATGGGCAATGATGTGGCCATTGGCATTGCCGGTACCCAAGGCCATTATGAGTTAAACGTCTTCAAACCAGTTATGGCAGCCAATATATTGCAATCTGCCCAGTTGCTGGGTGATGCCTGTAAAAGCTTTGATACCAATTGTGCCGTTGGTATCGAACCAAACCATAAGGTCATCAATCAATTGGTAAACAATTCACTGATGTTGGTTACTGCCCTAAATACCAAAATCGGTTATTACAAGGCAGCAGAAATAGCAAACACGGCCCATAAAAATGGGACGACGCTAAAAGAAGAAGCCATCAACCTCGGTTATGTTACCGAAGAAGAATACGACAAATGGGTCAGGCCTGAAGATATGATAGGCGCTTTGAAATAGCTCACCAAAAAAAGCTGAAAAATAAAAATGGCGTCTCGAACGAGACGCCATTTTTGTGTAATAGGTGGGTGGATAGTGTTTGTTTATTTTAAAACGAACTTTGAAGTTCCCAATAACTTCAGTTTGTCATCATAGACATTGACCATGTAATTTCCTTTTTGAAACTCACCGGTTGGTTTGTTGATGTAGTCACATACGTCCAAAGCACTGTTTTCATAGTAAAAGGTAGTGCCCTTGCTATAGGTAATCGAAGCGCCTTCATCACTTGATTCTGAAAAACTATCGCCCAGAACATTACCTTGGGGATCCAATACTTCCAAGAAAAACTCCCGGTCACCTGCTTCAGCAATAACATTGTCGGCAATAGTAAAACAAATCTTAAATTTATCGGTTGCCTTGGCCCTAGAAGTAGAGACCAATTTACCACTGTTTCTTTCCCTAACAGCATCTACGGTGAACTTCGAAAGGTTCAATGCAGAACCACGCTCAACCGCATCGGCCAATTGTGTGTTCTGAACAACCAAAGAGTCATTGAACACGGTTTGCTTTTCAAGCTCAACAAATGTGCTGTCGCGCTGCATTGCCAATAATGTATTCGATTGCGTCAACGAATCTACTTGCTTCATCAGCTTTTCGCGCTCGGCCTTAAGAACACTTACCTGCCTTCGATATCTAGACAATGTGGCGATATCGGCTTTCATACTCTGTACCGAATCGATGTATTTTGCAATATTATCCCTAGCGGCCACCAATTCTTCATTGGTCGCGTTACTTTCTAGAATAGCTTTGTCGTACTCAGATTTGAGGCTGTTCAAATCTTCGACCACCAATTCTTTTTCTTGCTTTAAGGCATTGGTCGTCTTCTTTTTGTCTTGATAGAGACTAACTGTGTAGATGATGGTTCCTAACAAAACAACACCCAATAAACCTGCTATCACCTTTAACCCGTTGTTACTCTTCGTTTCAGTCATAACTCAAAAATTAATAATCCTTTTATTTTAAATATTTTACAGATTGTTATTGGTTATATACGCTCGAGATATGGTTTTGGATTTTCTTGGAAGAAATAATGTTAAAAAAATAAGGTTGTACTCATGAAATCATACCTTTAAAGGTAGCCAATGATTATATAAAATGAAAAAACCGCTCCGTATCACATTAGGTATTGTGCTGCTTTTTGTCATAGTTGTGCAGGCAAGTGCCCAAAAAGATAGTGTCTTGACCGAACCGGGGCCACAACACCATATTGAGGTCATTCCAATTCAACATGCCACTGCCATTCTAGTATGGAACTCAATCACGATATATATTGATCCCGTAGGCGGCAAAAAAATGTTTGAGGCTTACCACCCCCCTGATCTGATATTGATAACCGATATTCACGGGGATCATTTCAGTTTACAGACCCTCCAAGAACTGAATACCTCAAAAGCTAAAATCATGGTGCCACAAGCGGTAGCAGATAAAATGCCAACAGCTTTTACACCACAGATCGATGTACTGTACAATGGTGATTCCAAAGAACGCTTTGGCATCACCGTAGAAGCGATACCCATGTACAACCTTCGGCCAGAAGCCTTAAAATTCCATGAGAAAGGTAGGGGTAATGGGTATGTACTCCATTTCGGGGAAAAGAGCGTTTATTTTTCTGGAGACACTGAAGACATTCCAGAAATGCGTACCCTTAAGCACATTGACATGGCCTTTATCTGTATGAACCTACCGTACACCATGCCTGTCGAAAATGCTGCCGATGCCGTACTAGCGTTTCAGCCAAAACAAGTATATCCGTACCATTATCGCGGAAAACATGGAATAAGTGACGTAACCAGGTTCAAGACATTGGTGACAAGTAAAAATCCTGACATCGAAGTGGTACAATTGGATTGGTACCCCAATGCGGCCTATTGATGCGTAACATTTCATCAAAAAACAAGTCTTATTCTCAATAGAGTACTCTTCGTTGGTATTCACGAATCAAAACAATCAAAAATGAAACAAAAACTCACCGCCTTTCTTTTTATGGGAATACTGCTTTTGGGTAGTTGTAAAAAGAAAGAGGAAACGAAAGCCATTGCTTCAGAATTTAAGGTTCCCGTCGAATATTATAAATTGGACAACGGTCTTAAAGTGATCCTTTCCCAAGACAAGACCTCACCTACTGCCATCGTTGCCGTGTATTACAATATCGGATTTCGAATCGAGCCAAAAGACAGGACCGGGTTTGCCCATTTATTTGAACACATGATGTTTCAAGGATCAAACAATCTCGGTAAAATGGAATTTATCAAATTGGTGCAACAAAATGGAGGGATACTCAATGGCTCAACCCGCTTTGATTTTACCAATTATTTTGAAGTTGTTCCCTCCCATAAACTAGAGACCATGCTTTGGGCAGAGGCGGATAGGATGCGTGGATTGGACATTACCCAAGAAAACCTGACCAACCAACAGGGTGTAGTGAAAAATGAGGTCAAAGTCAATGTGCTGAACCGACCGTATGGCGGTTTTCCATGGCTTGACATGCCACAATTTGCCAACACGAATTGGTACAATGCCCATAATTTCTATGGTGACCTTAAAGATTTGGATGCCGCCAATCTTGATGATGTCGCCAGTTTTTTTGACACCTACTATTCCCCCAACAACGCGGCATTATCGGTTGTCGGTGATTTCGAATTAGAAGAGACCAAGGCGTGGGTCGAAAAATATTTTGGAAATATCCCCCCTGGAGAGATCCCTCCATTGCCTGACATTTCAGAGCCGAGGCAAGAAGTCGAAAAAGATTCCATTAAAGACGATCCCTTGGCCAACAAACCTGCCATTGCCATTGCCTACCAAATGCCTGAGCGCAACACTCCAGAATATTATGCCATGGGCTTGTTGGACCAAATTTTGGTACAGGGCGACAATGGGCTTTTGGTACAAAAGCTCGAAAATGAAAAAGGGTTTTCTTCAGATGTCAACGGGGGTATCAATTATTTGGGCAATATGTTCAATTACAAAGGTCCCATGCTGTGGATGTATGATTTTACCTATGACCAAGAAACTGCAAAAGAAGATATCTTAAGCGCAGTTGATGATGTCATGGTATCACTGAAAGATAGTGTCGATCAAGAAATGATCGATAAAGCCCTAGTGAAGATACGATCAGAACTCTATGAAGATATTGGGGGGTTCTTTGGCTTGGGAAGGGCAGATCTATTGTGCAGCTTTGCACTTTTTGATGATGATCCTTTACGGATAAATCGTATCGAGGAAGAGTTCAAGAAAATTACACCTGAGATTGTCTCCAGTACCATAGACGAATACCTCAGAAATACGAATAGGAGTATCTTGACCGTAAACCCCTTGCTCGCCAAAAATGAGAAAGCACAAAAAGACTAAATTCATGAAAAAGTATCTGATATACCTATTTGTCTGTCTATTTACCCTCACCATGGGCATTGGGCAAGAAAAGGAAATGCCACCAAAAGGCGGGGAACCCAAAAACTTTACCCTGCCTGCGAAAGAGGTGGTCGAATTTGACAACGGACTGACATTAGTGATGATTCCTTATGGTTCCATTCCAAAGGCAAGCATCCGTTTCAATATCAAAACTGGCAATATCGATGAAAACGAAGATGAAGTTTGGCTCGCTGATATGATGGTTGACCTTATGGAAGAAGGCAGTGTCAACAGAACCTCCAAAGAGATTGCTGACGAAATTGCCGGAATGGGCGGTAATCTCAATATAAGCGTACGCTTGCATACCACCGCTATCAGCAGTGCCGTACTGTATGAGTTTGCCCCTAATGCCATTGCGCTGATGGCCGATGTACTAAAAAATCCAAAATGGCCCGAGGAGGAACTGGAACGTTTAAAAAACGATATGAAACGCAGGCTGTCCGTAGACCTTTCTACACCCCAAAACCAAGCATATCGCGATTTTTATGCTACCATATATCCTAACCATCCCTATGGCCGGGTATACCCTACCGATGAACAGGTAGACGCGTTCAATGTTGATAGTATCAAAGCGTTTTATGATAAAAATATTGGAGCAAGACGAACTACGGTCTACATTGCTGGCAACTTTGATAAAACTGCGGTCAAAGCAGCTGTAAAGATGCACCTTTCAGACTGGAAGGAAGGCACTGAGGCAAGCTATCAAGTGGCCGAGGCTGTTACTGCAAATACGGTAAAGATCATTGATCGCCCTGGAGCTCCCCAATCTACCATCTACTATGGCATACCTGCTGCGGATCCATCAAACCCCGATTTTATTGCCTTGGATGTCACAAACTCTATCCTGGGAGGATCTTTTGCTTCACGAATTACCAGCAACATAAGGGAAGACAAAGGATATACCTACTCCCCCTACAGCACGCTTGACACTAAATATAAGACCGGTATTTGGTATGAAGCAGCCGATGTGACCACCGAACAGACCGGTGCATCACTACAAGAGATCAAAAACGAAATTGAGCGGTTACAGACCGAACCCCCATCACAAGAAGAGCTCGATGGTATCATCAATTATGAATCCGGAATTTATGTTCTTCAAAATTCAACCCCTAATGGAATCATCAGACAATTGGTCTTTCTTGATGTACACGACTTAGATGAATCATTTTTGATCAACAAGGTGCAGAACATGCATGGCGTAACCCCTGAAAAAGTACAAGAGATGACACAAAAGTATATACGCCCAGAACAGATGACCCTTATCGTTGTTGGGGATAAGGAAAAAATTCAATCACAAATCGAAGAGACGGTACAACAACCTCTCAAACAATAAGGCCCACATAGTTAAAGGAAAAGCCCTGGTTCATCAGGGCTTTGTTACGCTAGGCTAGCGTAACAGCTTTTTGTATTTGATGCGTTTGGGCATGACATCTGCCCCCAATCTTTTCTTTCTATTTTCTTCATAATCAGAAAAAGAACCTTCAAAGGAATAAATCTGGGAATCGCCTTCAAAAGCCAGTATGTGAGTACAGATACGGTCTAAAAACCAACGATCGTGCGATATGATGACCGCACAGCCGGCAAAATTTTCCAACCCTTCTTCCAAAGCACGAAGTGTATTGACATCCAAATCGTTGGTGGGCTCGTCAAGCAACAGTACATTTCCCTCCTCTTTTAAGGTCATGGCCAAATGAAGCCGGTTCCGCTCGCCCCCAGAAAGCATATTTACCTTTTTATTTTGCTCACTTCCCGAAAAATTAAACCTGCTCAGATAAGCGCGTGAATTCACCTGCTTGCCTCCCATCATGACCAACTCTTGGCCATCGCTAAAATTTTCCCAAATGGTCTTTTCAGGATCAATATTTGAATGGCTTTGATCCACATAGGCCAATTTTGCTGTATCGCCTACAACAAATTCACCCTTGTCTGGTGACTCTTCGCCCATGACCATTCGAAATATGGTGGTCTTACCCGCCCCATTGGGGCCAATAATACCAACGATGCCCGCTTGTGGCAAGTTGAAGCTTAAATTTTCATACAGTAGTTTGTCTCCGTAAGCTTTACTTACGCCCTTGGCCTCAATGACATTGGTACCCAGTCGCGGACCATTGGGAATATAGATTTCCAATTTTTCTTCAAGTTGCTTCTGATCCTGGCTTAAAAGCTTATCGTAATTTTTGAGCCTTGCCTTTTGTTTGGCCTGCCTGCCCTTTGCTCCTTGCCTGACCCATTCCAATTCACGCTCCAATGTCTTTTGTCTTTTTGAAGCCTGTTTGCTCTCTTGTGCCAAACGCTTGGCCTTTTGGTCGAGCCAGCTCGAATAATTTCCTTTCCAGGGAATCCCCTCTCCCCTGTCCAATTCCAAGATCCAGCCTGCGACATTATCCAAAAAATAACGGTCGTGGGTCACCGCGATGACCGTACCACTGTATTGTGCCAAATGATGTTCTAACCAATGTACCGATTCTGCATCTAAATGGTTTGTGGGCTCATCCAATAACAAGACATCAGGCTCTTGTAGCAATAGCCTGCAAAGGGCCACACGTCTTTTCTCTCCCCCAGACAACACCTCGATTTTCTTTTCTGGATCTGGGGTTCGCAGGGCGTCCATGGCAATTTCCAACTTCGTATCCAGTTCCCAAGCATTGGAAGCATCGATCTTGTCTTGAAGTGCAGCCTGCTTGTCCATAAGTTTTTGCATCTTTTCTGCATCTTCATACACTTCTGGCAGACCGAACATATCATTTATCTTGTGGTACTCTTCCAGTACCGCGACTGTTTCAGCGACCCCTTCTTTGACAACATCAAGTACTGTCTTATCGGGGTCAAGCTGTGGTTCCTGTTCCAAATACCCCACAGAATATCCTGGTGAAAAAACCACATCTCCCTGATAGTTTTTGTCTACACCGGCAATAATCTTGAGCAAGGTTGATTTTCCTGATCCATTAAGGCCCAATATCCCAATCTTTGCCCCATAAAAAAAGCTGAGGTAGATATTTTTAAGTACCGGAGTATTTGCCGTTTTGAATGTTTTGGTAACCCCAGCCATTGAAAAAATGACCTTTTTATCTTCTGACATGTGTACTGTATTAGAAAGTTGTCGTATCACCGAGAAGTGATTGTAGCACCTAAACCCTACCCTTTAAAGCGTTGAATACCCAAGCTACAGCAAAAAAACCGACCCCAACAGCTCCGAATCCATAGCCAGCGACTTCATCATACTTAAAGGCCCCAAGGGCAATCATTCCGAAACCAACAACAATCATGATAAATGTCGCCCATGCCAATACGGTATTCTTGTTCATTCCCATAGTATCGATTAAGTGGTAAATCAAATATCGTAAAAAATGCTAGAAACTCACTACTCTGGTTAAAGTTTGTCGTAGTATATTTAACCGAAAGGAAGAAAAGAAACGGGTATGGACCTCAACTTCAATAAAAACGAAGATAAAAACAAGTTACAACTGGCTGAACTACGAAGAAAACTTGCCAAAATAAAGCTTGGCGGTGGAAAAAAACGAATTGAAAAGCAACATTCAAAGGGTAAGATGACCGCCCGGGAGCGTATCGCCTATCTTTTGGATCCCAAAACGAACCATATAGAGATTGGTGCGTTGGCGGGTGAAGGAATGTATGCCGAGCACGGTGGTTGCCCCTCTGGTGGGGTTGTCGTCACCATAGGCTATGTACAGGGCAAACAATGTGTTGTGGTGGCCAATGATGCCACGGTAAAAGCCGGCGCATGGTTTCCAATTACTGGTAAAAAAAACCTGCGGGCCCAGGAAATTGCCATTGAAAACCGACTTCCCATTATTTATTTGGTCGATAGTGCCGGGGTGTATTTGCCCATGCAAGATGAAATATTCCCTGATAAAGAGCATTTTGGACGCATTTTTAGAAACAACGCCATCATGAGCGGTAGGGGCATTACCCAAATTTCAGCAGTAATGGGTAGCTGCGTTGCAGGTGGGGCCTATCTTCCCATTATGAGCGATGAGGCCTTGATCGTCGATAAAACTGGAAGTATCTTTTTAGCGGGCAGTTATTTGGTCAAAGCAGCAATTGGCGAAAGTATTGACAACGAGACCCTAGGCGGGGCAACAACCCATTGTGAAATCAGCGGCGTCACCGACTATAAGGCCAAAGACGACAAAGATGCGTTGGATACCATAAAAAAAATCGTGTCAAAAATAGGAGCATTTCAGGAAGCTGGCTTTAACCGCATCGATTCAAAAAAACCCATGGAGAATCCAGAGGATATTTATGGTATTTTGCCCCATTCGCGTACCGATCAGTACGATATGCTCGAAATTATCAAACGTCTGGTCGATGGTTCGGTTTTTGAGCAGTACAAGGAGGGATACGGCAAGACAATCTTGACTGGATATGCGCGTATCGATGGGTGGTCTGTGGGAATCGTAGCCAACCAACGTAAAGTGGTCAAGACCAAAAAGGGGGAAATGCGATTTGGAGGTGTCATCTATTCCGATGCTGCAGATAAGGCTACCCGGTTCATCGCCAACTGCAACCAAAAACGGATACCCTTACTTTTTTTGCAAGATGTGACCGGTTTTATGGTAGGAAGCAAAAGTGAGCATGGTGGTATCATCAAAGACGGTGCGAAAATGGTGAATGCCGTCAGCAATTCCGTAGTCCCCAAGTTTACGGTAATCATTGGAAACAGTTACGGAGCGGGCAATTATGCCATGTGCGGAAAAGCCTATGACCCAAGGCTCATTGTCGCTTGGCCCAGTGCTGAATTGGCCGTAATGAGCGGTAATTCGGCGGCCAAGGTGCTGTTACAGATTGAAAAGGCTTCTCTAGAACAAAAAGGGGAATCCATAAATCTTAAAAAAGAAGAGGAACTCTTTACCAAAATCAAACAGCGGTACGACCAACAGATATCGCCCTACTATGCTGCAGCGCGCTTGTGGACCGATGCCATTATCGATCCCCTAGCCACCCGAAAATGGATTTCAATGGGTATTGAGGCCGCAAACAATGCCCCTATCGAAAAACCGTTCAATATGGGTGTACTACAAGTTTAAATTTAATCGGTGCCCTTCTTGGCCATTACGACATTAAGTATTCTTTTTTTACCGACACGTCTATTCACCGTTTGTAATCTGTCACCTGAAAACTGCAGTAGGTCATTCTTTTTGGCCGCTATGGCATATCTGCCTCGTGTGTCTGATCTGACCCTTTCTTTGGTCCTGCTGTTGGTTACCGTTACATTAGATAGCATCTGTCCATCACAGATCACAAACCCTGACAAGACACGTGTGTTCTTCCTTTTCTTTCGTTGCTTCTTGTCATAACGTTGCGCTACTTTTTCGTCAACGAACAAAGAGGTGTGCAGATAATAGGCCATATTGGTATCCCCAATTCGTTCCCATTTATCTTGGCTGGCATACCTGCGGTACGAACCATACCGGTCCAATGAAGCAGCCAACACAAAACCGGGCATTTCGTCACCGTATACCTTGAGCAATTCTAAAGAGACCATGAAGTCATCGTACACAAAAATATCAAAGGGATCTAAGGCAACGCTTACAAGCTTGCTTTCCTTTTGTATCATGCATAAAATGTTCTTACCTGATGTATTGAGATTTGTGCCCGGTTTTCCGTTGCCGCCATCGTCTTTATAAAAATTGACCCGAAGTAGTAAGCTATCCGATGGATTGGCCCAAACTTCAAAATCAAATCGTTTAAGCTTCCGCAGCCCTTTTTTAATAATAATCTTAGTGGCCAGTTCTCCTCCAAGGGCAATTTGATCTTTCCAATACCCATAGACCTTATCGCCGTAGTTTCGATAACCGACACCATCATCTATAAAACGGTCACCCTTATTGGAAACGATGACCTCAGGGAGTTCATGGATTTTAGGATCAAGAGCTACTTCAACATAATTGCTGCCCGAGGAATTGACCAAAAGGGTGTGCAATGGAATGTTTTTGTCTTCATAGCCCAAGGAAGAAAATAGAACAATGGCATTTTCTCCAACACTTTCAGACCTGACCGACAATTCGAAAAGCTCCTTTTCATTGCTAACAGTGCCCACCCCGGCATCGATGACACCAATGTTGACATAGGGAACGGGTATACCCGTCTCTGTATCGCTTACTTTTCCTGAAATACTGAGTTGTGCACGGGCCAATCCACATCCATACAATAAAAATAACGAAAGGAAAACCAGTGCAAGCTTACCGCGAGACAACGGCCGTGTTCTTTTCAACAGCAAACAGTTCGTGGTTGACATTCTTTACGGTCAGTTTGAACACCTTGACCTCCTTTCGCTGCGCCCTGGTCCCAAAGTTATGGTAGATGGTCGCCTTCATGTAGGTCGGGGTCAGGCTTTTGTTGCCCAGATATTTCATATTGACCTTCCAGGTACCGGGCAGCGAATCATCTATCAAATACTCGGTACAGGCGTAGCCTTTTTGTTTCTCCCGCAAGATGGTCTCCTCATTTTCTGCCAGACTGTGCTTCCATTTATAGTATTGGTTACCGGGGGTCACAAACTGCAGGTCAAACTCGGCCTCACTATCGTTCCACTCAAATACCAGACGGGTACCCTTGAAATCCTCTTCGGCAACATATAGTTTTTTTACCCTTTTGGCACTGACCACAGCTTCCTTGTTGAGCATCAACAGGTTGTTGTACTCGCGATTGATGATTGGGGAAAAACCGATTGTATCGGGCCGCATAAAACCTTCTTGCAACAGGTAATTGTAACGTGCGTACAGAGACGCCGCTTGCCGTACGTTCCCGGTGCTACGGAAGCTATTGGCCATGTCCATATAGGATTGGGCGTAATTCGGCCGAAGGATGAACACATCCTTAAAGACCGTGTTCGCCTTTTCATATCGTCCCTGCGATTCGTAACAGTAGGCCAATGCCTTTAAGAGTACCGCATTGTCCATAAAAAGGTCGTAATTATCATCGATAATGGCATCGGCGTATGCACTGGCACTCCATTGGTCGTAAAAATAGTTATAGGTATCCAAAGCAAAATATGGTGAACTTGCATATCTCATTTTATACGTTGTGTAAATGGCTTTTGCCGCTTCCAAAGAGCCGGCGGCCCGAAGCGCTTTCAAATAGGTGGGGACGTTGTTGGCCATCTGCGCTTTGGTGACCACCTCTTTTTCATCAACATAGTTGTTCCGCAACCGGGCCCGATCGACGAACTTTTCTGCATTGTAATTTCCTGAAAATGTATTGATGACCACAACTCCGCCATTGCCGAAACTTCCATATTTTACTGTGTTGGCCAGACCATCCAATATGGCAATTCTCTTGATGTTGTTGACATCGATCCATACCGGGGCACTTGAAGCCGCCAACCTACCGCCCAAAGTAGCAGATTGAAATCTATTTATCGGAGATGGCCGAGAGATAGCAGATCCATTTGAAAAAATCTGGCCATCGATATCAAAAATCATGGGGAGACGATTGTTGACAGAACTAAAAATCGTCCTTCTCATATATACATTGCCCCCTATTTGACAATCACCAACAACCAAAATTCCCGCAAACCTATTCCGCAACAAGTCAAGAATACAGATTGCGGCCGGGTTGATCTGGTTTTTCCCCAAAAGTCGTACCCTGCCAGGACTGGTATCGGCATCTACATATCCAAAAAAAGTCTTGATGATCTTTTCGTCTTTCCAATAGTCCCGTTCCAGGTCTTTTTGTGAACGCCGTGTGTTGCCTTTTAGCACTACCCCTTTGAGTTCGTTGATATCTGGAACCATGACCGGGTTCAAGATGCGCGTCACATCTTCCACCTGGATCTGAATGGTCTTCATCCCCACATAGGAGTATTGAAGCATCTCACCGGTCGCTACCGTAATCTGGTACTTTCCATCGGCATCGGAAACCGTGGTTGTCGCTCTGCCAACTACAGATATGTTGACATTTTCAACGGGCCTGTTGTTCCCGTCGCTTATCTTTCCAGAAACCGTTCGCTGTTCCTGGGCAAAAATGGCCAAGCTCAAAAGACCGGTGAATAGAGTAATGATACGTGTTCCCATAATATATCTTTTTCTTTTTTCTGCTTCAAAAACCTTGCCCAATTTTAAGTGTTTTTCCTATCAAAAATATTTTTGGTCCCTGAACTTCGCAGGTACAGACGGAGAAGGTTTTTCATCGCAATTTTATTTAACCCCCTTTAAGATAAGAAATTATGACGAGAATGGATTGTAACGATTGGGAAATCAACTGTTTATTCCGCTACATGGGGTCGTTGTCTTGGTACCAAGAGAAAATCTGTTTGTCGACCGTTCACATAACGGAACCCTTGTGCCCCAAAAAATCCTGCTTCTTCCAACATGATGCGAATATCTCGCTTCCATTGAGGAATGTGGACTGTGGTATTCAGCTCTATGGCGTAGACCGTATTCGGGTTTAGGGGATAGTTTTCACCATCATCTTTCATAACACCCCCCTGTGCATCCCACATGCCAATCGTGGTGCCTGCAGAATGCCCGTACAGACCAAGGGGATGTGTATATATCGCGGGGCGCAAACCGGCTGCTTTGGCATCTTGTAAAGACTTTGCAAGTATTTCATTGCCTGTTTTTCCCTGAACCATATTGGTCGTCAAAAAATCCTGCACCTGATTTCCTTCCTTCAGTGCTTCTTTTAAAAATTTTGGTACAGTGGTCTCATTGGGTTTGAGTACATAGGCCAATTCTTGACAATCGGTGTTCAATCGCAAATAGGTAATCCCGAAATCGCAGTGCAACAAGTCTCCCGGCTGTATGACCATATCATCTGGGCGGTCAGAAAAGGAATACAAATGACTTACAATTGCTTCACTTGACCGTTGTACATCAACTGTGGGATGAAACCAGGTTTCCAACCCTAGATCGGTCACTTTCTGGCGCATCCACCATTCTACTTCGGTAGTGGTGGTGATGCCCGGGGTTATTACCTTTTCAGAAAATGCCTCTGCAATAATAGTATGGGTAATATTGACCAGTTGTTCGTAAATGACCATTTCCCGCTCGGTGCGGGTCTCTATCCAACCAACGGCCAATTGTTCGGCTGAAACTACCCGTGAATGGAATTTTTTGGGAAGGTTCTTCATCAACTCTTCGTAATCTGTTTTGTCTAAACCGTCAGCGATGTTATGGTCTTTTGAAAAATTGAGCCCAATTTTCAATGGATTGCGCGCTGCTATCAGTTGATTCAGCCTGTTCCACTGGTTGGGTTCTTTTTCTTTGTCCCAGGCCGATGTGATGTTTTTGCCCACATTGTACCGTGCCACTGCCAATTTATCGATACTGTTTTTTTTATTGTCCCTATAAAAAACAAGGATGGTGCGTCTTCGGGCATTCAGCCATGTGGACGGAAGCATGGTTTTCAATACCGGATCTTCATTGTATTCCCTTGAAATCAATATCCACATATCAATTTCAGTCTTATCCATAAGTTTGGGCAACAATATGTTGAACCGTTCAGACAAAATTTCGTCAACCACTCTGGCCCGTTCAGACTCTGGTAGAATATGCTGTGAAAAAAGTGATAAGGGAAATACAAGAAAAATAGTGAAAAACAACTTTGCCATAAGCATCGATTAAGGGTTTCAAAATACAAAAATATTATAATGGGCGGGCGGCGGCTACCGTTTTGTTACGCAGTAGTTTTCCATTGGGAGTTTCGATAAACCGATCGATATTCAAAAAAAATCTTGGCCTTTCATAATTTTGTAGCGATTTGATGCCCAAAAGGGTTTGCTCCAAAAGGGTTTTGTCCACTTTCCCTTCAATGACCAAAACCAACTTTTCGCCAAGATTCTTATCTTCAATTGCACTGACAAAAAACCGATTTTCAATCCTATTGGCCAATTTATATTCTACTTGTTCTGGCATTAATTTTATGCCCCCAGAATTTATGATGTTGTCATAACGCCCCAACAATTGAAATGTATTTTCTGAAAGTAGGTTGACGATATCGTTGGTCACCACCTTGCCCTTGCTGACCTTGGGTGCATCAATGACCAAACACCCACGATCATCTGTAGCAATTGACACATTGGGCATCAATTGAAAACTACGTGTGCCCAGGGGATCAATGCCCAACGGCTTACCATTCAATCGGTGCATGGCGATATGGCTGACCGTTTCTGTCATCCCGTAGGTCTCATATATGTTGGTATTCAATGCATTGAGTTTTATCTGCAATTCGCTTGACACGGGTGCCCCTCCAATGATTACCTTAGCGATCTTGGCTAGCTGCTTTATTGAATTTGAAGCCTGCAAAGGTACTAGGGCGGTAAAATCAAATGTTTTGCCAAGATGGGCCAATGGTGATGAATCTGGAGCCATGTAGTCTAAATGTAGCCCTAAGACCATGGCCCTGACGAGCATCATTTTTCCTGCAATATATGTACAGGGCAAACATAACAAGGCAGTGTTGCCAGGAGAAAGTCTTAAAAATTGGGCCGTTGCCCTGGCAGAATTGTACATATGGGCTTTTTGTAGTCTTATTTTTTTCGGAATACCGGTCGATCCCGATGTTTGTGCCACCAAGGTATCAGCTTCGCTGAGCCAATCCAATAAAAAATCACCGATGGGCACTTCATGGGTTTCCCCTTCTTTGATGAGACTATACCCTACTTCAATCAGTTCTTTTCTGGTATATGCAATTCCATTAAGCCTAAAGCTTGGATGGATGGTGCTCCAATGTTGATCGATTGTCATGTAATGCGGTAAATTCTTCTTTGCTGTACACCCTGCCTGTCAATCGCTGTTTCCAATCTTTCCATCCGTACCTACGGGAGAAGAGAAACAGGACAATGGGAAAAATTACGAGTATGGGCACCAGAACATCAAAACCCAACCCTGGTTCTGAAACATCCTTATAGATTGAATTTGTTTGAAAGGCAGTCCACTCAGCAGTCACCAGTAATGCCGTGATCAAATTATTCGCAGCATGAAACCCAAGGGCAAGTTCAAGTCCGTTGTCCATCAAAGTCATGATACCCAGAAAAAATCCGGTTCCGATATAATAGACCATAATGCCATATCCTAATTTTACCACTTCAGGATTTGCAATATGCATCAACCCAAAAAGCACTGAGGTCACTAATAAGGGAACCCAGCGGTTTTTTGTCAAGATTCCCAATCCCTGCATCATATACCCCCTAAAAAAGTATTCTTCAAAACTTGTCTGTAACGGAACCAATAATACCCCGATGGCCGCTAAAGCCAAAAACTTGTTGAGATCAAAATTCAAAACATAGTCGTCAGGTGACAGATAAACATCGATCAGTGTAAGTAAAACGGTGAGTCCACCCCAAAGCCTAAAAGAAAACAGTATGCGTTTCCAATCCACTTTTTCCCTGGATGTGGTCAAAGACCGGAACGATTGTTTGTGTACAAACCTTACCCAGACCCAAAGAATCAATAATCCTGCAGCAAATTGAAGTAACGATTCTGCCAGAAACCTGTTGCTCCCTTTCTTTTCAATCTCTGCTTGCATAAAAGACTCCAAATCTATTTGCAAGACATAAATGGCCAATAGCGACAAAGCTGACATGCCAAAAAACATAAACGGTAATGGAACATATTTCCACAACCCAATATTGCCCTTATACCCTTGTTCTACATACATAAGTATTGCTTTAGATCAGCCTGCCAAGATAGGTCTTTTCTGTAAAATAGATTTCCATTTTCAACCTCAAGCGGACAGGCAAAATTATTTTCATAGAGACTTCCGGTCCCCAGGCCCTGATACATTTGTGAGCCTAAGGTAAAAGTCCACTGTGCAATGGCATTCAATCCGATATTGCTTTCCAATGCGCTGGTCACCCACCAACCGATATCATATTTTTTGGCCAAAGCAATCCATTCTTGGGCCCCTTTGAACCCGCCAATCAGGCTTGGCTTTAAAATGATGTACTGTGGTTTGATGGTTAGTAGCAATTCTTCCTTTTGTGTTACATCAAAAACCCCAATCAATTCTTCATCAAGTGCTATAGGAATTACCGATCTTTCACATAACCCAGACATTACCGACCAATTCTTTGGTTTTATAGGCTGTTCGATGGAATGGATGTCGTATTCAGAGAGCAGCTGCAATTTATGTAATGCTTCAGCTGTCGAAAAAGCACCGTTGGCGTCAACCCTTAGTGTTATCTGGTTTTTCGTATACCGTTTTCGAATTGATTGTAAAATGGAAAGCTCTTTATTGAAATCCATGGCCCCAATCTTCATTTTGATACAGGTAAAGCCTTGTTGTATTTTTTCTGAAATCTGCTTTAACATGAAATCTTCTTGTCCCATCCATATCAAACCATTTATCGGAATTGGCGATTCATTTTCAGTAAAAGGGGATGCAAATAGCAGAAATGGATCTTTTGCTGCCAATGACAAAAAAGCCTGCTCTATACCAAATTGTATTGATGGGTAGTGCTTACAACTTTCAACCAACACAGACCTACCCAAAGAAATATGTTGGCAAACCCATCTTAATTTTTCTTCATAAATACCAACATCATCGATACTAAGGCCCTTTAAGAGACCACACTCCCCTATACCATACCCACCAGCATCACCTATAACGAGAAACCATGTTTCCTTTTGTGTCAAGATGCCCCTTGATGTTCCACTAGGTCGCTTGAAATCAAGTGTATACTTTTTATAACTGGCTTTCATAGGGTGGTTAAATTTAATTATATTTTATATTTAAAAAACAAAAATGGGGAACACAGACCATAAAGTGGTATGGATTACCGGTGCTTCATCGGGTATTGGTGAAGCATTGACCTATGAACTGAATGACCAGAAGTATAAAATCATTATTTCCGCTAGGCGGTCCAAGGAACTCGAAAGGGTTTGCCAAAGGTGCAACTACCCTGAAATGGTAAAAATCTTACCGTTAGACTTAAGCAAATTTGACACATTGCCACAAAAAGCTTTAAAGGCCATCGATTGCTTTGGCAAAATTGATATTTTGGTCAACAATGCAGGGGTCAGTCAAAGATCTCTTATCGCGACAACTGACTTTGAAGTGTATAAAAACTTGATTGATATCAATTATCTAGGTACCGTGGCATTGAGCAAGACACTTCTGGCCCATTTCATTGGCAATGCTTCTGGGCATTATGTGACCATTACCAGTCTTATGGGAAAATTTGGGTCACCCTACCGTTCAGGATATTGTGGGGCCAAGCATGCGCTACATGGCTTTTTTGATGTCATGCGGATGGAGCATGAAAAAGATGGAATCTATGTGACCTTGGTATGCCCTGGGTTTGTTCGTACCAATGTGGCCAAAAATGCACTCACAGCAGATGGAAGCCCACAATTGCTTGATGATCAAGCTACACGAAACGGACTTGATCCAACGTTTGTGGCCAAAAAAATTGTAGCTGCCATGGTAAAGAGAAAGTTCGAAGTCTATGTTGGTGGCAAAGAGGTCAAGGGGGTATACCTAAAACGGTTCTTTCCCAGACTTTTGCATAAAGTCGTATTAAAGAGTCAAGTCAAATGAATTGACTAACTAAAGTTAAACCAAAAGCGGACCCCTTCATTGGCATTGTCAACATTCAACTTTGACTGCAACTGGTTGACCAATCTATTGATAAGACGTATGCCCATTGAAGAATTTGTTCTTTCATCGGTATCTTCGGGTAAACCTACCCCATTGTCGGCATATTCAAAAAATCCCTGTTCGCCATTTTTTCTCAGATGTATGTATATTTTACCATTCTCATCACTTTCAGGGAATGCATATTTGAATGAGTTGGAAACCAGTTCATTCAGTATCAATCCAAACGGAATGGCCCTGTCAATATCCAACTCTGTTCCTTCGGCATCAATGGTAATGCTAATGTTATGCCCCCCTTTTTTATAGACAGATTGTACACTATTGATGAGGCTCTCGATATAACCCTGCATTTCAATCACTGACAAATCATCATTTTGGTAAAGTTTTTGGTGTATCAAAGCCATTGCCTTTACCCTACTCTTTCCTTCTTCTAAAGCTTCAATGGCAGCTTTGCTACGTGTATTCTTGGTCTGCAGGCTCAAGAGGCTTGAAACCATTTGTAGGTTGTTCTTGACCCTGTGATGAATTTCTTTTAATAGGGAATCCTTTTCAATCAATGCGTTCTCAATAATATGTTTCTGTTGCTCGATCAAACGTTGGTTCTTTATGCTCTTCAAATAGGCATACACCAAACCCGCAAATCCCAATAATGTGAATATCAATGAGATAAATACTAAATTGATGCGCTCATCCTTTGCTTGTATCTCGCTACGTATTCTTTCATTGGCTTCTTTTTGTTCATCGATCAACCGCTGTGAGTTTTCTAAATCTTCATTGGCCACAATGGTGATCAGCTGTTGTTTCAGTAATGATGATGCATTTTCCGCAAGCGAGTCATTCAGCCTTTCATTTTTCTTGTAGTAAATCGCCGCATTCTTAAAATTTTCAGTTTTGTCGTAATAGGCTGCAAGTAAACGATTTCTTTTCATTACTTGTGCTATGGGCATATTGTCAACACCAATGTCCAAGTTTTTCTTTGCCTGACGTAAATTTCCAAGCTGTAGGTATGCGTCGGATAAATCGAGAATGTTTTCGGCCACTTCATGAACATGGTTTTCATGGGATGCTTCTTGCAAGTTAATGATGCTTGATTCGAGCAACGGAATTGCCTTTTCGTATTCTTTTAGGCTTACATGGCACTTTCCAATGTTTCCTTCTATCTGACCCAGTAATAAATCGCTATCAAGTAATTCTTGTTCGGTCTTTGATTTCGAAACATCGTTTATAAATACGTCTAAATATCCCTTGGCCTTTTTGTATTCATTGATTGCCGTTTTTGCTGAGTTATCCAATCTTAGATAATCCCCAACTTTGGCATAGTGTCTTGCCAAACCGTAAGAATCGTTGTCAGCTATGGTTGGGCGTACCTCCATGATGTACTGTCGTCTCGCCTCCTGATAAAGTCCTAGATTTGAGTAGATGTCATAAAAAGAAACGTTTTGGGTGTACCCAAGTTCACGTTTCTCTTTTCGAATCGCTATCTGTTTGTCGTACAGTTGAAGATTACCATAGTTATCGTCTAAAAGATCGAGGATTATTGCCTTGGTCTCTTCGGTTAAATTTCCTTTGTTTTTATAGAGATCATTGGCTATGCCAATACTCTTATCATAATCCCCTAAATCATTATAGATTTGGGTCTGGATTATCTTATAAAGCTGAATTGCTGTTGAATCCTTTATTTTATGTGCACTGTTTAGATACACACCGACTGTTTCTAGCCATTCGTAGCCAGAGTCTTCTGTATACCTATTGTTGCTAGAAAAAAAATAATCGAATTTCTCTTCTACGTATTGATACTCTTGAAATTCGGTAAGTGAGTTTTTTTCTTGATTTTGGGTATTTGACTGGGCAGAAGTAAATTCTGAACATAATAGTGTGTTCACAAACAGGACTAAAGTTATGTACCGATACTGCCACATTGGTCTTCTAATGCTAAACACCTTACCCAAATTTTTGAAACCCCAAAGTCTTATCTGCCGGTTTTTGATATGCAATCCAAAATTACCACTATATAACAATCGAGATACATTTTTGTTGTTTAACAACATTGGAATAATGACTTTGACCAACATATTTTAAATACTTTTTGACATTTCAAATTGAAAAAGACCATACAAAATGCATGGTCTTTTACTGTATTCATTATTATTAGGTAAGACTTGTTTTTTAGGGTTAATTCAAAAATATATGCAATATGTATGGCTTTGGGAATATTGTTGTGAAAGCCCACATTTATGTTGTGTAATGAGAGTATTCTTAGGTAAAATGCAATTTATCGGATTTTTTAACCGTTTGTGGAAAGACCTTTTACCTTACAAAACGTAAAAATCGTTCCTTTTATCTACTGAAAAAGAAAAGGTCCCATCAAATTTGACAAGACCCTTCTACGAGAACACTATATGAAAATGAAAAAATTACTTTCTTGAACTTTAAATTCATGACCAAAGTATAATTATTGCGTTCTGTGTCAAAAATATTGTTGTAAAGCATAATAAAACTGTGGTGTACTATTTTTTTTAGTAGTTCAATTAAAAAAAGGCGTCCTTTTCAAGGACGCCTTTTTCAAAAGATAACAAGTATTATTATCAAGAGTTCATGGAGGAGATAATGAACTCCTTAAAATCTTTTGAAATTGGTATCAAGGTGTTATTGATCATGATATCTTTAGAGTTAATCGCATCGATGTGGTCTACATTCACAATATATGACTTATGCGCCCGATAAAATTTATCTTTAGGTAGTTTTTCGAGGTAATCTTTTAAAGGTGAGCGTACCAAAAACTTTTTATCAACGGTGTTTACTTCCAAGTACACATTATCGGCCTTTATAAATTGGATATCCCCAAACTGAATCCTGTAGTATAGATGTTGCTTTTTGACAAAAATAGAATCTTTCAAGACAGAATTGGAGACCATGGTATCTGGGCTATTTTCCATCATGCCCATACTTGAGGATTTTTTTGAATAGTTAAAATTGGAAAGGGCAATCTCTATAGAGGTATAAAGATCCTGTTGTTCGAAAGGTTTGACCAAATATCCATCTGGTTTGACCGTTTTTGCATTCTCAACAGTCGCCCTATCAGAATTTGATGTTACAAAAATGAACGGAATATTGTAAACATCCCTAATGTGTTTTCCTAAGTCAATCCCTGTTTTATCTGAGGCGAGAATAATATCGATCAACACCAGATCTACATGGTTGTTCTTCAATACTTCGACCGCTTGTTCATAGACAATGACATTATCGACAATTTCATAGCCAATCTCTTCTAGCATAGACTGCATATCATCGGCAATAATCACATTATCTTCGACTATAAGTATCTTAATGGGGTGTTCCAAAGCAGAAAAAGTTTAGATTATAGCAATCAAAATTACAAAAAATTATTGACAGCCATTAAAAAGAGCAGTGCCAGAAGAAATGTTGACAAGGCCAGCTTCTTCAATTCGGTATCTAAAAGTACAGGCTCATTTGTCACCATAACCTTGTGCATATGCAAAAAAACAGGTAAAAAAGCTAAAAGGTAATAGGCATTATAAAAATTTGACTTTGAAAGAACGGTATACATGGCCATAGAAAAAAAACTGAGCATCAACAATACATAATGATACCTTTTTCCATTGGCAAACCCCATCTTCACCACCAGTGTATTCTTGCCATGTTTTTGATCAGAAACGACATCTCTTAAATTGTTCAAATTCAATACCCCCGTACATAGCAATCCGATGGTCACTGACGGTAAGAACGCTAGTAGTGTTATGCTTTTGGTATAGAGAAACATCGTACCAAGCACTGAGACCTGGCCAAAAAAGAGGAATACAAAAATATCTCCCAATCCCCTATATCCGTATGGGGAACTGCCCACAGTATACTTTATGGCAGCCCAAATACTAAGCATACCCAAAACCGAGAAAAAGAAAATGTAGTTCAAATGTTCCTTCCCGAATGCAATGTAAATCAAGCCCATCGCCAACACAAATCCCAGTACACTTGAAAAAAAGATACCCCGCCGCAATTCCTTCTTCGATAACATTCCACTTTGAAATGCCCGCTTAGGGCCTATTCTATCATCATCAGTTCCTTTCATGCCATCTCCATAGTCGTTGGCAAGATTAGAGGTAACCTGGAACATGATAGTGGTCAATATTGCCCCTATAAAAATCAACGTGTTATAAAAACCAAGGGAGTTGGCCAAAGCTGTACCCACGATAATCCCCGAAACCGAAAGCGGTAACGTTCGCAACCTAGCGGCATGCACCCATGCCCTGACTTTTTTCAAAACTAATAGGGATCTTCGATTTTGACTCGCTTGCCATCTTGATATGAAGCAACAAAGGCATCTTTGAAACCCATATTTACCAGTTGTTGCCTGAATTTTTGCGCTTCACCCAATGTTTCGAAATTACCAAGGGAATAGGCATAGAAAGGATTGGTCTTCACAAATAAGGTGTTGGTAAGTGCCTCAGAGGCTAAGGTTACGTTGTTCTCAACAAAGGATTTCACCTGAACGGAATATATTCTCTCTTTTTGAAGAAATTTCTTTGCTAAATAAAATTCGTTGACCAAGCTTAATTCTTTGTTTTGTTCCCTTAGATTATCTATACGTGTTTTGATAGCGTCTAAACTATCGATGGACACCAGAAGGTTATTTTGGTTTTCAAATTTATTCGAGCTACTGAGACCAGCGGTAAAAGAGGTGATTGCCAACACGCTCACTATGAAAAGTCCTGTAATCCCTAAAAGTATATTTCGCTGTACCTTTAATTTTTTTAGGTCTTTATTCTTAAACTTGATTTGATCAAGCAATCGTTCATTGATAATTTGGGCTTTTTCAACATCTTTGTGTAAATCTAGCAAATCATTTTCTTCTATAAACGGCATATGTTGGATTGATTAAAGTTAGAAAGTAGCTAACAATATCGCTTTCAAATAGTTAAACAAAAATCATGTTGCAAATGTAGAATTTTTGCTTAAAAGAAAAATAGCATTCTTACAAATATTGATCTTGAATGCGTTTCAGATAAGCCGTTCTTTTGCTAAATCAAATAAATGCCATCATTCTTGATCACTATCTTTCGCGCTCTATACAATGACCCGATGGCTTTTTTGAATGTCTTCTTACTCATCTGCAGCTGATTTTTTATCTCTTGCGGCGCTGTTTTATCATGTAAGGCCAAATACCCATTTGAAGACAACAACTTGTCATAAATCATTTGGACAGCGGGTTCCATTTTTTCAAAACCAAATGGTTCAAGGGAAAGATCAATTTTTTTATCTGGTCTGATATTCTTCACATATCCCTTTAGACTGTCACCAATTTGAATTTCTTTAAATACATCATCGTAAAAAATAAGGCCTTTGTGCTTGTTATCAACAACTGCCTCAAACCCTAAATCGGTCTTTCGAGAAATTAAGAGGTTCACTTGGTTGCCCATGGTGTAATCTAAATTCTCATTGCTCAAGAACCTATTTAACCGCATTGATGCCATTAAACGAAATGATTCTTCGTCCAGATAACAATATACGACATAACGCTCACCTTCTTTCATCTTGGCCAATTGTTCCCTAAAGGGCACAAAAAGATGTTTTTCTAGGCCCCAATCCAAAAATGCCCCATATTGATTGACCGAAGCTACCTGTAAAAACGCGAATGTATTTCTTATGACCAAGGGATTCAAGGTAGTCGCTATAGGTCTCTCATTGCTATCTAAATAACAAAATACATCAAGTATGTCCCCAATTTGAAAGCTAGCCGGAACATACTTGTTGGGCAGAAATATCTCAGTACCTTCACCGTCTTCGAGAAAAAGCCCTATACGGGTACTGCGATTTATCTTTAGCGCATTATAATTTCCTAGTTCAATCATTTTGAGAAGATAAAAAAACCGCCCTTTGTGTGCAAAGGGCGGTCTTCTAATATGATAAGAGCTATACTAGTCATAAATTGATTCCTTCCCGAAATGTTTGGCCAACATATAGTAAACTACTGCCCTATGCTTGTTTTTCTCTGACCTGCCATATTTATCGATTACACTATTGATGGCATCCATTAAACCAGCGCTATCAGATAGCCCAAGTTTTTTGATAAGAAAGTTGTTCTTCACGGTCTCCAGTTCTTTATCATCAGAGCCTGATACCTTTGAGGCATCCAAATTGTAGATTGCCGGTCCAAGACCGATAGCAACTTTGGTCAATAGGTCCATATCAGGTGCCTCGCCAAATTTTTCCTTTATATCAGCAGCATACTTTTCGATTAACTCATCTCTTTTACTCATAATTGTTAGTGTTCTTTAAAAAAATTAATTGCTTCTAAGATATAAAATCAAAATAACCAAGCAAAATTTTGTTATTTACCTTTCTAGGAGTGAAAATTTCAAAAATTTTCGGTCTGTTCGACTTTAAATAAAACCCTTGCAGACCAATAGAGAGTTCCTTTGCATTCGAGGCCGAACCATACTCAAATCCATAGAGTTCACAAAGCGATTTTGCGTTCAGATGGTGCCTTGTCTCAAAATAGGTCTCAAAATTTTCTGAATCTTGATATCCTGGTAGGATACGAAAAATGCCACCCCCTGAATTGTTCATGATAATGATCCGAAAATCATTTCGAACATAGTCGTTCCAAAGTGCATTGCTATCATAGAAAAAACTAAGGTCACCCGTTAGCATGAGCGTTGGCATATCATGATGGATCGAAGCTCCAATAGCGGTCGAGGTACTGCCATCTATACCGCTGGTGCCACGATTGCAAAACAACTTTAAGGATGGGTCAATATCTATTAATTGCGAATAACGTACCGTTGAGCTATTCGCCAAGTGTACCTGATACGATTTTGGAATGGCATGTAAAACCTTATCAAAAGCATAAAAGTCTGAAAATGGTATTTGTGAAAGGTATTCTTGGCGCTTTGACAGGTACCGTTCTTTTATTGCCATCCAATAAGCATGATAGGTACTTTGCACCGTGGCGGTTCTCGACAAAAAAGCATTCAAAAAGGTGTTGGGTTTCATGGCTATGTGACCACTTAGGGAAAAAAAAGTGTCAAATACTCTTTTATCATCAATATGAAAGTGATGCTTTGGCTTAAACTTTCTTAAAAAGGCCTTGATCTTTTTCGAAACCACCAAACCCCCGAAGGTCAGTAAAAATTCAGGTTGTAATCTTTTGAAGAACTTATCGGTTTCGTTCGATTTTTCAATTGGGGCAACTATACTATCTATACTCGGAAAAAAATTCCCGTGATGCAAGTTTGATGTGGTTTCGGTGAAAACCAAGACCGAAGGGTCATTACCCAACATATCGATATGTTTTTTATCAATTCCATCGGGTGGCATGACCCCCACCAATATCATTTTTTTAGTTGTTGAATTCCAAATTTCCAATAGCTCCAGGAGCTGTTCACTGGCTATGGACGTCTCCTTTTTTCGGTCAACCTTCAACTGAGGGGCAGCGTGCCCATTGGTAACCGTTGTACCATAAAGCGGTTCTTCAAATGGCACATTGATATGAACAGGAAGCTTTTCACTTGACATGATCTGAAATGCGGAATTTAGTTGTACCTCATTGTATGCCTGTGCACTTTCTTGGGAACGCTCCACTAATTTTTTGTCAAATAGTACCAAGGTTTCCGTCGCATGTGCCACATCGATCTGTAAATTGGCAGAATAACCAATATGTCGTTCAAAAATATAGTCTTGACGAATGGTCTGCCCATCGCCAACATCGATTTTATAAGGTGGCCTGTCTGCTGAAATCACCACTAAAGGAATATTGGAATAATATGCTTCGGCAATTGCAGGATAGTAATTCAACAACGCACTGCCTGAAGTACAGACCAGTGCAGTTGGGCTTTTCTGTTCCAATGCCATACCCAGTGCAAAAAAGGCTGCACAACGCTCATCGACAATGCTAAAACAGTTAAAAAAAGGGTTTTCAGAAAAGCCGATGATCAAGGGTGCATTTCGCGAACCCGGAGAAATCACAATGTTTTTAATGCCCCAAGATTCACAGTAATGTACCACGGTCTGGGCCGAGGGAATATCGGAATATCTCATTGTGTTCAAAATTAGCCAATATTTCAACGTAGCAAATCACAGCAAACCAAAAATGGTGTCACATTTATGTTCTGTTTCCTCCCATTCTTTTTCGGGATCGGAATCTTTGGTGATGCCACCCCCTACATAAATCGAGACCAAACCATCTTCTATTTTGGCACAACGTAAATTGACAAAAAGATGACTGCTACTATTGGTCTCGAAATTGATCTCACCTAAAAAACCTGTATAGAACTCCCTGTTATACCCTTCATTTTTCTGAATAAACCGTTTTGCCGTTTCCTGTGGTATTCCACAAACCGCTGGTGTTGGATGGAGAAGGGAAACCACCTCACTTAACTTACTGTCGCTGTTCAGCTTACCAGCAATCGTAGATCTCAAATGCCATAAGTGTCCGGCTTGAATCGGTTCTGGCCCCTTAACCTGAAGTTCCCCAATCTTGGTGGATAGTCTATCCACAATAAAATCAGTTACAAATTGCTGCTCATCAAATTCTTTTTCATACCATGTAGGAGCTTTATTTTCTTCGACCGGAAAGGTAGCGGCAAGTGCCATGGTCTCCATTGTTTCTCGATCGGTTTTTACCAGAGTCTCGGGAGTGGCACCAAACCAAAAGCCTACTTTAGGATGGTACCATAAATAGCAAAACGCATCAGGATATCTGAGTAAGGCATCACCAAAGAGCCCAAATGGTGATTTTAGGGTTGTTGCCCTTATCTTTCGTGACAATACCACCTTAGAAAGTTTTCCTTCCCCAATCAGCTGTATCGCCTTTGATACCATAGCTACATACCCATCTTTATTACTATCTGCAACCTTTTTTTTAAACGGGCTGGAACCTCTGAAAGATTTGGGCGTCACCACAACCTCTCTATCAGGTCGTAGAAGAATGGTCTTGGTCAAATCATCAAAAGGGGAAAAAACAAAGCCACGCTGCGTCAGACTGAAATCGTATATCAGGTCATTGTCGTCTTGAAATATCGCATATATGTTGTGCGCTGTAGGTTTTCTATAAATGACAAAAGGGAGCCTAGACCGTAAATGATCGGCCAGATCACGAAAGAGGGCGGTAAGGTCATTTTTCTTTTTTGAGGGCAATGGTGGTCAATTTACAGTTAGAAATAAGTTCGTCGGTGTCATTGGTCACCTTAATTTCCCAAAGCTGTACTGTTCTGCCCTTATGTATTATTTGTGCCTTTGCATAAACATATCCGTCTCGAACACTTTTTACATGGTTGGCGGCAATCTCAATTCCTCTCACAAAGAATTCTTTTCCATCTAAAAAAACATACGAAGCTGCACTACCAACACTCTCGGCAAGCGCTGCTGTAGCTCCTCCATGCAATACACCGTCAGGTTGGTAGACCCTTGGCCCCACGGGCATTCTTGCCGTGAGGTAATTCTCTCCAACATCGATGTATTCGATTTGTAGAGTTTCCATCAAGGTACCTTTACGGATTTCATTGCATACTTCGAGAATTTTTGCCTTATGGTCTTCCATTGTTTGGTTTTTGTAAAATTACAACTCATATTGCAATAAAACTGTATGCGAGGAATGTAATGAAAGTTGAAGAAAAAACAGTCACCTATACAACGAAAAACTCATATGCTACCTTAAATGAGCTTACTGATAGTACCAAAAATATTTGGATCGTTTTTCACGGTATCGGTTTTCTGAGTCGTTATTTTCTACGATTGTTTTCTTCTCTTACTGCTGAAGAAAATTACATCATAGCACCACAGGCACCTTCAAAATATTACATCGGTGCTACCTACCAGCATGTTGGGGCAAGTTGGTTGACCAAAGAAAATACTGCCATGGAGACCGAAAATGTGCTTGCATATGTTGATTCGGTCATCAAGGCAGAAAAGATAAAGCTTGGTTCCAATCTTATCGTTTTTGGGTTTTCACAAGGTGTTTCCATTGCCACACGTTGGATCGCAAAACATAAGATACCGTGCAAACAGTTGGTACTATATGCCGGTGGCATACCCCATGAACTAAAAAAAGAAGATTTCGGACATATCGATTTTGAGCATACCCAAATCAAGATCATCTACGGGAACCAAGATGAATTTATGAGCAAGGAACGGCTCAAGCAGGAAAAAACAAAGATTGGACAACTCTTTGGCAATCATGTAGAAATCATCAAATTCGAAGGGGGCCATGAAGTAAAGGTAGAAATTTTACAAACACTGGTTTAAAAATTACTATAGGTTCAATTTGGCCGTTCCTCGATTTTTGCTTCGGTATAGTATTCAATTTTTCTGGTGGTATAGGTGTTGTCAGGCGTCATTATCTTTTTGACCCAATTTTTTTGTTCGCTATCATCAAATTGAAAGATAAATTCTTTGAGGGATTCTGCATTTCCCCTTCTGATAAAGGTCTTGGAAAGAAAACCCATAGCGCTATATCGATACGATTGCTTTTCTTTTGAAACAAACTGTTCTTGTGAACCATCGTACATAAAAACCTCTTCACTCAATAAAGTTCCCTGTGGGTCATATAACAGCTCCATAGCCTTACTTGGCATTCCATCAACAAACTCTTTTGTCAAGACCAGTTCTTGTATTTTACCTGTTGCATCTTTTTTCTTCGAACTGCGAATCGACTTCTGTATGACCCCGTTCAAAAAATAGGTCTTTGTAGCCTCATCTTTGTAATTGCTGTATTCCACTACAATCTCATCAACGGCATTCTGGTGTGAAGTCGTCAACTTGACCAATCTTCCTTCTTCATCAAATTGATATTCCTGCAGTTCTAAAAAAGTCTTATCGTACGAAACAATTTTTTCTTGGATATTTTTGGTGCCAGTGGTATCGATCACATAAATGTTTGCCATTGATGTAGCTGCATCCAATACCCCATCTTTATAGCTTTCCAATCGCTTTTCAACAAGATTGCCATCATCATATTTATAATAGCTGATATCTTGGTCTGTATCGTTGTACTGTGTAACTGATTTTGTCAAGACCCCATTTCTGTCAAATTCAAAAACTTCCTTTCCATACCCCGTGATCACCTGACATGACTTCACCTTGCCCCGCAATTCGAAATCGGCTTTGGTAAATACCTTCAACTCTTGTGCACATAGAAAAGGACCGCAAAGTGTTAAAAGAAAAATCTGACAAGCTTTCTTTACTATCATAGTACAAAACTACCGTTAAAATGATAATTGAAAAACAAATTCGAATACCATACCCTAAATTTATCCAAATCTTAAAATACATCTCTAAAATTTACGATCTGGATCAAAGGCGGTAATATTTAATGAGGTTTTCTTATCGGAAATGATTTCAGAGACTACTTTTCCGGTAATGGGGCCAAGGCTCCACCCCATCATGGCATGACCCGTTGCTACGATAAGATTTTGCAATGCTCTTGGTTTACCAACATAGGGAAGACCATCTGGACTCACTGGGCGTAGTCCACATTTGGCATTCGTCTTATCGAATTCATCAAAGACCAAATCTTTGTAAAATCTGCAAGCACTATCTACAATTGTATCAACCCTTTTCCCAACAAGGGTATTGTTTACACCTGAAAACTCCATGGTTCCGGCAAATCTTGTAAAACCTTTCATTGGTGTCACTGCTACCTTGGCTTCCATTAAAATAGCTGGCATGGTTATTCCTGTATTTTTTTTCACATCGATGCTGTATCCCTTGCCTGCCTGTAACGATATGTTCAGATTGAGTTGGCGTGCCAATGTCGGCGTCCATGAACCTGTGGCCAAGATGAACTCATCAGCCTCATATATCTTTTTTCGGGTGGTCATTTTGGTAATTCTCCCTTTGTGATGCACAATATTCTGTATTTCTTCGCCTTGAGAAATGATTACCCCATTATTTTTTAAATGATTCAACATCTGCTCCATGAAGATAGACGGAGTTGTATGTGCATCGCTGTGGTAGTGTAAGGCCCCTAAAGCCTCAATGGCTACGTTTGGTTCAATTTTTCTGAGTGCCGAACCATCCAGGTCATCTACCTCGATTCCCATTGATTTTGCTTTTTCGGCTATCTTGAGTTCGTGATCTCTTTCTTTCTCAGTTTGGTATATCATAAGAAGTCCTTTTCGCTCAAGATGAAAATTCCCCAAATCGCCTGACGCTTTGATACCAAAGAATAATTCCCTACTCAAGATATTACTTTCGTTAAGGATAGGAATGGCATGTTCCACTTTGGTTTTGGTCGCCGATCTTTTAAAATACCAAGCCCACCTAAAGAGCTCGATATCCCATCTTGGTCTGATGTAAAAAGGACTTGATGGGTCAAACAAGTACCGTAATCCTCTGGAAAGCATCCCTGGTGATGCCAAGGGAATGATATGACTAGGAACCAAATAGCCCGCATTGACATATGAAGCTCCAGTGGGCATAGCTGATTTCTCGATTAAGGTTACTTGGTGTCCTTCTTTTTGCAAAAAATAGGCGCAACACAATCCAACAATTCCTCCCCCAGCTATCACTACTTGCTTTTTCATACTTAAACTACCTGAAAACCATGGGCATAAGGATCATCATCATCAATGGTAATGGTATTTTTTCCATAAACTTTGGCCCAACCTTTAATGGTGGGCACAATTGCTTTTTTATCTGTGATAGTGGTCTCAGTCTCGATTTTGCCTGTGAAGGTCGATCCAATATAGCTTTCATGTACAAAATCCTCGCCAATCTTCAATTTACCTTTGGCATATAATTGGGCCATACGGGCTGAAGTACCGGTACCACATGGTGAACGATCAATGGCCTTATCTCCATAAAAAACTGCATTTCTGCCAGTTGCATCGGCATTTAGAGTATTTCCAGTCCATAAAATATGGGAAACCCCTCTGATTGTCTCATTCTCCGGATGTACAAAGCGATTTGGAAATGCTGTATTTATGGCTTTTCGCAGTCTTCTTGAAATTTGAATCAATCTTTCAGCTGAGAAGTGTTGAAGTCCCAGATAATTTTTCTGTGGATCTACAATCGCATAAAAATTACCCCCGTAAGCGACATCAAAAATAAGCACCCCCAAATCTTGGCAGTCAATTTGCAAGGCTTCATCTGCCAAATAGCTTTTGACATTGGTCAATTTGACCCATTCCACTTTTCCACCATTTTGATGGTACGTGATTTCGACAAGACCCGCTGGGGCTTCCATTCTTATTCTTCCAGGTTGTCTAGGTATGACCAACCCTTCTTCCAATGCAATGGTGATGGTGCCTATAGTACCATGGCCGCACATGGGCAGACACCCACTTGTTTCAATAAAGAGAATTGAAAAATCATTTTTGGGATCGTGTGGAGGATAGATGATGCTACCGCTCATCATGTCATGGCCTCTGGGTTCATACATGAGTCCGGTACGGATCCAATCATATTCACGCAAAAAATGAAGCCGTTTTTCGTTCATGTCATTACCCTTTAAAACTGGACCACCTTTCACTACCAACCGAACAGGATTTCCACAAGTATGGGCATCGATACACTCAAATGTTGTTATTGCCATTTTAAATTTATATCATAACGGAATCTTTACTCCAAACACTATTCAACAAACGGCCGATTTTTAGTGGATTTTCATTTTTCAGTTCATCGGGCAACATACGATCTGGCCAGTTCTGAAAACTAAGGGGCCGTACCCATCTTTTGATTGCACTGATGCCCACGGCACTAAAACGACTATCGGTTGAAGCCGGATAAGGACCGCCATGTTGCATGGATGGACATACTTCTACACCTGTGGGCACCCCGTTAAAAATCAGTCGCCCTACTTTATGTTGAAGTACATTGATAATATTATCGCTATCAAAAAGCTCTTCATTACCCGCTATTATAGTACCGGTAAGCTGCCCCTCAAGATTGTTGATGATTGTCGTCAGCATTGCTGTATTTTCACATGTGACAATGATCGCAAACGGGCCAAAAACCTCTTGGTGAAGCTGTGGATTAAGCAAAAAATCCTTTCCGCTGACCGTGACAAGGGCCTGCCGTGCATGGTTTACCCTTACATTTGAAGTATAATCAGCAGCCCATGACAGCTCTTCATGACTTGCCATTGCTTGTTTCTTTTTTTCATAGGTTTCACTGATTTTTGGATGCAACATGCACGAAGGTTCAATTTTCAAAATTTCGTCTGACAACAGTTCAACAAATGTTGGGGTGTTGCTATCTTCAAGTAACAAGAGTAAACCGGGTTTTGTACAGAACTGGCCTGTACCCAAAGTAATGGACAATGCGTAGGTTTTGGCCCATTCTTCAGCCTTTTCCTTGAGTGCCCCAGGCAAAATTATCACAGGATTGACACTGCCCATCTCGGCAAAAACAGGTATGGGCTCGTCTCTTTTTAAAGCAAGGTCGAACAGGGCCTTCCCGCCAATACTGCTTCCTGTAAAACCTACCGCTTTTATTCCAGGGTGCTCTACCAATTTTTTACCTACTTCAATTCCGCTACTATTGAGATTGGAAAACACGCCATTGGGCAGGTGCAGTTTTTCAGCTGCTGTACCAATGGCAGTGGCCACTAATTCCCCTGTGCCTGCATGCATAGGGTGACTTTTTACAATAACCGGACATCCCGAGGCCAAAGCACTGGCCGTGTCACCGCCTGCTGTTGAAAAAGCCAGGGGAAAATTACTGGCACCAAAGACCGCAATAGGACCCAATGGTACCATCATTTTTCGCAAGTCTGCCTTAGGCACCGGTAATCTATCTGGCACTGCGGTATCAATGGTCGCTTCTACCCATGAACCTTCTTCAACGAGTTGGGCGAAAGCACGTAATTGTCCTATCGTTCGTCCGCGTTCCCCTCTTGCACGACCTTCTGGCAAACCCGTTTCTTGGCAATATACCTTGATCAACATATCGCCCAAAGCCAAAAGTTCATCGGCAATTTGATTCAAAAAAGCGGCTTTTTCAATTCCTGAACTTTTTCCATATACCTTGAATGCTTCGGTCGCCAGCTTGACCGCGCTATCTATTTCATCGATCGTTGCTTCATGAAAAATCCAGCCATTGGCCCGACCAAGTTCTGGATCAATCGTTTGAAATGTGACCTTTCCGAGTGAAGAACATGTATATCCGATTTGGTTTTGCCCTATAATCTTCATGAATGAAACAATTTATAGTCTGGTAAAACCGGCCGTGTTTTCAATCCCGCTTCAATAATTTGTAAGACCCTTTCACGTTCCTTTCCCTGTAACGGCAATCTTGGTAGGCGCACATTTTCGGTGCCCAATCCTGTAGCCACTTCTGCCAATTTGATATTCTGTACAAGCTGTGGGTTGATATCCAACTCCAAAAGTGGTAAAAACCACTGGTAAATGGATAAAGCCTCTGGTATTTGGTTCTTCTGCACCAATTCATAAATGGCCACCGTCTCTTTTGGAAAAGCACACACCAAGCCGGCTACCCAACCATCAGCTCCCATCAAAAGGCTTTCCATAGCCAAGGTATCTACACCAGACAATATCTTGAGCCTATCCCCAAACCTGGTTCTGAGGCGTGTGATGTTAGATATGTCCCTAGTCGATTCCTTCACTGCTTGAATATTATCGTGCTTCAATAGCATATCGAACATAGGTAAGGTCACTTCAATCGCATAATCAACCGGATTATTGTAAACCATAATTGGCAAATCTGTACTCTCAGCCACCGCTTTAAAGAAAGCTATTGTCTCGTAATCGGTTGCCTTGTAGCGCATCGGTGGCAACATCATCAATCCACTGGCACCAAATTCTTGGGCATTTTGAGCAGCGGCAACAGCATTTTTTGTAGACTGCTCTGCGATATTGATGATCACGGGCACATTATTGTCAGCCAAGTCGACCGTATGCCTTACCAATGTTTCCTTTTCATCATCGGTCAATGTACTTGATTCCCCAAGTGTACCCCCTAAAATAATACCGTGTACCCCTGCACCTATCTGGGCCCTTATGTGCTTCGAGAACATTTGCATATCCAATTCATCATCTGACGTGAATTTGGTGGTAACTGCGGGCATTACCCCTTTCCATTCGAATTCCATATAAAATGCTATTAATTTCAGAGGTTAAGATACATAAAAGGGCAACAAAGTGGACAAGGTTTTACGACCACCTCATTACCAATCTTTTGACTATTTTTGGGAATTTAGATTTTAACCGCATATCATGAAGAAGCTGTCTTTACTCTCCATTGGCCTTATTGTATCTTGCAATTCTGCACAGAAATCGGTTTCAGAAACTACCTTAAGCAGAACTACGACAATTGCAAGTCCGGTTGAATATGCAATGACCATAACCGAAGAAGATTTAAAAGGACACCTTTACATCTATGCTTCCGATGATTTTGAAGGAAGGGAAACGGGAAAGCCCGGTCAAAAAAAGGCAGTGGCATACATTCAAAAACAATATGAGGAATTGGGAATACCTGGGGCAAAAAAAGATGGAACCTATTTTCAAAAGGTACCCTTGGAAATGAGCAAAGTACCCAGTGGCCATATCAGCATCAACGGAACACGTTTTGACCTCGGGAAAGATTTTGTGACTTTTTCTTCCTTGATCTCAGAATACCAAGAATTTGCCTTTTTGGGCTTTGGAATCGAAACAGAAACCTATTCTGATTTTAATGGTATTGATGTTCAAGATAAATTGATCCTGGTTGAAGTAGGTGAACCCTTGAATGAAGATGGCACCTATAAGCTCACAGGTACCAATGAAAAATCGCTATGGAGCAATTTTAACGAATCAGTATCAAAACGAATGGAAATTGCAGCAAAAAAAGGGGCCCGGGGCATTCTTATCCATGATTCCAAAAACTTTTCCCGATTGAAGGCAAGATATGACTTTATCAAAAGAAGTGACCGAAGTGTCATGAACCTTGCTGATGAAAATACTGATAAAATGGCCGCTATCTTCATTGGTGATGAGATGGCAAATGCCCTGTTGGAAGCAATCGACCCAAATGGCACATTGCATACTGTACCCATGAAAATCTTGGCCAATATCAAAAATGAAAACCAAAATATCGATTCTGAAAATGTGGTAGCCGTACTCAAGGGCTCCGAAAAACCAAACGAATATGTTGTCATTTCATCACACCTAGACCATATCGGTATCAATGCAGATGGCCAGATCAACAATGGGGCTGATGATGATGGCTCAGGAACCGTGGCGCTATTCGAGATAGCTGAAGCCTTCAAAACAGCTTCAGCAGCTGGCAATGGCCCAAAAAGATCTATCGTTTTCTTGCATGTGACAGGTGAAGAAAAGGGATTATTGGGTTCAAAATATTATACGGACCATGAGCCTCTTTTTCCACTATCGAATACCGTGGCAAACCTGAATATCGACATGATCGGGCGAATTGATCCCAAACGTGAGGGTAACCGAAACTATATTTATCTTATCGGCTCCGATAAGCTGAGCATCGATCTTCACAACCTGTCTGAAGAAGTGAATAAAGAGTACACCAATATCGAACTTGATTATACCTTCAATGATGAGAATGACCCCAACCGGTTTTACTATAGGAGCGATCATTACAATTTTGCCAAAAACAATATTCCCATCATCTTCTATTTTAACGGTACACATGCAGATTACCACAGGCCGGGCGATACTCCCGACAAAATCAATTATGACCTTCTGGAAAATAGAACCCGATTAATTTTTTATACCGCCTGGGAAGTGGCAAATAGACCAAAAAAAGTTGTGGTCGATAAAATGGCTAAATAAAGATGCCCACCAATTGGCGGGCATCTTACGGGTGGAAGACCGGGTTCGAACCGGCGACCTCTGGAACCACAATCCAGCGCTCTAACCAGCTGAGCTACAACCACCATTTAAAAGCGGATGCAAAGATAATTTTTTTTGTGTTACCATTCAAAACAAAAACTTGAGATTAAAAACATTTTTGAGCACCGCGTATTATGCCATATTTAGTTCTGATGCGAACCATTGAAAATCTGCCTTTGTTAAAATTTCGATGAAATACATTATTTTTGCTTTAAAACACACAAAAAAAAGTGGTTCACAACAATAATTCGCTTTAGAAACCAACGGTACTTAGTTTTACATTGATCAATCGCTAAGGCTAATGTGCTTTAACTTAACCTACAAGAAGCCTCTTTTTTGCAAGAATATTGTGGTCTTGGCAGTATTCATTGCCCTTCTCATTCCCCACCACCCTATCGTAGCGCAAAAAAATGTGAGGGACAGTATCTTAAAAGAAATTCAGGTTTTAAGAGATACTGATGATTTCACGCAAAAAGATACCCTATATATCAAATTGATCAATGATCTGGCGAACAAATACCGATATATCAAATCAGATAGCCTATATCAACTTGCGCAATTGGCACTTAAGCTCAGTAAAGAAATTGCCTGTAAATTCGGGGAAAGCCATGCTTTAATGGGGCTGGGCACTTATTTCTCTGACAAAGGTGATACCAAAAAGTCAATCGATTACTATAAGAGAGCACTGAAAGCTGCCAATACCATCAACGATGCGAATCTAATAGCTGATATCCAGAACAAATTGGCCACTGAATATGAGTATGTTGGTGAAAGTGCAATGGCACTAAACTTATATCTTCTTACCAGCGAACTTGCAGAAAAAAACGAGGATCATAAGATGGTCTCCATCATTAATGAAAATATTGCCAACTTATACGCATCACAAAATGATTATTCCAATGCATTGGATTTTTACGAGAAGGTAAAAAAGGTTAATGATATTATTGGAAATCCTGTTGTATCGGCCGAAACCATGAGCAACGTTGCCTCAATTTATGCCGATATTGGCAAGTATGACCTTGCCATGTTCAACATCAATAGAAGTATCTCAATTTTTGAAAAGAATGAAATTTTAGATTGGTTGGCCTATGCGTATGAGGTAAAGGGAAAAATATACGTAAAACGGAAACGCTACCAATGGGCACTCTATTGGTATGACCAGAGTGACTTTCTTCACAGGGAATTGGATGACGACCGTGCTAAAATAGACTTGTACAATGGCATTGCGCAAGCTTATTTAGGTCAGAATAAAGATAGCCTATCAGAAAGTTATGCATTGAAAGCATACAACATCTCGAATAACATCGCTTCGCTTGAAGGCCAAAAAGAGTGTTCAAAAACCCTCTATCAGATTGGAAAAAAGAGGAGGCATTTTGAAAATGCCCTAAAATACCACGAAATCTTTCAACGCCTGTCGCATAGACTTTCATACCAAGACAACAAAAAAAACTTGGCCATGCTAAAGGTCAAGCTAGAATATGAAGAGCAAAAGCAAGCACTTATCGAAGAAAACAAAAAAAGTCTCGCCAATCAGAAAAACTATATCTACGCTGCCATTATCATTTTCTTCATTCTTTTTGGCATTATGCTATTGGTATACCGAAATCAAAAAATGCAAGAGAAACTTAATAAAGAGTTGAAGATCAAAACAAAATCTCTTGAGGAAAGAAAACTTGAGCTCAAAGAAATCAACAATACCAAAGACAAGCTCTTCTCAATCATTGGGCACGATCTTAGAGGCCCGATCGGGGCATTGCAAAGTCTTCTTGAACTGTTTACCGATGGAGACATAAAAAAGGAAGAGTTCTTGGGCCAAATGCCAAAATTGAAATCAGATGTTGACAGCATCTCATTTACATTGAACAACTTGCTTTCATGGGGCCAAACACAGATGAACGGTGTCATCACGAGACCTAAACGAATTTCAATAAATTCCATAGTAGAAGACAATATCAACCTCCTATCCAAGATTGCGGTTAAAAAATCAATACGTTTGATTAGTGAAATACCTGAAAATTGCTATGGGTGGGCAGACAAAAACCAAATAGATATTGTCATTCGAAACTTACTCAGCAATGCTTTAAAATTTACCCCTGAAAACGGTTTGATCAGTATCAAGGCCCTTGAAAAGGTAAAATTTTGGGAGGTTATCGTTAGGGATACCGGAGTGGGTATGGACCTTGAAACACAGAACAAACTTTTCAAAGATGATTCAAATGTGAGTACTTACGGTACACACAACGAAAAAGGAACTGGTTTGGGGCTTGCGCTATGTAAGGAAATGGTCAAGAAAAACGCTGGGAAAATCTGGGTAGAAAGTCTTCAAAAAAAGGGAACCTGTTTTTATTTCACAGTTCCTAAGGCAGCTAAAAAATATAAGAGAGCGGGCTAGAAAAGATGCCCCAAAGTATCAACCGCTATACACCTCTCCACAGTAAACCCTTCAGCATAGGCTACCCCAACCAATCTTCCCAAGTCACGTGCTCTATAATTGACACTATCAATAAAATTTTTACTGCTAATTGGCGTTTCAGGCTCATTGCTCTTGGGATCATAAAATTGTGATCCGTACGCCAGAATCGCTTCTGTTTTTTTCTCGATAAATTTAGACACATCGACTACAAAGTCAGGTTCAAGGTTTTTCCATTGAATAAAATGGTAAACCAATTTTGGTCGCCAAGCATTTTGCCATTGGTCATCACCATCTAACTTAGTACTTATTTTCACCAATCCACTTAAAAAACAAGCATCACTCACTAGCTGGCTACCTTTGGCATGATCGATATGTCGGTCATCAATTGCGTTACAGAGTACAATGTCTGGCCTATATTTTCGTATCTTCTTGATTACCTGTAATTGGTGTGCTTTATCATTGACAAAAAATCCATCTGCAAATTCCATATTTTCCCGTATGGCCAAACCTAGGATATGTGCTGCTTTTTTTGCTTCTTGATCTCGAATTTCTGCGGTACCTCTTGTGCCGAGTTCCCCTCTTGTCAAATCAATGATACCAACTTTTTTTCCTTGGGCAACTTCCTTTGCGATGGTTGCCCCCGCCCCCAACTCGGCATCATCGGGGTGGGCTCCAAAAACTAAAATATCAAGTTTCATAAAAACGATTTAGGCAAGTACTGATGCTAGCTTTATTTTATCAAGGGCCTGTTCAATATCGGCAATCAAATCTTCTATCTCTTCAATACCTATCGAAAACCGAATCAATCCATCACTGATGCCCTGTTTTTCACGGTCTTCTGCGCTCATCAGCGCATGAGAGGTAACCGCCGGTGAAATAACCGTACTCTCCAATCCTGCCAAACTCATTGAGGACTTGATCAGCTTCAATTCTTTTCTAAAACCAGTAGCATCTAAACCCGACTGCAGTTCGAACGACAGCATTCCACCAAAACCCTTCATTTGGGCATTCGCCAGTTCGTGCCCGGGATGGGATGGCAAACCAGGGTAATATACCTTTGCAACTGCTTCATGCCCCGCCAAAAAACCTGCCATTTCCATTGCATTGTTATTTTGTGCCTTGACACGAAGCCCCATGGTCTTTATACTACGCTCTAACAACCAAACCGTATAATCACTCAAACTTCCGCCAAAACATATGGCAGATTTAAATATTCTGTCCATATTTTCTTTGGAGGATGCCACAGCCCCAGCACAAATATCTGAATGCCCCCCCATGTATTTTGTAGCACTGTGTATGACGATATCGATTCCAAAATCAATGGGGTTTTGATTGATGGGACTGGCAAACGTATTGTCGATTATGGAAACAATGCCCCTTTTTGCGGCCAAACCTGACACTGCCAGCAAATCGGTTATGGTCAATAGCGGATTTGAAGGTGTTTCAATGTAAATGGCCTTGGTATCGATACGTATTTCCCTTTCAAAATCTTCAAGCTGCCATCCATTGGTAAATGAATAGGAAATGCCATACTTTTCAAGTTGGGTGGTTACAAAATTATACGTACCGCCGTAAAGCGTTTGTTGTAAAACAATATGGTCTCCGGCTTTCAAAAACGCCATAAGCGTATGGCTAATGGCAGCCATGCCACTGCCAAAGATCAGTGCAGATTCGGCATGCTCCAAAGCAGCTATCTTTCTGCACAAAGCTTCTTGATTTGGCGTATTGAAATACCGCGGATACCTTTTTTTATCAACACCCTCAAAAGCATAGGAAGAGCTCATGTAAAGGGGTGATACCGCCCCTTTGAACTGTTCATCCTTGACTTCACCGACATGGGTACAAATGGTATTGGTCCCTTTTGAATGTTTACTCATTTTTTCAGCTTATGTATAATCATCTAAAAATACAAAATTCAACTAGACCTGTACCTGCTTCCATTTTCCTTGCCGAAACCAGATAATGGCCAAAAGCGCAAGCAATATCTCCGCAGCGGTAATGGCAATAAAGACACCCATGGCCCCCCATTCAAGCACCAGGGCAGCTATATAGGCCAATGGCAATTGAAACATCCAAAAGGCAATAAAATTGATCTTGGTCGGAGTACGGGTATCCCCTGAACCGTTAAAAGCTTGGGTAACCACCATACCGTAGGCGTAGAAAATATAGCCGGCCGCAATGATCTGAAGACAGAGCGCCCCATTTTCAACCACACTTGGGGTAGCATTGAACATCGTAATGATCTGCTTTGCAAAAACCAAGTAAATGATGGAAACCAACCCCATAAAATAAGCATTGTACTTTCCTGTTTTCCAAACTGATTTTTCTGCCCGAACTGGCTTTTGGGCCCCCAAATTTTGTCCAACCAAGGTAGCTGCAGCGTTGCTCATGCCCCATGATGGCATTAGGGTAAACATCATTACGCGTATGGCAATGGTATATCCTGCCAAAACCTCACTTCCAAATTCTGACATGATACGCATCAAAAAGACCCAACTCGAGGTCCCAATCAAAAATTGCGCAATTCCACCCAAAGAGACTTTTACCAAGTTGAACATGACCTTGATATTCAAGCTGATGTCTTTCAAAACCAGTTTTATCTTGCCCCAGCCGAAAAAAAGAATGCCCAATTGAAACAAAACTGCACTACCACGGCCAATGTTTGTGGCAATGGCGGCACCCATGACACTATATTCAGGAATAGGGCCCAAACCAAAAATGAATATCGGATCCAAAATAATGTTCAACCCGTTAGAGAGTACCAATGTCCACATGGCAATTGAAGCATCACCGGCACCTCGAAAAATTGCATTGATCAGAAAGAGCAACATAATGGTAATGTTACCACCTATCAACCATTGGGTATACCCATAGCCTTCAGCAATCAAATCAGGTTCAGCGCCCATAAGTGCCAAGATTTCCTTGGCAAAAAGAAAACCAAGTACACCGACAACCAAGGCTACCAAAATACCAAGAAAAATAGCTTGCACCGCAGCCTTCCTAGCTCCTTTGATATCTTTTTCCCCGACCCTTCGGGCGACCACAGCCGTTGCCGCCATACTGAGACCAATAGCTATCGCGTAAACCAAGGTAATCACCGATTCGGTCAACCCAATGGTAGCTACGGCATTGACACTGACTTGTGAGACGTAGGCAATATCAACCAAGGCGAAAATACTTTCCATTAGCATCTCCAAAATCATGGGAATGGAAAGCATAAAAATGGCCTTGCGTATGCTACCAGAAGTAAATTCAGTTTCTTTTCCGGTAACCGCAATAAAGAAATAATGAAAGAACTTTCGTATTGAAAAAGATGTGTTTGATGTCATTTGTAGAAATTATGTGTTGAACGTTGAAAGGAATTGCTTTTAGCAATGAAAAGGTCGAAAGACTTCCTTTCGACAACTTACATGTATTGGCCAAAGACCGGCACAGCAATACGGTACATAATTTCTATAACTTCATAATATCGCAAAGATGCAATTATTTTTTGAAAATCAAATTATTAAAGGCTATTTAATATAATTGACGCGGTAACGCCAAAGACTGATTGCGCCCAATGTCAGAACCCCAAAAACGGTATACCATACAAATGATGGCGTGATCACTTGATCCCCGCTGGCATAACTATGCAAACCGACCAAATAGAAGTTGACCCCAAAATAGGTCATCATAATACTACCAAAAGCAAGTATACTGGCAAAACTGAATGTCCATCTGCCCCGTAGCCCAGGAACCAAACGCATATGGAGCACGAAAGCATATACCATAATTGAAATCAGGGCCCAGGTTTCTTTGGGATCCCAACCCCAGTAACGACCCCAGCTTTCATTGGCCCATTGTCCGCCCAAAAAATTCCCTATGGTCAACATGATCAGGCCAACGGTCAATGCAAGTTCATTAATAATGGTCAGTTCCTTTAAATTGATGTCCATGCGCTTTTTGTTCATTCCGTTGGTCAAAACAATGAGAACCAATGATACCACGCCCAAAATCATGCCAACGGTCAAAGGGCCATAACTGCCCACGATAACTGCCACATGGATCATCAGCCAATAGCTGTCCAATACAGGCTGTAGGTTAGCAATGGAAGGGTCTACCCAACTTTGGTGTGCAATCCACAACAACATCGAAGTGACAAAAGCACTGGCAGCAATGGTCATATCGCTTCTTTTGATTCCCAAGGCCAATCCCATAGCCATCGTGGCCCAAGAGACATATAAGATGCTTTCGTAGGCATCACTCCAAGGGGCATGTCCTGAAACATACCATCGTAAAACAAGACCGGCAGTGTGCCAAACAAAAAAGAGTATGGTCAAACCCTTAAAAAAGTATGTCCCCGCTTTCCACAGTTCACGTTCTTTGAAAATGCGGAACACTAAAATGAAAAAGAGCGACACCCCGACCAATGCATAGTATTTGTACAAACGATTGAAAATGTCCAATTTATTGTAAAATATTTCTGTTGCTACCTTTTCTTCTGTGGGCAATACTTCAGCTCCATGGTTTTTTTGATTTTGGTAAAAGGCTTGCAAAAGTTTGTCAGGTTCAGAATAATCGCCAGTTTTTATGGCAGTTTGAAGTGTAGTCAGGTAGTAGGGAATAGCGTTTTGTATGAAATTGGCATAAAGTGAATCGGATACCTGGTAGTTTCCTGCCCGAAATTCAATAGCGGAAATCCATTTGTTGTTCTCATCGCCCAAAAGTGGGAAAATCTTGACAATCTCTCCACTTAGTGCACGGTTCAAAAGTCCTAACCGTAAATCAATATCCTTAAAATCCTGCTCAAACTTATTCGGTGTATTGGTGGCATAAGCAGCTTCTAAATAAGGCTGTAACTTATTGCCTCCCCTATCGTCGAAAAAGTCAGTGACCTTCACGTATTTTTTCCCTTCGGCAATGCCGATAATGCGGCGTAAACTATCGTTTTGACCTTTTTTATCCAACGCAATGAACTCGGTATTGTACCATACCGCCGGATTCAACATCATGGACAACAACACTTGATCTGCATTCAAATCATTATAGGTATCCCTAAAACTCAATTTTCGCAGGAGTTCTGAAGCAAATGTATTTATGGGTTTCATACGTCCGCCATCATCTTGAATGACCAATTTGCCAAATTTAGCGGCATGGATTTTCGAAACGACAGTTGCTGTAATGACTGAATCTACTTGATGCTGTGTCGGCCTAAGATTATGTTCATGCGTCTTTCGGGTTTCCTGTGCATTGATACCTGTAAGACCCAAGACAATAAGACATATGGTCAAATTGGCCTTTTTGGCCTTAAGTTTCTCCAAGGCCAGGGTCAAATCACTGAACCGGGTCTTGCCAAAGAACATAATACCCATCAAGCCCAAGTAAAGTAGAAAGTACCCGATATAGGTGATCCAAGTACCCCACATGTCATGGTTGACCGATAAAATGGTCCCTTTTTCATCAGGATGAAAACTTGATTGAAAAAAACGATATCCCCTATGGTCAAGCACATGGTTCATATAAATGTCATAATCGAATGAACGCTCATCTTCAACGGTAATCTTGCTCATGAAAGCAGAATAACTGTTTTCGGTACCAGGATATTTTTCAGCGATAAAATCGTTCAACTTCACATGAAATGGCAGTTTATAGGTTTTTGACCCATACCCTAACGCAAAATCTAGCCCCCCAACCGTGAATTTTTCAGAAAAATTAGAAGATCCTTTTCCTCCCAAAAATCGCCTTTCAACAGTCTCCCCGTTCGAGGAAATTGAAAGCACCAAGGCATCCTGGGTCTGTTCGGTAATCTTGTCTTCTGCTACCTTGATCACCCCATAAGTACCTCTTATTACGGGGTCAGGCACTACAAACTGCATTCCGGCCATGGCATATAATGAACGTAGTTGCAAGGGCTGTACACTATCTTTTACCACTGATCCCTGAAGTTGGTCTGCCATACGCATATAACTGCCTTCAAAAGGTGATTGGATCAGATAGGTGCCTTCATCGGACGAAAAAATATTTATGGCGCCCTGTGTCTGACGATTGAGGGAAAATAATACATTATGTATGCTTGCCACTTGGCCGCTTTCAAGATAGTGTTCATGTCGTTGCCCATCGCCAGCTTCCACTATCTTTAAATATTCTTTGCCATTCGCATCAAGAATCAATCCCTCTTTGGCACCATGAATGAAATCAACATATGAAATGGTAAAGGGCTGGCCGTTAAAATCTGATTTCCATGGCAAACTACTCCTTTTGCCTTCGGCAGTCACCAAAATGTCATCTTCTAAAATGCGCCTTTTGGTCTGTCCATCGATTTCACCATCAACAAAGGCGGTCAAATAGGTCTTATCGGAATAGAATACATTTTCAGCGTTTCCTTCGCGAATGGGCATCATGCCCTCAAAACCGATATATCGGGTCACAAAAGCACCGATAATGATAAGTATCCAGGATAAATGCAATGCCAATACGGGCCATTTTGACCATTGCACCAATCGATACCGAAAAATATTGCCTACAAAATTGATGACGAAGAACACCATGATGGCCTCAAACCAAGTAGCATTATAGATGTAAATTCTGGCTGTCTCTGTACTGTACCAACTTTCAATGAACGTACCAAAAGCCATTGCTGTGGCAAAAACCAGAAAGAGAACTGCCATCAATCGCGTAGAAAAGAGCGTTTTCTTCAACAAATCAACCATAAATGACCTCCATCTTTGGCATGCAAAAGTACAGTCTTTTTACAACTTCAAAATAAAATGCCCTCTACAAAAAGTTGAACAGAATTGTTAATTATTTATAAAATGGCTTCCCTATCTAAATTTGTACTTTTGGGTATGCTTTCTGTCGTAATTTTAGGTACTGGCCATGTCGCCTTTCATCTTTATACCGCCTTTTCGCAAAACGAACATGTTGGGGTGTTACAACTTGTCGGTAGAAACCAAGCTGCCTTCAATGATTTTCAAAACGTAGCGAACACCACCACAGACTTCAATGCCATTACCGATGCTGACATCTACCTCATCGCGGTCAATGACGATGCCATATCGCCGGTCAGCAAACATCTCGAAAACAAAAAGGGCATTGTGGCACATACCTCTGGCAGTATTGCTATTGACGCACTACATGCTGTACAGAGACCGGCCGTTTTTTATCCATTACAGACGTTTTCTAAGAAAAGAGCAATTTCCTATCACGACATCCCCCTTTGTTTAGAAACCAAATATAAAGAAGACATGCCCGTTTTACGGGAACTGGCTGCTACCATGTCTGAAAATTTGCATTTAATTTCCAGTGAACAGCGAAAAAGATTGCATCTTGCAGCTGTTTTTACCAACAATTTTACCAACCATCTATATATAATAGGTAAGCGGTTGTGTGAAGAAAAGAACCTTTCTTTTGATTTGTTGCGACCATTAATAGCTGAAACTGCCGAGAAAATCAAGTTGTTGGAACCTGAGCTTGCCCAAACGGGACCGGCCAAAAGAGCTGATCGAAATGTATTGGCTTTACAGGTCTCACAATTGAACGATAATCACCAAAAAAGAATTTACCAAACCATAAGCCAATCTATTTTAGCATTGTATGAAAAAAAACTATAAAGAATATTTAAAAGACATCACCACCTTTGTATTTGATGTTGATGGTGTATTTACCGACGGTTCCATACTGATTACCTCTGATGGCGAAATGCTCAGAAAAATGAACGTTAAAGATGGTTATGCCTTAAAAACGGCATTGCAGAAAGGGTACCACATCTGCGTGATATCAGGGGGCACCAATGAAGGGGTACGCAATCGGTTGAAAGGATTAGGTGTTACCGATATTTACCTTGGGGCACATTTAAAACAAGAACCCTTGGAAGAGTATCTTGATATTAACGATATAAAACCAGAGAACGTACTGTATATGGGCGATGATTTGCCTGACATACCACCTATGCAAATTGTGGCCTTGGCCACATGCCCCCAAAATGCGGTAGCAGAAGTAAAGGCCATATGCGACTATGTATCACACAAAAACGGGGGTGACGGTTGTGTGCGTGATATTATTGAACAGGTGCTAAAGGTACAAGGGGATTGGGAAGGCAATTATAGTTCAAAAAATGATTGAAAACCCTTTGGCAGCAAAACTAGCGGGCCACACCTTGATATTGGCTTCTGGTTCACCCCGAAGAAAGCGTTTTTTTGAGGAACTCGGCATACCCTTTGAAATTCGGCTAAAATCTGTAGAAGAAGTGTATCCCGAAACATTGCAACGTGAAGAAATTCCAAGCTATCTGGCCCAACTTAAAGCATCGATGTTTACACACGGGCTTCAAGCCCATGAAATCTTAATCACCTCAGACACCTTGGTATGGCACAATGGTACTTCGTTGGCCAAGGCATCTTCTGAAAAAGAAGCCTTACAGATGCTTCGACTGTTATCTGGGGGTTGGCACGAGGTCATCACTTCAGTCTGTCTTACTACGAACACAGCCCAAAAAACGGTATTCCAATCCACACAGGTCAAATTTGCCAAGCTTTCTGAAGATGAGATTTCGTATTACGTCAATGCCTACAGACCTTTTGATAAGGCGGGAGCCTATGGCATACAGGAATGGATCGGATTGGTCGGTATCGAAGAAATCAATGGATCATATACAAATGTCGTCGGACTGCCTACACATCTCGTTTATAAAACGTTAATGGACATGGTTAGCTGAGGGGGTTTCGCTAATTTTAATGAAAATTCCAAACCCATGAAAATCTGGCCTCGTTTTTGGACAATAATGTATTCCTTGACGGTAATTCCCCTTTTGTTGTCAGGGTGTAAAAAAGACCAAAAGGAAAATACAGCACAGCTCGCCCTAAATTCAGCGACAATCGAAAAATCCATAGCGTCTACCAACAAAAGACCGTTGTCAAAAGAGTTTAAGGAATATTGGTATGCCGGCGATGCTGAAATCACCTCATACCATCTTGAACAGGCACGGTATGGTGAAATACGGGAAGGCAAAGCCGTCTTGATCTATGTGACCGAGCCATTTTTGCCCGAGGTTCAGGTAAAGGCTGACCAAAGCAATACCAATAACATACCCGTGCTGAAATTAAATGCCACTAAAAAGTACTTAACTGGAATTTACCCCTACTCCATTATGAGCAGCACTTTTTACCCCGTAAACAAAAACGGGCATGCCCTGAAAACCAGCTTATCCGTACAGGAGTGGTGCGGTCACGTATATGCCCAGATCAATAACCGGGAAGCTTTCGAATTTACGTCACATTCCTATTTTGAGGGCGAAGCCGACCAGTTGATCAACATCGAAAAAGCGGTCATGGAAAACGAACTTTGGAACAAAATTCGAATCAGCCCCGAAGATTTACCCATTGGTGAATTTCAAATTGTTCCTTCACTTGAATTTTTAAGGGTCAAACACATTGAACCTAAAGTTTTCAAGGCCTCTGCAGTGTTGAACACTTCTGACGGTATCACCACATATACGCTGGATTATGTGGATATGCAACGAAAATTGACCATTAATTTCACAACCGATTTTCCGCATACCATTGAAAGTTGGACCGAGGAATTCACCAGTGGCTTTGGTCGAAATGCCAAATTGCTCATCTCGAAAGGTACCAAACTGAAAAGCTTGAAAACTGCTTATTGGGGTCAAAACTCCAATAGCTATGTGACACTTCGAGATAGTTTAAACCTCTAAATCGTATTGCCCATTCTTTTTTATCGATATGATAAAAAAAGTAAGGACACCGCCCATAATACTGCACCTTTCATCTTCTTGTTAAAGAAGTTCTAAAAGTTATTGGCCAGGTACGAATCTTTCTATCTTTGGTTAACACCAAGTAAAACCAATAACATGCGTAAACTGCACGCGAGCCTTTTTCTGATGTTGGCATTATTTGCTTTGAGTAATGCCCAACCCCCTAAAAAACCTTCTTCGACTGCGATTTACCATCAACTCCAAAAACTTAACTTTTTGGGCACTGCCCTTTACGTAGCGGCACATCCTGATGATGAAAACACCCGGCTTATTTCCTATCTTTCAAATGAAGTTCATGCCCGAACCGCTTATATCTCACTAACACGTGGTGATGGAGGGCAAAATCTAATCGGTTCAGAATTGCGGGAGTTGTTGGGTGTACTTCGTACTCAAGAACTCTTGGCTGCCCGGGATGTTGATGGTGGTGAACAGCGATTCTCGAGAGCCAATGATTTTGGTTACTCAAAGAACCCAGAAGAAACCTTGGCCATTTGGGACAAAGATGATGTGCTTGCCGATGTGGTCAGGATCATTCGTGAACTGAAACCTGATGTCATTATCAACAGATTTGACCACCGAACACCCGGTAGCACCCATGGGCACCATACGGCATCGGCCATGCTAAGCATTGAAGGCTTTAATTTGGCCAACAATAGCAATGCCTACCCTGAACAATTAAAAGAATTGGAAACATGGCAACCCAAACGCCTTTTTTTCAACACCTCATGGTGGTTTTACGGAAGCCGTGAAAATTTTGAAAAAGCAGATAAAACAAAAATGTTGGAACTGGATGTTGGCGTCTATTACCCTGAACTGGGGCTCTCCAACAATGAAATTGCTTCTTTGGCAAGTAGCCAGCACCTTTGTCAAGGTTTCGGCCGTGTTTTGAGAAGAGGTTCAGAAAGTGAGTATATCGAATTGATCTTGGGCGAGCTACCACAGGTCAAGAATGATCCTTTCGATGGGGTGAATACCACATGGTCAAGAATTGAAGGAGGTGAAGCAATCGGTAAAATCTTATATGAAGTAGAGAAAAATTTTGATTTTAAAAATCCCGCTGTACACCTCAAAGACCTTGTCAATGCCTATTCGCTACTACAAAAAAGTAATAACATGCATTGGGTCAAATTCAAATCAAAACAACTCAAAGATTTGATATTGGACTGTGCTGGTCTGTATTTAGAAGCCAGCACATCTTCTGCTTCAACCACGCCAGGGGAATTGACAAGCATCAACATCGAGGCCGTAAATCGCAATGGTGCCGACATTACGCTACAATCTGTTGGTATTGCAGCAACAACAACCAGATTAGAGGTGAACAAAACTCTGGTGCCCAACAAAAAAGAAACCCTGTCCTTGGACTTGTCCGTTCCAAAATCAAAAGAATTTACCGCCCCATACTGGTTGAAAGAAAACGGAAGTCTTGGTATGTATCGCGTTTCAGAAACCGACTTGATTGGTAGACCTGAGACTCCAGTAGCGTTTACAGCACACTTTCAATTGGATTTTGGGGGTACCCCCATCCTATTTGACAAGCCGGTAATCTATCGCTATTCAAAACCTGACAAAGGCGAATTGTACGAACCCTTTGTGGTTCTGCCCCAGGTGACCGCCTCCATTGCCGATGAGGTGTTCATTTTTGCCGACAATACCCCAAAACAGGTTCCTGTCTTGATAAAAGCCGGGAAAAATAACGTTCAGGGACAGGTGAAACTGAATCACCCTGAAGGCTGGAAGGTGTATCCAGAAACAGTAAATTTTTCAATCCCCCAAAAGGGTGATGTCCAAACCGTATTTTTTGAAGTACAACCCCCTGGAAATGAAAATCAGGGTACTATTGCACCCGTGATAGAAATTGCTGGACAAACGTATACCAAAGAACTGGTTGAAATCAACTATGACCATATACCAAAACAATCGGTATTGCTCCCTGCTTTATCAAAGGTTGTTCGATTGAACATCGAAAAAAGCGGGGAACATATTGGGTACATCGTAGGAGCCGGGGATAAGGTACCAGAAAGTCTTGAGCAGATCGGTTATCAAGTACATACCATTGACGTATCGACCATCGAAGAAGGCAGTCTAAAAAAATATGATGCCATAGTGCTTGGCATTCGGGCCTACAACGTCATAGAGCAGCTTAAATTTAAGCAATCCCATCTGCTGGACTATGTTGAAAATGGGGGTAACATGATCGTACAGTACAACACAGCTGGCCGTTGGAATGCCCAATTTGAAAATATCGCACCTTATCCCTTAAAAATATCAAGGGATCGAGTGACCAATGAAAATGCGAAAGTCAAAATTTTGGCGGAAGACCATGCGCTGGTAAACTTTCCAAATATCATACAGCCGAAGGACTTTGATGGTTGGGTGCAAGAACGTGGACTTTACTTTCCCAATGAGTGGTCGAATCAATTTACCCCCATCCTGTCCATGAACGATAAAGATGAATCCCCAAAACAAGGAAGCCTTTTGGTGGCACCCTATGGAAAGGGAAATTATATCTATACAGGACTCAGTTTCTTTCGGGAGTTGCCCGCAGGTGTGCCCGGTGCCTACAAACTCTTTGCCAATATGCTCTCTTTAGGTAAGCAAAACCTTCATTCTGAAAATGAGATCAAAGGGTAAACTTTTAGCATCCATTACATGGAAATGGGAATATACATTAGTACTGCTTCTGAACATAGGCTATATCATCGTCTTTCACTTTTTAATGCAGGCAAATAGCTAAAGTATGGCATTATTGGATTGGGTCGTACTAGTTGGAACATTGTTCTTTATTGTTGCTTATGGCGCATGGAAAACCAAAGACAATCGAAGCGTTGAAGACTATGTAAAAGGGGGCAACAATGCCAAATGGTGGACAATCGGTCTATCGGTCATGGCAACCCAGGCAAGTGCCATCACCTTTCTCTCAACTCCAGGGCAGGCTTTTCATGATGGTATGGGTTTTGTCCAGTTTTATTTTGGACTACCATTGGCCATGATTGTCATCTGTATGGTCTTTGTACCCATATATCACCGATTGAAGGTATATACTGCCTATGAACTCCTAGAAAAAAGGTTTGACCCTAAGACGAGGACCTTGGCCGCTATTTTATTTTTGGTGCAACGTGGGTTGGCTGCTGGAATTACTATTTTTGCACCATCAATCATTCTTTCTGCTGTCTTGGGATGGGATTTGCGCACCCTAAACATTATTATCGGCATCTTGGTCATCATCTATACAGTATCAGGAGGTACAAGGGCCGTAAGCGTCACCCATAAACAACAGATGTTCGTCATCATGGTAGGCATGTTCTTCACCTTCTTTTTTATATTGGGCTCCTTACCATCAGACATTTCTTTTGGGGAAGCATTGAAAATAGGTGGCGTTACCAATAAGCTCAATATTTTAGACTTTTCCTTTGATACTGAAAACCGATATACGTTTTGGAGCGGAATTACAGGAGGCTTCTTTTTGGCATTGTCCTATTTTGGTACCGACCAAAGCCAAGTGCAACGTTATTTATCTGGAAAATCGGTACGGGAAAGTCAACTTGGGCTCATTTTTAATGGGATATTAAAAATACCCATGCAGTTTTTCATTCTGCTGGTAGGGGTTATGGTCTTCGTATTTTATCAATACAATCCATCACCCTTGAATTTCAATCCTGCAGCTCGGGAAACTGTCTTCTCTTCAAAATATGCCGAAGACTTTGTATTATTGGAAGAGGGTCTTGAAATGCTGGAGCAACAAAAAAGACAGGCACAAAATGAGTTCGTGGCAGCATTAAAAAACAATGAAGAAGATGCCATCGCAAAGGCCAAGGCGAAGATTGTCGACCTCAACATTATGGAATACAGCAACCGGAATACGGCCAAGACCTTGATTTCCCAAGCTGATGAAACTGCAGAAACCAATGATAAGGACTACGTATTCATCCATTTCATTCTCAACAACCTTCCCATGGGATTGGTAGGACTCTTGCTCGCCGTTATACTGTCTGCTGCCATGTCATCAACGGCATCAGAATTAAATGCACTGGGTACCATCACGGCACTTGACCTCTACAAAAGATATAAGAAAGGGCACTTTACCGAAAAACATTATGTATTTGCCACCAAGGGTTTTACTTTATTGTGGGGCATTCTGGCTATCGTGATTGCCTGTGTGGCCAATTTATTTGACAACCTGATCCAGTTGGTCAATATCATCGGATCAATATTTTATGGCAATGTACTGGGTATCTTCTTATTGGCCTTCTTTATAAAGTTTGTAAAGGGCAATTCTGTTTTTATTGCAGCCATTGTCACACAGGTCATTATCATTATCGGATGGCACCAAGACTGGATGTCATACTTATGGCTCAACGCTTTTGGATGCATACTGGTAGTTTTTTTGGCAATGGTTTTTGAAGGCTTTGACCGATTGTTGAAAAATCCACCGTTGCGCAGTACATAAAAAACCCTGGAAAATTAAAATTTCCCAGGGCCGAATTCTTTTTTAAAAGTCTTTTGCTAAAGTGCTCCCCATTGTTTAAGGGAGTCCTTGTTTAGCTTTACATAGTCTGAATTGTTAGCCTCTTCTGCTGCTACCAGTGACTTTTTTGCTGCTTCAATGGCCCCTTTGGTGTCACCCAATTTGGCATAGATAAGTGATTGTTTTCGCATTACCCAAAAGGCCTTCGGATTCATTTCAACCGCTTTGTCAATCCATGTCTTTGCTTTTTCAAGGTCTTTGCCCTCGTCTAGATAATACGATGCCGCAGAATAGTAATCCCCTGCGCTGGGTCCGGCCATGACCGATTCAATACTCTTGGTCGCTTTTTCTGCCGTAGGCACTTCAAATTTAACCCCTACATAGGCTTTATCCCAAATCATACCTAAGGTAGCCCCATTGTTATGTAAATCATCAATGGTCATGGTAAAGGTCTCCACAGGCATTTCCATTGGGTATACTTGTGCCGTTGCCTTCGCAGCTACCTTACTTTCATCCCAGTCCCTTGGCGTACCCCAGTTTTCGGTTTCAGAGTAGAAGTAAACCTCCCAAGTAGTCGCACCTGGTTTGGTATAGATGGCATACTTTCCAGCTTTCACCTCTTGCCCATCGATGGTTACATCATCGCTGAACATTACCGTAGTGTTCTTATTGGCTCCCGTTCTCCAAAGTGCATCATAGGGGACCAAATCACCATAAATCGTTCTGCCCTTCATTGAAGGCCTTGAATATTCAACCACTACCTCGGTCAATCCCACTTGCTGTTTCAACTTCGAGGATGGACTGGGCTGTGGCGTCTGCATCTGTGCCCCTACGGAAAAAGAAACTAAAATGGCAAGCGCAAATAATACTAATTTTTTCATTGCGAAAGTGTTTAATTATGTTAGTACAACAAAGCTAAATATAAAGCCCAAGTGGCCTTGTTAAGAATTACTTAAAACAAGATCATCACCTATTCAATCGACAATAAAAGACTTTACTATAATACCACTTCCAAGAAAAAAAGCAAGATGGTAGACGCCCGTATCCAATCCTGACAAATCCACCGAATTGCCATTGATATTCTCCAATGGAGTAAATGAGACCAAACGACCAATAGGGTCAAAAATGCCCATGCCAAAAATCGGTTCATCAGTATCCAACATATAATTTAATGTATCGGACCCAAAAGACCGGTAAAGAACCAGTCTATTTACAGTATTGGAATCTGAAGCTGGGGTATTGTCATTCTCAGGAGAATCTTCAAAAATACTGTGCTCATTCAATGAAAATCGGAACAACCTGGAATCGCTCACTATTTGTGGTGATACATTGGTAAAGGCCTCAGAGCTTAGGTAAAAGGAACCCCCAACAGCAGTAACCCCTTCTATCTGGGCAAAGCCCATATTTAATAGTGATTTCGTTTTATGGCCCCCAAAAATGGTATCGTTGGCAACAGCTTCCACCACTGCAAAAAATGGTACCAAAAACTGTGAGTATCCGATCAAATACAGGGTGTTGTTTTCGCTGGCATATGTTGCATCGGTTACCAAGCCATTCACTTGATATGAATCTAATCGCTCCGCACTATAGGTGCCGGGTATATTCGGAACCCGATAAGCTACGGTACCATTATGCTGTCTTTGCTTGGTCAGTATGATCAGGTGGCCTTGAAAGAAAAAAAAGGCTTCAGCATCCCAATCACTAGTATCGGAGGGACTGAAATCTGTCTGGTCTTCATATGTAAACTCAATAACAGCTGCATCCACTGTATCAGAAGCAAGAAAGTCCAGTTTCGATACCTTTAAAATTCTCAAGTCCTGACGACTGCCAAGATTGTTTCCAAAATCTCCGATATAAATAAAATCTTCATCTTGGGTAATAGCCTCCCAATCAATATTGACTGCATTCGAAATAGTGACCGTTCTCTGGAGTTCCAGTGAAATGGTGTCAATTACAAATAACTGTGGGGTATTGCCTGAATCATTGTGGGTGATCAACTTGCCGTTATAATGAATAAGTCCAGAGCTTTCCCTAATTTCTGTTGGTAACAGTGCCAATTCCTGTACATTATCCTGAGAAAAAATCGCTATCCCAGGTAAAACAACTATGATAAATACCAAAAACCGTAGCATAGACTTAAATTTAGTCTTTTGATAATGAACACTTTAAATTTTTAGTCCATGAACATAAAAACAACGATATATCGAGATTGACCAAGTTGGCCGTTATACCATCATTTATTATTTGTTTAACTATTTTATTTTTTTATTAAACATTTTTTGAGTTTATTTTTGTTAAAAATCCTTATGAAACTATACCAATTGCATGCGAAACAAGCTTTTCCAATTTCACAGAAGAAAGCATGGGATTTCTTGTCAGACCCCAATAACCTAAGTGTCATTACCCCTGACCACATGGGTTTCAACATCATTTCTGGTGCCGATCGGCCCATGTTCCAAGGTCAAATTATACAATACATTGTCAAACCCTTTCCCGGCTACTCCACAAAATGGGTCACCGAAATCACCCATGTCAAAGAGGGCGAATATTTTGTGGATGAACAGCGCTTCGGTCCTTATGCCCTATGGCACCATAAACATTTTTTGAAACAGATTGAGGGGGGCGTTGAGATGGAAGATATCATCGATTACAAGATACCGTTCGGAATCATTGGCCAATTGGTGCAGCCCATCTTAGTAAAAAAGAAGCTAAAGCAAATATTTGATTTCAGGGAAAAAAAACTCCATGAACTTTTTGGTGAAATTGAAGGATATCAAAATACAGTAACATTAAACTGAACCTAACATAATGAAAAGAAACATTTTGCTTATTGGTGGTTCCCATGGAATTGGAAAGGCTATCGTCGAAAGACTCCACCAAACATGCAATGTTTATATTGCCTCGAGAACCAATACAGCACTGTCAAATTACGAAATGACCCATATACATTTCGATGCGACCACAGACATCCTTGATGAAGACGCCTTACCAAAAGAAATACACGGGTTTGTGTATTGCCCTGGAAGCATCAACCTCAAACCATTCAAGATGCTCGCTTTGGAAGCAATCAGGGATGACATGGAAATCAACTTTTTCTCTTTGGTAAAAACCACAAAGACAGTATTGCCCAAGATGGTTGAAGGTTCGAGTATGGTATTTTTTAGTACCGTAGCAGTAGGCACAGGAATGCCCTTTCATACCAGTATTGCATCAGCAAAAGGAGCAATAGAAGGTTTTATCAAATCAATGGCAGCAGAATATGCACCGAAGATCCGGGTAAATGGTATTGCACCCTCACTGGTCGATACCCCGCTGGCCCGTAGGCTTTTGGGGAATGATAAAAAAAGGGAGCTTATGGCACAACGGCACCCTTTGAAAAGAGTGGGAACGGCAAATGATATCGCGAATCTGGCCGCATTTTTGCTCAATGATGAAAGTACATGGGTCACAGGTCAGATTTTTGGTGTAGATGGAGGAATGTCAACACTCAACATCAGCTAATGACACAAAAAATTTCCGTTTTTTGGTTTCGAAGAGATTTAAGACTTAATGATAATGTAGGGCTGTACAACGCATTAAAAAGTAAATACGCTGTACTTCCCCTATTCATTTTTGATACTGAAATACTGGAAAAATTACCTGAGGACGATGCTCGTGTCTCCTTCATTCACCAACAACTACAACTGCTAAGGAAACAATTGAAGGTAGCGAACAGTGACATTTCAATATATCAGGGCAAGCCTGTGGAAGTTTTCGGGAAATTGATGCAAAAATATACCCTCGATACCGTATATACCAACCATGACTATGAGCCATATGCCATCGGGCGAGATACTGCCGTAAAGACCGTTCTCCATAAGCACGGAATTGTCTTCAAAACATTTAAAGATCAAGTGATTTTTGAAAAAAGTGAGGTACAAAAAGCCAATGGCACCCCCTATGTGGTCTATACGCCCTTTAAAAATAGGTGGAAAGAAATTTTCAACCCCTCGGTCGACCTGATAGAATATAAGATAGAACCATTATTTGGTAACTTTATACAACGCCCAGAGCCACAGTTTCTGACTCTGGAACAACTCGGATTTACAGAGTCAAGAATTGAAGTGCCCAACTACACGGTAACATCAGACCTAATTCGAAACTATGAGGCCAAAAGGGATTATCCAGCTGAAGAAAAGGGAACATCACGTTTAGGGCCCCATTTACGTTTTGGTACGGTATCCATCAGAAAAACAGTCAAAAAGGCCATCGCCGAAAAAAATGAGGTGTTTTGGAACGAATTGATATGGCGGGAGTTTTTTATGCAGATACTTTGGCACTTTCCCCATACCGTGGCTAAGGCATTTAAACCCAAATATGATCGCATTGTCTGGAGAAATGATGAAAAGGATTTTGAAAGATGGAAAAATGGGCAAACAGGCTTTGCTTTGGTCGATGCAGGTATGAGAGAACTGAACGCAACGGGGTATATGCACAATAGGGTGCGTATGCTAGTAGCCAGTTTTTTGTGCAAGCACCTGTTGATCGATTGGCGGTGGGGAGAAGCCTATTTTGCCGAAAAGCTACTGGACTTTGAATTGGCAAGCAATGTGGGAAACTGGCAATGGGCTGCCGGCAGTGGTGTGGATGCAGCTCCATATTTCCGAATTTTTAATCCCATGACCCAAGTAGCTAAATTTGACAAGCACCGTACCTACATCAATACGTGGGTGCCTGAACTGCAAGAACTTTCATACCCCTCAAAAATGGTAGACCACAAAATGGCGCGGGAACGGTGCCTGAAGGTATACAAAACTGCGGTGGGCTAATGCTTTTTTAGTACTTTAGGTAGGTAATACAATGAAAATGAAAAACACTGTTGTCACAATTTTTATCTTCTTATTTTCTTTGGGCACCACTGCCCAAAAGATGAATAAAAACAAGAAAGCCATTATTACTTCCATTGAAAGGCACGAAGAAGCATTGATCAAGATCAGTGACTCGATTTGGGCATTGGCTGAGACTGCTTTTGATGAACATGAGTCTGCCCGTATTCTCGCTGATTATGCAGCACAAAATGGTTTTACCGTTGATCGTGGTGTGGCAGAAATGCCAACTGCCTTTGTGGCCACCTACGGTTCAGGAAAACCGGTAATCAGTGTTTTAGGCGAATTTGATGCCCTACCCGGAATTTCGCAAAAAGCTTTGCCCACAAAAGAACCACTTAACGAAGGTGCAGCAGGTCATGGCTGTGGCCATAACCTTTTTGGGGCAGGTAGCTTGGGAGCTGCTATCGCCATAAAAGAGTTGATAGCAGAAGGAAAGCTCAACGGTACCGTCAAGTTCTTTGGCACCCCTTCAGAAGAAAAGTTCTTTGGAAAAATATGGATGGTACGTGAGGGGCTTTGGGATGATGTCGATGTGAACCTGAGCTGGCATCCCGCAGCAAAAACTGAAGCTGATGTACAAAGCTCTTTGGCACTTGTCGATTTTAAAGTAGAGTTTTTTGGGCAAGCGGCACATGCCTCAGGGGATCCTTGGAACGGACGAAGCGCATCTGATGCCCTTGAACTCTATACAACAGGCATCAATTATTATCGTGAACATGTAAAACCCACAGTACGCATGCACTATCATATTCAAGATGGTGGGCAAGTGGTCAATGTTGTTCCCGATTATGCCAAAGTTTGGGTCAGGGTGCGTGATACCAAACGCAGCGGAATGATACCAGTCTATGAAAGGGTACAAAAAATGGCAGAAGGCGCAGCAATCATGGCCAATGTCGAATATAAGATTTCGCTGATTTCAGGTATTTATGAAGTTTTGGTCAACAGGGCCGGAGGCGAAATCATGCAACAAAATTTAGAACTCTTGGGACCAATTGCCTATACCGATGAAGAAATCACATTTGGAAAAAAAATCCAAGAGGTCACAGACAAGCCACAAGTCGGTATGGACAGTGCTATCAGGCCATTGGAAGCCACCAAGGAACATCCTGGCGGTGGGTCAACCGATGTAGGGGACGTAAGCTGGAATGTGGCCAATATCAATTTGCGGGTTACCACAGCACCTAAAGATACCCCCTGGCACTCATGGGCAGTTGTTGCTTGTGGTGGCATGAGTATCGGTCATAAAGGTATGGTTCATGCTGCTAAAGCTATGGGAATGACCATGGTCGATCTGTTTGAAAACCAAAAACTGATTGATAAGGTGAAAGCTGAGTACAAGCAACGTAAGGGTGAAGAAATCTATGAAGCCATTATACCTGATGGGCCACCACCTGTCGGACAGAATCAATCACAATAAAAATTGCTATGTTCAACTTATTCAAAAAAAAGACCGAATTGGAAAAACTCCAAGAGAAGTACCAAAAATTGATGAAAGAAGCCTATGAACTTTCTAAGATCAACAGGACCGAAAGTGACCACAAATATGCAGAAGCCGATCAGATACAGAAACAGATTGAAAAGCACTCTTAACAGCCGGCAGTTGTTGCCGCTCATTTTTTTGTCGCTTCTTGCAAGAACGACGGTCAGCGCACAAGAAAACATCTTGGGTGTTTTTGACAACCTTGTGGGAAAAACATGGAAAGCAGAGGGAATATGGGGAAACGGAACAGGTTTCAAACAAGAGATCACGTTCAATTATGCGCTTGACAGCACCTTGATCATTACCAAGACAAAAGGATTCACCAATCAAGAACAGACGAAATTTGGTAGTAGAAACCACGGCGTCAGAAAGTTAAATTCAGAGACAAAAACCTTGGCTTTTTGGGAGTTTGATGTTTTTGGTGGTGTCACGAAAGGCACCATTAGGGCCGAAGGGAAAGATTTGTGGTACCACTATACCTATGGCGAATCCACAGTGACCGATCTATGGCACTTCGTAGACCCATATACCTATGACTTCAAGGTTGGGGTTTATGAAAACGGAGAATGGGAAGCGGTATACCTGGAAACCCAGTTTAAGTCCAGAGCAGATTTTAAATACCATTTTGACCACCAATCCTTGGTCGTGGTCGACTTAATGAAAACTGGTGACTTTTATAGAGATATCCTCAAGCTTGAAGAAATTCCCCATCCCGAAAAAGCTCCCGGTTTTCGTTGGTTCAACATTTATGGCACTTCGCAATTGCATCTCATAAAAAAAGATGTAGTCGAATTTAAAAAAGACAAGAGTATCCACTTTTGTCTATCAGTTGAAGACCTAGAGGCTTTCATAGTCCATTTGATAGCCAATGACATTACATTCTACGATTGGCCCGGCAATAAAAATTCAGTGACCAATAGGGCTGATGGAGTACAACAAATCTATTTTGAAGATCCTGAGGGTTATTGGATTGAAATCAATACAGCACCACATGATTAATTGATTTACTTTAAATGGAAAATCCTGTCACACAAATATTCCCCTTAGGTTTTCCTTGGCAAACCCAAGATCCCTTTTTATTTTGCGTATACCACATAGATCATTACCCCGAGGGAAATGAGAACATGGGGCCTGACCCTGAACTATTGAAAGGAAGAAATTTAGGTAATGATTTTACCATAAAGGATGGATGGCGCATGTACCATGGCCATACCATACCTGGTTTTCCATACCACCCGCACCGCGGGTTTGAGACCATTACTATTGTCAATAAGGGTTACTGTGACCATTCCGATTCTTTGGGAGCTACCGGCAGGTTTGGTGAAGGCGATGTTCAGTGGATGACCGCAGGAAGGGGAGTACAACATTCTGAAATGTTTCCATTACTGAAAACAGATACCGATAACCCCTTAGAACTGTTTCAGATATGGTTAAACCTACCAAAGGCCCATAAATTTGTTGAACCCCATTTTAAGATGCATTGGCATGAAGACATCCCTGTAGCCAACGAAGAAAATGCTAGAATCAAGGTCATTGCCGGTCGTTACAAAAGCTTCGGCGCAAACGATCCGGGGCCTAATTCTTGGGCAGCAAATGAAGATAACGAGGTTGCCATATGGAGCATAAGTGCAGCTGCGAATACTTCTTTCGTACTTCCCCGAACTAAAACCAAGGTCAATCGCACTTTATATTTTTATAGGGGATCTGAAATACATATAGCCAAAAGAAAGATCAATACCAACTTCGGCATTGTACTGGAATCCACGATGGATATCACTATAACAACAGGTAGTGACACTGCGCATTTTATAGTATTACAAGGCAAGCCCATCAATGAGCCTATAGCGAAATATGGCCCTTTTGTCATGAACACCGAAGCTGAAATACAGCAAGCTATGAAAGAATATCGTCTCACTGAATTTGGTGGATGGCCTTGGCCGTATCCTGATCATGTACACAATAGACAAAAAGGACGGTTTGCCCAATATCCTGATGGTACTTTAATTGAACGATGAGACGTACCTTACAGATTGCGGCTGTTTACAACCTGCTATGGGGTACATGGGCCGTGCTTTTTCCCCATCATTTCTTCGAGCTGGTAGGTATGGAACCTCTCAACCATCCCATGGTATGGCAAGGTATGGGTATGGTCATTGGGGTTTATGGGTTGGGCTATTGGTGGGCCGCAACCAACCCCATTCGACATTGGCCAATAGTGGCCGTTGGATTTTTGGGCAAAATTCTTGGTCCCATTGGTTTCTTTGTAAACTATTGGGAAGGTACAGTACCTTTTGGCTTTTTCTACACCTTGATCACGAATGATTTCATTTGGTGGATTCCTTTTTTTGTTATCCTCAAAAATGTTCATCAAAAAACGAAATGGAGTTTGGGCAATGCAAAAAATAGCTAGATACGTATTGGGGGGCTTTTTGATTTCTGCAGGCCTCTACCATTTCATCAATCCGAAATTCTACCATGCTCTCATCCCCGATTACTTGCCATGGCCCATTACCATAAATTATTTAAGCGGTACATTGGAAGTGGTTTTTGGTCTTGGCATTATATTCACCAAAACTCCCCTATGGGCAAAAGGTACATTACTTCTTTTGCTGGCTTTTGTACCTTCACACGTTTACTTTATAAAAATGGGTTCTTGCATCGAAAATAGTCTTTGTGTACCCCCTTGGGTTTCATGGTCAAGAATTGTATTTATTCACCCACTACTGCTATTCTGGGTCTGGTGGGTAGGTCTAACAGAACGTAAAGCCTCATGACTGGGTTACAAACACTACGCTTATTAGTTGACTTCGGACTGGTTGTCCTCATTTGGTTGGTTCAATTGGTGATCTATCCCAGTTTTCGGGAATATAATAGACAAAATTTGATGAAATGGCATGCCATATATACCACCAGGGTTACTTACGTCGTATTTCCCTTGATGTTGGGACAACTGATTTTGGTATCTATTCAAACGTTTCAATACCAATCACTCTATAATCTACTGAGCTTAATCATCATTGCCATATTATGGGCATTGACCTTTGCGCTGTTCATACCGCTGCACCAACAAATTTCGAGAGGAACATTTAATGATGTGACCCTGAAAAAACTGGTCATTTTCAATTGGTGGCGAACATTATTATGGAGTATCGTCGGCTCTTGGGGCTTATTTTGGGTATTGATCTGATTTCATAGGTTCTCCAGTCAACATCATCCCTAGACAACTACTTTCGTTGTCTCATCAGCTTGATCCCATTATCGCCTGTTTACAACAATTATAACAAGAATAACATCTAAAGCGCAAAGGAGGAATGCTCGACTATCTAAAAAGAAAATGAAAGCTTGGTACCACAGTTGCATGAAAACACCTGCATTTTCCCATGTGCAAAAAACCCTTATATTTGGGTAACAACCTAATTCAATTATACCCATCAATGTATTCCATTATTTACCGTTCGGTGGCAGAAAGCTTTTTCGGAAAACCCCAAATTTACAAAATGCTCAGTGCTGCTCGGGAAAACAACCGCAAATACAAGATTACCGGGTGTTTGCTTTTTCATAAAAACAAATTTCTACAACTTCTGGAAGGTGAAAAGGACAAAGTCACCAAACTGTATGGGCGTATCTTAAAAGATAACCGCCACACAGCAATTGAAACTATCAATGAAAAGTCAATTGATCAGCCTATTTTCAGCGACTGGAGCATGGCTTTCCATGAGTTTGATTTTGGCGATGATGATTTGTCAAAGTTCTATAAGCTTAAGGAGTTGGACAAGATATTTGAAAAATCAGCCATATTTGAAAGACCCAGTGAAATTGCTGTAGATTTTTTCAAATCTGCAAATGCCATTATTTTGAATACCAAGAACTAGATTTAGATTCGTACAATTTGTGCACCAATCGCACGTAGGCGCACATCAATGTTCTCATACCCCCTATCTATCTGCGCAATGTTATGAATGGTAGAGGTGCCTTTAGCAGAAAGGGCTGCGATCAATAGTGAAATTCCGGCCCTAATATCTGGTGATGTCATGGTTGTTGCCTTTAGTGTCGACTTAAAATCATGCCCAATTACTGTAGCCCGATGCGGATCACAGAGAATGATCTTGGCTCCCATATCCAATAATTTATCTACAAAAAACAAACGGCTCTCAAACATTTTCTGGTGTATTATCACCTCGCCCTTAGCCTGAATGGCCACAACCAAAAGAATGCTCAACAAATCTGGGGTCAAACCTGGCCATGGTGCATCGGCAATGGTTAAGATGGAGCCATCAATATAGTTTTGCACCTGGTACCCATCGTGATTTGGAATATAGATATCATCACCATGTCTATCCAATTGAATCCCTAATTTTTGAAATGCATTGGGTATTTGACCCAAATCATTCCAACTCACGTTTTTAATGGTCAATTCACTACGGGTCATTGCTGCCAAACCTATCCAACTGCCAATTTCTATCATATCAGGAAGCATGGTATGGTCTGTACCCACTAGATTTTCAACCCCTTCGATGACCAAAAGGTTAGACCCAATACCCGATATCTTGGCACCCATACGTACCAACATCTTGCACAGTTGTTGCAAATAAGGTTCACAAGCGGCATTGTAAATTGTAGTTGTACCTTCAGCCAACACAGCGGCCATGACGATATTTGCCGTACCAGTGACTGAAGCCTCATCCAAGAGCATATAAGTGCCTTTTAACTTATCGGCCTCAACTCCATAAAAATATTCTTCTTTATTGTACCTGAATTTTGCGCCAAGCTTAATGAACCCTTCAAAGTGGGTGTCTAGTCTTCGCCTTCCTATTTTATCACCTCCTGGCTTGGGTATATACCCCTTTCCAAACCGAGAAAGTAATGGCCCGACCAGCATGATGGAACCGCGAAGCCCCCTACCGTCTTGTTTGAACTTAGCGGATTGTAGGTATTCAAGGTTAACATCATCTGCCTTGAACGTATATGAGCCACGACCCTTTTTTTGGATCTTTACCCCTAAATCTTCAAGAAGGGCAATCAATTTGTTGACATCAACAATGTCTGGAATGTTGTTGATGGTCACTTTTTCTGCTGTAAGCAATACGGCACAAAGTATCTGTAATGCTTCATTTTTTGCACCTTGGGGAGTAATCTCACCCTGAAGCTGGTGACCACCTTCAATTCTAAAAGTACCCATTAAAAAAGCGAAAAATTAGTGGCGTTTTTTGTTGCGGTTACCACGCTGGCCTTTTTTACCATTGTTCCTATTCGATTTTTGACTCCTATTTTTGAGAAACTGATTACTTTCTGTTAAATGCTCACCATCAGGTGCCAAGTCAATCAATCCATCACTGAGTTCTTTCAAGTGTTCAAAAATCACCGAATCTTCAACGCTGTCCTTGTTCCAGTTCAGGTAGCATTTTTTCATGTGGTTCGCAATTGCATACTCAAGGCCATCACGCATATCACCTTTATCCCACTTAACCGCTACATCGATCATGCGCTTGATATTGTTACCATAAAAACGATATTTAGGATAGTTTTGGGGATATTCCAAAGGCTCAGGACGCTGCTGCAATACTTCTTTGGATGTAATGGGGAACGGGGAATCAACATCCAACTTAAAATCTGACATGATGAAGAGCTGATCCCAAAGCTTATGTTGAAAATCGGGCACATCGCGAAGATGTGGCTGTAAATTACCCATAACGCTTATGATAGCCTTGGCTACCTTGTTTCTTTCATCCCTATCTTCTATGCCCACCGCATGGTCGACCATTTTTTGAAAATGTCTTCCATATTCGGGAATGTACAACTTGGGACGCTCGGTATTGTATTCTAGGTGCTCAACTGAATTCAAATTGTGGTAGTTTAAAATAATTATTAGAGGAACTAACAGGATTATGGGTGCAAAATACTAAAATTAGATAGCAATGCCAATTATAGGGAAATTACACCTTCGACTTGTGCCACTTCCTTATATTTTTTGATAACAGCATCTGGGCTATCTAAATTTACCGTAATCGAGATACTGGTATATGTTCCCTTTTTTGATTTTTTTGATTCAATGACAGCTCCAGTATTATCAAAAATCGTAGTTATGCTGTTGATTTTCTCTTGATCTGTAGGAACTATAAATTTGTAAAGGTAGTTGGATGGCCATGTGCCATTTTCAAGCAACTGCTCTTTCAATCTGGCATAAAACTCTTCAGATTTTTCTTTGTCCATGAAACAGTTTTATGCAAATATATACCTTACATGACAATTTTTCCCGTTTGTTGCTATTTCATTACTTTGTATAACAAAACCATACATTTGAACAGTAAAAAAATAGTGGTGACAGGTGCACCAGGGACTGGAAAAACATCAATTATAAAAGGGCTTGAAAAGAGTGGGTTTTATTGTTTTCACGAGGTCATCAGAAATATGACGGCAGCTGCGAAACATGATCGAGGTTCGAGCCAACCGACCACTAACCCATTACTGTTCGTAAAAGACCCCTACCAGTTCAATACTGGTCTTTTAAAAGCCAGGATCGCTGATTTTGTCGACGCTGACAGGCTACAAAAAAAGGTTTGTTTTTTTGATAGGGGAATTCCTGATGTGCTTGCATATATGGATTATTTTAAGCAAGAGTACGAAGACCATTTCATTATGGCGTGTGAACTGAACCGCTACGAAAAAGTGTTGTTACTGCCCCCATGGAAAGAAATATATGTTTCTGACAATGAAAGACTCGAAAGTTTTTCTGAAGCTGAGGATATACACGAACATTTGGTGGAAACCTACTCGGGTTTTGGGTATTCCTTAATTGAAGTTCCAAAGAGACCTGTTCAGGAACGGATTGATTTTATCATCAAGAAATTGGCATTGTAATGGTTTCGGCCGATATCAAAGCAATAGTAAAGAAATATTGGGGTTTTGATGATTTCAAAGGTTCACAGGAGAAAACCATCACTACAGTATTACAAGGTAAAGATGTACTGGCGCTAATGCCCACAGGTGGTGGAAAATCACTGTGCTATCAAATACCAGGATTGGCAAAAGAAGGTATCTGCATTGTAGTTTCCCCGTTGGTGGCACTTGTTCAAGATCAAGTAAGGTCACTAAAAAATAGAGGAATAAAAGCTATTGCTTTGACAGGTGGTATACCATTTGAAGAACTAAGTAACATATTGGACAATTGTCTGTATGGTCAATATAAATTTTTATACCTATCTCCCGAAAGGTTGCTGCAACCCCTGATAAGGGAGAGAATTGCACAAATGAACGTTAACCTAGTGGCCATTGACGAAGCACATTGCATTTCACACTGGGGCCATGATTTTAGGCCTGCATATCTCGAATGTGCCGTATTAAGACAATTGGCACCACAAGCCCCAATGATTGCGCTTACGGCAACCGCAACAAAAAGGGTCAGCGAAGACATTATTGAAACCCTCGGGCTGAGGAACACTACCATCATTAAAGATTCGTTCGAGCGTAAGAATATTTCATTTGGTGTTATATTTTCTGAAAATAAGATATATCAGTTACGCCGGTTGCTTACTCGTACTGACAAAAGCACTATTATTTATGTACGAACGCGAAGAATGGTCATGCAATTGTATACTACTTTGGTCGAGAGCAAACTTCAGGCCACCTATTTTCACGGCGGACTCAACAAAAATGAAAAATTGGAACGGTTGAACGCTTGGCTATCGAATGAAAAAAGCATTATGGTAGCCACCAATGCTTTCGGTATGGGAATAGACAAACCTGATGTCAGATTGGTGGTTCACTTTCAAATTCCTGACAGTATCGAAAACTATTTTCAAGAAGCAGGCAGAGCCGGTCGGGATGGGAAAGAATCCAGGGCAGTGACCATTACCAATGCTGCGGACGAGATGCAGGCGAAGAAACAGTTTTTGGAGACACTGCCCGATACTTCATTCATGAAATTATTGTATAGAAAATTAAATACCTACCTACAGATTCCCTACGGGGATGGAAGTGGACAGCACTTTCGATTGCACTTCAGCCAATTTTGCAAGAGGTATGGCCTTAACCCTTTAAAAACATACAATGGTCTTCAGGTTTTAGACCGAAATTCTGTCATTTCACTATCCAATGCATTGCAACAACAGGATTCATTACAGTTTTTGGCAACAAAAACTGAATTGTTCACCTATTTAGACAACAATCCCTCCATAGTTGATGCTGCACAATGCATTTTGAGAACATATGGCGGAATCTTTGATTTTGCCACCAAGATAGACACCTCGTTACTGGCAAAAAAAACTAGGCAAGATGAAAACCATATTAAAATAATACTCCAAAAAATGCATTCAGATGGCATAGTGGCCTATACAGCTACCAAAGAGGATATTGAAATTACCTTTTTGGTACCACGGGAAGATAATCTGACTATACATGCTTTTTCAAAAAGGTTGAATGGTTTGAATGCCGTCAAAGAGAACAACCTCAATCGAATGTTGACCTACATGAACAACGATGAGGTCTGCAGAAGTGTTTTTTTACTCAAGTATTTTGGCGAAAAACAAGTAAATCAATGTGGCAAATGTGATATTTGCAAATCGAATCAAAGAAGGGGCAGCTTACCATCGAAAAGCTTAAAAGAGCAACTGTTAAAAATTCTCAAAATCCAAAACTGTGATTCAAAAACCTTGGCATCGAAAATTGAAGAAGAAGAATCACTGGTTTTAGTAGCATTACGAGAACTTTTAGAAGATGGCCTATTGACTATAAACACTAGAAATGAATACAGAAAAAGGGATACAACGTAATTTACGCATTGTTTTTTTGGGTACTCCTGAATTTGCTGTTGCTGGATTACGCAGCCTGGTTGATCAGCAATATGACATTGCAGGTGTTGTTACAGCGCCTGATAAACCAGCGGGAAGAGGAAGAAAGGTACAGGAATCTGCGGTCAAGGTGTACGCAAAAGAACAGGGAATAACTGTTTTGCAGCCCATTAACCTCAAAGATGAGACATTTTTGGCAACCCTAAAATCACTTAGGGCCAACTTACAAGTCGTAGTTGCTTTCAGAATGTTGCCCAAGATAGTGTGGCAAATGCCCGAATATGGCACATTTAACCTTCACGCATCGTTACTGCCAAATTATCGTGGTGCAGCACCCATTAACTGGGCCATCATCAATGGGGAAACCAAAACTGGGGCCACCACTTTTTTCATTGATGAGAAAATCGATACTGGCAAAATCATTTTACAGCAGGCAATAGAAATAACACCTGATGAAAATGCAGGTAATTTGCATGATAAGCTCATGCATCTAGGTGCTGGGCTCATTCTTGAAACTGTAAGGCAAATAGCTGAGGATACCATCACCCCCGTCGGACAAGAAAACAGCGAAAACTTGAAGCTAGCCCCAAAAATATACCGTGATACCTGTGAAATCAACTGGTCAAAACCGTTAAAAGCAATTTACGACCATATACGTGGACTCAGTCCCTACCCATCAGCATGGACCACATTGGTCAATGACGATGATATCTATGTCATGAAAATACATTCAGCTGAAATGCAAGCGACGTTGCACAAGAAAAAAATAGGCGCGCTGCTTTGCGACAAGAAAACAGTTAAAATAGCAACCAAAGGAGGGTATTTGAACCTTCTTGAAATTCAAATGCCGGGCAAACGTAAAATGAAGGTTTCAGAAGTTATCAATGGATTTGTTTTTTCCAAAAAGGCATATCTACGCTAAACCCGCATTATTACTAGTGCTACAAAAATTTACCAGAAAACATTTGTTTTATCAACAAACCCTTAGAGTTATCAACAAAAATGGCTATTTCCCTTGATTTTACTTGCGTCAACTGCAAATCCATATAAATTTGTTCAGCATTAAAATTATTTTAACAACAATTAATTTAATTCAATTATGAACAAAACAGAATTAATCGATGCCATGGCAGCAGATGCTGGCATCACAAAGGCAGCGGCTAAAAAGGCATTGGAATCTTTCTTGGAAAATGTTGAGGGTTCCCTAAAAAAAGGAGATAGAGTTTCTTTGGTAGGTTTTGGCTCTTGGTCTGTTTCTAAAAGAAATGCAAGAGAGGGTAGAAATCCGCAAACTGGACAGACCATTCAAATTGCAGCAAAAAATGTTGTCAAGTTTAAAGCAGGTGCAGAGTTATCAGGTGCGGTAAACTAATCCATATTTAAAAGTCACAATAATAGCACTTCTTGTCGAAGTGCTTTTTTGTTTTACGATTTTTGCAGTTTTAAGATATTGTATTACATTTAGTTGGCACAATAGCTAATTATAATGGACTCTCAGCCCAAAAAAGGAAAATTGTTGATTGCCGAGCCTACATTGACTGGCGATGTATCCTTTAACCGATCGGTCGTACTTTTGGCCGAACATAATGATGAGGGGTCTGTGGGCTTTATCTTGAATAAGCCCTTGCAGTATGATATCAGTGATCTTATTTCAGAAATAAAAGTGTCTTTTAAAGTATTCAATGGGGGTCCAGTTGAACAAGACAACCTATATTTCATTCATAAGGTGCCACACTTGATAGAAGGTAGTATTGAAATTTCAGATGGTATCTATTGGGGAGGCGACTTTGACAAGGCCATAGAATACATCAACAAGAAAATTATCACAGAAAAAGATATTCGATTTTTCTTGGGGTATTCAGGTTGGGCCTCATTACAACTTGACCAAGAACTATCTTCAAAGTCCTGGGTCGTTGTCAAAAACAAATATGAGAGCAATATCATACAAAAACCGGCCAATACATTTTGGAAAGAGAAAATGGTCGAATTGGGGGGTGATTATTTGATATGGTCCAATGCCCCGGAGAATCCAAGCCTCAATTAGGTCAAACGGGCCAACGCATTTAGTTTGCCTACCAAACTTTTAGAGACATTTTTGTGAAATTGCTTCTTTCTATACTTTGTAACGGGCTGAATACCCGATACGATATTGGTAATGAACATTTCATCGGCCTTTTGGAGCTCAAAGGGCGATATCGATTCTTCACTGAATTCATAAGCCTCCCAGCCATCAATAATTTGAATGATCTTCTTTCTCAGAATACCGTTCAAACAGCCATCACGTAATGGTGGAGTTTTGATAATTCCATCAGTTACCAAAAAAAGATTGCCATTTATGGCTTCAACTATCTGTTTTGAAGGGTTCAATAAAAGGCAATTCTGATAACCGTTCTCCTGGGCAAAAACACTCGCCACGACGTGAAGTATCTTGTTGGTAGATTTCAAGTTCGATAACATGCCGGCATTTACAAAATGGTCTTTAAAGAGTTCAACTTCATAGTGGAGTTCATCGATAATATAAAAAGGGGTATCCAAGACATCTGATTCAATAATATAGGAGACTGTATTGGTAGCAGGAGCATACAATCCGCCATCATTCCTGAAAATGGTCAGCCTGACCCGTACCGGCAAATGTATGAATGCATTGGATCGTAGTGTTTTCAAGACTTCTTCCTGCAAAAATTCCATGGTGTAATCCATGGGTATCTCCATCCTCAAAATACGCATCGTAGCCATTAACCTGAAATAATGATCCTCCCAAAAATAAATCTTGCCATTGACTACCCTAAGTGTCTCAAAAACTGCATCCCCGTACTTTAACCCCCTATTGGCAAAGGTCAAGAAAGGGGTGTCTTTTGATAGCAGATGACCATTAAAATTGACCATAAAAAAAGCCTTGAAAAATCAAGGCCAAAGATACGTTTTCACTTTGATTTGAATTAGGTGGAACCTAATACGTGCTTTAAATCGGAAATTTGATTTTCCCAAAGCATTTTCGCCTCATCCAATTCATCTTCCTCAGCAAAGTCTGTGATAAAAAGTGAGACATCTTTTGTGATTTCATCAACTATGATACGCATTTCAAAAAAACTATCATCTTCATTCGCCTCCCAAGAGAATTTTACAAATTCATCACTTTTTCGTTTTAACATTTTGGCACTTTCCTCTGAGCCATCCCAAATGAAACTGAAAAGCTCCCCTCTTGAATTTACGTTGTCAGCAAACCATTCTGAAAGCCCTGAGGGAGTCGAAATATACTGGTACAACATCTGCGGTGAAGATTGTACCACAAATTCTAACTCAAACTTAACTTTATCCCCCATGCGAATCCTTTATTTTAAGTATGGACAATTTATATAATTTGGTAATATAAAAAAATTAATGTCAAATAATAAATTCGTGTTGATTTTTGAATAGCGAAAAATTAACCTTTATATTTGCACCCGCAAAAAACCGCATGGCGAGGTAGCTCAGGTGGTTAGAGCGCAGGATTCATAACCCTGAGGTCGGGAGTTCAAGTCTCCCTCTCGCTACAACGAAAACCCAAGATTTAAAATCTTGGGTTTTTTGTTGGGTACAACATTTTTGTATTTAACGTTTTGATAGTTTGATTTGTGAATTATCTGGTTATTCATTTCATATAATCCTGCCAAGTGACCAAAACCAGTTTCTCCTTTCCATTTATGGTCTTTTTAAGAAAGCCGTACTCAAATACGAATGAATAGCGGTCGCCTTTTTGGTTTTCCCAATAATGCGTGTGGTATCTCGGATCAAAACCCTTGGTGGTCAACTCCGATTTTCGGATGGTCGTATATCCGGATTTGTTATAGTGCTTTAATACCTTTCGGTTTGTCCTAAGTTGCTTTTCGACCTTAAGAAAAAAAGCTTCCTCCTTTTGCCGCTTTTCATATTGGTTCGCCGATTTGCACTTTAAACTACAATATCTTTTATCCGATCTTCCAACTATTTCGTTCCCGCAAACGGGACATTCTCTATTTAACTGCATTTTATACGAATGTTATACGCTTAAAATACTACTTATATGCCTACTATTATTGATATTGTCTAAAACTTTAAAGTGGAAAGACCCAATGTCACCTTTACCAAGACCAACCATAAGGGAATGATGATTCTTCTTATTGGTTTTAAGTATGACTATGAGCTCAAGGAATATCTAAAGCAATTTAAAGGCATAACTTGGAGTAGCGCATTGAGGAGTTTTTACATCCCCTTCAGCAAAGGGGTGACGAACGAGCTTTTCAAATACTTAAGACATAGAAATTACTATGTCGATTACTCTGCGTTGAAGGTTAAAAAAATATCCACTTCCGCTGAATTCCATGTGCAAAAAGTTAAAATTGGTTCCGTTTTGGCGGATGACGTTAAATCGAGCATCAATACTTTTAAAAAATGGATGGCCCAGAAAAGATACAGTAAGAACACCATCAACACCTATGAAAGTATGCTTCTATTGTTTTTTCGTTTTACACATCCGAAGAAACCGAAAGACATTGATGAAAAAGACATTTTGGCCTTTAACACCGATTATATTTTGGACAATGGATTTTCATACACTTACCAAAACCAAGCGATTAACGCACTTAAACTTTTCCTTAGGCAATTAGATCTTGAACACACCCTGCCCCAACACATAGAGCGACCTAAAAAATCAAAGAAACTACCAGAGGTTCTTAGTATTGACGAAGTAAAATCAATTTTAGAGAATACGCCTAACCTTAAACATAAGACCTTGTTGAGTCTTCTTTACTCGTGTGGCCTAAGAATTGGTGAAGCCTTAAAACTCCGCATTGCCGATATTGACATGGATAGGAGATTCATGCACGTAAAATCCGCTAAAGGAGCTAAGGACAGGTATGTGCCGTTACCTGAACAAATGATCAACCTCCTAAGGAAGTATTTGGATGCCTACAAACCGTCGCATTTTGTTTTTGAAGGCCAAAAAGGCGGAGGTTATACTGCTGTGAGCGCAAGACAGGTTTTAAAGCGTTCTTTACTAAAGGCTGGAATCAAAAAGAACATAACCTTGCACACCTTAAGACATAGTCATGCTACCCATTTATTGGAAAATGGTACAGATTTAAGATTTATTCAAGAACTTCTGGGGCACAATAGCCCAAAAACAACAATGATTTATACCCATGTCAGCACCACGAGTTTGGACAAAATAAAAAACCCTTTCGATGATTTTGAGCTTTGAAATAAGGAACAACCCTTTTCATCGGTTTTATTCCTATTTTGGGTGTATATAGATGTATTTTACATCTAGAGGTGATTTAAACTTTTTTTGGATCGAAAGTTAGGGTTGCAGAGATTTGTGTTGCGAAACATAAGTCAAACCCAAACAACCCTTTATGTACTTTGTACTTGATAAAGATATGATAGACAAAGAGATTGTGGCCTATTTGCCCAAACAAAGCCGTGGTTTTCCCCCCACGGTTCCGGAGGTGGAAATCG
>JBCDBD010000006.1:0-115085 GCA_039184335.1 Bacteroidota bacterium | reverse complement strand
GTGGATGTTTCTAAAAGGGACATTAAATACATCATGTTGGGCACAACGCACTGCACCAATGCTTTGGTGGAACGTAAAGAACTGAACAAAATTGGTGCCATAAGAATTGGTCTTCCGGCAAGTAGTTCCATCCCCACCATGACTGATTTTCCCGAAGATTTAAAAGCATTGTTGGGGGCACATATCTATACGGTGCATGGAGGGTATGAATTTGATGGTAGATTGATAAGTCCATTGAATGAAGAAGAAGTAAAACAACACCTTCATGCCATGAGGGGGCAAGTGGAATCGCTGGCCATCACCGGTATTTTTTCCAAGACTCTTCCTGACCAAGAACTGCAAGTTGCCGCTTGGGCCAATGAAATTTTGGGCAGTGAAATTAGAATAAGTTGCTCCCACAGAATAGGGGGGCTGGGTCTATTGGAACGTGAGAACGCCGCCATTTTAAATGCAGCATTACAAAAAGTGGCCTCAAAAATGGTCAACGCCTTTAAAGATACCGTACACGGGTTAGGTCTTTCCTCCCAAATGTTTATAGGGCAAAATGATGGAACCCTAATGTCGTTGGAACAGGTGCAAGATCTTCCAGTACTCACCATTTCTTCAGGTCCCACAAATAGTATTCGTGGGGCAGGGGCATTGTCAAAAGTGGAAAATGGAATTGTTATTGATATAGGGGGTACTACCTCTGATGGAGGGGTTTTGGTGAACTTTTTCCCTAGGGAAAGTACACAAGCAGCCCAAATAGGTGGGGTATTGACCAACTTTAGAATGCCCGATGTTGTCGCTGTGGGGATCGGTGGTGGAACTATCGTACGGTTCTTCGAAGACAAATGCCATTTGGGCCCTGATTCGGTAGGATACCAACTAAAAGAAAAGGCCCTAGCTTTTGGAGGGGATACATTGACCCTCTCCGACTTCTTTTTGGCAAATCACAAATTGCACATTACAGGGGCCAAAGAAGCAACCAAGCTGCAAAAGGGGATAGCGAAAATCGCAGTAATGAACTATTCAGAAGCGCTTTCTGCGGTAAAGGGTCAAATTCGGCTCACCATTGAAAAATTGGTAGACAAACTAAAAACAGATGCAACAGAAATTCCTGTGATTGCCTGCGGTGGTGGTGCATTCCTGTTACCACAAAAGATCAGTGGTGCTTCAAAAGTAATTTTTTCGGAACATATGGAAGTAGCCAATGCGTTTGGCGCATGTATTGCCCAAATAGGTTGTGAGGAAGAATTGGTCATAAATACCATGCAAAAAGATGAAAATAAAGCGCTGGAACAGCTCTTTGAAAAAGTAGAAAAAAAACTACTTGAAAATGGGGCATTAAAAAATAGTATCAAAGTATTGGTCAAAGAGTCGATTCCACTTGCCTATCTTCCAGGTGCGGTCAAATTAAAGATAAAGCTTTGTGGAGATTTGTTGGGATAATGAATATGCCAGAATCCCGATAAACTTCGATTCAACAGCTCTACTTTCAGTGCCTTTACACTTTTGTAAGCCTACTTGGTAGCCCCGGCAAGAATCGAACTTGCATCTAAAGTTTAGGAAACTTCTATTCTATCCATTGAACTACGGGGCCAAAAGGACAGCAAAAATATAGTATTTCCCTTTTTTAGGGAAATTAATTTTAACGCTTCCAGATCGAAGTGATTCCCAGTAGTGGTCAGGTGCCGATCAAGTGCATCAAACTTGGGCTATTGACCCTTGTTCGATGAATAGGTTTGGGTGATTTTTGGCAAAGACTATTTTACAACGCTTGGTAAAACCCCAAACTGCTTTTTAAAAGCAGTAGTAAAGTGTTGCGGGTTTTTATATCCGATTTTTCTGGAGACCTCCTTTACGCTTAGTCCTTCTTCGGTCAACATCTGTTTCGCGGTTTCAAGACGTACCCCTTTCCAATATTGAAACACAGAAGTGCCAAACAATTCTTTAAAGCCCTTTTTAAGCGTATATTCATTGGTTCCTACTTTACGGGCAAGATCGATGAGTGTATCTGTCTTTTTAAAATTCATATCCAGCAACTCCTTGACAGCATACATTTTTTCTACATCTCCCTTTTTGATGCCATTTACTTTATTTGTTGTATTGAACATTGTTATCTGTTCGAGTTGCAATAACAAGAGGGAGATGACCTTGGATTCCAAGAACATTCGTTTAAAGATACCTTGACGTTGACATTGGATAATGTCATTGATTATCGTATACATCTCCATAGTAACGGGGTAATTCTGGTGCGACAGTACAGCTGATTTTCGATCTTGCATGGCTTTTTTGAAGTGATCAAAAAGCCGGTGGTCCTCCGGGAGGTATTTTTTGAAGAATTCAGGGGTCATATTAATTTCAAAGATCCGCAAGGGGAAACGGGAAGACCATTCTGAGACCCCTCTAAAACCATTGGTGTAAAAGACATTATGGCTGCCGGGGGAGAAACGTATGGTATCGTCAAAATAATCTGAGGTAGTAACCGTTGTTCCATTAAGGGCAAAATGCATTTCAACGGTCTCAAATTCGCTTTCAAAATTGAAGATGGTGTGTTTGTAAAGCTCCAGGTTCCCATAGCCGATATGGACCCCTTCAAAAAAAACCTCTTTGTACGTTCCATCACCCAAAAAGATATTGGCCGAAAAGGTGCGTTCCAGTAAGGCCTCAGTTTCATCTTTGAACCACTTCGGATAGTTGGCCTCTAGAAGCATCTCATTGAAATCGGTTCCACAAATCCTGTTCTTCATAATTCCGTTTTGCGTAGGTATTATTCCGTTTTGCGTAGCCGCAGATCTTTGGTCGGAACCTACATTTGTCTGATAAATTTAGTTATTTATAACCAATCTAAATAATGATGTGCCTAATTCCTCCCCCCCTTAAGAAATTAACATATTTGATACTGGCATCATTTTCGATAACGGCATTGGCCCAGAAAAATACCCTTTCTGGAACAGTAACGGATTCAGAAGGAAACCCTATTGAAGGTGCCAATGTTTTCATTTTGCAAACGACAAAAGGATCCTCCTCTGATGAAGACGGAACATTTCGTATTGAAGGTCTGAAAGAACAGTCTTATTTTCTTCAGGTCAGTTATCTGGGCTTTCAAACCATCACCAAACCTGTAAATACCACGATAACAGACCAGATAGATGTTGTACTTTCACAAGTATCCGATCAACTCAACGAAGTCATAGTTTCTGCCAATAGAAGGTTAGAGGATATTCAGAAAACACCAGCATCTGTTTCGGCGATTGGAGCAAAACGTGTGGAACAGTTACAGGTAAAACAGTTTAATGAACTTAATAGTATTGCCCCTAACTTTCGTTCATATGATGATGGTGCCAATGGCAGTTTTACGCTTTTTGCCAGCAGGGGAATCTCCACTGTTGACAATAACCCTGCTATTGGTCTTTATATCGATGATGTCCCTTATTTTAATACGTTCGCTTTTCCGCTATCCCTAGCTGATGTGGAACAGATTGAGGTATTACGGGGGCCACAGGGTACGCTCTACGGACGAAATGCCTTGGCTGGGGTCATTAAAATAACAACCAAAAAGCCACAAAATGACGTAACAGGTTATGCCACCGTGGGCTTTGGCAATCTCAATGCGAACGAATATTCCTTTGCCGTCAACACGCCCGTGGTAAAGGACAAGCTCTTTTTTAGAGCGAATATGAGCATCCAAGAACGCGATGGCTTTGTGGAAAACCTGGCGACAGGGGAGAACCTGCAGGATCGTGAAGCCGTGGAAGCCAACTTCAGATTACGGTATTTTGCCAACGATAAACTCTCTCTCAACCTCCAATACAGTTTGCAAAGAAGGGAGTCCAACGCCTATGCATTTGCACTGGCCACCCCTGATAATACTTTTCAGGATATACTTGCCAATATGCCTTTTCAAGTGAGTTACAACGAAGATGTTTTCAGAACCACGCTTACCCAAAATTTGGCACTTAACTTGAAATACGATTTTGGAAGTTTTTCCCTGAATTCAGTAACCGCTTATCAAGATACCGATTTAGAAGCATTGGATGAATTTGATTACTCCCCACTTTCCATCCAAGCCGCTGGCAGGGATTTGGAATACCAAAATATAAGCCAAGAAATACGATTGGTGTCCACCACTGACAAAAAATTTAGTTGGATTGCAGGAGCTTTTTTGTACAGAAACAACAATGACGATGGGAATGATTTCATTACAGGAGCAGATTTTGGATTAATCGACCCAGATTTTGCTGGTTTGGTACCGTTCACCCGATTTGATAGGGCCGACATTGTGCAGCAAGGATACGCCCTTTACGGACAGGCCTCATACGACATTACTGAAAAAATTACCTTGTCAGGGGGTATTCGCTATGATTTTGAGGAAAACGAGACAACCATTAACAGAACTTATGACAGTGCCATCTTTCCCGCCAGTGATTTTAGCGGCAGCACGGATTTTGACTCCTTCTCTCCCAAAGTGGCCATAAGTTACCAAGCAAATGAAAAGACTTTTGCTTTTGCCAATGTGGCAAGGGGTTTCAGACCCGGAGGGGTTAACCAATTCGTTCTTGATGAAACCCAAACAGGATTCGACTCAGAAAATACTTGGAACTATGAACTGGGAATAAAAAACAACTTTTTAAACAATCGTCTAAGACTCAATCTTACGGGATTTTTTATCACTTACAATAACCAGCAGGTGTTCACTCTATTAAATAGTGCCAACTTTGATTTGGGCACCGATAATATTGGAGAATCCAGAAGTTTTGGTTTAGAGGTAGAGAGTGAATGGGCTGTTACACGAGGGCTCTCTTTAGGTTTGAACCTTGGCTACCTGAATACTGAGATTTTGGAATTCTCCCCTGTGGATTTTAATACCGGTCTGGCCACTGATTTTTCTGGTAACGATCTACCCCTATCTCCAGAGTTCAATGGAAACATCAACCTCAACTACATACAGCCCATTAACAAAAACATAAACTTTGAATCCAGTTTGGATTACAGTTATCAGTCCGATATCTTTTTTGATGTAGGCAATGAACTGCTGCAGGAAGCGTACGGTATTCTCAATGGAAGAGTGGGAGTGACAACCAAAAATTTTGACCTATTTATTTGGGGAAAGAACATTACAGATGAAACCTATTTTAGCTATGGTTTCGGAGTGGGTGGCTTTAATCTTGCAGCATTTGGATTGCCCCAAACCTATGGCGCTACACTAACCGCAAAATTCTAATCTTTTATGAAAGCACATACTGTAAGTTTTTTTAATGCACTTCTCTTGATTATTTTTTCATCTTGGGGCTATTTTTCATCCGATACCCCCTCGTTCACCGCTCTTATTCCTGCTGTTATAGGAGTACTCTTGTTGCTTTGCAACAAAGGTGTGAAAAACGAAAACAAAGTGATGGCACATATCGCTGTTGTACTCACTTTATTGGTACTTATTGGGCTTGTTAAACCCCTTACTGGGGCTATAGCCAGAAACGATTTTCTTGCGGTAGCCAGAGTGACCATAATGTTGGTCAGTACGGCGGTCGCCATGGTGTTTTTTGTGAAGAGCTTTATTGATGCCCGAAAGGCGCGTCAAAAAGAAACAAGTTAACCCCTCTATAATACCAATGCATATCTTTGTATACATCATTCGCTTTTTGTTGGCCCTTATCTTTATCTATGCAGGGATAGAAAAACTATTTTTACCTTACGACCCCTCTGTTTTTCAAACAGATGCCGCTGAAGCAGATGCTATTTTCTTTACTTACTACGATTTACTTCAAGGTTCAGGTTATCTCTATTTTGTAGGCTTTTTTCAACTATTGTGCGGTTCACTATTGGTCTTCAAACGCACCTATCTTTTGGGGAGCATGATGTTGGTCCCTCTGATGTTATGCCTATTGATGACCCATGTGTTTTTTTCAAAGTATCTACCCTTTATCCTATTTGATAGTGTACTATTTGCCCTAAACCTGTTTCTACTTTTTAGAAGGTATAGGGATTGGCAACTCGCCTTGTTCAAAAAACAGAATTCATGGATATGATGCGATTGGTTTTCGAAATATCGTTCATGGTTTTTTGGATAAGTATGTTCCTTATCCGCTACCCCTACGCCCAACGCAACAAAACCAATATAATTAAGGTCAATCAGAAAAGCACTCAAGAAAAAGGGCTATTGGGGTTTACCGCACTGGGGATGATGTTACTTCCGGCATTTTATGTTGCCACCCCATATTTGGGTTTTGCCAACTACCAGTTGCCTGACGTTTTAGGAATAGTGGGGATGGTACTATTATCCCCAGCAAGTATCTTGTTCTATCTGTCCCATCGTGATCTGGGGCGTAATTGGTCTGCGAGTTTGGAAATTCGAGAGCAGCATAATCTGGTCAGTACAGGTATTTACAAGTATATACGGCATCCCATGTATACTGCAATCTGGATTTGGGTGTTTTGCCAAGCACTTTTATTACAAAACTATATCGCGGGGCTATCCGGCTTTATCAGTTTCGGACTATTGTATTTTTTGCGGGTCGGAAAGGAAGAGCGAATGATGGAGAAGGTGTTTGGCCAAAAGTATGTGGCGTACAAGGAGAAAACAAAACGTTTAATGCCCAAGCTATTTTAAATGGAAGCAGCAGAGAAAGATTTAGCAATGTTTGGAGGAGATCGAGCTGCCAATTACGATGGTTTTGTACAACAGTGGATACCAAATTATGACTATTTCATGTCCATTTTTCCTAAACTTTTGACAAATGCAAATGATAAATCCCTATTGGCTGTTGGATGCGGCACGGGTAACGAGCTGATTGCATTAAAGGAATTCGATGCAGATTGGTCCATTTTAGGAGTTGATCCTTCCACGGAAATGATTCATATTGCCCAACAAAAATTAGTTGCCTACAAGGATATTAAGTTCTCTATCGGTGTGGTAAGTGGTCTCGGAGAGCATCTTCGCTTTGGTGCAGCTTCCCTACTTCTGGTGCTTCATTTCATCAAATACCCCAATGAAAAACTGGCATTGTTACAAGAGATTCGAAAACGCTTACATCCAGGGGCCCCATTTATTATCATGGGAATTTTTGGAAATAGGGAGCAGCTAAAGGGTAATTTGAAAGTTCTGGAATTGCTATTACCGGACAATTTAAGCGAAAAAGAAATTGAGGAACGCTTGGAACGAATAACTAACGCCTTGCACCGAACTACAGAAGAAGAATTGGAAAAATTATTGGTTCGTGCCGGTTTTGAATCCCCGACCCGCTTTTTTCAAACAAGTATTTACAGCGGTTGGGTAACAAAAAAATTGAATTTTAAAAAACGAAAATTCTGATCAAACCCCTAAAGGGAAGCATATGAAATATTGAACGACGACAAAACGACCATGAACCAATCTAAAGATCAAAAAGAATTTATCCTTACGGGCAATTTGGCCAAGGTTATGTGGAAACTGTCCCTACCGGCAATTTTGGCGATGGTGCTCTATGGGTTGAACGCCTTTATGGATACCATTTATATCGGTCAACTTCTTAACGAAACGGCCTTAGCCGGTGTGGCCTTGGCTTATCCATTGACTTCAATGGCCTTGGGCGTTGGTTCATGGGTAGGAACGGGTGCCGGAAATCATCTAAGTGTTTTGTTGGGAAAAAACGATAGCGAAACCCTTAAAAAAGTCATTCCCAACGCTACACTTTTTACCATAATAGGAAGCCTTGTTTTTGCTCTTCCTTGTTACCTATTTGCGACTCCTTTAATACAGATGATGGGTGGTACAGGGGAGATTTTGGACTATGGGGTGCGCTATTTTGAGATTACCCTTTTGGCTTTTCCCTTTTGGGTTTTTGGCCTTCAACTCAATATGATCATTCGAGCTGAGGGCAAGATGATGACCGCCGCTCTATTTATGGCGTATGGCTTGCTTGTCAACCTTATTTTGACCCCTTTAGTTATTATCTACTTCGATATGGATGTTGACGGTGCTGCATGGGCTACCAATATCGGCATGCTGGTCTATTGTATTGTAGGTTACCTTTATTTCGCAAGAGGTAAAGCTTCCTTCAAATCCAATATTAATGCCCTCTTTTACGATAGTGAAGTTTTCAAGTCCATCTTAAAATTGGGTTTTCCTGGATTTATCCTTAGTCTCATGGGCTTGATTCAGGCCATAGTGGTCTTTAATGCCGTAGTTGATTATGGCACGGATGAAGATTTGGCCTTTTTTGCCGCGGCCAACCGCATTTTACTCTTCTTAATGACCCCATTATTTGGATTGATGCGCGCCCTTCAACCCGTGGAAGGGGTCAACTTTGGAGCAAGTCAATACGACCGGGTCAAAAAAAGTTTTTTCCTTTTCTGTAAAACTGGCCTTTGGCTCGTCTTACCTTTCTGGCTGTTTTTAATGCTATTCCCCGAACTGGGTATTCAAATGGTGCTCCCCAATAAGACAATGACAGCAACGGAATTGTTAGATTTTAGGGTATATATGGCCATTATCCCTTTTCTGCCTTTTGTTTTTATGGCCCTTACCCATTTACCTGCTATTGAACAACCTAAATATGCCAGTATCATTGGAATAGCCAGACAATTGGTATTCTACGTTCCGGTGATGTTATTGCTTCCCAAGTGGATGGGCATTAGTGGTGTTTATTATGGTTCCACCTTGATCGATATTGTAGTTACCCTATGGTTGGGCCATATCGTCTATAAAAGCTTTCATGGATTGGGGAATATAAAATTGACCACGGCCGAAGCAGTTGATAAGAACACGTAAAAACAAGAAACCAACTTTGATATAAATAAGAGATACTATGAAACTTGAAATCAACAACCTATCCAAGACGTACTCCAATGGCGTACAAGCGTTAAAAAATGTTTCCCTAACAATAGGAAAAGGTATGTTTGGGCTTTTGGGTCAAAATGGCGCAGGTAAGTCTACATTAATGCGTACCATAGCCACCTTACAAGATCCTGATTTAGGAGAAATTGATTTTAACGGTATTGACGTGTTAAAAGACCCCGAGGCATTACGAAGAACCCTAGGGTATCTTCCGCAAGAGTTTGGGGTTTACCCCAATGTAACCGCTGAAGAGTTGTTGACGCACATTGCCGATATGAAGGGTATCGTGCATAAAGGGGAGCGTAAAGATACGGTGGAGGCCCTATTGCAAAAAGTTAATCTCTATGATGTTCGAACTAAAAAGTTGGATGGGTATTCTGGAGGGATGAAGCAACGTTTTGGTATCGCCCAAGCCCTATTGGGCGGTCCTGAATTGATCATTGTTGATGAACCTACCGCAGGTTTGGATCCCATGGAACGCAATCGTTTCTATAATTTATTGTCGGAATTGGGCGAAAATGCCGTGGTCATTCTTTCCACCCACATTGTCGAAGATGTGAGTACCCTTTGTTCAGACATGGCGATTATTGGAAATGGCGAGGTCGTGCTCACGGGTAAGCCGGATGAAGTGGAAGAGGCCATGCGTGGCAAACTCTATGAGATGCCCATCCAAAAAGAGGAGCTGGCCATATATCAAGAAAAATTCAAAGTCATTTCGCAGCGGTTTTTTGCGGGTAAATTGATGATTACGGTGATGGCAGATGACATGCCTGCTGGAGGGTTTGATGTAAAAGCACCATCATTGGAAGATGCCTATTTCAAAATCTTAAGCGAAAACTAATATGAAATGAGCGTAAATTTTTTTTATTGAGAAATTAACATTCGAAATGAATAAAATTTTTAAAACGTTCAAATTCAAAAACTTAAAAATTTTGAACAGATGAAAACGATAGTATCCATAGTAAAAAACGAGCTTAAACAGCGAATATTTAGTTGGATTACCCTGATTTTCTTTCTCATGTTGGCCTTTCAGATGATATGGTACACAGATGGTGCCTTTAAATATTTTGCCAATGAAGGGGTACTCATGAATGCTTCCAGCATCTTATATCGAAATTATGCCGCCATGGGTATGCTCATGATCATTATTATTGCCATTGTTACAGGCGGGGTCCTTTACAAGGACATACGCTACAAATCTGCACAATGGACCTATGCCATGCCCATTAGAGATAAACAATTTTTTGTGGGCCGATTTTTATCAGCATTTCTATATCTGGTTATCCTAAGCACAGGAATGCTCTTGGGCCATATGTTGTTGCCCTACTCTGGTATTGGGGAAGCCCACCGCTTCGGACCCATGCCTTGGGGGGCTTTGTTTCATGGATGGATCATGTTTACGGTACCCAATCTGTTTTTTTATACCTCACTTGTATTTTTTGCGCTTGTATTCACTAGAAAAATCGCGTCGAGCTATTTGGCCGTTTTTCTTGTGGTCATTACTTTTTTAATAGCACAAACTTCGTACGAGACTGGTGGTGGTACTAATTTAATGGCCTTTATATTGGTTGACTCCGGAGGTTTTGTAGCTGCCCAGCACTACACGGAGTTATTGACTCCTACACAAAAAAATACAGAAATGTTCAAGCTTTCAGGATACGTTTTGAACAACAGGTTATTTTGGTTTGGTGTGGCACTATTACTTGCAATAGCTGCCTATTTTAGATTTTCTTTCAAGTATTTCATCCAGGCTGGAGTTGATAAATCCAAAAAAATCAGGGAAACCAAAAAGAAAGGATTTGGAATTCCTTCGATAACACTTCCAAAGGTGGTAAAACAATATCGAACATCAAGTTTTCTGGCCAAATTGTGGTCGCTATCCAAACTGGAATTCATGAATATTGTTCGCCCTGTTTCCTTTAAGATCATTATTGGCATTATCTTCTTAATGGTCTTTTTGCAGAATGTTACTTGGAATGCAGACTACTATATAGGCAATGAACTACCTATAAGTAGCAACATGACGTATTTTAGATTGCAATGGGGTGTTTTTGTTAACATGTTGGTCATGATATGGGCTGGAGAGTTGTTCTTTAAAGATAAAACCGTGAATATCTGGCAAATAACCGATTCCTTGCCTGTCCCTGTTTGGGTCACCCAACTTTCTAGACTGGCCGCTGTTATAGGACTGTGTTTTGTATTGAGTCTTAGTTTTATTGTGATATCCTTAATCACCCAAATTATATTGGGTGGCGGTTCTTATATAGAATTAGGCCGTTTTGCCGAAGATTTATTACTGTACCGCTGGGCGTTCTTGAATTTTGTTCTTTGGGCCGGATTGGTATTTTTTGTGGGGGCATTGACGAGCAATCGCATCTTGACCCATATTCTTTGTGTGGCCCTGTTCATATTTTTGGTAATTTCTTTTGATCAGAAGATCATACAAGATCTTCGGTTAGGCTATGGATTTACGCCTGGTGTGGATGACTATTCGGAAATAAGTGGCTACGGCATATTTCAACAGTCGGCCAATTGGTTTTTCCTTCTTTGGTCGGCCCTTGCTATGGCCCTTGTTATGGCGGGAATTTGGTTATGGAAGCGCGGTTCCGATAAAAAGTGGAAAAATCGACTTTCATTAAAAAATAGGCAGCTTGGTTTGGTTTCCAAAGCGGTCATGGGGGGATTTTTTGGACTGTTTTTGTTTTTGATGTCCTTTATTACCAAAAATGTGTATGACAATGGAAATTTTACCCCAGAGGCGGAAGAGGAACGGTTGGATGCCAAGTATGAAAGGAAATACAAATATTTAGAAACCAAACCGCATCCCAAATACCAAACCTTGGACTTGGAGCTTGACCTATTTCCCGCAGAAAGGAGGGCTGAATTTTCTGCGAATATCACCTTGAATAACGAAGGCGGGGTGGACACTTTGTTTCTGAACATCAAGGATTTTGTTCATTTGACCAGCGTGAAGCTGAATAATCAAGAATTAAAGAAGGTAAAAGAGGATGAGGAACAACATCTAAGTGCCTATCTCGTTCCACATGCCATACAGAAAGACAGCTTGTTGCAACTGGTATTAGAAGGAAACAAACAATACGTTGGTTTTGTGCAAGGTGATTCTCAGGCAGACATCACAAACATGGGAAGCTTTGGGAGTGTACAGGAATTTCTGCCAATAATTGGTTATGACAGTAATAAAGAGCTGTTGGAAAACCGAAAACGGGAGGAACAGGGTTTAGCTCGACTTGATTCAAGAATGCCAAATTTTGATGATTCATTTGCCCTAGGGCAAAATGCTTTTGCAACGGACGCCCATTTGGTCAAAGGTAGTATCAAGATAAGCACGGAAGTTGGTCAAACCCCATTTACTGGTGGTTCTTTGAAAAAATTGGAAACTATTGACAATCGAACTGTCGCTACCTATTCCATTGATACCCCGCAGGTGTTCAATTGGTATATAGGATCATCGGATTATCAAATTGTCAAAGGCCAAGCAGGTGCTATTTCGTATTCAATTTTACATAAGCCTACGCACACTTTTAATGTTGCCCTTTATCAAGAAGCCCTTAAAAAGGGCGTTGCCTTTATGCAAACCTATTTTGGTGAGAATGCAGTGGACGATCAACTTCAATTGGTGGAAATCCATCGCTGGCAAGAAGACCGCTATACGTTCGTCAATACCATAGCACTTTCAGAAAAAGAAGGTTGGGTCGCTAACACGGAAGGCTTGCAAGAAAAGGCGTATATCTACCAAACCATTGGTAGTGGGTTGGCCAAATTATGGTTGCAAAAGAACTTGACTATTGCCAATGTACAAGGAGCGGATATGTTCATTTTAGGTTTGCCTGAAGCTTTGAGCTTACAGTTTATTAAAGAAAGCCTAGGTGAGGAAGCCGTTGATTTACTGATTAAAAAGAAAATCGACAAGTACGCCAAAGACAAAAACAACGAACCCAATACCGAACCTGCCCCAATTTATGCCGATGGTACGGATTATATGGAAGAAAATAAAGGGGCCATTGCTTTACACCGAATACAAGAATTGATTGGGCAGGAGAAATTTAACCAACTGGTCCTTGAATTTATTGAAGAACATCCCGATCGACCCAAGGTGTTTATGGATCTCTATCAAAAGCTTTTAGAAGCAGTGCCCATGGTTGAAAGCGAAAACATCAAACAAATGTTTGAAAAGGTCAGACCCCTATAAACCGTATGCAGCAAGGTGAAAATAACTTCTTAAGCCGTATCACAACCGACGCATTCCGGTTCACCCATCAGTAGCCCATTTTTATTGATCTGATAGTTACAACAGGTTTTGAATCGTTCTTTTAAAAGAGCCTTTGCCCTTCGCAACCTTGCTTTGACATTGGGTAATGAAATACCTAATTGCTTCGCTACCTCTGCTTGTTTTCTTCCCTGAAAATGAACAGGAATCACCACCATTTTGTAAATATGGGGCAATTCATCTATAAATCGATCAAAACAGCAGGGAAAGTCTTCTAAAATTTCCTCCTCAAAAGACCATATATGCGTTGTTTTCTTTGCGCTCAGAAAATTGATGATTTCATTTCTTGTAATTTGAAAAATCCATTGTTTGACTTTGTGTTGTTGTTTTAATTGGTAAAGGTTTATATGGATTTTTACAAATGTATTTTGAAGGATCTCATTGACATCCTCGGGGTTCTTTACTCTTTTTAAAGTAAAAAAATGTAGTTCGGGATGATATTTCTCCCAAATTTTAGCAGTAGATAATTTCATCTTTTAATTACAGCAATCACATTTTTCACAAGTACAACAATCACATGAACAGGCAGCCGTTTTGCAGTTTTCACAGGCACATTGACCACAATCACAATCAAGGCAAATACAATGATCCATCATCAATAAAATTTTCAGTTCTATAAAGTAGACTGTAAAGCCCTGATTTGGATACTCGAATCATTTTCGAAATTACCTGGACTTCTTTCCAAAAAAAAGACCTTTGTAAAATTCAAGCTTTTTGAAGAATTGCGAGGTATTCATCGAGAACCTGCGATATCCAATGTTCGATTTTTTCAGGTGTCTTCTGGGGTTCATTATCCTCATCCAAGGCAAGGCCATAGAAGGTGTCATCATCTTTTAGACCTTTTGAAGCACTAAAGTCGTAGTCTTCTGAAGGCCAGTTTCCAATGATGGTTCCACCATTTTCCAAAATAACCTCGGCCAGCATTCCAATACCATCTACAAAATAGTCGTCGTAACCCAATTGGTCGCCCAAACCGTAAATTGCAATGATTTGTCCTGAAAAATCTATGGTTTTAAATGTGTCATAATAATCTTCCCAGTCACTTTGCAAATCGCCATCGTACCAAGTAGACAAGCCTATAAACAGCAAGTCAAACCTTCGAAAGTCTTCAACCGAGGCTTTGCTTACCTCAATGACCTCAATACTTTGTGCCGTTATCTTGCTGGCAATATCATTAGTGATTTCTTCGGTAACACCGGTATCAGAACCATAAATAAAACCTACTTTTTCAAACATACGCTACCTAAAATGAAATTAGAAGTACACCATTTTACTTGATGGCCTTCACTACAGCTTTTTTGGCCTCTTTCGAGGATCCATCAAAACCGTGAACGCCACCAACCGTGGTGTACTTTAAGACAAACTTCTTATTGGGATGAACCAAATTATAGGCATACTGGCACATCACTGCAGCTTCGTGAAAACCTGAGAGAATCAGTTTTAATTTCCCTTCGTAGGTGTTGACGTCACCAATGGCAAAAACCCCTGGGATATTGGTCTGGTAATCTTTGGCATTGTTGACTTTAATGGCATTCTTTTCGATTTCCAAGCCCCAATCCGCCAATGGACCTAATTTTGGTGAAAGGCCAAAAAGTGGAATAAAATAATCTGTTTTTACCTCGATGGACTTGCCATCTTCGCCGTTCTCCTTTATCGTCACAGTATCCAATCTACCGTTACCGCTAATGGAGACCACCTCTGAAGGAGTATGTAATTTTATCTTTCCAGCCTTTGCAAGTTCCCCGGCCTTTTCAACAGAGTCCAGCGCACCCCTAAACTCGTTCCTACGGTGTACCAGGTACACCTGCTCGGCGACATCGGACAAGAAGATGGACCAATCTAATGCAGAGTCCCCGCCACCAGCGATCACCACCTTTTTATCCCGAAAAACCTCTGGGTCTTTGACCATATAGAAAACACCCTTATCCTCAAAATCAGCGATATTTTCTAATTGTGGTTTTCTTGGTTCAAAGCAACCCAACCCCCCAGCGATAACAACTACTGGGGCATTGTGTGCAGTACCCTTATCCGTAGTGACCATAAAGGAGCCATCTCTTAGCTTTTCCAGGGTCTCAGCCCTTTCTCCCAGGGTGAAACCCGGCTCAAAGGGTTTTATCTGTTCCAGTAGTTTTTCGACCAAATCACCCGCCAATATCTCGGGATAGGCAGGAATGTCATAAATTGGCTTTTTAGGATAGAGCTCAGCACACTGCCCTCCAGGCACAGGAAGGGAGTCAATCAAATGGCATCTCAATTTTAACAATCCAGCTTCAAAAACGGTGAAAAGCCCTGTGGGCCCTGCACCGATAATCAACATATCTGTTTTAATCATATTCTTCAATTCTACGCTATTTTTTTGGTGCTACAAAAACTACCATAGTCTCTAATTCAGACGAATGACAAAAATAGTGCGAATTCTTTAAGTAGAATGATTCTAAATTATTAAAAATTCACAAATTATGCGTTATATGTGATTAGGTCCAGTGAGATCATTTGAATGTTTTCCCATGGAGAATTCTAATCTTCAGATTGTAAGTGTTCTTTTCTCCAGTTATTTAGGGTAATAACCAACAGCACGTTTATTACAGCAACCGAACTAAGAAGAACCAACTGGGTAATGTTTTCGAGACTACCATCTGCAACGGCATGGAAAATATTTAATAATCCCAATAGCGATGCATAAATCAATGCAATCCAAATAAATGTCTTTGATCTGAGAAATAAGGAAAGAAATCCGAAGAGCATGGGCACTATCATCGCGGCTATAGCAATGATATGGCCTTCGACCGGTGTTCCTTCGCCATAAGGCTCTTCCGGTAAAGGGCTATAGTACAGTGCTTCGGCCGTCTCCAATACGGAGTGTAAAACAATCCCTATAACTATCATTAGCCATAGCATTACTACTTTTATTTGATTGTTCATGGGTTGTGTATTTAGTGGTTAGGAATTAGTTGTGTATTCAGTGGACGAGGAATGTTTCATTGCCATTACCGGAATCTCTATCGGCACCTCTTCTTCTACTTTTTGTTTTTCCTTGACTTGTTTTTCTTTCCGAATTTTTCGCTGAGCTACCAATCGTTGTGCAGAAAGTGCGGTTGTTAAGGAGATCAACCCCAAAAAGAACCAACTGATATCTATAAAAAAAGTGTCCACATAGCCTTGCGATAACGAAATCCAAGGCCATAGTCCCGATTGTAGTCCATTTAAAATTGGAATGGCCAACCCCATTGCCCCAGCCAGTAAAAGAGCATGTTTGTTGATTCGATGAAAGTCCTTAATAATATACGCATAAAGGGTATATCCTATCCAAAAGGTAAAAAATACGTTGCTCATGGTTCCAAAGCGATTTTCCATCTCTGACGGGAAGATTTTTGTGATACAGAAAAAAAAGGCAATAGCGGGAAAGAGTCCCATGCAAATACCTAAATAAATAGCCCCCACATTGGTGTTGAATTTCTTTTTCGCTTCATATTTTTTATTGTCCCTTGCCTCTAGCCATACCATAACGCCAGATAGAATAACGAAACAGGTAATCAATGCCAATATGAAGTATATGGCCTTTATAAAGTAGCCCCCATATTGTGCAAAATGTAATTTGTGAATGGTTAGGATAACACTATCGGTATATGAATTATCACCCAGTTTGTTTTCCGAAACGACCTCTCCCGTTGCCAAACTGTATTTTGTGCTGGCATTGCTATAAAACGCTTTCCCGTCTTGCACTTCCATACTGACATTGAGTTGTGCGTTTTCATCATTAAAGTTGGTCAGGTTGAGAAATACTGATCTTACATGCTTGCCATCATATTGTGCAACGGCTTTATCTACCAGTTGATTGACGTTTTGTCTAGATGCCAAGGTCTTATTGGCCATTTCTCCAGAGCCGAAACCAGGAGCGATGTAACTGATCATTTCCTCCTGATCTCCATCAAATAAAATCATCATGGATGGGATGAAAATTAGAATGGTAAGGCCGTATAAAGAACCGGAAACAGCGTACATAAACTGGAAAGGAAGTCCAATAACGCCAAGTGCCGTATGCGCATCTGTCCAAAGATTCTTAAAACTGGCTTTTAGGCGAAAGGTAAAAAAATTGGAAATGATTTTTTTCCAGTGTACGACTATTCCCGTAACGATTGCAAACAAAAAGAATATGGAAACCAAACCAGCGAGGTAAATGCCAATGGTGGGAATCTGTTCAAAATAATGTAGATGGTATAAGAACGTACCTAGCTGTGTGGTATGGGAGTCAAATTTTTTAGCCTTTATTTCATAGCTGTCGGGGTCAATTTTCAAGAAAAAACCTGCTTGGGCCGTGGAGTCTTGCTCCGTCATTTTTTTTGCTTCTTCAGTTGCAATGGAATCCCTCTCAATTTTTAGAGGTTGGGAATTTACTTGAATGTAAGAGGGGTTATCATCACGGAGAAAAATCCCCAATTGCCTTCCATCCATTTCATACCCTTCTTCCTCAACAACCTGAATGACCCGTTCGTAATCTATTTTTGCGTAATCGGTTTCATTCTTTTTGTTGGCTTCCCACGTATTGATGTTATCCAAAAAAAGTGCAAATGCCCCTGCGAAGAAACATACGAACAACCCAACACTAATAACGATGCCACTGACTGTATGTGTATTGAAAAACACATTGTAATTTCTTTTGCTGTCCTTTTTCTCCATAGCCTATGTTACATTTTCCCTATAATAATACCGGCCGTTGAAATCAGAATGACCAATAGCAGCAAACCCCAAGATTTCCAGGGTTTCCTTATCCAATACACCATCAACATAAAAGTGACCCATACGATAAAAATCGAAAATATAGAGGTGGGAATGACGTACTTAAAACCCACCCAAAGGGCCAGTGCCATATGTAGGCCAATAGACGCCAACATACTGCCCAGAAATGCAGCCAGAACCTTACTGGTTCTTCCCAAACGTGTTTTAAGTAAATATTTTTTGTTTGCGGGCATATCAAAAAACAAAATGGAACAAGACTTCCAAAACACTGAACAAAACGATTATTAAAATAAGATGAACCCACCGTAACTTGGGAAAGGGAGCGAATAAGGCCACCGCACTGCCAAATATCATCCAAATGACAAAATTGGATAAAATACCTACTGCGATACCCAAAAGATTACAGAGCAGCAGGGTCGAAAGCAATACCAAAATAAGACTCAAGCCCTTTGCCAATAACACGTTATTGGAAAGTGACAAGGTAACCCCCTTCTTTTCGAATTCTACCTTGTTCGCCGTGGAAAACAGCGCCCAAACAGAACCAAAACAAAGTACAATAGCCAAGGTGTACATCGAAACTTAGACTCGTTTTTTGTTGAATTTCAAGATACTGCTTATTGAAAAATCAAATTTCCGCAATGCGGAATAATCACTCCTTATGGCGGAATTTTTCAAAACACCATAAAAATGTTCCACCAAGAGGAAGCACCAGGGCAACATTTATGGTACGCTGGTGCTTGTTGGTGTTTAGGTTCTGATTCTTGACGCCTGCAGTTTAGGGCTATCAAAGTCCACAAGGTATGATAGCCCTATTAAAACAATAAAAATCAATGCTGCCATATATTTCTAGTTTTGCATTTCAACAATACGTTGTGGCTGGCCACCTGTAAAAGTTATGGCCAACTCAGAGCCCCCAGTATTGGGGTCATACGAATAATAGTAATATTTACCGGTATTGGGATCATTGGGGTCATCCTGCTCTGAATTTTCAACGATAAAGTAGACCTTGTCATCATAAATTTCTGGGCCATGGATACTTCTCCAATAGCCTATGGGAATATCAGTAAGTTCTCTTGGGGTCTTGGTGGCCAAATCAATTTCATAGGCCGCGTATTTCTTTTCTCCAAGTTGTGAAAAGGTTGGGTCAACCGGATCATTGAACATTTTTACGTACATTTTACCGTTAGCTACCGTACCACCCAAGAAAAAGTTCTCTCCATTTGGGAAGTCTCTACTGCCATTAATATCCCATTCTGTATCAAAATCGGTTTCCCCACTTTTAATTCGAATTGTTCTAAAGACCAACCCTTCTGGGTCTGTGAAATTGCCAATCCAATTAGATAGGTAGATGTGATTGTCATCACCGACTGAAGCGTAGTTGCAATTGATGCACGAATAGTATCCAGCTCTAATAAAGTCTGGCCATTCGATAACTTTTTCCAAGGTATCGGAGGCAACATCAATTACGGCCACAAAAGTTTTATCCACTACTTCTTCAAAATTCTCGTCTTCAAAGAACATTTGGGTAAACAATTTTCCATCACGTTCCAACATAAAGCCACCGCCCACGGCCATCTGAACAATTCTATCAGAATCTGCTGGATCCATATTGGCGACGATTTGGTTCATTGCAGCAGAGCAATCGACTTCGCCGGTTCTTGTCATGGAATTGGTATCAAAGATTTGGACTGCCATTGGATTGACCTCGTGATTGGAGTAATAACCTTTGCTGGGTGAGGCGATACCGTAAATGGTACCACTACCGACAGAGGCGGCTCCCCCTGGAAGAAATCCTGCATCCTCCAAAGCCCCAGATGCATTTACAACAAACTTTTGTACACCCGCTTCTCCAAAAGTATTGGCCGGGGCATAAACGGCATTACCATAAGAAAGACCTGAAAAACGGGTACTTGCCAATTGATAACCATTCTCTAGAGAAGCGGAGATATCTACCTCACCAGTAGGTAAATCATCGTAGGGAACCAAAAACCCACTGCCATCTTCGGTATTGGTTATCGCAAAAACTGCAAAAGAAGTGGTGTCACAGGGCAAACATGACCCCCCACAATCCACACCGGTCTCATCACCATTTTGAATTCCGTCATCACAGGTAACTTCAGGAGTATCGTCTTCAACAGCCAATGGCTCATTGTCAGGTTCTGGATTGCTATCATCTGAACTACAGGCCATAAAGCCAATGCCCAGGAAAAAAATCAATACATGCTTAATTGTTTTCATTTCATAAGGTTTAAATTAGTGTTATAGGCGATAGGTCATTTTAAGCCTAAAGTTTCGTAAGGGTTTTGGAATTCTGAATTCATCATATAATTCGGCATCCAAGGCATTGATGACTTCGAAATTTAAGCTTAAGGGTATTTTCTTTAGCTTACAGGTCACTCCCATATTTACTTGATGTTGGGAGGGTATGATATTGGTTACCGAGCTGGGGGCCTTTTCAAATAACCCAGGTTCAAGACTCTTTTCGGTAGCCCTAACAAAATATTGTTCAGTAAAAAGATAGTTTCCATAAAAGTTCAAGTCCAAGTCCCATCCAAAGGGGAACAAAAAATTCTTGTTTGCACTAAGATTGGTAAAGAAATAAGGAATATTAGGTGTTCTGGAATCTTCCAAATTTGGGTTATCCAAATTGTCCTTCCCTCGTAAATCTTGATAGGTGATAGCCGCACTTATGGAAGAAGATTCAGATGGATTTATCCTAAAATTCATCTCCACCCCCTTTGCTATTTGAGTAAAACTGTTTCTATTTATACTGAAGAGTAAGCCCTGGGGGAATATGCGGATAAAGTCTTTGGTATCACGATAAAATCCATTGATCTCAACAGCAACTGAATTGGATTTGTTCAAATTTGTAGCTATGCCAACATTGAGATTGTCGCTCGTTTCAGGAATTAAAAGTGGATTGGGCAGCAAAAAGAGATTGTCTCCAAAATATTCATCAGCTTCTGGTATACGTGTGGCCTGCTCGTAAGAGATTCTGACATAGGTGGTTTCATCAAATTCATACTTGAAGGATTGACCAAAACCAAAGGAGCGATCAAAAAGTTCCTCAGTGAGGCTCTCTCCAAAAAAACTGGCGGATTCCGTTTCTAAGTAATAATTCTTTACAAAAGTTTCTCCAACCAGTTTTTGACCAAAGAATTTTGATCCGATCCCCAATCCAGATACGATCTTCCGATAGGTGGAAGGAATGGTGATGGGTTGTATACCCGTTATAAAATTTTCCTGTGCAAAGGGATCGGTACCCACCCTATCCACGCTGTTATAGGTAGAACTCAGTTTTATATTAAACCGCTCATTGAGATCATACCGGGCAACAAATCTGGCTACGTGATTGTCTTGCTCAATCCGCTGGTCGCGAAGTTGTACTTCACCGGATGGGGTCTCCACGGTTTGCTCCCCAAACCAATTGTATCTAAATTCTGCCAAATCTTGCTCTTGGGTGTCATTTCGGCTATATGCTAAAAACAAGTTGACGTTCCACTTGGGAGTAATCTGTTTTGCGTACCTAAAGCTGGCGAGTCGTGTGATTTCTGCTTGGGTAACTTCGCCTAGTGGCTGAACGATACTGATCCCATTTTGCACCTGATTGTTCAAATCAAAATAGGAAAGGCTAATATCCAGTATATCGGCCCATTTGGTATCATGTACCCCAAAGTTTACATCAACATACCTTGCTCTAAAAGCATCATGGAACCTGGTCAATTCTTCGGTAATCGGAACACCGAATGCATCTGTAATATCATCGGAAGTAAACTCGTAGTCATTATCGGTATAGGTATAATAACTGGTTACCCCCGCATGGAGTTTTGTCTTCGGAATGACATAATTTACCCCAAGATTTAAGATATTGGTATTGAAGGAGCCTATTTCATAAGAAGCACTCCGATAATCCCTACTTTTCTCTTTAGTGGTCAGATTTACCGCACCCCCAAGGGCATCGGCCCCTAAGGCAATGGGCAATACGCCCTTGTATATTTCTACATTTTTAAGGTTTCCTGTGGGAAGCAGGGAAAGATCAAAGGAACGTCCAAGGTAATCAGTGGGGATACCATCTTTAAAAAAACGAATGGCATTTCCTTGAAGTCCATTAATGGCAATTGTGGTATTGCTTCCAACTCCAGAAGATTGACGTACCTTGACACCGGAGATTTGATTTATGATCTCAGGTAAACTTGTTGCCTGTTGAACTACTTTAGCTATATCAATGACCTCAATTTTAATGGGCCGCTCCCTTTTTTGTTGTTCTTGGGACTTTCCCCTTACCACCACTTCATCGAGCTGCTCACTGGATTCTGCAAGAGTGATGGTCAGGGAAACAGGATGGCTCCTTTTTAATTGCACTGCCACAGTCTTAGTCTGAAAACCCAAAGAAGAAACAACGAGTTTAAAGTTTCCATAGGGGGTCTTCTCAAACTTAAAATACCCATTTTCGTCAGCAACAACCCCTAATTTGGTACCCTGGAGCTGTACAGTGGCACCCATCATAGGGATTCCCGTATCATCCAATACCTTTCCCGAAAGTGGGCTTTGCCCAAGAGTTACCATTACCCCAGAAAAGAAAATCACAATTGCAAAGTAATTTTTATACATTAGTATTTTTATTTAGACTAATTCTAAATGATGGCAAAAGTAATTTCTTCCATACACAGGTTTTTCCGATGAACGGAGCGAAATTTCCGCTAAAAGGAATTTTGTAAATAAATGTTAAAGTCGGGTATAAAAATGTTAAGCAAACCCTTAATCCATATTAGGGAAGGGTCAGTTTTTATTGATGGGAACATCACAAATAGGAACAACTCTGAAAAATTACATGAACTTTCAGAAGTTCTGGAACTCTCAAGCATAAAAGGGGTGCTTCGATGGGTGAACTATCCCTCCTTTGGGTTTCTCTATTGTGATTTAAACCTTGAGAAACAGAAAGAGCTGTATTTTGAACGCAAGGAAGATGTCATAGAAATGCGAATGGTATTGGAAGGAACCTGTGTGACGAATAGCGCTACCAATAGCCGAATTACTCTAATGGATAGGGGGCATGACCTAAATTTTTATGGTGCCAATAAAAAATGCACCAACTATCAAGTGCTATCAAAGCACTTGAAATTATTGGTTATTAGTGTTGAAAAGAGCTATTTACAAGAAAGTAAGGAGGAAACGAATGAACTACTTCGTAGTTTTTGTTCAAACATTTCGCAAATGAAATCCACTAGTTTACAGGAACGTAGCTTTACTATCAACAAAAAAATGAACGATGCCATACATCAGGTCTTGAACCATAACAAAAAGGGAGCCATCAAACAAATCTATTTGCAATCGCGCATATTGGAACTGTTACGGTTACAATTGGAACAATCGTATTCTTCTGAACACCTCTATCTTAAATATGGACTAAAAGACGATACCGTAAAACGCATTCATCTCTGTAGGGACTTTTTACACGAAAACCTCGATAAATCCAATATCACCCTCAGTTTCCTTGCTAGACATTGTGGCACCAACGAATATACTTTAAAGTCCGGATTTAAGTCTATTTTCAATGATACCGTATTTGGTTACTGGAAAAGGGTTAAGATGCAAAAGGCCCAGAAGCTTTTACTGAAATCGACCACTCCAATTGTGGAAATAGCCGAAAGTATTGGGTATAAAAACCATAGACATTTTAGTACTGCTTTCAAAAAGGAATTTGGACTCTCCCCCAAGGACTATAGAAAACAAAACTAGGTGCAAATAAATTTATTTTATGTCTTCATTTTACTAATTTTAAAGATAAAAAAGGGTGCCATACGTGTTACATTGCCAAAATGGTCGACCTTAACCAAAACGGATTTTTCTTCAATGCAAACCATGTAAGTTGTTCCAAGTTTCGTTTGACAATATTTTTTTGGATTTCATTAGAAAAGAATAGGATCATACTTTATTAGCTGGCCTCCCGGGGATTGATGTTATCCATAAATAGGGCGAACGCCCCAGATAGACAAAAGACTTCAGACGTATTATAATACCCCTAAGGGTAAGTGTATCGAAAGACGCATAGTATTTCTTTTCATCTTAAAAGTGCCTTCCCGTCTTCCCAAGTATATTCTGTAATTCGTTATTTTTGATAACAATCGGAAGAAAATCCAATCAAAAGCCCATAAACCAAGCGTTTTGTGGAATAAAAACAAAGAACCCCATAAAACATGGCACAGTCCTTAAAGACACATCTCGAAGTTACTTTTCTTATTTTCGGTACAAAATGCTTGATATGAAAAGCAAAAATGTATTTATAGAAGGTGCGATTGCCCCAAATTTTATAGCAACTGCCATTGCCAAGCACCAGTCAAAGCCCCAAATTGGGGCGCATGATATTTTTCTGGGCCAGGTTCGCGCTGATACCATAGCTGGTAAAGTGGTAAGTGCCATTGAGTATTCGGCATATACAGAAATGGCCAATCTGAAGTTTTCGGAAATACGTGAATCGACTTTTGAAAGGTTTGATTTGAGCTGCATGCACATCTACCATAGTATTGGTAAGGTCAACGTGGGTGAAATCTGTCTGTTTGTCTTTGTTTCGTCACCACACCGAAAAGTGGTCTTTGAGGCATTACAGTATGTAGTGGAAGCCATAAAGCACCAAGTGCCGATTTTTGGAAAGGAACTTTTTGAAGATGATTCCTACCAATGGAAAGTGAACACATAGCATTATGGTTGATATTTCAGAAAAAAAACCGACCTATCGTATGGCGGTCGCCCAAGCGATCGTCAAATTGGGTGCAAAGGCTACAGTTCAAGCGATACAGAACAAGACCGTACCCAAGGGCGATGTCTTTTCTATGAGTAGGGCCGCAGGTTTTTTGGCGATTAAAAAGACTGCAGACCTTTTGCCTGACTGCCACCCCTTACCGATCGAGTTTTCCAGCATCGAATACGAACTACAACAGCTTGATATCATCATCAAGGTCACTGTTAAAACATTTTACAAAACAGGGGTAGAGGTCGAGGCCATGCATGGTGCGAGTGTTGTTGCGCTGAATATCTATGACATGCTCAAACCCATTGATAAAGCCATTGAGATCCATCAGATAAAGCTTCTGGAAAAACGAGGGGGAAAATCTGATATTTTCAATAGGTGAATTTTTTATGGTGGCGTTTGTCCAACTGAAATTTATCTTATTTTTAAGAAGCCAATTCTTGTGTTTGCATGAATAACCTAAAGCGAGTCATTGTAGACTTTAAAAAGCTCACCCCCGAAGTTTTGAAGCTTTTGGTCGAGAAATATCCTGATGGGTATGATGATTTGGACATCATCTCTTTTAAAAATGCCAAGGGGGAGCTGATAGAGGCTGTTGAGGTAATTGCCCAGGACACTAAGTATCTCGTAAAGATCAGTGCAAAACTACAATACACCCTAGTGAATTACGACGAAGAGGAGTATGGGGTTACAGACATCCCTGAAGCGATGCCCGATTTTGATATGGAAGACAAAGATGAAGAAGAATAGGTCAGATAGGCTTGTGTTTGCCCAGATTGTTCAACATTTCGTTGGTCGTTTTTTCGAGATTAAACTTAGGTTTCCATCCCCAATCCGTCCTAGCCGCCGTATCATCGATGCTATGGGGCCAGGTATTGGCAATCTCTTGACGGAAATCGGGTTGGTAATGTACCTGAAAATCGGGGAGATGCTGCTGAATGCTGTGGGTCATTTCAATGGGATCAAAACTCATCGCAGCCAAATTGTACGAAGATCGAACTGTTAATGCAGCCGCATCTGATTCCATTATCGAAATGGTAGCTTTGATGGCATCGTCCATATACATCATGGGCAGTTTTGTGTCGGCTTTTAAAAAACAGGTATAGTGCTTTTTTTCCAAGGCCTGGTGATAGATTTCCACGGCATAATCGGTGGTGCCGCCACCGGGTAGGGTTTTCCAACTGATCAATCCGGGGTAGCGAACACTACGAACGTCCACACCAAACTTTTTGAAATAATAGTCACACCACCGCTCACCCGTCTGTTTGCTAATACCATAGACCGTTGTGGGTTCCATTATCGTATGCTGGGGCGTATTTTTCTTGACAGTGCTAGGGCCAAATACCGCAATACTGGAGGGCCAGAATATTTTATCGATTTTTCGTTCTTTTCCCAAATTCAGTACGTTGAAAAGAGAGTTCATGTTGAGGTTCCATGCCCGTAGGGGGAACTTTTCGGCTGTCGCACTCAACATTGCGGCCATCAAGTACACCTCTTGGGTCTCGTAATGCATGACGATATCTTCAATGGCTTCATAGTCAGTAGCGTCCAAAAGCTCGAAAGGGCCAGAATCCATAAGGGTTTCACCACCTTGCCTGATATCACTGGCGATGACATTTTTAGCACCAAACCTTTTTCGAAGTGCAAGGGTAAGCTCCGTTCCTATTTGCCCACAGGCCCCTAGGATCAAAATGTTTTTTTGCATGTTGGGTATTGAAGATTAGGTCTAAAGGTAAAGATAGCCTTTATTAAAATTTGTACATTCGTTTATGCAAAAATTATGTGTGATAGCTTTTTCAATGCTTGTGTTCTTAGGCTGTGGCAAGACACAAGAAGAAACCCAGGTTGCTGATTCACAAACACTATTGTTTGAATATCAAAAGATGCCCCCAAAAGCACCGATAAACCTCGAAGCGGCCCAGCTGTTGGATGGTTGGCCCGAATTTGGTGGACTGACCCAGAGTTTCAATGTGCTTTACCAAGCAAAGACCCATGAAGACCTGGGCTTTGCGGTCGACGATTTATTGGCAAAGGAAAAAATTTTACGGGAATCAACATATCCTGAAACGTTTGACAAGGCACAGATCAAAAGCCGGCAAAAGGTATTGCGAACATTTCTTCTTAAAACCAAGGCCACAGTCGTAGAACGTAGAAATGCAACTGCGGCAACGGTTGAAATGTTGATTGCTTACAATGCATTTCGTGATCAGTTCAATATTATCATCAATAATGCATTGGACACCAAACTTATTTTAGATGAAGAATAGCAATTTGTTTTTTGGGCTCATTTTGATTTTGACTGTGGTGCATGTGCACGGACAACAGGAGAGGCAGGCCATTGATTCGGTTTTGGATGCATGGCATCTTGCTGCGGCAAGAGCAGACTTTGAATCGTATTTTAATAAAATGACAACAGATGGGGTGTTTTTAGGCACTGATGCTACCGAAAATTGGCAAAACCAGGCCTTTCGTGAATTTTCGAAACCTTATTTTGACAAGGGAAAAGCATGGAGTTTTACGGCACTGGAGCGAAACGTTTATATCAATGGCACCAATGATTTTGCTTGGTTCGATGAGTTGCTCGATACCCAAATGAAGCTGTGCAGGGGTTCAGGCGTCCTGAAAAAAGTGAATGGCGAATGGAAAATCGCACATTACGTACTTTCCATCGCGGTGCCTAATGAAAATGTTTCACAGGTCGTTGCCCTTAAGAAAAACAGTGATAGCCTGCTGACCGCTAAGTTAAGGGCAAAGAATCGAAAACCCTAGTTACCCTCTTTATCACTATCACCTTCCTTTCTTGACTGTAGGGCTTGTTTGCTCAAACTGGCCAAATTGAAGTTGGGGTCTATTTTCAGTGCTTCATCCATCGAAGCAATGGCTGCATCGATTTGGTCCCTATCAACATTGAACTGCATTAGACCCTTTAAATGGTAAAATGCTGCCTTGAGGGGTACTTCATAGGGTTGCTGCCTTTCATAAAAGGCATATTTCATCTCTTCTGTTGCATTGGCAATACCATATTCGATATCAGCTGCTGCGCCTTCATTGTCGCCAGTCTGTATTTTTAGATCGGCCAGTTCATAGGCCAAGTAAGCAGATGCGCTTCGCCGGTAGAGTATTTTAAATTGTTCCAATGCCCTTTTCGGCTGGTTCAGGGTCTTCAATGAAATGGCTTTGACCCGCAGTGCCAATTCTGAATCATTCTCATCGTTTTCGATACCGATGGTGTTCAGTGCTTGCAGATGCCGATTATTGTTCATATACACAAAGGCCAAGGTGTCTTTTCGTTCTTTTGAAGGTGCCAATACGTTCAGGTGGGTCAGGGCATTGATGACTCCCTGTACATCGCCCTGAAGGCGCATTTCATCATAGAATGCCTCATAGTGCGCCAATAGCTCACTCTTTGTCTGCGCGTTTACGCCTAACCCTAAGAGTAAAGCTGTAATAAAAAGCAATTTCTTCATCAATCTGATATTTTGTGCGCCAAAACTAAAAAAATAATTTGAAGCAAAACGTTAAAGGATCAGTAAAGCCCAAAACAAAAAAGAGGCGTCGTACGCACCTCTTTTTAGCCAATAATTTTTTATGGAAGGTCAAATGACCAATGCTGTGATGTCTTTATTTGAATAATTTTTCAATAGCCTCGCATAGAAAGCCAAGCTTTTTACGTCTTTTTCAAGACATGATTTTAAGAAATCACATAGGTTTTTGAAAAAGATATTGGCAGGTATGGTCGGAATGATAAGGTTGACCGTCTTCGGATCGTAAGCTTCATCATTCATGATGATGTCCAATGTGATACGATGTCGATGGTAATCAATACAAACATCAGCAGCATTGTAGTATTTTTTCAGAAGCATCTTGTGAAAGTCTTGAAAGTTGGGGTCCAACTCACTCAGCCTACAGCTTTTGATGATCAGTTTCTCTATTTCCGTCAAGATTTTTGTTGTCAACCTCGAATTTTCCATCACAATCACATTCTATGGTACAAAGATAACTCCGAAGACTATAAATTACTGAATTTCAACACTATAATTAACATAAAATAGTCTTAAATGTTGTGAAAGCCATTGTAGATGTGGTGTGCTAAGAGACAATGGAAGTGTGCAAAAAGTGCTTTTTAACAAAAAAGTTCTGACTTACTATCGTTTTCTTTAGAGCCGTTTTTTTTGATTCGATATAGGTAGGTGGGGTCAGTCTGGCTTTTACAGCTTCTTGGGTATAGTAAACCTTTTTTTGGGGATGGTGTGGATAAACACCGTTGAACACTTCGTTCCAATATTCTTTTTCAACGATGGTCTTAATCATATGTATGCAATCATCTAGATGTATGAGATTGATCAATTCATCACCATTGGTCAATGTCTTTCCTTCCAAATGTTTGACAGGATGACGATTTGCCCCAATTAAGCCACCAAAACGGACTATTGTCGTTTTAAAAAGAACACTTTTCATAAACAATTGCTCTGAAGCCAGAAGTTGTTGTGCAGATAGTGTCAATGGCCGTGTAGGGGTATTCTCAGTGATTATGCCTTCAGTAGCACCATATACTGATGTGCTGCTTACGAACAAAAGATGCCTTATCTTGGCTGTTTGTGCCTCATGCAGCAGTAGGGTCATTTTTTTGATAAAACTTTCCCCATTGCCCTTTCGTAATTTGGGGGGAACATTGACAACAAGCGTAGTGACATCGGTCAAAAATTCATGGATCTGGCCTTCGATTTGGTCTTCGTTGATGCCAACCTTAAATGCACGTATGCCACGACCGACCAATGCTTCCAGTTTATGTGGGGTGGTCGTAGTGCCATGTACGGTACATCCTTCTTTCACAAATGCGGTGGCTAAAGGTAGCCCAAGCCATCCACATCCGATGACTCCAATGGTATTGTTCAAAGGGTAGGGTTTTGAGTACTAATATAGCATAATTGGGCACAAAAGGTATTGGACATTTTTGGGCGTTTGGGTGTAGCAAACAGTTTGTTGCCCTACAGGTCACTGGCTCACTCATAAAATGTAAGTGCCAATTTCGTATAATCTTCCTTCGAAATGTGATGGGGAATCAATTTTCCCCTTCTTTGGAGCTTCAAGAAATAATCTGACAATTCGATATTATTGGCCTTGGCCTCTGTGATTTCAACTTCGTTCGTGAATACATCCAATTGGTTTGCGTGCTTAGTGGTAACACAAACTTCCAAAATCCTTAAAGGGAAGTTGGAATCTTTAATATCACCGTATCATTGGGGATTAGCCTGATAGCTCCAATACACAGCAAGAACAACAGCAAATAAGGAAAGTACACGTGAAGATTTCATCTTGACTGTAGTTGGCTTGCCCTCTAAAAACAGAAAGGGTTGTCCTATTTAACATCAAATAAGCATATTTAACGTGCAAAATTTAAATAACCCGTAAAAAATCATTAAATTTATTATTCAACCAATAAATGTAAGCAAATGGGAATCAAGAGCTTTCAAGGAGCACGGGCCAAAACGGATTCAAAAAAAGAGTATGATGCCCCTATACTTGTTGAAGACTACATGACCAAAAAACTGGTGACTTTTACTCCCAATCAGTCAATTCTGGAAGTGATGGAGGCATTTGCAAAGTATCACATATCTGGAGGGCCCGTAATGGACAATAATGGGTTTTTGGTAGGGATTATCTCAGAAGCGGACTGCATGAAGCAGATTTCAGAGAGCCGCTACTTCAACCAACCTATATTAGATAAAAGCGTCGAACGCTATATGACCAAAAATGTGGAGACCATACCCCATGATATGAGCATATTTGATGCAGCAGGGGTTTTCGATCGTCACAATAGAAGACGGCTGCCCGTTATGAAAAATGGAATTTTGGTAGGGCAGATCAGTCGAAAGGATATTGTAATTGCTGCATTGAAGTTAAGTGGTCAAAATTGGAAATGATTGCATGTGCGATGTGCTCATGCCCTTTTTACGATCATATAACTTTCATTTTCAAGAGGAAGGTACCCGAGGTCATAGACAAAATAATAGGTTGTTCCTTTTTTAGTGGTATAAAGGTTGGTGATGTACTCAAAATCAAAACCTTTGTCAAGAAGCCTGGTCTTTGTGGTGCGTGTTTTTCCATCTTTTAATTCAAAGCTATCCAAAATCCGATAGTTTTTTCGAAGTCGGTTATTGATTGTACGTACAAGGTTCTTACTGTCTTTGTTCAGCTTGTTGTTATAGGCATTGCGGCAATGGTCAGAACAGAATTTTTTATCGGCACGACCCCTGATTTCGGTACCGCATTCCAAACACTTTTTGGCTATCATCTTTTGGTATTGCTCCACAATATCGCACTTTCTCGGTAAAACCTGTCCATTCGTGCAAAAGTGGGAAAAATAAGGCAAAATGTAAAAGTTGACCCCCCCAAATCGCAATAGAATGTTCTTGGTCAAAATGTTATGAAAAAACAGTCATTGGCAATTTACGTTCCATCACGGGGCCTTTAAGATCAGCGCAGGCAGTTGCAATGATTTGAACATGGTATTGTACTCGGCCATTTCTTTGTTGATGATGTCTTCCTTTTCCTTTTCATAAGCATTCCATTGTTGCATTAGATCCCTCAATCTCTCTTTTGCCCCTTCAGTGACCTTTGGCTCCGCCATATCAACAAACCCTTTGAGGTGCATGAAATCGGCATTGAGTTGGTTGTGAAAATTGATGACATCTTGAAAGGTTTTCTGTTGGGGCTGAATGAGGTTTTCTTCCCATGTCTTGATACGTTCTGCCAGTTCGGTACCTTTTTCCAATAGTGCCTTTGCTTGCTCATGGTCTTTCAGTAGATCTTCATACGCATCCAATTGTTTTTTGGCAGTTCGCATTTGGTTGACAGCATTGTGCATCTTTCTAATGGTAGTCTCGATGTCGTCCAAAACCTGTTGTTGTTCCAAGTAATCTTTCGCAGAACCTTCTATTTTTGGATTGGGTAAAATCGTCACCTCGGTTTCAACAGTTTGATCTTCCAACGTCAGGCGTAAGGTATAGTTGCCAGGTGCTACCCGTGAGCCATTGTAATTGCCGAAGACAAAAACCTTATCTACCGCGGGCAGTGTCTCTTTTCGAAAGTTCCAAGTAAATCGGTGATACCCTTTTTTTGATGGAAGCACCTTGGGTTTGGCCGGGCCACCTGGCCAAGATTTAAAATCCTTGGGTTTTTTGTTCGTAAAGGTTCTGATAAGATTCCCATTTTGTAGTACTTCAAGCTGTAGATCCAGTGAGTCCGCATCCTTTGGCAAGTAGTAGTCAAAGGTTACCCCCTGCTTTGGATTACGCCCAAGACCAGGACCGGGCTTTTCAGGGCTGCTGCCGAACAATCGATAGGTGTCTTTGGGTTTGAATATTTTTAGACGGCCCTCTTCGATACCACAACAGTTTTGAATGGCTGCCAGATCATCCAAGATCCAGAAAGAACGGCCGGCCGTTGCGGCGACTAGATCATTGTCTTGAATGGTGAGATCGTTGATGGGGACCACGGGAAGGTTCAATTGAAAAGGTTGCCAGTGTTGGCCGTCATCGAGTGAAATATAAACCCCGGTTTCCGTGCCCGCATACAAAAGGCCCTTTTGTTCTTTATCTTCCCTGACCACACGTACAAATGTATGTTCGTCGCTGAAGCCTTGGGTGATTTTGGTCCAATTCTGACCATAATCAGAGGTTTTAAAAATGTAGGGCCTTAAGTCCATAAACTTATAGCGCATGACTACGACATAGGCGGTTGCCGGATCATGGGGTGAAATGTCAATGCTATTGATGATACCTTCGGCGAGGTCTGGCGGTGTAATATTGGCCCAACTGGTACCACCATTTTTGGTGACATGCACCAATCCATCATCGCTACCTGCATAAAGTACCCCTTTTTCATGAGGCGATTCCACTAAGCACATCAGGGTATTATAATTTTCGCCGCCTGCCGCTTCATTGGTATATGGGCCACCCCCAGGGCCATGTTTTGAACTGTCATTTCGGGTGAGGTCAGGGCTAATGACTTCCCAACTTTGCCCATCATCCTCGGTTTTAAAGATGACATTACCAGCATGGTAAATGGTGTTTCGATCATGTGGTGAACTGATGATGGGCGCGTTCCAATTGAATCGGTATTTAAAATTTTCAGGAACCTTGCCCAAACCCAGTTCAGGATATGCTTTAATCGCTTTTCCTTCTCTAGATGCAGCTACCCATTTTTCAATAATGCCCTGGTAACACCCCCCAAATATGGTTGAGGGATCGTTGGGGTCGAAAGCCAAGTATGCACTTTCACAACCTGCCACAGTGTACCAATCTTTCCAATCAATGCCATTATCATTGGTACGGCTAGCGATGGCAATCGCTGAATTGTCTTGCTGTCCGCCATAAACATGGTAGGGTACCTGATGGTCTGTGATGACCCTGTAAAATTGTGCTGTGGGCTGGTTTTGTTGGGTGCTCCAGCTTTTGCCCCCATTATTGGAAATATTGGCCCCACCATCGTTGCTATTGATCATGATGGCGTTGTTGTGTGGATGGATCCACAAATGATGATTGTCACCGTGGGGTGTAGGTAGGGGAGTAAATGTCTTTCCCCCATCAATGGACTTCGTTACTGGGGCATTGAGCACATAGACAATGTTTTCATCCTGTGGGTCTGCAAAAATCTCCATATAATACCATGATCGGGCGATGTTGATTCGGTCTGAATTGATTTGTTTCCATTTTTTACCGGCATCGTCACTACGGTAGACCCCCCCTTTTTTTCCTTCAGCTTCAAGAACGGCAAATACACGTTCAGGGTTTGCACGTGAAACAGAAATACCAGCCTTGCCAAAGTCTTCGGGGAGCCCTTCTTTCAGCTTTTGCCAAGTACTGCCGCCATCGATAGACTTGTAAAGTCCTGAAGAAGTGCCGCCAGATTCTATTTTCCAGGGAAAGCGACGGTGTTGCCACATGGCCGCGTAGAGGATCAATGGATTTTTCATGTCCATCGATAGCGATGACGCACCGGTGTGTTCATTTATAAAAAGTACCTGTTTCCAGGTAATGCCCCCATCCAAAGAGCGGTAAATGCCGCGTTGTTGCGAAGCACCATATTGCGCCCCCTGAGCTGCTACGAATAGCACATCAGGATTGGTCGGATGGATGATCACATCTGAAATATGTCGGGTTTTATCAAGACCGATATGGTTCCAGGTTTTTCCAGCATCTGTTGATTTGTAGACACCATCGCCCATCGAGGTCATGACCCCACGGGCCGCATGTTCGCCCATACCGACCAAGATGAGGTTGGGATTGCTTTCTGAGACGGCAATGGCGCCGACAGTTCCCGTTTTAAAATGACCGTCTGAAATATTTTTCCATGTGATGCCATCATCTATGGTCTTCCACACACCACCTCCGGTAGCTCCCATATAGTAGGTCATGGGTTGGTTGACAACTCCCGTGGAAGCAACGCTTCGCCCCCCACGAAAAGGGCCAATATTACGCCATTTTAAATCGTGGAAAAGGGAATCATGTACCACGGTCTGTGAAGTCGTTGTCTTCTTTTTCCGTTTCTGTGCCGAAGAATACAAGGGCAATAGAAAGAGAATGGTCAGTGTAAATCTCAAAAGTTTCATGAAAGCGTTTTTATGTGGTGTTCAAGATACAAAGAATGGGAATTGTTAAATAAAGACTAAAGCAGTAATTTTATTTGGAACAATCATTCCAATTTAAATATATTTGTATCAGAATGAACGTTCTAAAATGAAATAGTAACCTAAAAACAAGTTCAAATGAAAAAATTGGAAAATAAAGTGGCTATCGTAACTGGAGCCACCAGTGGTATGGGTCTTGAAACCGCCAAAAAATATTTGCAAGAAGGAGCCAAGGTGGTATTGACAGGAAGAAGCCAAAAAAAGCTCGATGCACTGGCTCCGGAGCTCAAAGGAGACTATCTTTTGGTCAAGGCAGAGGCATCAAGTGTATCAGACAGCGAATCACTGATCAAGCAAACCGTTGGGAAATTCGGAAAGATTGATGTTTTATTTTTAAATGCAGGGATATTTCGATTGGAGACCATTGACACACTTACCGAAGACATCTATGATGAGGTACAGCAAATCAATGTTCGTGGGCCATTGTTTACGGTAAAGGCTGCTTACCAGCATCTGAATGAAGGCGCGAGTATTATTTTCAATACCTCCATAGTCAATGTCAAAGGCTTTGCAGGTATGGCGGCGTATGCCTCAAGCAAGGCGGCCCTACGCTCGTTGACGCGGACCTTGGCAGCCGAGTTCGGACCCAAAGGAATTCGGGTCAACGCAATTGCCCCAGGGCCCATTGATACCCCAATTTATGGAAAGCACAATATGCCACAAGAAAATATTGACCAAATGGCAGCCAACTTTCCTTCGATGGTTTCTTTGGGTAGGTTTGGTAATTCAGCTGAGATAGCTACGGTTGCCCTTTTCTTGGCAAGTGCGGACAGCAGTTACATCACTGGGGCAGAAATTCCGGTTGATGGTGGGTTTGCCCAAGTTTAGCATTTACTATATTTAGGGTTTGCATTTGGTATGCCACGTACGAAACAATTTGATGAAAACGAAGTGCTGCAGAAGGCCATGGAACTCTTTTGGGAAAAAGGGTTCCATGCCACTTCGATACAGGATCTGGTAAGCCATCTGGGGATCAACCGCGCAAGTCTGTATGATACCTTTGGTGGTAAAGAGGCGTTGTTTGACCAAGCTTTTTCGTTGTACCGAATGACCAATGCCGAAAGTATTGAGCAGTTGTTGGCAAAATCGGTTTCGATCAAGGAAGGATTTAGGAAATTATTTGATTTGGCCATACAAGAGACCGTAAGCGACAAAGCACGAAAAGGTTGTTTTGTCGTAAATACCACAACTGAATTGGTACCGGGCGATGAGACCTTGTACCGAACACTACTGGCCAACAAAAACAGGTTTGAGCATATTTTTGCCGTATATCTACAGAAAGGAATCGATTCTGGAGAGCTTAAGAGTTCGTTGAATGCAAATGATCTGGCCTCTTTTATGTACACCTTCTATAGTGGTCTAAGGGTAGTGACCAAGTTGGAAAACAATGCCGAATCACTTCGTATGATTGTTGAAACTGGGTTACGGGCCTTAGATTAGTAAAACACGGAACATCGTCAATATCGGTACGAAAGCTGTCCTTCAAATGTAGCTAGGTTCAACAGAATTTCTTCACTGTCGATTTGTAAAGGGGTCAGTTCAAATGTATACGAACGGATTACGATTGCATCACATAGTTCTGTATTGTCAAGGTCAAGCACCAAAAATCGTTGCTCAGGAAGTGATTCGGCAATTCCCCCCGAATCGATTAATTCAACACCCCAAGTGTTTCCATCACAACCTCCTGAACTCAGTTCAATCTCGATACAATCGCCACTGATCGTCGCATTTAAAATGGTATAGTTTTCGGTACTGGTATTATTGAATCTATTGGCATTGATGATGGTCAGTGCGTCACAAATGGAAGAGGTGGGCACTTCGCTGTCATCAGAGTTACAGCTAGATATGTATAGCAATACAAGAAATAGGGCAATTGGGGATTTCATGGCTTTTATGACATAGATTAAAAAATTGCCCAAGTGTTGCGTTTGAACTTCCATTTGTTCACTCTAAGATTTTAAACTTTATATTGACAGTGGTTTCTACACGTATTTTCTCAAAATCTATGGCCAGGGGCTCAGGTGTCATTGCAGCTTTCGCTATTGAATAGTCCATTTCCATTCTTGCATGGTCATAACGGGGATAATAAGGGATCGAAGTATCTAAAATATGGATGGCAGCCCCTATTTTTTGACCCAAAGGCCGTGTCAATGCCTCAGCTTTGCGTTTGGCCTTCTGAACCGCCATTGATTTTAGTTCCAGTTCCAAGGCTTCAATTTCAGCATATTCTGTCTTTTCGAGGTAGGTGTTGGCAATGCCCAATTCTTCCAGGGCCATCAGTGCCTTGCCCGCAGTTTCCCCATCATACACGAGCAGGGCGTATTGTTTGCTTTTGAGTACTTCTTTTTGTCGTAGAAAGTATTTCTTGAAATTGCTGCTCAGGTCTTTGATTACCAACTGTTTTTCTAAGTTGATTCCTATGGCCTTTAAACCTTGTGCCATTTTATTTTCCTGTTCCTCAATCGATTTTTTGCCCCGGGAATCCTTTTCCTGTATGGTGATGTTCAAATAGATCCTATCTGGTGTGATCAAGGTGTCAACCTTGGCCGTAGTTTCCAAATAAGGGATGTCTAAAAAATTTTTGGTCTGTCCCGTGGCAAGGCTTACATAAAAAACAAGGCAAAGTATGGATAGCAACAATCTCATCTGTTCAAAATTTATCTAAAAATAACCACTTTGCCATGAGCGGACAAAACTGATATGCCGATCAAGGGTCACAAGATTTTTCAGGATATTGCCACTGGTGTGATACCAAAACAGTATTTTACGATAATTTTCGGCCAAATAATAAACCGGTCTTTTACTAGTTTTTCCCTACCATTGTACCTTTGACCGATACAATGCCAAAGCAAAAAATATGAAGTTTGTTATTGCCCCAGATAAGTACAAGGGTTCACTCACAGGGCTTGAATTTTGTGATGCGGTCGAACAGGGGATCCAAAAGGTATTCCCTAAAGCTACCATTCTGAAGAAGCCTTTGGCCGATGGAGGTGATGGTACCATTTCTGTCGTTAAATACTATTTGAAGGCATCAGAAGTATTGGTTGAGGTAAATGATCCCTTATTCAGGAAAACTCAGGCGACCTATCTTTTATCTGGGGATAAAAAAGTGGCCTTCATCGAAATGTCTGAAGCTTCAGGATATAAATTGCTATCAAAGAAAGAGCGTAACTGTTCACTGACAACAACCTTGGGTACCGGGCAGCTCATTGCACATGCCTTGGATAATGGGGTGACAGCCATTGTTCTAGGTATTGGCGGCAGTGCCACAAACGATGGGGGTATCGGTATGGCGACAGCACTGGGATATCGTTTTTTGGATCAAGCTGGGGATACGGTACAACCTGTCGGCCAAGATTTGGGGAAGATTGCCCAAATCGATCGAACGCAGGTGCATTCAAGACTTGGAGAGGTCAAGATAAAAGTGGCCTGTGATGTGAACAATCCATTGTACGGCCCAAATGGGGCTGCCCATGTCTATGGCCCGCAAAAGGGTGCCTCAGGTGCCACTGTTGATTTTTTGGACAGCGGACTGCGTAACCTTGCCGATGTCATTTTAGCCCAATTCGAGATTGATGTACAGCAAGTTTCGGGTGCAGGAGCTGCCGGAGGTATGGGTGCAGGAGCCTTGGTCTTTTTGAACGCTGTTTTGGCATCTGGGGTAGATCTGGTCAAAGAAATGGCCCATTTTGATGATGCTATCGATGGGGCAGATTGGATCATTACCGGAGAAGGCCAGTTGGACGGCCAGACCCTTTCAGGAAAAACCATTGCCGGGGCATTGGAGTCAGCCAGGGCCAAACAGATACCGGTAGCGGCATTCTGTGGGGCTGTAGCGCTTTCCATGACTGAAATCGAGACTATGGGATTGCAGTATGTTACCTCAATTTTGAACCAGGTCGGCACCTTGGAACAGGCCAAAAAAGACAGTTACGCAAATTTAATGCTTGCTAGTTTTAATTTCGCAAGGCTATTACAAAGTACTGCACCGTAACCTCTTTTTTTCAATGTTATTTGATGATCAATCAAATGGAAGTAAATCAGGGGCCAGATAACTGGCTTTGGCCTTCGGGTTTTCATAAATATCAAAACTGTAGTGAAAGCCCATCAACTCCTTAAAATGAGACTTCAGCCTTGGAAACGCAAGTATAAAGTCCTTGAAATGGGTAGCCGTAGACTTTGACATAAAATGATGAACGGCCCTTACGGCCGCCACGGTCAAAGTCATATTGAATCGCTCCATTGCCCCTAATAGGCCAACATAATTTTTGATGTGTTGGCAAATGGTTTCAATGGCCAGTTCCAATCCATATGTTTTGAGGTGAATATAGGCCAAACGCAAATGGGCCTCATGGGAAAATAATTTGGGATCTAAAGTGGCATTTTGAAGCTGTGTTTCGAATTCCAGATCAGAAAGTGAAAAATGTGGTTCCATAGCTCAGTGATTGTCACAGTAAAATCTCTTTTGCCTTATCAGTCAATGTTTATTCCTTTTAATACCAGTGCTTTCCATTCAGGATGCCTTTTGATGTACATCGCCACAAAAGGGCATAAAGGAATCAAGGTCAAATCCTTTTGTTTGATGTCTTCCAAAACGTATTGCACCAATGCCGAGGCAATTCCCTTGTTTTCAAGTGCACGAGGTACTTCAGTATGGGTGAGGTAAATTTTATCTTTTGCCTTTATATATTCGATACGTGGTATGCGGCCATCTATATGGAATTCATATTGTTTGGCTTCAGTATTGTCAATCAGTTGATAGGTCATATGCTGTAGCTGTATGGGATATAAAAATACTGAAATTTGAAAAGAAAGCAGTATAAGTGTCCATGCCGGTATGAACAAGGTTGCGTTATCGCGAAGTCCAGGTTTGGAAGAAATACTTTCCTCGGTCACGGCCTTGGGGTTTGTGGGGGTTGCTGAAGATATAGGGGAAAGTAGTCTATTTTTTGGTGGGTGAAGATGCATGTTGGGTCAATGGTCAGTACATTGCAGTCTCTGGCGGGATGTTTCTTTAGAGTTAATATAAAGCCTGTAGTACAAAGAAGTACAATACAGGCTTTGGACTTTAAAAACAATGTCGATCACAAAGTTGTTCAATGAAAAGCCCTTGTTTTCTTGAGGGTCATTCTTATTAATCCCAGACAAATCCGTCTATCAATCGGTAGCCAAAAGCATACAGTACAACACCATACAAAAAGATACAGACCCAAAAATAGACTTTGATTCCGTTTCGTAAAAGATAGTTTCCGAGGTTTCTGAAGGCCTGTTCGTAGATTTTTTTGATAAGTAATATGTTTTCCATGATAAGTAGGTTTTAATTGGAGCTGTTACAAAGGTATTTTATGTACTCAGACTATCATAGAATTCCCGATAACAGGACGAATAAAATTGTTGTAAGAAAAGTATGTATAACGGCTATCAACAAACCTACATGTATTCTAGATAAAGTGCACGAAAATTTTCGAATCTTTTTTGAAAGCTATGGCCTCGAGGCCAGTTATGTGCCCATTTTTAGTGAAAAAACCTGTGCTAATTCAACAAATTCTTTCTTAAGAACAACGCTATGGCCTCGGTCATCATGTCACGATTTTCTTTCTTTCGAAAACCATGACCTTCATCTTTAGCCAACATATACCATACTTTTCCGTTGTTTTCACGAATGGATTTCACCATTTGCTCTGATTCAGAGGCGGGTACCCGAGGGTCATTGGCTCCTTGGATGACAAAAAGAGGTTTGGTGATTTTGTCCACGTGATTGGTAGGGGAGATGGAAAGCAGGTGTTCTCGCATTTTGGGCTCTCGTTCATCACCATATTCTGCCCTTCTCAAATCCCTGCGGTATTCCTCGGTGTTTTCCAAAAAGGTGACGAAGTTGCTGATTCCCACAATATCGACGCCACAGCGCAATTTGTCATCAAAATTGAACATAGCGGAAAGTACCATATACCCACCATAAGACCCCCCATAGACAGCAAGGCGTTCTTTGTCGAATTCTGGTTGCTTCTCGATCCATTCGATCAGTTTGCCTATATCCATGACGGAATCTTCGCGGTTAAAACCATTGTCCAATTTCAAGTAGGTTTTTCCATAGCCTGATGACCCCCTGACATTGGGCGCAATCACGGCAATGCCCATTTCATTGGCCAAAAAGGCATAAAAAGAAGAAAATCTGGGGGTATGTTGCCCTTCAGGACCTCCATGTATGGAAATCATCACGGGCAAGGGTCTATTTGTGTTTTGTGGCTTGTAGACAAACGCAGGTATTTTTCGTGGCAAGCCCTCTATCTTATCATAGGTATCATATTGGATCAATTCTGGCACTGGAAATGTGCCAGTGTCCAGCCCGCCTACCTCACTTTTTGTCCATCGTTCGGTTTGCATGGTGTTCAAATCCAATGAGAAGATGTCACCCGGTGTTTGGGTGGTATTCATGACCATGGCCAGTTGTGATTGCGTAGGATGAAAGCGCAGTGCATAGATTTGGCCAAGGGGCAATTGCTCCACTTTTGTATAGGTATTTGACTGAAGATCCATAAGATATAACTGACTGAACCCATTTTCATTGACAGTTAGGGCAGCTTGGGTTCTTGATCGGTTCATGGTCACTTCTTGCACATCCCAAGGAACGTCACCAGTTACATAGGTCATTTCTTTTGATACCATATGATATCGTACCAATGTGTTGAATTCTTTACCCTGGTTGGTGGTGGCATATATGTTTTCCCCAGTACGGTCCCAAAAGTTGGCCAAAAAAACAGCCTCATTTTTATTTGTATTGATTTGGGTAAGGGTATTGTCGTTCAAATCAAAAATATAAGAGTTGGATTGGGTACTTGACAAGTATTGAATGACCAATAGCTTGGTATCATCAGGAGACCAATCAGCCACGACCCAATAGCCCTTACCCTTGTCTATTTTCAATACGGCCTTTTTCGGAGTGGTCATATCGGAGATATAGATGTCAAAATCCTTTTTGTTGCGTCGCGATGAAGTAAAGGCAAATCGATCTCCTTTATTGGACCATGATATGCCAAAATTGACCGATTCTCCATCACTCAACATTTCCGATGTCCTTGAATTCATATCGTACCAATAAATCTGTGAAAACTCATTTCCACCAATATCCTTAGTGAACAAGAAGCCATTATAATCCGATGAAGGACAAAAAGCACCATTGGTTACCGGTTCATCGAAAAAAGTGATTTGGTTTCTTGCACCCCCAGGGCTCGCAACAGTGTGCAATTGGTTGGTATTGCCAAATCGGGTCGATGCCAATATACCGCCATTGTTCGGAAGCCAATCTTCAAAAGAAGCAGACCGGGTATTTTGGTACTGTTGGATACGGGATTTGATGGCCTCTGGAATTTCAGGAACATCTTCCAATACCATATTGCCAACCTCCCTACGATCTTGTGCACGTACAAGAGGGGCCTGTAGCATAAAAAAGAGTAGAAAAGTGTAGGTAAGGGTCAGGTTTTGTGTGTTCATTTTTGGTGTTTTTAACCGGTGATACGACCCTCTTTCAAATATAGGGGAAAGAGGTGGGTTTTAAAATCTAGGTATAAAGATAGAAACATTTAAAATAAAGGGAAATAGGCAATTTTTTATGCTCATCTTTTCGGAAGATGCTAGTTGACATTCTTTTCTTTTCATTGACTTTACGACACCTCTGTTCTGGGAATTGTTTTAAATAGAGACCTTTACATCGAGCAGCTCAAGCAGTTCTTTTTGGAAATATTTAAATCTATCTGGAATATTCAAAATTCTTAGTTTAGGGTTATAGATGGTACCGACATGCTCATTGATCATCTCAAAATGCTTCTTTTCCATCACAAAAATTTTATCGGCCCAAGCGAGTAGGTCTTCGGTTAAGGGAATTGTTCCTGCCTGTCTACATATTTTATGGTTGGTTCCTGCCGACCTGAATTCCATCGAAGGATGTTTTTCAGAAAAATAATCTTCTGCTGTTTTAGATCTTTGCCTATTGGCAGAACAGATAAAAAGAATCTTTTTCACGGATGTGGGTTTTATTTTCCAAAAATTATATCAGTGTTTGTGGTTCAAATCAGAATTGGATGTTCTTGACAATGATCAAGATCTGCGTTACTCTTGCATACCATATAGTTTAAACCAAGACCAGTGGTAATTCTTATTTTTGTTTTAGCACATCGGATGGGGTATTTCCATAGACGTCCTTAAAACACTTTGCAAAGTACGATAAGTTGTTGAAACCTACCCGATAAGCAATTTCTGCAACCGTTCCCCATTTATTGCTCAGGAGTTCATGGGCCTTGTGTATTCGTATTTTTCGAATGAAGAGCGATGTTGGTAGCCCGGTAAGTGCCAATACCTTGCGATAGAGCTGTACCCTACTCAGGCCCATTTCACTGCTTAAGTACTCCATATCTAAATCTGAATTTTCCATGTGTTGAACGATGAGCCCGGTCAATCGGTTCATAAAGCTTTCTTCCTTGGTCGGCAACGACGGTTCAGAAGTATGCGAAAATGCAAATTCCCTAAGTAGCTTTTGCTGCATGCGCTCACGTTGTTTGAGGTGATTTCGCACCTTGAGCTGCAACTCTTTTTTATTGAAGGGTTTGGTCAAATAATCATCCGCCCCAAAATCCAGGCTTTCCAGTTTATCCTTTTCAGAAGCTTTGGCCGTTACTATGATAAAAGGTATGTGTGAAGTAGTCTCACTTGCCTTGATTGACCGGCATAACTGGTCTCCTTCCATTTTGGGCATCATGTAGTCACTGATGATCAAATCTGGAATTTCTTTGTTCGACTTTCGTAATCCCTCTGCACCATTTACTGCGAATAGAAGATTGTACCCATTGCCCAAAATGCGAAAGATATAGTTTCTCATTTCTTGGTGGTCTTCCACAACGAGAATGGTAGGTTTGCCTTTGACCGTTGGTCTGTCTTCAGAAATGGCCGTTCCGTCAGCAACCAAATTGTGGGGAGATAGGTTATCTAGACCCCGTATGGCAACATTCAACGTAAAAGGAAGATCCACTTTAAAAGTGGATCCTACACCAGGTGTTGAAAGAAGACCGATACGGCCACCCATCAAATCCACCAGCTCTTTGGTCAACGCCAGTCCAATACCTGTACCTTCAATGTCGTAACTGCCTTTAACACGATAAAAACGATCAAAAACCTGCTTTTGCTGTTCCTCATCCAAACCCGGACCGGTATCTTCCACACTCAACTGAAACGGATAATCCGCACCATCGATATCAAACTTGGCCCTAATCTGTACTGAACCACCACTAGGGGTAAATTTCAAGGCATTCGATATCAAGTTGTACAGTATTATTTCCAATTTTTCACGATCGAAAAATGTCCATACCTCTTGTTCGGGTATTTCTATCCCAAACTGGATTTTTTTCGCATGGGCAAGCGATGAAAAAGAATGCCCTACCATATTCAAGAAAGCGGTGAGATCTTCATTGTTTTCATGGAGTTCCAGGGCATTTGCTTCCAGTTTGGATAAATTAAGAAGCTGATCTACCAGTCTTTTCAGGCGTTCTGTATTTCTATTGACGTTTTTTAGATTAAGGTCTATTTCAGTGGTATTTTTCATTTCCATCAAATCGTTGACATACCCTTGAATCAAGGTCAATGGAGTTCTGAACTCATGTGAGATATTGGCGAAGAACTTGGCTTTGATGGTATTGACTTCCTGTACTTTGTCCAATTCCAATTGCTCTAGTCGAAGGCTGGACTTAAGTCGATCCCTTGTTCTTAGAAACCTAAACAAGGCAAAAAGTAAGCTGATAGCGATTACTGAATACAGGCTATAGGCCCACCATGTTGCCCATAGGGGAGGCCGTATCCGAAGGTCTATGCGTATCGGGTCCTTATTCCAAATCCCATCAGCATTAGCGACTTTTACCTTAAACACATAATTTCCAGGGTCAAGGTTGGTGAATATGGCCGAACGATCATCGGTGTAGATCCAATCGGGGCTTAAACCTTCCATACGATAGGCATACTTGATTTTGGAGGGGCGGACAAAGTTTGGCGCCACAAAGAAGAAGGATACCATATCTTGATTGTATGAAAGTTCCAAATATTTTTTCCTATCCAATACTCTTAACGCTTCGGTATCGGTAATGGGTCGATCAAAAACCGCCACTTTTGTGATAAAAAGGGGCTGTGGCCCATGATCATGGTGTAAGGGCCGTGGCGTAAACCTGTAATAGCCCTTACCGCCCCCCAAATACATTTCGCCGGCATCCACATCAAAAAAAAGCTTATCGAGCAAGCCGGAGTCTATTCCGTAAGAACTATCGAAAAGTTTAAAAACACCCTTGCCCATATCCAATTGGAACAATCCCCTATCGGTCACCACCCAATAATTTTTATGCTGGTCTTGCTGTATATCCTGTATGTCACAGTAGGGAAAATCAGTGATTTGATGTACGTTGATCATTTTTTTTGTACTGCGTACGTAAAGGTTCAGTCCCCCCTTGGTACCGATCCAAACACTGTCCTTGTCCGGGGTGAAAAAGGTCTTTACAGCATTGTTCATAATACTGTCTTGGTGTTGTTCCAAACTAGCTGTTTTCATATAGAAATCATTCGAGCTTGGGTCTATTACGACAATACCATGATCGTTGGCCACCCAGAGTTCATTTTTGCCCAATCGCAACGCATCATAGAACCGGTAGCCCCTGCCCCTGTTGCTAAATGTTCGGCTGTTTTCATCCCATTGGCTGAGCCCTGCCAGCGTACATGCCCAAAGCGTTCCAAATTCGTCCTTGTATATTTTGACCACCGTATCATGTGCCAAAGAAGATGGATCGTTGGGGTCGTGCCTTAGATTGATGATTTCCCCGGTGTTTCTATCATAGCTGTAGACTCCATTGCCGTCAGTGGCGATCCAAATAGTACCTTTAGGGCCGGGGCCCAGGTCGGTGATCGTTTTATCCAAAAGCCCGTGCTGTATTTCTGTATGGATGTCATTTTGTAAGGATAGCCCATTTTTAGGGCTTCCTAAATAAAGGTCGTTTCCTGTTTTAAAAACAGAAATGACCTGGCCTTCATCTTCAAAAACAGGATAATAAGGAAAAGTGTCGTTTCGAAAAATGTATCGTATTTTGCCTCTGTTCAGGCCCATCCAAAAGGCACCATCTTTATCCGTCAAACTACTTATGATGTCATGCCCAGTGTTTTCGGCCGAAAGAAATTTTTCGCCAACAAGGTCAAATAAGTAGAACTTACCGGCAAAAGTGGTCACTAACAATCTCTTTTCCTTACCGCTTACGGAATTGATCGAATTTGAGGACAACAAACTGTTTTCGGTATTGAAATGGGTATAGGTTCCTTTTTTCTTGTCCAATTTGTTGAAACCGCCATAGGTGGCGACCCACAGATTGCCATTAAGGTCATCATACATGTCCCTGGTCACATTATTTCTAAAGTTGATGGTGGGGTTTTGTGAGAGCTCAAAACGGAAGTTCTTGAATTGTTTTGTTTTGGGGTCAAAACGATCGATCCCCCTACCGTTGAGACCCAACCATAGGTAATCTTCATCTTCAATGATATCGATCACATGATTTTGGGTCAGGGTGTTCGGATTCCCTCTTTCATGCTTGTGGTGATCAAAAGATGCGCTTTCGGGCTTGAACATGTCCAGTCCACCACCCTGGGTACCTATCCAGATAGTACCGCTTTTATCCTGAAAAAGCGCATTGACAAAATTATGTGACAGTGAGGTGCTGTCGTTAATATTGTTTCTATAATGTTTGAACTTTTGAACGACGGGATCCAACACACTAATACCTCCCGATTTTGTGCCTACCCAAATATGCCCTTTGTTGTCTTCCATAAGACTCCAAATATCATTATCGGATAAGGTGTTGGGGTCACCATATCGACTTTGGTACGTTTTGAAGTCCACACCATTGAAACAGAACAGTCCGCTGGTTGTACCGAACCACAGATATCCCTTACTATCTTGCACGATGGTTCGTACGTAGGTGCCTTTGTAGGTATTTGGCAATTGAATGTCTTTTTGATACACCTTTCCCTCTTGCGCCATTGGCCTTGAAAAACAGAACAGTACTGTTAGGGCAACTGGTACAAGTCGTAAAGTCATGGCCAAACGGGTTTGGTGGTTGTGGAAGCGGTTACAATCAAAGATAACCAATTTGCCCATAGCGATTATTAGGTTTTGTTCTCAGCACTTGCAACGGGCAAGAACTTTTGGAAAATCATCCATCGAACCATCATTTCATGCCACCAAATGATCGCTGTTGAATTCATACCAAATGTTGAAAATGAACCTGGTTAAAGGCCTAATGCCCGATGAACACAACATGAGTGGCAGCCTTTGAAACATCAATGGCATAAAAAACCAAAGGAGTATCATAACTTGGATGGTCAAAATACAGACCAACAATGAAATCATTGCTTCCAAGCACCGTTGTGGCCTTCGCGCTCGTATTCTTATTCGACATCCATCTCGGGCAGGCCCAACAATTGAAGTCGCATTACCATAGGAAAAAGCGAAAATACGGAATTGTGAATGCAAAGGGGAAAAAGATAACCCCTCACATATATGACGAAGCCCGTATTTTTCTGGGAGGTTATGCCGGGGTTGGAAAGAAAAAGGAGAAAAAGCGGTTGTCAGGGGTATATGATTACAGCGTCGGCACTGCGAAATATCGTTCTTATGACTATGAAACAACGGGTTACAAATGGAAATACGGTGTCATCGATTCTACGGGCAAAGTCTTAATCCCCTTGAAGTATCCAGAAATGGTCCATGTTTCGTATGATGGATGGGCATCGTACTATGTCAATCCCCCCTCACCTGCGGAAGCCCCATACACCATAAGAATCAAAAGGCTGTTCAATCCCTTCAAAATTGAACGAAGGGAAGAACATCTGGAATTTATCACCAAAAATGACAAGATGGGCTTTAAGAGCAACCTACGGGTTCTTGTACCGCCCCGATATGACACCATTTATTCGCCCTGGCCGGTGGACTATGAAGAAATTGACCATGGAACGTCGGATGAAAAAGTTCAGGACCAAGATGAGCGTGAGTTCCTTCGCCAAAATAGAATCAATGGGCTGTCCTTTATTGTCCAGGATGGCAACCATTACGGATTCTATCGAGGAGGGATACTGCAAATTCCCGTCACATATGATTCCATTCAACACAGGCAAAATGAACTGATTCTCTATAAATCTGGCAAGGAGTTCCGGACGTCGGATTTTGGAGTAAAGATCGAAAAAGTGAGGGCTTTTCCCTATGGAAAACTTGTAGGCGATAAGTTTGAACACAAATTGGCCGATGGCAAGTATATCAAGAAAGAATTCAATGAATGTGGCCAACTGGTCCACACGATGGACACTTTAGGGAAGGTATTACTGGACAGTTTGGGAAATGTAAAAGGACCTTTTAAGGACATCAAGATAATGGACTGTGATAAATTCCTGTTCAAAGAAGGTGGAAAATGGGGACTATATTCAGGGGATGTAGAGATCCTCAAGCCCATTTATGATGAAATAAAGATGCTTAAAGGTGAAAAATTCCTGGTTAGGGAAGGCGATACTTGGGGGCTTCGAAATCGCGATTCAGAAATCATCCCCATGGCTTATCAAGAGCTAAAGGTACTGGGTAATGGAAGGGTCATGATCCAAAAAGACCATAAGTGGGGCTTGTGGAACCGGAATGCCGTCACAGTGAAGCCACAATATGTGGAACTAAAGCAATTAGTAGTGGGCAGTAAGCTGTATTTTGTGGCAAGAGTTTCTGAAAAAGAGAAAAAGGTGGGCCTTGTAAACGACGAAGGTGAAGAGTTACTGCCATTTGAATTCAAGAAAATACGATATTCTCAACATGAGGATTATTTTATCGTATCACGCTACACCGATCCGGATAAGGATATCGTTTCTTTCTTATTTTCAAAAGAAGGGGTGGTCAGTCTGTCGAAAGGACAGATACTGCCTTATGAATACGAAGAGATTGGGCCTATCTATCATAATAGGATTCCTGCGAAAATTGATGAGCTATGGGGGTTTTTAGATCTTTCTGGGGCATGGAAGATAAAGCCCCAATACAGTAGCACTAACTCCAAGGGTTTCAAAGAAGGTACCGCTTGGGTCACCGATGCTAGGACCAAAAAATTGTTAAAGATTCTCCCTGATGGGAAAAAGGTGAAATAAGGTATCAAAAAGAGATGAACGTGTTTAGGTTCAAAACGAAAACTATTTGTTGTAAGGTCTTATTTCTTGTCCTTACGATGTTTATGTACCCATGGCCTGGAAAATCCCAATATAAAAAAGTGACATTGTTCCAGGCCCCAAATGCTAAAAAAGATGATCATTTTGGCAGTAAGGTGGCCTTGGGCAACGATATGCTCTATGTAACCGCAAATTATTGCCATATTCATGCTTTTCAGTATGTCCCAAATATGTTGGCCGAAGACGTCGGATTTTCTTCTTCAGGGCTTTTGGAAAGGCTTAATTGGCAAAAAGTAGGGCTTGGTCTGCAAAAAGGGAAAACCGAAAGTTTCACATGCTATCGAAACGGCTATCTCTCCACCTATGGCAACCATGTTTTAATGGGGCATCAAGAAACGGCTTACATAGGCAATCTTGAAAACCCCAAAAGCCCTAAATGGCATGAAATACAACCTGCTGAAATTCCCAAAGAATACGTTTTAGATCGATTTGTTACCACCGCCATGACCCAAAATGTTGCTGTAGTAGCCTATGAGTTAAAAAGGGCAAATAAACGTAAAAAATGGCCCCTATTCCTATATCAGGTGTACGTATATCGGCTACAGCAGAAAAGTTGGCAACAAGAGCAGCAGTTGCAATTGCCATATCGACCTGAGGGAATCGTAGTTGATGGCAATATGATGATCGTCTTACAGATTGATCGTTGGCCAAAGATAGGCAACAAACTTACGGTAAACGTCTACCGATATGGTTCTGAAAGATGGAAAAAAGTGCAAGAATTAGTGCCCGCTCTAAATGATAAAAGGGATATTCACAAGGGCATAATGGCACTGCACAAAGATGTGATGGTCGTTGGAACTGGGGTTTCCACTGGAGATGTCCACACCTATAGGCAAAACAACAATGGGCTATGGGTATGGGAACAGGCCATTAAAAAGGGTGCTGGATCACCATATGACGTGGACAAACTTACCGTGGCCCTTGGGGATAACCTCATTGCCATTGGTAATCCAGATGCGGGTTTCAAGGCCTCAGGTTTGGTGGAACTCTACCACTACAAGAACGGAAGGTGGTCCATGAAGCAGAAATTGGGGCTTTCAATGAATTCGGGGGATCAAAGGTTTGGATGTTCCGTGGCCTTTAATGGCAAATTGTTGGCCGTTGGGGCAAAGCAAGATCCCAAAGACGTTTATAAGAGAACACATTGGGAAGGCCCGGGCCGTGTTTTTGTCTATGACTACAATGCATGGACACAAAAAGAAATGTCGAATCTATTTCCTCCCTTTCTTCGGGCGCATGACGACCTGGAAGCTTCTCCATTGAAAATACGGCATTTGAAAAGTGTGTCTGAAAAAAAACTCTCTTTTTCCGACTTCTTTGTGGATTCTAAAAAAGCAAGTATCAAAAAAAATACCGAAAAACCGATAGCCTATGAATTGGTAAAAACCTATAAACATAAAAGCGACCCAAGTCAAAACATTGAAATATCCATCTACTCCCAACATCTGAACCTGTCCGCATCTATATTGGCAGCCCATAAAAAAGAATACGATACATATGGTCGGTTGGTAGAATCCAAAAATGCCGCTACAACGGAAGTACGGGAAAAATTGATGGCTTCTGGTGGCGTCACCCTGCTTAGTTTGAAAGATGAGAGTACACAAAAAGACCATATTGGATTGAGGCTGCATCGTAAAGGTGAAAAGCACAGTCAAATCTTCCTTATTGGAAAATTGGGCATCCTTGGTGTGGTATACCCCCCTGAAACGACCCCGGCTGCTTTGGAAAGTTTAATGGGCCAATTGGATTTTGGAATTTTGGACCGCTTTGCCTACTTTGACCATCATATAAAAAGCACAGATTGAACTTTTGGTGGGTATTTTTGTATACCAATAGACTTGGCTAGACTTTGAAAGCGCTTTTGATAACGATTCCAAGATTACCGAAATAGTTTTTTGCCAAGCCCGCTGAGCCCAACAATTGGTAAGTGCCTTGGAGGACAATTCAATTGCCAAAAGCCTTGCAATTACGATTTTCATTATCCCGGGTCTTTTGACTTTAAAAGATAGGTTTATTGATTTGATAACGCGATAAGAGCTGGGCTGATAAGGTATTGCTTTCACATTCCTTATTTTTTACAAGTCGTTGATTGTGCAATGACCTACGTTATATGCTGTACGGGCAGGGCATTTTTAAAAGATGGTCAAAAACCCTACTCAACCAGAAAAGAGTCTCGGATTGAACCCATGGCCAGTTAGCTTTTGTGCTGTGCACTTATTTCTGTAAGTGTTGTAGCATAGTGGGTAATGGGATTTCAACCCCCATTTTAACGGGCATTTTATCATTTTATGGTAATATGGCGCACTTTTTGCCGTTTTTTATTTACATTGTGGTAAAATGTGGTAATTAATTCGACTTATTCGTATATTTGTAAAGAGGTCTTGATAGACCAATGATAAGATGAATAAAACAAAAACGACATACACGATAAAAAGTACTTGGGCTGGAGATTTGTACATCGAACCCGAAGAAGTTATTTTGAGCGATTCGTTCAGAGCAAAACTCGAAGCTGTAGAGAGGATTGAGGAATTGCTGGCAATCGGATAATAGATCCTATAACATAATGAGATTTGATTTGATACTTTTCCCCCTTTTAGGGGGTTATTTATTTCTGGTCATTTGTCCGATAACAAAGTATCTTCATCAGCGTATTGAAAGACAGCGTTTGATATTCCATGCGGCAATTGCGGGAGGGATCATCACCACTTTTACGTATTGGTTGCGTGATTTATTGGCAAGATGGGATGGTGCCATAATATCATTCTTTAAAAGCCTGATGCCATCACTGGTAAGGGACTCAGGATGGAATACATTAATGGCTACTTTGCCCATGGGGATTTTACTTGGCCTAATCTGCTGGTTTTTCCTTTCGCTGAATCGAAAATTTAATAAGCCCTTGTTTAGGTCCACAAGGTGGGTGAGCAACTCAGTGTACTACAACGGCGATGATTTTGACAAACTTTTCTTGGAGTCGTTTAAAAATGGTTGGGCCATAGCGATAACCTTGAAAAATGGAAAGGTCTATGTCGGGGAAGTCTTGAAAATTCCGAAACCCTCAGAGAGTAACCAATTAAGGATTCTTCCGCTCATGAGCGGTTATAGGCACAAAGAATATCAAACCCTCCATTTTACCACATTTTATTCAAAAGTGTACAAGTATTACATGCAAAAAGGAATTTCAACGGCCCGACTTAAAATGGACCTTTTGATTGACAGGGGCCAGATAATTTCGACCAATAGGTTTGATTTTGATGTTTATGCGAGATTTGGGAAAGAACAAGCTCATCCACAGCCCTTAGCAGCACAAAAACAACCCGGAGCGGAAGCAAAAGAAGCAGAACAGGATAAAGCCAAATAAATAACTTTATTTCCTTATAATTTCTTCACTGTCAAAAAGCCCATGGCTATGTCTTATATCGATGATTTTTAAGCACATGTTTCAGTAGTAGTTTTAGGAACAACTATATACAATACGGGACAGTGATAACAATATGGTTTTTGATAATTTGGTTGAATGTTCAATAGGTTCATTAGGGGTTTTGGTTTTCGGATTACCAAAACTAAATTGGCGAAATGGTTCTTTAAGATTTGTGTTCCCATTATTTTTATAGGGATTCTTTTAGGTAATTGGGAAGTAATCTAAAACATAACCTACCTGAATCTGCAGAAGGATATGGGGTTTGATATGGTGGGTTTGTTACGATAGTATAACTTTTTTTTCGTTCAGACTTGGATTTGAAGAGTATATTTTATAAATCTTGAGCAAAAAAAAGCCCGAGCCAAAGCGTATGAAGATAAACTCAAGAAAGACGAGACTTGAAGTGGTGTGCCGAAGGTGTCGATTCTTAAAAAAATCACTTCACCGTGAATCCCAGAAAAATTATTTAATCCTGTCCCACATTCCATATATACATACCTAAAAATACACACTTAAACGACAACAAACGTTTACAAACGAAAATAAATAATTCCTGACCGAATCTTTGTTTTGTGTTGTTTTAGGTTTGCCCTGTCGAACAATACGTATTCGATAGTATTAACTGTTTAACCGTAAAAATTAAAAAATGAACGCACTTCGAAACAAAGTACAGTTGATTGGAAATCTGGGCAATGACCCTGAAATCGTAAATCTTGAAAATGGGAACAAGTTGGCCAGGTTTTCACTTGCGACCAATGAAACCTACCGAAACGGGGAGGGAGAAAAGGTGACCGACACACAATGGCATAACATCGTGGCATGGGGCAAAACGGCTACATTGATCGAGAATTATTTGATAAAGGGCAAAGAGGTCGCCTTAGAAGGAAAGTTGATCTCAAGGTCGTACGAGGCCAAGTCAGGCGAAAAAAAGTACGTTACCGAAATTCGTTGCCACGAAATTTTAATGTTGGGCAAATAGCGGCGCATACCGACCAACGATAAAAGGGGGCCATTTGCCCCCTTTCTTTTTTTAAACGCAATCTTAATGATAAATTAAAGGGAACTATCGTGTGGATGCAGAACTTTGATGGTATCCATAAACACAACTGCTATGAAACCTTTTTATGTTTTAGTAACGGTGTCATTGGGTTTGCTACCTTTAGGGCTGTTTGCCCAAGCTTTTGAAATGGGCGACGCAAAGTTTTATCTTGAATTGGCGGAAAAGGATGCCAGCTATGAGCATGACTTGAAGCTTAGTGAAGAGGATGAGGCCGATTTTTGGAACGATCAGCACAATTTTGAAAATGGCCTGAAACAGACCAATGCCTATGCCTACCTAAGGTATATCTATGGCAAGAAAAAAAGCTACGTTAGACATCAGAAAGTGTGTGACCTTACGTGTACACACAGTCATTTCTACTACCAGAAAGCTGCTTTTTACTTTTTAGGTAAAGCCCTTTTGGGCGATGACGCCATGACCTATCGGTCGAAGAAAAAGAATACGTTTTAGGCTACTTTTTTAAGCAAATCAAGGCAGGGGCAACGTCGACAGCGTTTGTGCTCTCCCTTTTTATATTTTTTGCAGCATTTCGTCTTGCAATTATTGGAGACAAGTTCTTTTAGTACTAATTTTTTAAGCTTTTTGGCTTCTTTCTTCTTTTTGCCCATGCGTAAGATATGCATCGCAAAAATAATTATTTTAAATTAATCTAAATAAAATAGTTTGTCGGCAATTATTCACCAGCGGTATCTGAAGCTGCACTTTCAACGGTGATTTGCTGTACATCACGATCAAAGAGGTACAGACCGCCCTTATCGTTGCCAATGAGATTGATCTTGTCTAAAATCGTACGGGCGAGTGCCTCTTCTTCAATTTGTTCTGCTACATACCATTGTAGAAAGTTGTGGGTAGCATAATCCTTTTCTTCCAAAGTGACATGTACAAGTTCGTTGATACTTTGTGAGACGAACAGTTCATGGTCATATAATTTTTGGAACATGGTCTGTAAGGTACCAAATTCAGTTTCAGGGGCCTTCAATTCAGATATCTTGGCATGCCCTCCCCGCTCATTGACATATTTGACCAGTTTGAGCATGTGCATGCGTTCTTCATCAGAATGTCCGTACATAAATCCGGCTACACCCTCTAGCCCCTTTACTTCAGCCCATGATGCCATGGAGAGATATACTTGTGAAGACTCTGCTTCAATTTTAATCTGGTTGTTAAGTGCTTTTTCGAGTTTTATTGAGAGCATAGGATAACAGGATTCTAGATGCTAAAATTAAACATTTTTAAGACATAAACAGCGGTATGGTCACAGATGACCTATAATCTAAAAGATAGCCGTAATTCCAATCCGTGCTGGGGTGATGTTGAAGTTCCAACTTAGCGTTTTGCCCTTACCGTTATTATATTTCTGTTCGTATTTTTTGTCAAGATATTTGTCAATGGACTCTACCGTAAAAATACTGATGGCAATACCCAAACCTACGTCTGTCAACCAATGTTGTTTCTCCCATAACCTGGAGAGTCCTGGAATTGCCCCTATTGTATAGATGCCTGCCTTCAACCATGGGTTGCTGACCTGTTTGCCTATGGCATAGGCATTGCTAAAGGCCAACATGGTATGTCCTGATGGGAATGAATGGTAATCACGGTCCCTATTGAAGGGGTCGAAGGTATCTTTTCCTAAATTTTTTAATGGTCTTGCGCGGCCCACCAAAGACTTTGTTAGCTGTTGGAGAACCCCTGTTGCAATCGCAGAAGATAACAGAAGTACCCCCAAACGTCTTAGTTTTTCATTTTGTGTGAGTAAGCCCGTGAAATAGACCCCGCCCGTAAAAAGAAAATTATAGCGCGGACTGCCATAGTTTTTTCCATAATCGATAATAAAAGTGGGAATGTCATCACCTTGGCGGACAAAGAAATCGGAGGTTTCCTTATCATAGATATATAAGAGTCCTGTACCAGCCGCTACGGCAGCTAAGGTGCCCCATTGTTGCCCCTGCCACTCAAAAGGTCTGGTATACGCATGACCCACACCTTTGAAAACATTGGAAAAATCATAGGTTAATAACTGCCATTTTGTTTTTGAAACGGTGTCATCTGAAGTTTGGGCATGAACGAAAACAGACAGTAAGAGAAAAGCAACAAGCACACTTTTTAAGATATTCATAGGTCGATTTTCAAAAGGATTGGGCTACACACACAAAACTGTACAAATTAACAACATAAACTTAAAAACTAAGAAAAGAAAATTCAAAAGTATTTCTTCGAAAAGTACAGTCGAAACCAATAAAAGGTTCAAAAGAAAATCTCTTGTGCCAACCTAAAGGTATTGGCGTGTGCTTCGACAATGATTTTGATATCAGGCGAATAGCCCCCACCCATACTGCACTGGATCGGAATTTGAAGGTCATGACAGGTTTGCAGTACATGGGCGTCACGGGCTTTGCAACCTTCCAAGGTCATTCCCAAGGTACCTAACTTGTCTGTTGCCAAGATGTCGACCCCGCATAGGTAAAAAACAAAATCAGGTTGTACCTGATCGATCAATCGCGGCAAAGTGTTTCTTAAGATAGCAAGGTAGGTGGTATCATCTGTTCCTTTTTCCAATGGAATGTCTAAATCGGAAACTTCCTTTTTAAAGGGATAGTTTCCTTTTCCATGCATGGAAAAAGTGAACACAGTCGCATCGTTTTGGAAGATTTCGGCGGTACCGTTGCCTTGGTGTACATCTAGATCGACAATCAAGATATGCTTTGCTTGCCCACTCGTCTGAAGGTAACGAGCCCCGATGGCCTGGTCGTTGAGCATGCAGAAAGCCTCTCCTCTGTCAGAGTACGCATGATGTGTGCCACCGGCAATATTCATGGCAATACCATGTTGCAATGCCGATTCGGAGCCGCTTATGGTGCCGCTGGCAATGATCCGTTCACGTTGTACCAGTTCCGCAGATAATGGAAATCCTATCTTTCGAACCGCACTGGGCTTTAGGTCAAGTTGAACGAGACTTTGGTAATAGCCGATGTTATGTGCCGCAAGTATATATTGGTCATCGGGCAAGCTGGGCTCGAAGAAATTTGAGGACTCACATGTGCCTTCATGTAGCAACTGCTGTGGTAACAGTTCGTATTTTAACATGGGAAATCGATGTCCTTCTGGCAAGGGATGCCTGTAAATGGGATGGTAAGCGATTTTTAGCAATAAAGATATTTTTTTCAAATATCCATCTTTTCAACAAAATATGTTTGGCGCCCAAAGTAAATGTCTCAGCTATCATACCTTTGCAACCAATGAAGAGTAGCATTACCAAAAACATTGCCCTGTGCCAAAATTTATTGCGCGATGGTAACTTGGTAGCCATACCGACAGAAACGGTCTATGGATTGGCGGCCAATATATACGATGATACGGCCGTGAAGAAGATTTTTAAAATGAAACGCCGTCCGTTGTACAATCCGTTGATCGTTCACATTCACCATATAGACCAGTTGCCCACTTTGGCTAAAGATATACCTCATGCCGCCCAAGAATTGGCTTCGCATTTTTGGCCCGGGCCATTGACCATGATTTTGCCCAAGCAAGGTGTGGTGAGTGATCTGGTCACTGCAGGCAGGTCGACTGTGGGCATTCGTATGCCAGACCACCCGTTGACCTTGACCATGTTAGAAGGGTTGGATTTTCCAATTGCCGCCCCCAGTGCAAATCCGTTCACTCGGGTCAGTCCCACTTCGGCACAGCATGTGGCCGATTATTTTGGGAACCGTGTTGGGGCCATCTTGGATGGTGGGGCCTCTCAGGTTGGCCTTGAATCAACCATTATAGGTTTTGAAGGTGGCGTGCCGGTGATATACCGAAAGGGAGGTATTGCCATAGAAGCCATAGAGGCTTGCACAGGTGTGGTAAAACTGGCCTTAAAGAGTGAAAAAGCCCCTATCGCTCCAGGGATGTTGGCGAAGCACTATGCCCCAAAGACAAAATTGATATTGACCGATGATGTCGAAAAAGTACTGGCCATCTGGAGTGCCAGGCGCATTGGGGTGCTCTCATTTTATAGAAAGGTGTACCCCAAGGCGGCACTGGTCAAGGTACTGTCTGAAAAGAGGGATTTAGATGAAGCTGCGGCCCATTTGTTTGATGCACTGCACCAACTTGATGCTGCCAATGTCGATGTGATTATTGCCGAACGTTTGCCAGAACAGGGGCTCGGCATGAGTATCAACGATCGTTTGGAACGCGCTGAGAATTAAATCGGGTTATTGGCCTAATTGATGGTGGCGCCGTTGGTTATATCGCTTTCATCGGGATTGACGAACACCAGCTTTCCCGCTTTATTTTCACTCATCAAGATCATACCCTGGCTTTCAACACCCCGTAGTTTTCTTGGGGCCAAATTGACCAAAACGGTCACTTTTTTTCCTACAATTTCTTCAGGCTTGAAACTTTCGGCAATACCTGATACTATAGTTCGTGTATCTAAACCAGTATCGACCTTTAAGACCAATAGCTTATTGGCCTTGGGCATCTTCTCAGCTGCTGTGATGGTGCCTACACGCATATCCAATTTGCTGAAGTCTTCGAAGATGATGGTTTCTTTTTGGGGCATAAGTTCCTTTTTTACGGGTTCAGTGTTGGCAAACGTCGAAGCATTGGTTTTTTTGGTAGCCGCTAATTTGGCCAATTGGATATCAATTTCCTTATCCTCAATTTTTCGGAACAGCAATTCACTTAGATTGATTTGGTGTCCTGACGGAAGCAGTACCTGTTTGTTGGACACATCTTTCCACGTTATGGCATGCCCATCTTTTTTTGAAGACACATGCAACATGTTTTTAAGCTTTGCAGCGGTGAACGGTAAGAACGGTTCTGATAGCACTGACAGTCCTGTAGCGATTTGTAGAGCAACAAACATGATTGATTTTGTGCGGGCTTCATCGGTTTTGATCAATTTCCAAGGTTCTTCATCGGCCAAATATTTATTGCCCAGTCGGGCAAGGTTCAACAGCTCTTGGCTAGCTTCACGAAACCGGTACCTCTCTAAAGAGTTCGATAGGATTGCTGGAAATTTTTTTAGGGCTTTTAAGGTATCTTGATCGGTTTCGTTCAGTTGTTCGGGTTGGGGAACGACCCCTGCACAATATTTGTGTGTCAACACCACGACCCGGTTGATAAAATTGCCAAAGATGGCCACCAATTCGTTGTTATTGCGTGCCTGAAAATCCTTCCATGTAAAATCATTGTCCTTGGTTTCAGGAGCATTCGCTGTTAGGCTGTAGCGAAGCACATCTTGCATGTCCGGAAATTCTTCCAAATACTCATGTAACCAAACTGCCCAATTCTTTGATGTGGAAAGCTTGTTGCCCTCTAGGTTCAAAAACTCATTGGCAGGCACATTTTCAGGCAGTACAAATTCACCATGTGCCTTGAGCATGCTTGGGAATATGATGCAATGGAATACGATATTGTCTTTTCCGATAAAGTGGAGCAATTTGGTATTTTTATCCTTCCAGTAGGGTGCCCAATCCTTACCTTCGCGTTCTGCCCATTCCTTGGTCGATGAGATGTAACCGATTGGGGCGTCAAACCAGACATAGAGCACTTTGCCATCGCCCCCTTTTACGGGAACGGGAATGCCCCAGTCCAAATCGCGGGTCACTGCTCGTGGTTTTAATCCATCATCGATCCATGACTTGCATTGGCCATATACATTGGGTTTCCAATCGTTTTTATGGCCTTCTAGGATCCATGTCTTTAGAAAATCTTCGTAACGGTCTAAAGGCAAAAACCAATGCATCGTCTTCTTTAAGGTAGGTATGGCCCCAGTAATCGTTGATTTTGGGTTGATGAGATCTGTGGCATTCAGTGAAGAGCCGCAATTTTCACACTGGTCCCCATAAGCTTCTTCATGTCCGCATTTGGGACAGGTACCGGTCACAAAACGATCGGCCAAGAATTGCTGGGCTTCTTCATCGTATAGTTGTGCTGTGGTTTCCTCTACAAAATCCCCTTGATCATAAAGTTTCTTAAAGAAAGAAGAAGCGGTCGTATGATGCACCGCTGCTGAGGTTCTTGAATAGTTGTTGAACGAAATGCCAAAGTCCTCGAATGATTTTTTGATGATGCCGTGGTACTTATCAATGATTTCTTTGGGCGAAACGCCTTCTTTTTTGGCTTTCATCGGTATGGCCACCCCATGCTCGTCACTGCCGCAGATAAAGGCGACATCATGCCCTTTTATGCGTTGGTAACGGGCATAAATGTCAGCAGGTACATAAACCCCAGCCAAATGCCCAATATGGATGGGGCCATTGGTGTAAGGGAGTGCTGCGGTAATGGTATATCGCAAAGGTGTTGGCGTATCTTGGGCCATGAATTTAATAATTAAGCCCCAAAAATACTGATTTTGGCAAGAGGTGAAGGTATCGTTGCCAAAAAAGGAACCTCCGGATCGTGCAGCCCTAAATTGGGGTGGGGGATACACTACCGGAGGATTCTGGAAATTTATAATATGATTACATGATCATGACCGATTTACTCATTTTTTGCTCAGCCACTTGAATTTGATAAATATACTTTCCTGTTGAAAGGCTACCTCTTACCCGTTCCCTGATATTGATTTCTGCAGACCCTTCAAGCATCATTTCATTGAAAACCGTTCCTACATTTTGACCCAATATGTTGTACAGTTGAATATCTACATGGGCTGCGAAAGGCATTTCCAAATAGATATGCGGATTGTTTTCAGATGGGTAGTACGGCTTATGAACGACAGCGTTTGCCAATTCAGGATTTTCTTCGGGGTTTTCACTTGGTGGGGTATCGGGTAAGGTTGGCGGATCGTCACTATAAGCAATATCAGGAAAATCTATACCACTACAATTGAACCCTAGATTCACTGGGGCATAAGGGTGATCGAGCAAGTGCTGTTCCACTTTGGCAATGGGCACACAAAGCCATTCGGCCAAAACTGTTGCATACAGATCCCTAAAATCCATCGTATATTCGAGATTGCCGCGACCGTTCGGATTTTCCAAAGAGGGGTGCTCCCCAACAAAGGCACTGCCGTTAAGACCAGATCCAAAGAAAAGGGTCGGAGCAGCTTTACCATGATCGGTTCCGTTGGAGCCATTTTCAAAAATTCGACGTCCAAACTCAGAAAAGGTCATGCTCAATACCTGGTTGTCTTGCTCGGTAAAGGCCAAATCTTCGTAAAAATTGTTGACCGCTATGGAAAGGTTAGACATCAAGCGTTCATGGGCCAACGGTTGGTTACCGTGGGTGTCAAACCCCCCCATGGAAATCATATAGACTTTAGTGCCCAGATTTCCCTTGATCAATCGGGCCAATAGGGCCAATTGCCGTGCAAAACGATTGTCTTGGTATTCTACTTGGTTTTGTCCCCGTTCATAGGCCTCATGTATTTTACCGGCATACTCATAAGTGGTATTGGCTACACCCCTCAAGAACCGCAATTGATCGCCGTACATACAGCCATCGAAAAGACTACTGTTCAGATCATAAAAGGTTCCGGTTTCCGCAATTTCTTCCAGTTGGTCGATATTGTTGGTGACAAAGGCGTAGTTGGTCTCTTCACCTTGAAACACCAAATTAGAAATATTACCAATTTGGATGGCTGCAGGCGCATCAGGCGGATTGATCAAATAATCTGGATAACAATCCTCAAAATACCTTCCCATCCATCCGGTGTCCAAACCATCAAAACCAGTTGTGGTCAAATCGGTATTGGCATAAATATCAGAGCCGGTAAAATGGGAAAGGCTTTGGTTTTGGTAGCCAACCCCATGTACGGCCTTAAATTGTCCTTCACCCCACATAGGTTCCAGTGAGTTCATGTAGGTGGGTACACCAAAATCATCGGTCAGTTTCAAGATTTTACTCTCGGGAATGTAAATGTTCGGCCTTGCATTCGCGTAGGTGTCATATTGTTGGATCGGAATGACCGTACTCAATCCGTCATTACCTCCGCTCAAACGAATCAAGATCAGAATATTATCGGTTTCGCTGTCACCAATGGCCATGGTCAAAGGTGATGGGGCAGATGCCGAGAGAATGTTGCTGCCCAGCATCATCGATCCAGAGCCTGCAATTCCCAAGGCTTGAATGAAAGAACGTCGGCTCCATTTTTTGTGTTCCAAATCATGGCCGTCGTGTTCCAAGCCTTTGTATGGGGTATTATCGTGGGTATGGTGGGTATCGCACATAGTAGTAGGTTTATTTAAGTTGAAATTCTGGTTCTCTTGATAAATGGCGTAACAATAGGTATACCATCATTGGTGCTTCAGAGCTAACGGAGAGCGACCATAGGCTCTGACCACCATCAACATAGTCAGGAGAATAATAGTTTTCAGGTACGTCTTCAATTTTGAAAGCATCCATGGCATTTTCAAAATCCTGTTCGGTCAACAATCCTTTGGGTGTGAATTTATCGACTAGGGCACGAACAACGGTTTCTGGGTTACTGGTGTTCATGTCTGCCGGTCCAACGGCATCCATGGCGAGTGACCTGAACTGTTCTGGATCAGCTTGAAAAAACACTTCTAAAAATACTTCCATGGTCAACCAGCGGCCAATGATGAAATTGGTGTTGATCCATTGCCGATCCCGCTGCCAACCGGCTACATCAACCGGGTCAAAAAGTTCTTGCCCAATCATTTGACTGGCATCGATAAAGTTGATGACAGTACCATCATCATAGGTAAAGTTGGTTTCCTTGATGAAATTGAAATAAAGATCGAACGGACTCTTGATGATCACACCGATAGCGTTTTCATCAAAAAAGTGCTGGCTTTTGAACAGTTGTGATAAAACAGGGGCAATTTCAAAATTGTTGGCTAGAAAAGTCTCGGCCATTCCTGAAATGATGGCTTGGGCATTACCGGTATCATCACTTGAATCAGGATGTACAAAAAACTCATACAACTTTTGGCAAATGAAATTGGCAATTTCGTTGGGGCGTTCATTAAAAAGAATATCGATGACATCATCATAACCCCAATTGCCAGTTTGGCCCAAAATGGTCTTGGTGCCGGCATCATGCCTGTCAGGATTAAACCCAACGGCAGAACAGCCTTCTTCTCCTCGGTCAACATAACCTGACAGTGCCCGGGCGGTTTCAATGATATCTTCTTCCGTATACCCGTTTCCTTCTCCTAGCGAAAATAGCTCGTACAATTCCCTAGCATAGTTTTCGTTGGGGTTGTTACCATTGTTAAAGGCTCCATCCAGATAGTATAGCATGGCACTGGTCAGCCCAATCTCACTTACAAAGGTCTTAAAATTGCCAATGGCATTTCGCTGAAGGCAATTGATATAGTAGTATAAGAACGAATTGCAATTGTAGACATCGAGTTCGGTGACGAAATGATTGCTCCAAAAGAAACTGAGTCGATCCCGTAAATTGGTAGTGAGCATGTCATTGCCATAGGCAATTCTAAACTCTTCCCGTTGGGTGTTTTGCAATTGTCTGGCAAGGTCATCATCAGCGGGGTAATCTGCATTGTTCCAATCTGCCCATTCGGGTGCGGGGGTCGGGGAAGCATTCAAAGCCTCATTGATCAAAGTGTCTACTAGGGCATTTGCTGATTGCCCTTCAGCGGCGTTGATGGCCTGTACAGAGGCACTGAACCCAAGACGCCTATATAGGTGCGCTGCCCTAAGTTTATCCAAGGGCGTGGTATACGGCGCTAAGGTCGAGGTATTACAGTTGACAAAAAATTCCATAGCAAAGTTTGGCGTTAAATATGTTCATAGTCATTGGGGCTGCTATGTGCTTTTAACGAGTGGTCGTGGTTTTATTGCAGCATAAATTTACAAGGTTAACGTTCTTTTGACGTTGAATCACCGTTTTTTTCGATGAACTGCACGCTTTTTTTATTTATTTTCAAAATTGATGGGAATTCACAATGAATTTGGAAAGCAGGGGGAACAATTGGCTGTTGATTTTTTGATCCAAACGGGTTATGAGATTCTACAGCGTAATTACAGGTGTCAGAAAGCAGAAGTTGATGTAATTGCGAAAAAGAGTGATGTTTTGGCTATCGTTGAGGTCAAATCAAGACATTCGGATTTTCTTGAAAACATAGCTGAAACAGTCAATCAAAAAAAGAGACAACTGCTTGTGATGGCGGCCAATCAATATGTCATTGATAACGACCTCGATATTGAAATACGCTTTGATATCATTACGGTGCTAAAAAGAGGGGAAAAGTATGAGGTAACCCATTTGAAAGAGGCATTCTATTATTTTTAACCATTTGTTTTATTTATAACAATATGTTATTTTTGTCTCAAACCCTTTGAGATGAAAACCATTTCTTCAGTCGTTGAACAATATATCAAGAAAAAGCCTTTTTTACAGAGTGCCTTAGGGCAAGGCATCATCAACCTTACTTCGTTATCTAGAATTGTCAAGCCCGAAATCGAAGAAGAGTTGGGCAAAGATGTTCGCAATGGAGCCATTGTCATGGCTTTGAAAAGACTTTCTGATGATTTGGAGTTTCGTGCTACCCACCGAATTATAAAGGTGTTGAAGAACATCGGTGAGATTACGGTGCGTTCGAATTTGACCGATTATACCTTTTTATCATCAGAGACCATATTGGCAAAACAAGCAAAATTACTGGAAGAAGTACATCGAAACCAAGCTATTTTTTATACATCTTCGAGAGGTGTCAATGAAATCAATATCGTCATCAGCAATAGTTTGGATGGCAAGGTAGAAGAGCTTTTTCGAAACGAGCGTTGTACCCAAAAAGCAGAAAACCTTTCTTCCGTCACCGTGAAACTACCTGCGGAAAATGTATCTGTACCCGGAATTTACTATTTTATTTTTCAGCGACTGGCCTGGGAAGGGATCATTCTCTATGAGGTCATTTCAACAACAAATGAGTTTACCATCTTGGTTGATGACAACCAAGTGGATGTGGCCTTTAAAACAATTAAGAACCTGAAGACACTGTGATCTTCTTACAACGAAATGGCGTTCTAGAAATAGGGGTTATTTGATTGCAGGTTAGATGGTATTTCCATTACCGATTCCATAAAGATCATTTGAAAACAATCGATGGGCAAGGCAATAAACCTACTGCTTAAAGGTTACATGTAGAGAACTTGGCATAATGACCAAAAGAAGAATACGCACCGTTCTGCTGACCCTTTTATTGATCTACCTTGGGTATCTGGCCTATATTTTTATACTTTCCCCCAAGACCAATTTGCAATCGATTTACTTAATACCCAAAAATGCCGTTTTTATTATTGAATCGGAAAGGCCGGTAGAGAGCTGGAGGACTGTCAGCGAAAGCCACGCTTGGCAACACCTAAAGCAGAACGATTACTTTGATGAACTTACCCAGAACATTCAAAAAGTAGATACCATTTTCAAGGACCAACGTCGTTTGTTCGAGTTTTTTGATGGGCGTTCGCTGTTTATTTCAATTCATATGACCACACCTAACGATTACGGAATTTTCTATGTGCTGGATCTCAAACGGATTGCGAAATTAAACTTACTCAAGACCTATTTGAATACCTTGCTCAATGATAATTACAGCTTAAGCAAGCGCAGGTACCATGGTCATGAGATTTTAGAGGTCTACGACCGAAAAAATAAAGAGACCATGCATTTGGCCTTTATCAAGAACCAGTTGGTAGCTTCATATACCCACAGCTTGGTAGAGGCCTCCATTGACCAATATCTAGAACCCAAAATCGGTCGTGATCTTGGCTTTATTGAAATCAATGAGCGTGTGGGTTATGAAGACCTGTTTCGGGTATATGTGCAGTATGAATACATTGAGGACTATTTGAATAGGTTTTTCCATAGGCCTGATGATTGGGTAGGGCGTATCAGTAAGAACTTTATGTTTTCTGGGTTTCACCTAGACCTTGACAATAAGGGCACCCTCAAAGCCAACGGCTTTACCAACACTAGGCTCACCCATGAAGCATATCTTGAAGCACTTCAAAAATCGGGAACATCAAAAAGGACGATTCCCACAATCGCACCAAAGCAAACCGCACTTTATGTAAGTTACGGCTTTGACAGTTTTTTTGAATTCTATGGTAATTTTGAAACCCTACAGCAATCCAATGATGCTGAGCAGTATAAAAGCTACCGGAAAGGGATTGAAAAAGTCGAAAAAATTTTGAAAATCGACATTAAGAAAAATTTTATCGTTTGGGTCGGAGATGAAATAGCATTGTTGCAAATACAGTCTTCGATGGCAGAAGGGAAAAACGACTTGGCCTTGGTGCTTAAAACCCGTGATATTACTGATGCCAAAACGCACCTAGATTTTATACTTCGGCAGATCAAAAAGAAAACCCCGGTCAAGTTTAAGACCATTACCTACAAGGAACATGACATTAATTTTCTTTCTATCAAGGGTTTTTTTAAAGTGGTGTTGGGCAATCGCTTTCAAGAATTCGACAAACCCTATTTCACGATAATCGACAAGTATGTGGTGTTCAGTGACAACCCAAATACCTTGAAAAGTATGATCACTGCTGTTGTTGATGGTGAAACCCTTGCTAAGTCTGAAGACTTTCAGCATTTTGATGACAAATTCGAGCGTACATCGAGCTTGTATGTCTACAGTAACGTCCCAATGCTATACAAGTCTATGTATGCGATGGCCGATGGAAAAGTGAAATCACAACTTCGAACCAATAGGGACTTTATTATTTGTTTTCCGCAGATTGGGTTTCAGTTGACTTCAGAAGGAGACCTTTTTGAAAGTCGATTGGTCGTTGCTTATGAAGATGTGGATGCGGTAAAGGCCAAATTGCGTTCCAATGAAACTTCAAAGATCACAGGTGCCACTGGCCAAAGTCTAAAAAATAATATAAATATCGAAACAATATTCGAACTTCCCCCTATTTATCCCTCAGACCTTAATGCAAAATCATTTACCAAAAGATACGCCAGTGGGCAGACCAAGTATGTAGTTGAGCTTAAAGACGGGCAAAAACACGGTCGTTATACGGAGTATTATCTTGATGGCACGGAAAAGATTACCGGACGTTTTAGAAAAGATGAACAAATAGGCACTTGGCGATATTTTGATAAGGTAGGGGAACAGCAGTTCAAGAAGCGATTCTAGACCCCAGCAATCTCTTATACTTTTCATATGGCCTCGCAGCTTTAAGATTTCAAAGGCTTTTAGTAACTTGATTCACTAACTTACATATGAATTGGGAATGAAAAAAGTGGTACGTACGATTGTAGTCTTCATGATGATTTGCTGCCTTGAACCTACTTTCGGGCAAGAAATCAATTTTCCAGAGCGAGGCTCTGATTGGATGAAGGCAGCAACTGGTCAATTTGTCTATAACGAAGAAAGTCTTCAAAAAGCCGTTGATTTTGCCTTGGCAAATGAATATTCGGGTTCACGTGATCTGCGGCAAGCCATTTTGAAGGGTTTTCAACGCGAACCTTTTCATGAGATACTCGGGCCAACCAAAAAAAGGGGTGGCCCAGCGGGGATGATCTTAAAAGATGGTTATCTCTTGAACTCTTGGGGCGACATCCGGCGTGTCGATATGACCTTTAGTGTGACCAAAAGCTTTTTGTCCACAGTTGCCGGATTGGCCGTTGATGCGGGTTTGATCGCTGATACCAACGATGAGGTCGCGCACTATATTTGGGACGGCACCTTTGATGGCGACCACAACAGTATGATTACCTGGGGTCATCTACTGCAACAGAATTCCGATTGGTCGGGGGAGCTTTGGGGGCTCAAGGATTGGGCTGATCGCCCACCCCGTGAAGGAGGGTTGGATGACTGGAAGTTTCGTGAGTTGAAAGCACCTGGTACCGTCATGGAATACAATGACGTTCGGGTGAACGTATTGGCGTATTCGCTAACGCAGGTGTGGCGGCAACCCTTGCCCTTGGTCTTAAAAGAGCGGTTGATGGATAAGATTGGAGCTTCGACCACTTGGCGATGGTTTGGCTATGACCATGCTTGGACGGTCATTGACGGACTTAAAATGCAGTCCGTTACCGGGGGTGGGCATTCTGGGGCAGGACTTTTTATCAATACCGAAGACATGGCCCGGTTCGGATTGCTGTTCATGAACAAAGGTAAATGGAAAGATGAACGAATACTGAGCGAAGATTGGATAAAAATGGCTGTCACACCTTCTAAACCCAACATAAATTATGGCTATATGTGGTGGTTGAATGAAAAGGAGGGTTCTAGGTATTGGAAAGATGTGCCTGAGCATACTTTCTACGCCGCAGGGTTTGGGGGTAATTTTATTGTGGTCGATCAACAAAATGGTCTGGTCATCGTGGCCCGGTGGCTAGAACCCAAACAGATCGGGGGGTTTGTGAAGAAAATATATGAAGCTTTTGATTGATGACATTGGGTTTGGTAATCATTTCGAACCGAATGTAATGCGTGTTGAAAATCTGAAGACAAAAGCCAAAAGGGAACAGGGAGCTTTGATATTTGGCGTTTGAATAGATAATTACGCCAATGTTTTTTGCCTATAAAGTGGTTCTAAAACCTGTAAAGCTTTTTCCACACCCGTAGTCTCGTCAAATACCAACAACAACCGTAAGCCGTTTCGGGTCTTCTTTTCCTTTAATTGCCCTATCTGGGAGTGAACTTGCATATAGCGCAATATTTGGGTAAAGGTTTCACTTTGGTAAAAGTCAGATTGTTGGTCTGCGATAAAATACCCGATGAACTTGTTTTGTTTGAGCACCACTTTCTCTAAGCCGATGCTTGTAGCCATCCATTTGATGCGAACGCTGTTGAGTAGGTCCACCGCCTGCTTTGGCAATTTGCCAAAACGATCCACTAGCCCATCTTCAAATTTTTGCAGGCCAGCTTCATCGGTCACGGTATTCAACTGGGTATATAGGTTCAAGCGTTCGGTAATATTGTTGATATAGCCATCGGGAAAGAGCAGTTCAAAATCAGTATCCAGTTGGGTATCTTTCACATATACTTTTTCCTTATCGCCTTCCACTTCTTCGTATAGCTCCTTGAATTCATTTTCCTTGAGTTCCGCTATGGCTTCCGATAGTATTTTCTGATAGGTCTCAAACCCGATTTCGTTGATAAACCCGCTCTGCTCGCCGCCCAACAAATCCCCAGCGCCACGAATTTCCAAATCTTTCATAGCGATATGGAATCCGCTGCCCAGTTCCGTAAATTGTTCCAAGGCCTGAATGCGTTTTCGGGCATCAGGGGTCATTGCCTCATAGGGAGGCGTAATAAAAAAACAGAAGGCTTTCTTGTTGCTTCGTCCTACACGACCCCTCATCTGGTGTAGGTCGCTCAGCCCGAAATTATGGGCATTGTGTATGAACATGGTATTGGCATTGGTAACATCCAATCCACTTTCAATGATTGTGGTAGAGACCAGCACATCAAATTCACCGTTCATAAAGGCCAGCATCAGTTCTTCCAGTTTTTTGCCTTCCATTTGTCCGTGCCCAATCCTGATTTTGGCATCAGGTACCAGACGCTGTAGCATTCCTGCCACTTCCTTGATGTTCTCGATGCGGTTATGTACAAAGAACACCTGCCCGCCGCGTTGTATTTCATAAGAAACAGCATCTCTGATAATTTCTTCATTCAAGCGTATAACACGGCTTTCGATAGGGTAGCGGTTAGGTGGGGGCGTATTGATTACAGAGAGGTCACGTGCGGCCATAAGACTGAACTGCAGGGTACGTGGAATGGGTGTAGCGGTCAGGGTCAGTACGTCTACGTTCTCTTTGATCGCTTTCAGTTTGTCCTTTACAGCAACCCCAAACTTTTGTTCTTCATCTACAATGAGCAATCCTAGGTCCTTGAACATTACATTTTGGTTTACCAATTGATGGGTGCCGATAATGACATCGATTTTGCCTTCACCGAGGCGTTGTAATAGCTCTCGCTTTTCCATGGCAGTGCGAAATCGGTTCAGGTAGTCAACAGTAACGGGTAATTCGCCAAAGCGTTTTTTAAAGGTGTTGTTGTGCTGAAAGGCCAAAATGGTGGTGGGTACCAAAACTGCGACCTGTTTTCCATTGTCCACGGCCTTAAAGGCCGCGCGAATGGCCACTTCGGTCTTGCCAAAACCAACATCACCACAGACGAGGCGATCCATGGGGCGTTCACTCTCCATGTCTTTTTTGACATCTTCGGTGGCCTTTGCCTGATCGGGGGTGTCTTCAAACAAAAAGGAGGCCTCCAACTCGTGTTGCAAATAACTGTCGGGTGCGTATTGGTGGCCTTTTTCCAATCGGCGTTTGGCGTAGATCTTGATGAGGTCGAACGCAATTTTTTTGACCCTACTTTTTGTTTTTTGCTTTAGTTTTTTCCACGCAGATGAGCCCAGTTTATAGATTTTGGGTGCTGCCCCGTCTTTGCCGTTGTATTTAGATATCTTATGTAGCGAATGAATACTGACATAAAGAATATCGCGATCGCCGTAAACCAATTTGATGGCTTCTTGCAGCTTGCCTTCGACATCGATTTTTTGCAGCCCTCCGAACTTGCCAATACCATGGTCAATATGGGTCACATAATCACCAATTTCGAGCTTATTGAGTTCTTTGAGTGTAATGGCCTGCTTTTTGGCATAGCCATTCTTCAGCTGAAACTTGTGGTAGCGTTCGAAAATCTGATGGTCGGTGTAGCAGGCGATTTTGAGGTCGTGGTCGATAAACCCCTGGTATAGTGGAAATACAATGGTTCGGTAGTGAACGGTCTGCTCAACCTCTTCAAAAATATCATGAAAGCGTTTTGCCTGTTGGTCCGAAGAGCAAAAAATACAATTGGTGAAACCCATCTTGTGATTGTCATTGAGGGTTTCGATGAGCAGGTCAAACTTTTTGTTGAACGAAGGCTGTGGCGTGGTATTGAATTTGATGCGATCATATCGGGTAGTGTCAGTTATCGTACTTTGTGTATCGCCATTGGCCTTATTTTGAGGAGCTTCAAAGCCCTTGTTTTTAACGAGGTCGAGGCCTGTATAGCCTCCTAATTCTACCACTGTAAATCCTTGAATTTGTTCTTTTAGCAATGCTGAACCCACAAATAACTGCTCAGGTTCGGCATGTCTGACTTCGGTATCGATTTTCTCAAAAGCAGCCTTGGCCTTTTCAAAATGAACGTCGATCCGATCGTATAGCAAATCAGGATTCTTTACGAAGACAACAGTCTTCGGAGAGATGTACTTTAGAAAACTTTCACGGGTCTCTTGTAAAAACTTGTTTTCTACATTGGGAATGATGGTGATTTTCTTCACCCGATCAGTAGACAATTGGGTGGCTACATCAAAAGTACGGATGCTGTCTACCTCATCGCCAAAAAATTCGATACGGTAGGGTTCATTGTGTGAAAAAGAGAACACATCGACAATACCCCCACGGACTGAAAATTCGCCAGGCTCGGTTACAAAATCGACACGTTTGAATTCGTATTCAAAAAGTACCTCATTCAAAAAATCTAGGGATATCGTATCTTCAACCTTAATCTTCAAGGTACTTTTTTCCAACTCTTTTCGGGTCACTACTTTTTCGAACAAGGCATCGGGGTAAGTGACTATAATGGCTGGTTTTTTTCTGGAATTGATTCGATTCAACACCTCGGCCCGCAGCAGTACATTGGCATTATCTGTCTCTTCAATTTGATAAGGACGCCGGTAGCTTCCTGGATAGAAGAGTACGTCATTGTCACCAATAAGTTGTTCGAGGTCGTTCAAAATATAGGCAGCCTCTTCCTTATCGTCTAAAAGAAGCAAAAAAGGTAGCTCTGTAGATTGAAAAACCTGGGAGATGATAACTGAAAATGAGGATCCGACAAGGCCCTGTACCCTAATTTTGTTGCTTTGGGCAGGGTTTAGAGGTGATGATTGGGTAATGGCACCCTGCAGTTTCCGAAGCGGCAGAGACTGTTTAAAAAGCTTTAAGATGGACGATTTGGTCAATCCATTGAATTTGCTGCAAATATAGGTCGTGGCTCCAGAGTGTGCAATGCTGATCTTCGATAATGCAAATACGGCCCATTGTCTTATATTTAGGCAAGCACCAATAACAGAACCATGACTTTTGCCGACCATGTCATCAACTTTAACCGCAAGCTTTGGCTGCCTGAAGAACCGATCAAAGGAATCAAGTCACTCAATCCTTTTGTTGAAAATCAAGAAGTGGGTAACATTTCAAGACATTTCTACAAAAAATTTTATGATGACTGCCATCAGCGTCACCTCATTCTGGGAATCAATCCCGGACGTTTGGGTGCGGGAGCTACCGGAATTCCATTTACAGATACAAAGCGCTTGACCGAGGTATGTGGTATAGCCATTGGATCGGTACAGACCCATGAACCTTCCTCGGTCTTTGTCTATGATCTTATCGAAGCTTATGGGGGTGCGGAATGCTTTTATGGTCGGTACTATATCAACTCGGTATGCCCCCTGGGTTTTGTGACCCAAAGCAAAAAAGGCAATTGGGTCAACTGCAATTATTATGACGATGAACAGCTTTTTGAAACATTGTATGACTTTATGGTGATTGGATTAAAGAAACAAATCGCTTTTGGGATAAATACTGAAACGTGTTATGTATTGGGAAAGAAGAATGCCAAATACCTCAAACGGATCAACGACCGGGAGAAGTTGTTCGAGACATTGGTGGTGTTCGATCATCCACGCTATATCGCACAATACAAATCAAAACAGATCCCTGAATACTTAGAGCATTTTTTGGGCCAATTGACCTAGAGGGCGATAACCGTATTGTCTGCGATGGCATATACAGTATCCTGAGCTGTAGGGGTTATGGTGTGGGTTCCGGTAAATTCACCGAATGCGGGCAATATCATTTGGTTCGTTGTCTTAAAAAAACAAGGAAGGCGTAACCGCTGTCTGCCAAAGCCCTTCAATTTTACCGCGGGATGTAGATGGCCACAAAAATTGAAGGTATGCTCCCGTTGGGTCGGATGGTGGGTCAAAAGAAAGGGCGCTATCAACAACTCTGAAAAAATCTCAATGTGGAGGTTTTCAAACTTTTCAGGGGCAATAATGTCATGGTTTCCAGAAACCAGAATGATCTTGGCAGGCGTTTTACCGACCCAATTTTCAAAAAATGCCCATTCATTGTTCAACGATGAGTGAAAAAGGTCACCCAAAAAACAGATTTGGAAAGGTTGAAACTCCATAACAATTTGGTCCAGCAACAGATAGTTTTTATGTATGGCCTTTCGTGGCACGGCAGCACCAAATTTTCTGAAATGGGCCACTTTGCCCAAATGCACATCACTGATGAGTAGCAGTGATTTTTCGACCCAAAATATACCGCCCAGTGGGTGGAGGATGAATTCTTGGTCGAGAATGGATATGGATTGGGTCATTCTGCGTAATGTGCTACTACAAAATCACCCCAATTGGCAATGGACTGCAGTAAGGGGATGAGTGTTTTGCCAAAGTCGGTCAATGCATATTCCACTTTTAAGGGAGGCTTGGTGGCAAACACCTTTCTCTTGACAACCCCATCTTCTTCCAGTGCTTTCAGTTGAAGGCTCAGGGTTCTCTCGGTGACCCCATTGATGCATTTTTTTAGTTCACTGTAGCGTAAGGGGCCATCAATCAGGTAAAACAGAATGACCGATTTCCATTTTCCCCCAATGATGCCCATGGTGACACTGGTACAGCACGGGTAGGTTTTTCCTTTTATGGTATACATATGAAATTATTGTAAAAAGTACTACTATCCTTTTTGACCGTTATTGCACGGCTTTCAAACTATACATAGTTTTGAAGCTATAGGTTTTATAGCATAAAAGTAAGAATGCTGCCCATATATGGCAAATAGCGTAAATAGTAGTAATCGAATAATCAAAAAGTCATGAAAGCAATAGGGTATCAAACAGCAGGTCCGATAAGTGCAGCGGGTGCATTGGTCGATTTTGAGACAGCGTTGCCCAAAATAAGGGATCGAGATGTATTGGTGCATATCAAAGGAGTCTCTGTAAACCCTGTTGATGTGAAGGTCCGTTCCTTTGTTGAACCGGAAAAGGGAAACAAGATACTCGGTTACGATGCTGCTGGAATTGTGACTGAAGTAGGCGATGGGGTGAAGAATTTCAAAGTAGGTGATGAGGTGTTTTATGCAGGAGACTTTACGCGACCAGGCACCAATGCTGAATATCATGCGGTTGATGAACGTATTGTGGGGAGAAAACCCAAGTCAATCGGGTTTGCAGCGGCAGCAGGTTTTCCACTGACCTCGATTACTGCCTGGGAGATTATTTTCGATTGCTTCGGAATTAAAAAAGGCAAAGAAAGCGGAGAATCCCTTCTTATTTTAGGGGCTGCCGGAGGTGTTGGATCTCTACTGATACAGTTGGCCAAACAATTGACCGGACTTAAGGTGATTGCCACAGCTTCTCGTCAAGAAACTATGGATTGGGTCAAAAAAATGGGTGCCGATCATGTCATTAACCATCGTGAATCTTTAGTGGACCAGATGAACGAAATCAATCTTCAACCCAAATATGTGGCATCATTGAATGGTACCGAACAACATTTTCCCGCTATCGTAGCGTTAATCAAACCTCGTGGACATATAGCCATTATCGATGATCCCAAACATTTGGATATTGCTGCGATAAAATTCAAGGCATTGAGTTTCAGTTGGGAGTTTATGTTTGCCCGTTCCATGTTTCAAACCCAAGATATGAATGTACAGCACCAACTGCTTAACAGTATTTCTGAACTCGTAGACAATGGCACCTTGATTTCTACAGCAAACCATCATTTAGGTACGATGAGTGCAGCTACCCTAATGGAAGCGCATCGCATTCAGGAAAGTGGGAAGGTTATTGGGAAAAACGTTTTGGACGGAATAGGGTAAATAAATATCATAAAAAGGGAAGTATAACGGATCTAAAATTCAAGTAATGAGAGAAAATAATGTGATTTGGACTTTGGAGGGAACCATAAAAGATGGACAGAAAGAAGTTTTGGAAACGTTGATGCAAGAGATGGTGGGTACGGTTTCCAAAGAGCCGGGCACCTTACATTATGAGTGGACCTTGGCAGCAGACGGCAAGTCGCTTCATGTGTATGAAAGATATGCTGATGAAGCAGCCACCATGGCCCATTTGGGAACATGGTCAACTTTTGCAGAACGGTTCATGCAAGCTGTAACGGTCACCCGCTTTGTGGTTTTTAGTGAATTGCCCCAAAAACTCAAAGATGCTGTTGCTGGGTTAGGTCCAATTTACATGAAACCTATTGGTGGTTTTGCGCGATAGCGTATTCTTCATTTTGTCAAAATCTTGGTCATACGCTTGATACGGTCGGCCAACTTTTCATTGGAGAGTTTTTCCCGTAACCGATCGGTAATCAGCGGGAAGGAAAAGGGGGTTGGCTTTTTACATGCTCTCCAGACGATTTGTTGTTCGGCTATCCGTTCTAAGGCAAAGCGCAAACGCCCCTCTTCCAATTGGTGCTCAAAGGTTTCGGTAAATGCTTGTTGAAAGAGCAGATTGTCTGCTTCAAAGTCCTTGAAAACATCAAACAATAACTGCGAACTGCTCTGCAAGTGCTTCATTTTAATGCCTTTATCAGGATAGCCCGTAAAGACCATACCGCTGATAACGGCGATATCCCTGAATTTTCGACGAGCCATTTCATTCGAATTCAAGCTCTTTTCAAGATCCGATAGCATATATGCTGTGGTAAACAGGTCATTGTCCAATACCGCTTGAATATCAATGGGCTTATCTGAAAACATTTCAAAACCATAATCATTATAAGCTAGGGAACAGGTAATTGGCGTAAGCAAACTAATGCGATAAGACAGCAAACTGCTCATGGCCTCATGTACCCCACGGCCTTCAAAGGGATAAAAAATATGGTGGTACCCATCACGTGTCTTGAAGGTCTCGATCAAAAATTCATCAGGTTTGGGCACAATGCTCTCTTCCCATTGTTTAGCGAACATTGGAGCAAGTGACCTGATTTCACGTGATTGTTTTGAGGTTTTAAGACCTGCAGTGTAGAGCTCTTCACGGAGTAATTCCGACATCTGCGCCGAGAAGCTCAAACGACCACCCATCCAACTGGGCACCTTGTTCGTTCTTTTGTTTGAATTTCGCACGTGCGCTTGCATTCCTTTTATGCGAATGAACTCTAAATTGCGCCCGGCAAAGGTAAATACATCACCCGGTGCCAATTTTGAAATAAAATATTCTTCAATGGACCCGATATAGCCTCCTTTTTGGTAGCGAACGGCAATAGAGGCGTCGCCCACAATGGTGCCAATCTGAAATCGGTGCCGCATAGCAATGCCCCGGTTGTTGATTTTGAACCTTCCATCAGCTTCCACTTCGACCTTTTTGTATTCGTCGTAGGTTTTAAGGCTTTGACTGCCCATAACCAAAAAGTTCAGCAGCCACTGCCACTGCGTTTCTGAAATAGCTTGGTAACAAAAGGTCTGTTTGATTTCTGGATAAATGTCCTCGGGATAGAACCCATTCGATGTTGACAAGGTCGTTAGGTATTGCAGCAATACATCAAAGCTGTTCAAATAGGGCAATCGGTCTTCGACAGCCTCTGATTTTATGGCTCTTTGCAGGGCCGAGGCCTCAATGAGTTCAATGGCATGGGTGGGTAGAAAATAAATGACACTTTCCTTACCGGGCTGATGTCCGCTGCGCCCTGCCCGTTGTAAAAATCGGGCGACCCCTTTAGGTCCCCCAATTTGAATGACCGTTTCCACTGGGGCAAAATCTACACCCAGATCGAGGCTAGAGGTACACACCACGGCCTTCAGGCTTTCATTTCGTATCGCCTGTTCTACCCAGAGCCGTGTTTCTTTGTTGACACTGCCATGGTGCATGGCCATCTCACCAGCAAATTCGGGGTATTTTTCCAGTATTTTCTGAAACCAGATTTCACATTGACTGCGGGTATTGGTGAACAGCAGGGTGGTTTTGCTATCGTTGATGATAGGTATCACCTCGTCAAGAAGATGAAGGCCCAAATGTCCGCGCCAGGGAAAGGTTTCCATTTCTTTCGGCACTATACTCTTGACCGTAATTTTTTTGTTCAATTTGGCCTTGACCAACACTGAATTTTCGAATTCTATGGTGGTAGGCCCAAGCAAAACCTGACGTGCCTGTTCTAAATTGCCTATGGTTGCCGAAATTCCCCAAATTCTAAGGTCTTTGCAAACCGTTTTCAATCGTGACAGTGCCAGCTCTATTTGTATGCCCCGTTTGGTACCCAACAATTCATGCCACTCATCGACCACGATGGCCGTGCACGCTTTGAACACTTTGTCATACTCCTTCGCGGAAAGTAATAATTGTAGACTTTCAGGTGTGGTGATCAATAGGTCGGGCATGGTATTTCTTTGTCGTGACCTTTCTTTGGTCGAGGTGTCCCCTGTTCGTATGCCGACCGTCATCGGGAGTTCTAAATCGGTCACGATACGTTCTGCCGATTGCTTGATTTCTTGGGATAAGGCCCGTAGTGGAGTAATCCAAACGGCTTTGAGGCCTTTTTTGTGCTTCGTCCTGTAATCAGGATTGTTCTTGAGGTAGGTTAACACAATTGGAAACCAAAGCGCATAGGTTTTTCCACTGCCCGTGGGGGCGTTCAACAAGCCATGTTTTCCCTGTAGAAAGGCGGTCCATGTCGCTTTTTGAAAGGCAAAGGGTTTCCATCCTTGTTGCTGAAACCAAGTGGTGGCGATATGGAAGAGTTCATTACGATTCATAGAAAAGTATACTTAACATCATTTCGAACGCAGGTGAGAAATCTTAGAACAACATTCATTGGGATTTCTGAAACCACATTGCTCATTTCGAAATGATACGGATCAAATTTACGAGCTATTATTATTTGGAATCAAAGCTTTCAAATCCTCCAAATTATTGGCCTCTTCAATTGTTTTATCTTTTCGCCATCTTAAAATGCGGGGAAATCGTGTGGCCACCCCACTCTTATGACGTTTTGAAAGTGCAATGCCCTCAAAGGCAATTTCAAAGACATGATGGGGAGTGACACTGCGTACCGGCCCAAAACGTTCTAAGGTGTTTTTTTTGATCCACGAATCCACTTCACGAAACTCTGTATCGGTTAAACCAGAGTAGGCTTTGGCAAATGTCACCAGTTCTTTTTCCCCAACCTCGCTTTCATGCCAAAGGGCGAAGGTATAATCGGTAAACAGGTTGCTTCGGCGGCCATGGCCACGCATGGCATAGGTCAGCACTGCGTCGATGGTGAGGGGGTCTACTTTCCATTTCCACCAATCCCCTTTTTTTCGGCCCACTTGATAGGGGGAGTCGTTGCGTTTGAGCATCAGGCCCTCACTACGTTTTTTACGTGACTTTTCCCGCTCTTGGGCAACAGCTTTCCAAGATGGGAACTGCATTCGTTCTGAAAGTAGAAGCGATTTCCCACACTCATTTGGAATGACGATACTATTGTGCATATCTTCCAAAAGTCCACGTCGTTCCCTATAAGGTTTATGTCGAATGTCTTTTCCCTGCCACTCCAACAAATCGTAAGCTTTTAAAATGATGGGGGTTTTTTCTAGAAGGGATTTCGAAACGGTCTTTCGCCCTATCCGTGTCTGTAGGTCATTGAAAGAACCGATTTCTCCATTGGGGTAAGGCAACAGTTCCCCATCCAAGACAGTTCCGTTTGGGAGTACCCCTACAAATTTTTGAAATTCTGGATATTTGTCCGTGACCAATTCCTCGCCCCGGCTCCAAACGAAAATCCCATCATTTCTCAAAATGACCTGGGCTCGAATACCATCCCATTTGTGCTCCACCGACCAATCGGCAACATCGCCCAGATCAGCTGCGTTATCTTCTAGTGCATATGCCAAATAAAATGGGTAGGGCTTAGACAAAAAATCAGTCTCTTTTTCCTCCAGCACCAAGTCGTTGAACGAAATGGTGTTTGGATCCCAATTGCCCATCAGTTTATAGGCTAATACATCTTCATCAATTTTTGTCGCTTTTGACAATGCTTTGGTCATCAGTTTTTGGCTTACCCCAATCCGGAACCCACCCGTAATCAACTTGGTAAAGACAAAACGTTCATAATAATTCAACTTGCCCCAGTTTTCGAAGAGGTAGTCTTTCTTTTCTTCCTCCGTTTTTGGTTTTAATAAGATCATTTCTTCCAGAAATTCGGTCAACGATTTCTCAGAACTTTGTTTTGTAGAAGGGACCACCAATGCTATGGTCTCTGCCAGATCGCCGACAATATGGTAACTCTCTTCGAACAGCCATAGGGGAATGTTGGCCAACTCTGCGGCCCACTCCCGTAACAAAGTAGTGTTTACCGGCCTTGGGGGCCGTCGGTGTGAAAGTATCGCAATGGTCCACACTTTGTCCTTTTCTTTGACATCAGAAAAATATTGTGCAAGGGCGTTTACTTTTACATTTGTTTTGTTGGTACTGTCCAAGGTTTTAATGAGTTCGGCAAAATCTTTCATTCCACTTCGGTTTTAGAACTTTCTGAAGCATTGATTTCAGCAAGTTCTGCTTCATACTGGGTCTGTTCAGTTCGGGCGTCATAGCCCAATTCCCTCAGGTATTTTGAAAAGATTTCGGTATACCCATGGGTACAAATGATTTTCGTTGCACCAGTGGACTTAATGGCTTGCAAAAGACCGGGCCAATCGCAATGATCGCTCAAGACAAAACCTTTGTCAATGGCCCGTCTTCGGCGTGCTCCTCGAAAAGCCATCCAACCGCTCGCTGAGCCGGTAACGTAGGGCACCATTTTACGGATCCATGCACTGCCATGGGCCGAAGGTGGGGCAACGACCATACTGCCTTTAAGTGCCTCTTTTTTGGTGTCGCGGGTAATCAGTTGGGTAGGGGGTAAATCAATAATTTCGCGTATGACCTGGGTCATGTTTTCGACGGCCCCATGGGTATATATCTTGCCAATCGAAGGATCTAGATGTTTCAACAATCGTTGGGCTTTACCTAGGGAATATCCAAATAAAACAGAAGTTTGCCCATTGGCACTATTTTCTGCCCACCATGAATTGATGTTGTCGGTTACCTCTCGTTGGGGTTTCCAAAGAAATGCGGGCAGACCAAAAGTACATTCTGTGATAAAGGTGTGGCATTTCACCGATTCGTAGGGTGTGGCCAATCCGTCATTTTCTATTTTATAATCCCCGGTAAACACCCATACCTCGCCTTTATGTTCTACCCTGATTTGAGAAGAACCCACAATATGACCGGCAGGATGTAGACTAAATCTTACTCCGTTTACCCTGAAGGGTTCTCCCCATTTCTTACCTAATATGTTGACATTACCCAAACGGTGTTTTATGATGGGGACATTGTGATGGTGCGTGATGTACTTTTGGTGCCCCCAACGGCTATGGTCTGCATGCCCATGCGTAATGATCGCTTTATCCACAGGTTTCCAAGGGTCTAAATAAACATCGGCAGCATCACAGTAGATGCCTTTGTCGGTGAATTGCAGAAGGGGAGTCATAGCAGCGTGAATTTACAAATTTCTTTTGGGCATTATTTCAAGGTGCTTTTGGGCATAAGAAGTATATTTACGCTACTAAAAATTTAAGCATGCCAATCATAGATCTATACGAGCACGGAGAGAAGCGTAAAAATCTCGCCCATTTTGCAACCTTGGCCAGCTTGGCAGCCGTTGATGGCGAAATCAATCCCAGAGAAAAAGCCATATTGGACAAATTCGCATTTACGTTGAACATTACTGATGCCGAATACAAGGAGGTGATGAAAAAAGAAAACAAATACCCCATAGAAACGCCGCATAGTTCAGAGAAACGGCTGGCCCGCCTTTTTGATTTTTTTAAAATGGTATTCGCCGACCATAACATTGATGAAGACCAGAAAGGATTGATCGAAAAATATGCCATTGGTTTAGGATACTCCTCTGAAGATGCTGATGTGCTCATTCAGAAATCTTTCGATATCTTTTACGGTAAGATTGATTTTGAGGCCTACAAATATCTTTTGGGTAACTAGCTATCTTGACCGGCCATAAATGCTTCGGCCTTTTCCACCATTTTTTTACTGCCACAAAAAAATGGGACACGTTGGTGGAGTTCTTGGGGTAGTATATCAAGAATAGGTTGGTACCCATCACTTGCTTTACCCCCTGCTTGTTCGGCTAAAAAGGCCATAGGGTTGCATTCGTAGAGCAGGCGCAACTTTCCATTGTGCGCTTTATCGCTTTTGGGATACATGTAAATACCCCCCTTGATCATGTTACGGTGAAAGTCAGAGACAAGCGAGCCAATATATCTCGAAGTGTAAGGTCGATCGTCTTCTTCTTTTTGACAATATTTGATATAATCTTTAACCCCTTGCGGAAAATGAATGTAATTTCCTTCATTGACGGAATAAATTCTTCCGGTTTCCGGAAATTGCATTTCTGGATTTGACAGATAGAAAGTGCCGATGGCCGGATTCAATGTAAATCCGTTTACCCCATGCCCAGTAGTATAGACCAACATGGTTGAGGTACCATAAACAATATAACCTGCAGCAACCTGGTTTCTGCCAGGTTGCAAAAAATCTTGAAGTGTAACGGGGGTTCCTACCGGAGTGATTCGTCGGTATATCGAAAAGATGGTCCCCACCGAAACATTGACGTCTATGTTTGATGAACCATCCAAGGGATCGATCAACACCACATATTTGTTACGGTGCTGCTCGTCTTGACTGTTAATGGCAATAAAATCATCTTCTTCCTCTGAGGCGATTCCGCACACAATCTCCCTATTTTTAAGGGTTTGAATGAATTTTTCATTGGCCAGTACATCTAATTTCTTTTGGTCTTCACCTTGAATATTGGTTTCACCCACGTCACCTAAAATATCGATTAGACCAGCCTTGTTCACCTCATGGTTGACCACTTTGGCCGCTAATCGAATGGCGTTGATCAATTTAGAAAGCTCCCCTGTTGAATATCGAAAATCGGCTTGGTTTTCGATGATGAACTCCCCTAAGGTCTTGTTCTTTTTGGTCATTGGTGGCAGGTTGTTTTATTTGCGTGCAAATATCGGCTATTTTGTGAAACTATATCGTTTTCGGGCCTGAGAAGATTTGTAATTTTATAACTTTGTGTTTTATTTATAACAGGCTATGGATTTTATCATTCGAGAGGCGCGACCTGGGGATATGCCAGCTGTTTTGCAATTGATAAGGGCACTGGCGGCATATGAAAATGAGCTTGACAAGGTAGAAATGACCATTGACGCATTGCTTGAAGATGGCTTTGGAAAACAAAAACGGTTTCATTGTTTTGTGGCCACAACGGGAAACAGGGTCATTGGCATTGCGTTGGTGTTTGAGCGTTATTCTACATGGAAAGGTCGCGTATTGCATTTAGAAGACCTGATTGTTGAGGAATCGGCCAGGGGCAGTGGTGTGGGAACAGCACTTTTGGCCGAAGTGGTGAAATATGGAAAAGAATTGGATGTCAAGCGGATCAGTTGGGAGGTACTTGATTGGAACGACCCTGCAATCAAGTTTTATGAAAGTAAAGGAGCCAAAGTGATGCGTGATTGGGATGTGGTTCAACTGGATGAAAAAGGAATAGAAAATTTTATGATGAATTTATGAAGGTTTTTAAGTTTGGTGGTGCGTCGGTAAAAGATGCCGAGGGTGTAAAAAATCTAGTAAGCGTATTGCAACAAGTTGGTCATAAAGATACCTTGTTGGTCATTTCAGCTATGGGTAAAACCACAAATGCCATGGAAAAGGTAGTGGCTTCATATTTTAGAAACCATACTTCGTTTGCCGATTCATTACAAGAAGTGATCAACTACCACGAAGGGATTTTGGGGAATCTTTTCGAAAATCGCCAACATACGGTCTATGAGAAAGTATATTCACTTTTTGAGGAGGTCAAGGGCTTTTTAATGTGGAACAAGTCACCCAAGTATGCCTTCGTCTACGATCAGGTGGTCGGTTATGGCGAACTGGTATCAACGACCATAGTAAGTGAATACCTTAAAAGTGAGGGGCTTGATAATGAATGGCTTGATGTGAGAAACCTGATCAAAACCGACCATGCCTATAGAGATGCACAGGTACATTGGGAACGCACTGAAATTGAGGTTGCTAAAAATGTGAATACCCGAAACTTGAACATCACCCAAGGTTTTCTGGGTAGTGATGACAACAACTTTACCACAACCTTGGGGCGGGAAGGTTCTGACTATACGGCAGCAATTTTAGGGTATTGCCTGAACGCAAGCTCTGTTACCATTTGGAAAGATGTACCGGGCGTTCTGAATGCAGACCCCAGAAATTTTGACCAAACCCAATTACTGGATCAAATCTCTTATCGTGAGGCTATCGAACTGGCATTTTATGGGGCTTCGGTCATTCATCCAAAAACCTTACAGCCCCTGCAACGTAAAGAGATTCCATTGCTGGTGAAGTCTTTTATGAATCCTCTGGCAGGCGGAACCACCGTGGGCAAGGGGGTAAAGATCTCGCCTAGAGTACCCTGTTTTATCGTCAAAAAGGACCAAGTGCTGCTCAAACTGTCGTCTTTGGATTTCTCTTTTATTGTAGAACATAATATCAGTGCTATTTTTAAGCTGTTTCACGATCATCGCATGAAGGTGGATCTCATCCAAAACTCTGCCATCAGTTTTTCGGTCTGTTTAGACAATAAGTTCAACGGACTTGAGGGCCTGCTGAACGATCTCAATGAAAAGTTCAAAGTGGTATGTCATGAGGGGGTATCGCTGTACACCATACGGCATTTTGATGATGAAGCTGTGGCTTCATTACTGAATGGCCATTCAGTTTTGGTGGAACAACGAGGAAAAGAGACGGTGCAGCTCGTGGTAAAATAAGATTTAAAAATAAGAGGATACCATTTTAAGCTCCATGTAATTTTCTATATTTATACGTACGTAATCTTGAAATCATGGGGCTGGTATCGGCGAAAGAGGTTGCAAAGGTCATCCATCTAGAAAAATATGGTTTTTTGGGCACCTTCATAGGTTGGTTGCTTATGGTGGCGACTAAGATTACGACCATAAATCGATTTTACAATAAGCACAGAACACTTTCGGGCACCGATTTTTTAGACGAGATCCTAGAACACTATGAGATTGATTTTGAAATACCCGAAGAAGATTTTAAAAGGCTGCCGACCAATGGTCCCTTTATCACTATTTCGAACCATCCACTGGGCGGAATTGACGGGGTATTGCTCTTAAAATTACTTTTGGACAGACGACCGGATTTTCGGATCATCGCCAATTTTTTGTTGCACCGCATAGCACCTTTGAAGCCTTATATCATGCCTGTAAACCCTTTTGAAAGCCATAAGGATGCCAAAAGCAGTGTTATGGGGTTCAAAAGCGCGTTGATGCACTTAAAGGAAGGACATCCATTGGGTATTTTTCCTGCGGGAGAGGTGTCGACCTACAAAGATGGGAAATTGGTGGTGGACAGACCATGGGAGGAAGCTGCGATCAAGTTGATTCGAAAGGCCGAAGTACCTGTAGTACCAATTTATTTTCATGCCAAGAACAGCAGACTGTTTTATCGATTGTCGAAAATAAACGATGTGTTCAGAACGGCTAAACTTCCCTCCGAATTGACTTCGCAACGAAAACGCCCCATTAAGGTCAGAATAGGCCAGCCTATTTCTGTCGCCAGTCAAAAAGAAGAAAAAACACTTGGGGGTTTTACCGAACTTTTGCGTAAAAAAACCTATCTGTTGGCCAATGTTTTTGAAAAGGAACGGTTGATTGACAAGGTACCCACAACGCTAAAAATTCCCAAGGCACCCAAAAAGATAGCTTCGGCCGTTCGAACTGAGGTGATTGAGGGAGAGATTGAAAAGCTGCGGGAGAAAGAACTGCGCTTATTGCAAAGTAAGAATTATGAGGTCTTTCTAGCACAGGAAAAAGATATGCCCTTTATCTTAAAGGAAATAGGACGGCAGCGCGAAGTGACGTTCAGGGCAATCGGTGAAGGTACCAATAATGCCATTGACCTTGATGGGTTCGATGCCTATTACCATCATCTGTTTTTGTGGGACGATAGCGAAAAAACCATTGTGGGAGCATACCGTATGGGGCTTGGTGCTGAAATATTCAAGGTGCACGGAATAGATGGGTTTTACCTAAAAGATCTTTTTGGTTTTGAGCCTGAGCTCTTTCCGATGATGGAAAAGTCCATCGAAATGGGGAGGGCCTATATTGTGAAGGAATACCAACAGAAGCCTATGCCTTTATTTTTGCTTTGGAAAGGTATAGTACATACCACGCTACGATTTCCAGAACACCGATATTTAATAGGTGGGGTTAGTATCAGCAACCAATTCTCGAATTTTTCGAAGTCATTGATGATCGAATTCATGAAATCCCATTATTGGGATCCCTATGTGGCCCAATACATTAGGCCCAAGAAAGAATTCAAGGTCAAGTTGAAGGATGCCGATAAGGAATTTGTATTTGATGAGACACAATCAGATCTCAATAAATTTGACAAATTGATTGAAGAAGTTGAGCCCGGCAACCTACGCCTCCCTGTTTTGATCAAAAAGTACATCAAGCAAAATGCAAAGGTGGTCGCATTTAACGTAGATCCCCTGTTCAACAACTCTGTTGATGGCTTGATGTATATCAAGATTTCTGACTTGCCTGAAAGTACCGTCAAACCTGTGATGGAAGAGTTTCAGGCTGAACTGGAGCGAAAACATGCCGAAAATGCTGAGGGCATTGAAAAATAATCATTTTCAATGACGGGATAATGTATAACTACAATGAAAGCTGACAAGGGTGCCGCTATTCTCTGTTTTTTTGGAAACGGATCAAGGCCTTATCGGTTGACCAATTCTTCCTTGACAAAGATTTCACAAAACTCCTTGATTTCATTTCTGGATTTTAAAAAAGCTTCGTGACGCACTTGTTCTGGGCCGTTAATCTTAGATGGGTCAATAAAGTTATGGTGCAGTCGCTGTGCATTCTCAGCAGGGATGAAGGGACAATGTTCCTTGGCATGGTCACACACGGTAATGATATAATCCCATGCTATGCCTTCGTACTCATCCACATGATTTGAAGTGTGTGCCGAGATATCCACACCATCGTCTTTCATGATAGCAACGGCATCTGGGTTGAGTCCGTGCGTTTCAATGCCCGCACTGTATATTTTGGCTAGGCTACTTTGAAAATATTCGAGATAACCATGGGCCATTTGACTTCTACATGAATTTCCTGTACAGAGTACTAAAACATTTTTCATTTGTCTTGATTTTAATGAATACCGATGATACTGCTTCTTTTTTCAAATAATAGATTGTCTTTCCATACCCCATGCATCTTACCGATTCGCTCTCTTTTTCCGATATAGCGAAAACCCGATTTCTTGTGGAGTTGGATACTTGCTTGATTTTCTGGAAAAATACCTGATTGCAGTGTCCAGAAGCCCTCTGCCTCACTTTCGAGAATCAGTCGTTGCATCAACAGTTTTCCGACTCCGAGTCCCCTGCTTTGGAGGGCAACGTAAATGCTTATTTCGGCTACCCCACCATATACACACCTGCTGGAAACAGGTGATAGGGCCACCCATCCTAAGATGGATCCTTTCCTTTCAGCCACCAGTCGGCAAATTTGAAGATGCGCTCCATTCCAATGTTCGTAATCTGGAATTTTTTGCTCGAAAGTGGCATGGCCGGTGACGATGCCCTCTTCATAGATTTTGGCAACTTGCGGCCAATCTGATAACGTCATTGGGCGAATCTGCATTACTATGTGGCTTAACAACAGCCAGAACCCTGGTTACACGAGGTCTGCAAGCTTGCCGCAACAGTTTCAGTAACACCACAGGTCTCTTTGGCTTTACAGTCTGTTTTTTCAACCGACAATTTCACCAAAATTTTCTCTTGGTCCATTAGATAATCATCAACAAAAAGTTGTGCCGTGTGAAAATTTTGGTTGCTATATTCAAATTTTATTTCAGCATCTTTGACCATCGGTTTGATACGGTCCACTTTTTTTAAAATACCCAATGCCTTAAAAGCTGACATGAATTCGGTTTGATCCAATTCTTTGGGGCTTTCCCAAAGTTGCACTATGGTCTCTTTCCAAAAATCGGTTCCCGCACCGCAATCCACGGTATCGAGGGTGATATTCTTCACCTCGGTGATGTGGTAGTTGGCACCCACATACTGTTCGGGTTTGTACTCAAAAACCAAGCTTTTGTCTTGGTTTTTCTGAAGTAATTCCAGAAATGTGTTTGTCTTCATGGTTAACAACAGTTTTGATTGATATTGTTGAAAAAGGAATGGAGCAGGTTTTGCAGTTCATTCCATTTTTCGCGATTGATACAATAGCATAGGTTTTTCCCTTCAAAAGTTCCTTTCAACAGTCCAATTTTTTTGATTTCGTTGAGATGTTGTGAGATGGTCGGTTGTGATAGTCCGATGACGTCGACCAAATCGTTACAGATACAATTTTCTTGTTTACTGACATAATCCAGAATGGCAATCCGTGCCGGATGTGCCAGTACTTTTGCCACGTTGGCCAGTTCATTTTGTGCTGGCGAAAAGATATGTGATTTGGTAATTCCCAATTAATTAAATTAATATATTGCAATATTACAATAATATAATGAATTAGAAAAGCCAGAATGCTATTCTGGCTATTTTTTTAGAACCAAGGTTTTTTACCGACTTGATACGTATTGTAAAATTCCTCATCAGATTTGGTAAGGTAGATGATACCTTCTATCAATCCGATAAGACCAGGAATCCATACCAGGAATGCACCGATAACAAAACACATCAATACATATGAGACCAAAGTGATGCCCAAAAGTATAAAGCCTTCCTTGTTGTAGCCCAAGATAAACTTATGTACTCCTAAGGAACCCAATATGATTGCTAGGATACCTGCGAGGATTTTTTTGTTGTCTCCGCCGGCACTTTTCAAGCCTTCGGTAAACTCATTGGCTGTCTTCTTGGCTTCATCTGCAAAATCACTCGCTGCCTCTTTGGCGTCTTGGGCTGTTTCTTTAGCAGTTTCCTTTGCTTTTTCAAAGGCTTCACCAGCCTTGTCACCCAAATCTTTGTTTTCGTCTGACATGGTTTTTTCTTTTGTTGGTTGAACTAGGTCTAAATGTAGCAATTATTTCAATACCTATAAGAAGGCTTTATCAACAGGTTCCCAGAGTTCTAGCTTGTTTCCTTCAGGGTCTAAGATCCAACCGAATTTTCCATAATCGTATTCTTCAATTTCACCTACAATCGTCACCCCTTCCTTTTTCAGTTCAGCGAGAAGTTCTTTTAGGTTTTCGACCCTAAAATTCATCATGAACTGTTTTTCGCTGGGTTGAAAGTAAGAGGTATCTTCTTTGAACGGGCTCCATTGTGTAGAACAATCGTTACCTTCTTTGTCCTTCCACCAAAAAGTACACCCATATTGGTCAGTGTTCAATCCCAAATGCGTCTTGTACCATTCTTTTATACTATCTGGGTTTTCAGTTTTGAAGAAAAAACCGCCCAAACCTGTTACTCTGTTTTTCATATCTAGCGTTTTATGTTTTTCTCATATAGGGCCACCCAGTCTTCAACTGTCATCTTTTGACAAAGAATCGCTATCAATTCATAAGGGATCTGATCTATTTTCTTGAATCGAACACAGCTTTTGCCCATATCCAATTTTGTGTTCACATATTTTGGATATGCTGATGTGAACCAATTCAAAAGATTTGGATCCGCATAAATGCCCGCATGGTAAAGTGCCACAAAATTCTTTTGTGAAGCAATGTTGATAAAGGGAACGGGTAATTTCGGATCGCAATGATATCCGTTGGGGTAAATGGAATGGGGTACAACAAAACCGATCATTTTGTAATTCATACATTCTTCAAAACCTTTGGGTAGGTTTGTCTTTATCGTATGCCTAAGTTTTGCCACTGCAGTTTTACGGTCATCAGGCAATTTTGAGATATATTCTTCAGGTGTGCTGGCATCTATGGTCATGGCCCAATCATTTGCGTTGAAGAATCAATGATGATAGTAATGAAATGATCAATCCGATAATGAATACGACGACAAACATAAACAATGCTGCTTGACCACTGGTAAATTCTTGAATTTTAGCCGAGGGATCTTTTTCTTTCAATTTTGCTGCATATTCCATGAAAAAATCAGGATTGATTGTCGTGGTGTACACATAATCGGCAATTGCAATACCTATTGCGGTGCATGTAGAAATCAAGAGACCTGTAATGATGGCTTGCTTAAAACTTAACTTGCCATTGTTCTCCTTATCCCTGAAATATCGTATGCCAGCATAGACGAACAGCAATGAAATTATGATCGTGGCATAACCCAATGCGACATTGGTGGTGATGTCGAAATAAAGTCCGGCCAGGAAGGCAGCAAAAGCAAAGACAAGGCCATAACTCCCAAATTTTACGATTGCTACTTTCATTGTGTTTGTTTTTTGGTTGGTTCAAAACTAGTTTGAAGGGCATAAAAGGGTCTCATACTAAAGTACTAAAATGATGGTACTTTGGCACGAAATACGATTTAGCGAGCTATTATTCGGAGTTCTTTTGCTTTTTGAAGTGCATGTGTGCGACGTTTGGCATCTAATTTTACCAAAAGATTGGAAACATGGGTTTTGATGGTGCTTTCAGAAAGGAACAGTTTATCTGCAATTTCTTTATTGGAAAGTCCTTGTGAAATTTCAAGCAATACCTCATACTCCCGGTCACTGATGCCAAGTTCCTTGATTTTTTTTGAATTTATTTCTTGATTGTTTTTCGGAATGTAATTCCCCACCTTTTTGTTGATATATAGCCCAAGTACCAAAAAGACCATAGCAACCACAGCAATGATCATCTCTATTGAAGTGTTGCCAACGATGAACGCATATTTACTCACCCTGAAAAGCATGAGCAGCGAAACGATTAGCGTAGCAAAAACAAAAACCGTTTTCTTCACATTTAAATTTAGCAAAACCTTGCCTTGATTTTGTCCACAATGGTCTGTGCCAGTTTCTCCTTGCTTTCGATGGTCCACCCAGCTACATGGGGGGTCATGAGTACATTTTTGGCCTTTCTCAGGTATTTGAATGATTTCGGTTTTTGGGCGAACATGTTTTCAAATGATTTTTTTTCATATTCCAGCACATCTAGACCGGCTCCCAAGACCTTGTTTGATTTTAGGGCCTTCACTAGGTCTTTGGTGACCACGCATTTTCCCCGAGCGGTGTTCAATAGCCAAAATGGTTTGTGAAAACCATCAATGAATTCAGCATTTACCATTCCTACTGTGAGCTCTGTTTGTGGTATATGAAGGCTAACAATGTCTGACTTTTGTTGAAACTCCATAATGCCAACCTGTCTGGCATTTTGATCACTGACACCTCCGATGATATCATAGCAGATGACCTCGACATCAAAGCCTTGGAGTTTTTTTGCAAAGGCCTTTCCCATATTTCCATAGCCAATGATGCCAACAGTCTTGCCATCGAGCTCCACGCCCCGGTTTCCTTCACGGTCCCATTTGCCTTTTTGTATTTCGCGATGTGCCTTGGGCATCTGGTTCATTAATGACAAGAGCATGCCCAAAGTATGTTCTCCAACAGCATTTCGGTTGCCCTCGGGCGCAGAGGCCAAGAAAATACCTTTCAACTTGGCACAATGGGTATCGATATTTTCGAGTCCGGCGCCTACGCGACCTATAAACTTTAGTTGGGTAGCTTTATCAAGAAATTGTTGGTCGATGGTGAAACGGCTTCTGATAATAATACCATCATACAAGTGTATCTTCGCTTCTATCTCTTTTTTTGTAGCATTGTAATCTTCATCATTTTCAAATCCTAATTCGGCCAATTGTTCCAACAAAATGGGATGGTTGGTATCTAGGTGGAGTACTTTCATATTTTAGGATACTCGGTTTTAGTTCTAAGGTGCTGCACGTTACCTGTATGTGCCGTGGTCAATTTTTCAAAAAGAAGCAGTTGCACTTCTTCACCGTTCTTGGTCATGGGGTTGTGTTCAACCCCCTTGGGCACTACAATGATCTCGCCTTCATTGACCACCTCGGTCCTGTCCCTAAATTGCATGTACAGTGTGCCTTTAAGTACTTGAAAGAGCTCGTCTTCATGCGCATGGGCATGCCATACAAACTCACCCTTTATCTTGGCCAGCAACACCTGCATATCGTCGACTGTGGCAATCTGATGGGGGTGCCATTGTTCTTTAAATTCGGCATGCTTTTGTTTGAGATTGATAGATTTCATAAAAAGATGTTGTCGATTAGATTCCCAATATCAATCGGGCAACCCAAAAATAAATTAAGAGGCCGAAAATGTCATTGCTGGTTGTGATGAAAGGTCCGGTGGCTATGGCGGGATCGATATCACGCTGATTTAAAAATAACGGTATGAACGTGCCCACAATGCCCGCAACGATAATAACGATGACCAATGATATGGAAATGGCCAATGCTGTAAGCAGTTCACCTTTCCAAAGCCATGTGAATAGCAGCAGTAGCACGGCAAGAATCAAGCCGTTAAGAAGGGCCAGCAACATTTCTTTGACCAACCGATTGCCAATACTGCCCTTTAGGTCGTCATTGGCCAAGCCTTGAACAATGATGGCACTTGATTGTACGCCCACGTTTCCGGCCATTGCTGCAATGAGTGGCGTGAAAAAGAAGAGTACGGCATGTTTGCTGATCATTTCCTCGAAATTGCCCATGATCGCAGCGGCACCTGCACCACCAATCAACCCTAATATGAGCCACGGCAATCGTGCACGGGTCAATTCCCAAATACTGTCATCTGCTTCTACATCTTGTGAAATACCTGCGGCCAGTTGGTAATCTTTATCCGCTTCTTCCCTGATGACGTCAACAATATCATCAATGGTAATTCGACCTACCAACCGCCCTATTTCATCTATCACGGGAATGGCCTCTAGGTCATACTTTGACATGATTTTGGCAACTTCTTCTGGTTTTTCATTGACATTGACATAATCAACCTTTGAAATATACACATCACGGATATGGGTTTTGGTCGATGCCGTAAGTAGGTCTTTGAGCGATAGCCTGCCCTTCAGCTTATCTTCATCATCAACAACATAAATCGAATGTACCCGGGTCACGTTTTCAGCCTGTGCCCGCATCTCCTTTACACAATTGAGCACGGTCCAGTTTTCGTTCACCTTCACCAGCTCTTTGGCCATTAGTCCTCCCGCAGAATCTTCATCATAGCGTAACAGGTCAACAATGTCTTTTGCATGCTCTTTGTCCTCAATTTCTGAAATGACCTCTTGAACGATCTCTTGGGGCAGTTCGCCAATAATGTCTGCGGCATCATCAGTGTCAAGTTCCTCGAGTTCTTCAGCAATTTCCTTGACTGAAAGGTTATTGAGTACCGCTTCTCGCATGTCTTCATCCATTTCAGCGAGCACATCAGAGGTCTTTTCACTATTGAGCAGCTTGATGATATATGTAGCCTCCTCTTCTTCAAGTTCATTGGCAATCTCAGCTACGTCAGCATAATGAAACTCTTTCATCATCATGCGTAGCTCTTGATCTTGCTGTTGAGCGATCAATTGCTTTATTTGGTCAACAAGCGCTTCAGTGAGTTTAAACGGAGTCATTTTCTATCTTCTTGGTGAGTGTTACAAAATCGGCGACCGTAAGCTGTTCTGGGCGTTGGTCAAAGATAGCATCTTCTTTAAGACTATGGGAAAGCATGAATTGTTTTAGACTGTTCCGGAGTGTTTTTCTTCTTTGGTTGAAAGCGGTTTTTACCACTTTGAAAAAAAAGTATTCGTCGCATGGCAAACGAAAGTTTTTCTTTCTGGTCAAGCGCAATACCCCAGATTGTACTTTGGGCGGTGGCTCAAATACTTGTGGGTGGACCGTGAAGAGATATTCACTATCGTAAAAGGCCTGTACCAAGACTGAAAGAATACCATAGGTCTTGCTACCTTCCTTTTCACAAATGCGTTGGGCAACCTCTTTTTGGAACATACCTGAAAATTCGGGTACCTGATTTCGCATTTCCAACATTTTAAAGATAATCTGACTGGATATGTTGTATGGAAAGTTGCCCGTAATGGCAAATTGTTCGTCACCATAATGCTGTTTGAGGTCGAACTTTAGAAAATCGGCCTCCAACACATGCAACCCCTGATGGTGCTCCTTTATTTCAGGATGCTCCAGGAGGAAGCTATGGGTAAGGAACACGGTGGACTCTTCATCAAGGTCCATAGCCAACAGGTTGATATTGTTGCGCAGTAGGTATTTGGTCAAGACACCTGTTCCGGGACCTATTTCAATGACATTGGTATACCCTTCGAACGAAAGGGTGTTGGCAATCTTTTGTGCAATTTTTTCATCTTTAAGAAAATGTTGCCCAAGGTGTTTTTTTGCTTTAACAGGGGAAGTACCATGCCTATCATATGGTGTGCGTACTTTTCTTTCCCGCTCTTTTTTTGGCATGGTAGGTTTTATATGCAAGTTAACCTGAATTTTCAATATATACCCAAGCCACGGTTCCCGATTGTAAAATTACTTTTTCCCGCTTATAGGCACTGGTTTCATAAACATCGCAGCGCAATAGATCACTTTTTGAAAGTTCATATACCATACCTTTTACGGTATGCTTCATGTTGTTTGACCTTTGAACCAGGGGGTATCTTTGGTAAATGGCATTTTCAAGATATTTGTAACCGGTTATATGATCGGGAATGCCTTTCAAGATTCTTCCAAAAACATATTGCTGTACCTGGCGATTTTGTAAAGTGCCATATGTAAATAGATATTCTAAAGGCAAGGTATTAAGGTATTTGTTGGCTAATGACCTCTAACTCGGTTCTGAATGCGACAAATTTATTTGCAAATCGTTTTGATCCATCCTCACGCATGCGATTGGCATCTTCGCTGTAGTATTTTTCAAGTGTGGTACGGTCTTGTACCGTGTATTGAACTGCATAGGTGATACCCCCTAACTCTTCATCGACCAAGACTTTACACATTTTAGCATGTGAAAATTTTCCTGTACCCAGCATATCGGGAATATGCTTGTCGCGCATCCAATATAACCATTCATCATGTACACTTTCATCAATGTTGATGGTCACGTTATAAATAATCATAGAAAAACTGTTTTGGCAATGGTCTATTGTAAAAATAGTGACCAATATTGAAAATTGTACTTAATTGATGATATCGCCCCTGAGTTTTCTAAAATTTTTTCTTGCCTGCGGAAAGTAATAGCTATCTTGGTAATTGTAAATGACTTTCTCATAATGGGTCTTGGCCCTTTCAGGATCATCGAGCACGTTTCGGTATAGCTCACCCAAGGCAAAATGGGCATCGTCGGCCAATATGCCCTTTGCATAAAATTCCACGATTTTTTGGTAATTGAAAGCTGCGGCCGTATAGTTTTTTTGTTGTACCAACAGTTCGCCTTGCTTTAACAATGCCTCATCCTCAATTTTTTCCCCTTTGTGGTTTTGTAGCAGGTCTTCTAAAACAATGATGGCTTCTTCCGTTTTGTTTTGATAGGCCAAAAGGTCGGCGCGGGCATACTTCTTCAGTGCTGTTTGGGTAGAGTCTTCCAATGAATTGTCAGAAATCAATAGGCTGAGTTGCATGGCATCATTGGCAATCAATTGTGAAGTCGATCCCCGCAACACCTTGAGTTGTGTAAGTGCCCAGTCAAAATCACCTTTATAGAAGCTGGTCTGTGCTACCTTGAAACGGGCGTCTTGGCCAAGAACGTCGTTTTTCAAACGTTTTTGAACCTGTGTAAAGTAAATAAGCCCTTCATTGAATTTTTGGTCATATACTAGAATGTCGCCTAAAGCCAGCTTGAGGTAGGCACTGCCAAATCGACCTAGCGATTGGTTCAAGCTCTGCTTTAAAAGGGCAATGGCAGGTTTAGGATTTTCTCTTTTAAAGGTCAAAAAGTTGGCATAAGCTATTTGAAGTTGAAGCGTTTGGTTTTGAAATCCGTATATGGCAACCAGGTTTTTGAACTGTTTTTCGATGGCATCAAGTTTTTTGCTATCTGCCTGGCGTAGCTCAATATCTATTAGGTTCAATTCAGCGTCCAATGCGATAACAGGATTCTTCGCGTTGTCGACAATATATGAGAATATGCTCTTTGCAATGGTAACCGCACTGTTTTCCAATGCAATTCCACCTAGGTTTTTCATTCGGTCCAAAGCCAGCTCGTTGGTACGTCTGTAAATGGCTTTTTCTTGTGAAAATGCACTTTTGTATTGCTTTTGCTGTATGAAAAGCCAGCTCAAAAGTTCGTTCCAAAGTACATCAGGGTGCTTCTGTGCATGCTGCAGCAGTATTTTTCTCAATGTGATATTATTGCCATCTTCTGGATTTTCGGTAATAAAATCATCAATGTTTCGTAACACGTTTGAGCGTGATGATCTACCTTCTTTGATGAGTTTTAGGTACGACCGGAACATTTTTTCAATGTCTCCCTTTTCCCCGTAAATACGGGCCAATTGAAAGTCATAGTTCAGGTCGGGTTTTAGGGCCATGGCTCTATTATAGGCGGCAATGGCCTCATCGAGTAGGGCATATTTTTGAAAGCGATAGCCAATGCTGTAACCAAAATTGGGATTTTCATCAATTTTCTGAATGGCCTTTTCATAGTATGCTGTGGCCCGTTCAGGTTGGTTTTGCAGAGTATAGTTATAGCCCAATTCTACAAAAAAGGTGGGAAAAGCATGGCTCTCACCAACTTTGTTCAAAAGAAAATTTTCTGCATCTGTATAACGCTCCAGTTGTTGGTAGCAGGCAACAAGACCCTCAGAATAATCGGTCCGTCGGGGATTTTTCTCAACGAGCTTTTCGTAAAAGACCACAGCCTTGTCATAGGCGCCGTCGTTGAAGTACTGCTTTGCCAGAAAGTCTTCTTGGCAATGTGCCCAATGCACAAAAGTGAAGCAGAATGCAAAAATTAGAAAACGCAACAATTTCTGTTTTATCCCAAATATAACGCAGAATGCAATGAAATTGTGTTAAGCGAATCAGAATAAAGCATCTAGTTGATGCTTTCAAATCCGGTGTACGGTACCAACACCTCTGGTATGGTAATGCCCGTCTCGGTCTGATAGTTCTCTAAGATACCTGCCAATATCCTGGGTAAGGCCAATGCACTACCATTTAGGGTATGGGCCAGCTGGGGTTTTCCCTTTTCATCTTTGAAACGGAGTTTGAGCCGGTTGGCTTGATAGGTTTCAAAATTAGAGATGGAACTGATTTCAAGCCAACGGTCCTGGGCAGTGGAAAACACCTCAAAATCATAGGTAAGTGCTGAAGTAAAACCCAAATCGCCACCACAAAGGCGCAAAATGCGAAAGGGTAATTGCAACTCCCTCAGTATATCTTTTACATGCTCGACCATGTCATCCAAAGCCTGATATGAATGGTCTGGGTGTTCAACACGAACAATTTCGACTTTATCGAACTGGTGCAGTCGATTAAGGCCACGAACATGGGCACCGTAACTACCGGCTTCCCTTCTGAAGCAAGGTGTGTATCCTGTAAACTTCAGGGGGAAATCATCTTTTTTTACGATTTCGTCACGCAGCATATTGGTTATCGGTACTTCTGCGGTCGGAATCAAATAAAGATCATCACCCGTTACGTGGTACATTTGCCCTTCTTTATCGGGCAATTGACCGGTTCCGTAACCTGAAGCCTCATTGACCATATGCGGCAGTTGCACTTCGGTATAGCCTGCCGCTGTGTTTTTATCGAGAAAATACGAAATCAGGGCCCGTTGCAGTTTGGCACCCTTTCCTTTGTAAATGGGAAAGCCTGCCCCGGTTACTTTTACCCCAAGCTCAAAATCAATGATATCGTATTTTTTGGCCAGCTTCCAATGGGGCAGGGCATTTTCTTTAAGCTCTGGGATCTCTCCCTCACGGTACACTTGTTCATTGTCATCATCAGAATTGCCCTTAGGTACCGATTCATGTGGAATATTCGGAATTTGGTACAACAGCTCTTGTAGGGCATCACTGGTATTGTGCAGTACGTCTCCCAAATTTTTTGAAGCTTCTTTAAGGCTGGTGGTCTTTTCTTTGAGCTCTTGGGCCTCATTGGGCTTTCCATTTTTGAAAAGAAGGCCGATCTCTTTTGATAGCTTGTTCAATTCGGCTAGGGTATTGTCCAATTCCGTTTGTGTACCCCTTCGTTTTTCATCCAGGTCGATGATAGTGTTAAGTAGTGTTGCTGCATCAATATTTCGCTTTTTTAAGGCTTCAATAAAGTGCTCTTTGTTTTCTCGGATCAAGGATAACTGTAGCATGAATTGTATTTTGCTCGGGCAAATTTAAGGCAATCGAAAAGATGTAAAAAGAATTATTCATCTTCTTGTGAAGGCAGTATCCACTCGTTGTGCGCAAAATGCTTCCAAGGTACATTCGCCAAATCGGTTTGCGGATCGATCAATACTCTTGAGGGGCTGCCATTGACCCTGACCTTGCTTTCTACCAAAACACCGATTTTTTCTCCTTTTTTAGCATATTCTTTCTTAAGGTATTGCGCAAATTGCCATGCAAAATCAGGATAGCAAGCCACTTTTCGCTTTTGTTTTTTGGTGAGGTAATCTTCTAATTTGATTCGTGTTCGCTTACCGGTCTCTTGGTTGACTACCTTTACCTTAATGTGACCTGTGCGGCTTCGTAACATCATACGCCAACTCAAGCGATGCCCTTCTTCGGTCCAGAGCACATCGTCTTTAAAGGTATGGTGTCTCAAAGGCAGCAGCAACTGTATGGTAAAATACACTCCAAGGGCACCTAGGATCCATTTGTGGTTTTTGGGTGGATGTATACCTTCTTCAACCTCTACTTTTTTCTTTTTCAATAAAAACCAGAAAACTTTTCTAACGGTCTTGAGTTCAAAAAAGAAAACACAGAAGGCCAATGATAAGTAAGGAAAAATACCGATGCGAAAGACATAGCTGTTAAAAAGATGGAAAAAGATGGAAAGCCCAAAAGCGATTTTTCTTGTAGGTTTCCACAACAGGGCAGGAATTACCATCAGATCAAAGATGATTCCGAACACGGCCACAATTTTGTGCACCCATTTTAGCTGTAAGAATTCACCGATCAAAAAATAGTCTTTCTTTGCCCTCATCAAAATTTCAATGATGCTGAAATCAAGCCAATCACCATAAAGCTTGGCTATTGACGCATAGGTGTACACGATAAACAGTTGTAAAATAATGATCCACCTGATGTAATTGTACATGGAGTGGGAACGAAACGTAGGGTTGAGTCTCGCATCTATAGATGCATCTTTGTTGGCGGGCAATGCACCCATGATGAAAGCCAATAGGGCCAAAAGGTAATAATGGTTATTGTAAGAAGATTTTTGCATAAGATATACCCCTGCCCACATGAAGGCAAATGCAAAGGCACTGAACCGATATTTGTACCCCAGTGTTATGGCCACACCCAATAGGCCCATAATAAAGAAGTAAACGTACATGCCATTACCTGGTAAAGGCTGTAAAAATTCAAAGCCAATAAAATTAAAGGTAAACTTTGGTTCGATTAATGTTCTTCTGACCCAGCCAGTGCCAATTGCCCCAAAGCATTCAACACATACCAGAATACCATAAAGAACCCTAAAGACAATGAGTTGGGCGTTATCGATTTTTTTGAAAAGAAATTGATGCAACACGTTTGTTACTTTGAAATTAATTTGAGCGATGTTTCCTTATCTTTTTGCAATTGCAGTTTCAGTGCTTCGATTGATTTAAACCTATGTTCATCACGTATGCGGTCTAAGATATCAATTTGCAATGTGCTATTGTACAAATTTTCATTGAACTCAAAAAAGTGGACCTCAATACTTTTTTCGGTCCCAGCAACGGTCGGATTAAAGCCGATATTCATCATGCCGAATATTTTTTTACCATCATAACTGCTTTTAACTGTGTACACCCCATTTTTTGGAATCAGTTTATAAGCTTCCTTAACCATGATGTTTGCAGTCGGAAATTCCATTTGTCTACCCAATCCTTTGCCTTTGGTAACTGTACCCGTAAGCATATAAGGGTAACCCAAATAGGTGTTCGCTGTAGCCACGTTGCCTTCTAAAAGTGCCTTTCGCACTTTGGTGGAACTTACTGACACATTATCTATTTCTTGGGCAGTAATTTCTTCTACTTCAAAATCATAAGTGGATCCAAAGTTGATAAGGTCTTTAATATTTGCATTTCTGTTTCTGCCGAATCGATGGTCATAACCAATAATGATCTTTTTTGTGTAGAGGCTATTTATCAAGATGTCCCTTACAAATTCTGTGGCGGTCAAACGGGAAAATTCTTTGCTGAATGGTTGTACAATGAGATAGTCAAGCCCCATTTGTTCCAATATTTTTATTTTCTCCCCCAGTGTGTTCAGCAATTTCAAATCTGTGTCTTTTTGTAATACCATTCTTGGGTGTGGAAAAAAAGTAAGTACTACAGACTTGAGATTTGAACCTCTGGCATTTTTGATGAGACGCTTTAATATTTCGCTATGGCCAATATGCACCCCATCAAAAGTACCAATGGTGATAATGGTTTGATGTGATTGGTTGAAATGGGAAATACCCTGTATTGTTTCCACAGAATAAAAAAATAAAAGGCTTACTTTTAATGGACGTAATGCCCCTTTTTTGCATGAAAGCTAAGTTACATCTTGTTTTTTCAATATCCATGCTTTTGTGTTGGTTTTCGGTCTACCCACAGGATGCATATTGGCTGCCTATTACTCCCCAAAAGACCTTTATGGCTGGTTTTCAGAAAGATATTGATGCCGATGCAGCTAGGTTCTTTGAGCTCAAAAGAAGTCTTTTTGAAAAACAGCTCAACGTCACGGCTGATAGTATCACTAAATTGGTGATATTTCCAAACCAAAAAGGGGATTTGATTGCCTATAGCGTTCGGGAAACCCCTGTTTTTCATCCAGAGCTCTCGGCACGATATCCTACCATTAGGTCCTATTCAGGAATCAGTCAAGATGGTACCAGTAAAATTAGGTTCAGCAACTCCCAAAAAGGACTTCAGGGCATGGTGGTCAATATGACCGGTAGCGAAACCCATTACATTCATAAAGCAGCTAAGGATGAAGATCAATATGTAGTGTATGCCCGTGGAAATTTTGGTTCGAACAAAAAATTTCTATGTGAAACCAAAGAACGTATTCGAAATCTAAAGCTGCCCCAACATACACTGGTCGAAGACCAAACCTTGAGAAAATTTCGCATTGCCGTTTCAACCACTGGGGAATATACAGCGTACCATGGTGGAAGTGTTGCAGATGCCTTGGCAGCCATCAATGCCACCTTGACCAGGGTCAATGCAGTTTTCGAGACCGATTTGGGGATAACCCTTGAGGTGATAGCCAATAATGACCTTATTGTTTTTACTGACCCTGATAGTGACCCATACACGAATAATCTGGGTTCTCAAGTACAAAATGTATTGACCTCAACAATCGGGGAGGCGAACTATGACGTAGGGCATTTGTTTGATGCGGCACCTTCAGAAGCACAGAACAATGGAAATGCGGGTTTTATAGGGGCTGTGTGCTCTGACAATAGAAAAGGCAGTGCTTTTGTATCGGTATTTGAACCCGAGGGCGACATCTTTGACCTTGATTTTGTTTCCCATGAGTTAGGGCATCAATTTGGGGCCAACCATACATGGTCGTTTGATTCTGAGAATTCGGGAGTTCAAGCAGAACCTGCAAGTGGGACAACCATAATGGGATATGCAGGTATTGTCGATGGTAACAATGTGGCTCCCAACGGGGATGATTACTTTCATTATTATAGCATACTTCAAGTTACTGATTATGTGCAGACGATTTTTTGTGCAGAAACCACTGCACTGACCAACGCACCTCCCCAGATAGAGCCGATTGAAGATTTCGTCATTCCGAAATCCACTGCATTTGTGCTGGCAGGAAATGCGTCAGACCCTGATGATGATCCACTGACCTATGCATGGGAACAAATTGATGACGGTTTGGTGACCACAACAACATTCGGGCCAGATAATCCCGTTGGGGCCAATTTTAGGTCACTGCCGCCCACAACGGATGCCGAACGCTATTTTCCAAGATTGGAAAGGGTGGTCCAAGGAAATCTGACCCAAGTCAACCCTACAGAGAGTTCGGTATGGGAGTCGGTCTCCGACATACAAAGAATGATGAACTTTGCCTTGACCGTTCGCGATAATGCACTGGGTGGGGGGCAAGTGGCATCAGAATTGGTCGAGGTCAAGGTGGTCAACGCTTCAGGGCCATTCAAGGTCACATCGCAAACTTCCAATGTAGTCTATGGGGCCGGTACGGTGCAACAGCTTACCTGGGATGTCGCCAATACCGACCAGGCCCCTATAAATGCCGAAACGGTCGATGTCTTTTTATCGATTGACGGGGGCAATACATTTCCAATTTTACTGGCAGAAGATGTACGTAACGATGGTGAAGCTGAGATTCTTCTAACAGGAGATGCCACTGACTCGGCAAGACTCATGGTCAAAGCCAGTAACAATATTTTTTTTGCCATCAATTCCTCAAATTTCACCATTCAAGAAACGCCGGTGGTCTTGAACTTTGATAAGGTGGATTTTGAGGTCTGTCAGCCTTCAGACATCATGGTGCCCTTTATGTATGAGACCTATGCTGACTTTACAGAGACAGTGACGTTCAGCGCAATGGTTCCATTAGGGCTCACGACGGTATTCACTCCCTCAACAGTTTCAGAAAACAATACACCCGTTGAGGTTGCTTTTTCAAATACGACCGCTCTGGCCCCAGGTGTTTATCCGATGACCATAATAGCCACTTCAGCTTCGGTGACCAAAGAAGTTACGTTAAAGCTCACAGTTTACGATACTGATTTTCAAGAGGTGACCCTATTATCACCTGTTGACCTTTCTACGAATACCCGAATCAGTCAATTATTTGAATGGGAAGCAGATACCAATAATACGATCTATGATATTGAAATAGCTACTGATATCGGATTCACCACTGTCATCGAAGCTGCAACGACACCTTTCAATACGTATCTATCATCAAACCTCGAAGCCGAAACTGCCTATTACTGGAGGGTCAAGCCCAAAAATGGCTGTGGTGAGGGCATGTTTGGTCCACCCTTTGGTTTTTCAACCACCCCGTTGGGGTGCAGAAGTATTTCTGCCAACGGTTTACCCATAACAATTTCGGCTAGCGGCACCCCGGTGATTTCTTCATCAGTGACTTTTGCAGAAGATTTACCTGTTTTTGATGTGACCGTCGATTTAGATGTTACCCACTCATTTTTGGGCGATTTGATTGTTAGCATCACCTCACCTTCGGGTACAAGAGTGGTATTGACTTCGAACAGCTGTGGCGATCGAAACAATATCAATGCTATTTTTGATGATGGCGGATCTGACTTTTCATGTAGTGGTACCCCAGCCATTAGTGGTACGGTACTACCCTTGGGTGAGTTGGCGGCTTTTAAGGGAGAGTCGGTATTGGGCGAATGGATCTTGGAAATTCAAGATACAGCACCTTCTGATGGAGGGAGTTTGGAAGGATTCTCCTTAGCTATTTGTGCAGAAGGGGTCTTTAGGCCAGACGAAGACGAAGACGGTGTTTTCGATGACGGGGACGATCTTTGTTTGGGTACTCCAAAGGGAGTAACTGTAGATACCAGTGGTTGCCCCATCAATAATTTTCCAGCTGATAATTTTTTGGTTGAAATACAAAGCGAAACCTGTAGCAACAATAACAACGGTGCCGTTTTGGTTACGGCAACAGATACCGCTATCGATTATATGGTAACCCTTTCGGGAGATGCTATCAATGAAACGGCAGTTTTCAATGGTTCACAAGAATTTCAGAATTTGGATGCAGGCCATTACTCGCTTTGTATTACAGGCAGTGCTGGTAGTATTACCTATCGCGAGACCTGTTTTGACATTATTGTTGAAGAGCCTGCACCATTGGCTGTTGATGCCGTTCTAAATGATTCCCAACTTGTGGCACTCAATTTGGGCGGGGGTGGGATTTACGATATCGAGTGGAATGGCGTATTGACCCAAACCACTGATACCTTGGTTTTTTTAACTCCGAAAACCGGGCAGAACAAGCTTAGTGTGTCTACAGAATTGCCTTGCCAAGGTACATATGAGGAAACTTTTTTTGTGTTTGATGGCCCTCTTTTGTTTCCGAATCCTGTTTCGGGGCAAGCAACGGTCTTCATAACGGATATGGAAGGTCATGCTGTTTTTCGCTTGTATGCTTCGAACGGTGCCTTGTTGCGTGAAGAAACCAAAGAAATAAATGCGGGTAGTGTAGCTATGGATTTCACCGCATTGCCTACGGGAACCTATTATTTGTATGTGTCAGGAAATGGAATTGAAAAAACCCTTAAGGTGCTAAAAAAATGAGAAAGCGAATCGTGTTGTTTTTAATGGGATGTACGGTGATGGGGTGTGGAAGCGATGATGGCCCACCTCCCTCCCCAGAAGCGGCGTTATTGGTTTTTCCCTTTGAGAACTCAGAATGTACAACTGGTCTGGATGTCAATGAAGATTTAAGCCGGGTCACTTTTGAATGGCAGTCATCGGCGAATACTGATACGTACACTTTGACCGTATTGAACCTTAATACGAATATAACACAGACGATAGCTACCGCAGCTACAGCAGCCAGTTTGTCCATTGAAAAAGGTGCGCCATTCTCATGGTCGGTCACTTCGACAAACCAACGTTCGAACCAGACGGCAGTAAGTGAAGATTGGTTATTTTACAATGCAGGCTCCCAAACCAATTATGCCCCCTTTCCAGCTCAGATCATCGCGCCAAAATCGGGATCTACAATTGCCATAAATGAATTGGGTCAAGTACAATTGGCATGGTCTGGTACTGATGTAGAAGATGACATTGTACAATTTGAAGTATATTTTTCTAACGAAAATCCGCCTCAAGACCTGCTTGTTTCAACCGATGGGAGTACATTTGGGGCTATGGCGAATGCCATGGCCGGGGTAGTCTATTATTGGCGTGTGGTTACCGTGGATGGTCAGGGGAATACTTCTGATTCAGGCATATTCGATTTTAAGGTGCTTTGAGTTCAGGTTCCGTTAAACTGGTTCATGGTATTCTTGGCTCCTGAAAAAACGAAAGAACGAATTAAAAGAGTGGCTTTTATCAAACGCTCTTGTAAACGATCAGATTCTTCGACGGTCCAGTTGCCCAGCACATGATCCACTTGTTTTCCTTTCCCGAAATCAGCGCCCACACCAAAACGAAAGCGACTGTAATTGGGCGTCTGTAGCAAATTTTGCACACTTTTTAGCCCATTGTGCCCACCATCGCTCCCTTTGGTCTTGAGGCGTAAGGTGCCAAAGGGCAGGTTGATGTCATCGGTAATGATCAGTACATTTTCTAAGGCAATTTTTTCTTTGTCCATCCAATAGCGAACGGCCTTACCGCTTAGGTTCATGTAGGTGGAAGGTTTGAGGCATAGCACACTTTTGCCCTTGTGCCTGAATTGGGCAGTGGTGCCCAGCTTATCGGTCTTGAATGAAAAACGTTCCTCATCTGACAGTTGGTCTAATATTTTAAAGCCGATGTTATGCCGGGTGTCTTGGTATTCGTCACCGATGTTTCCCAGTCCAACAATTAAATATTTTTTCATGGAATCTGATTCAGCCAATAAATTTTGTGTGCTTCCGAAGAGGGCAGTTATCCATTTGAACATGGAGCTTTTGTTTTCGTCCAAAAATACAAAAGCATCCCAAGTCCAAAGCCAAGGGATGCCCATGTAACATTCAAAAAGAATTATTCATTTGCTGATTCAGCAGCAGGTGCTTCGCTGCCTTCGGCTGATTCTTCTTCTAGTTCTTCATCGTCATCAGCAACTGCATTACGAGATGCCTTTACTTGTACTACAGTGGTGTTTTCAGGGTGCATGATGGTATAGTCATCATGCAATAGGCGCTCTACAGAAATATTGCCTCCAATTCTTAGTGATGAAATATCAACAGAAATAAAATCAGGAAGCAGATCGGGCAAGGCCTTTACCGATAGTTTTCTTTTTCTGAACAGTAAGCGTCCACCGTTTCGTACCCCAGGGGAGTTTCCTTCCAATTGTACCGGAATGTTCATGGTGACCGGTTTGTCTTTGAAGAGCTGATAAAAGTCGATGTGCAGAATTTTATCAGTAACCGGATGAAACTGGATATCTTGCAATACCGCTTCATAGGTTTCCCCATTGTCCAATGCAATCGTAGCTGTGTACGCGTTGGGGGTATACACTAAATTTTTGAACGAAAGTTCATTCGCTGAAAAGTGCAATGGTTTTTCCCCTCCGTATAGTACGCAAGGGACCTTTCCAGCATTACGTAGGGCCTTGGTCGGTACCTTGCCCACGCTTTCTCTTTGGGATCCTTTGATTGTAATTGACTTCATAATTGCTTAAATGCGTAATTATTTAATACTAAATGATATTTACTTTTTCGAAATGTCCAGGTGGTAGGCCTGAACGTAGTCGAAGGCTACATTAAAAACTTTGAGGCAATCGAGGTGTTGTGGTGTACGCGATGCATCACATCGGCAAAAAGTCCGGCACAGCTCAATACCTGTATTTTGTTGCTATTTTTTTTCGATGGAATGGAATCGGTGATGATCAACTCCATCAATTTTGATTTTTCTATTTTTTGATAGGCCTTTCCCGATAGCAATCCATGGGTGGTAATGGCCCTGACGCTTAACGCACCCCGTTCTATCATCAGATCGGCTGCCTTGGTAAGGGTTCCGGCCGTATCGACCATATCATCAACCAAAACCACATTTTTTCCCTTGACCTCACCTATCAGTTCCATTTTTGAGATGACATTTGCCTTTGCCCGCTGTTTGTAACAGATGACCACATCGCTTTCCAAAGCCTTTGAATAGGCATAGGCCCGTTTCGATCCGCCCATGTCTGGTGAGGCGATGCAAAGGTTTTCTAGGTTAAGCTGCTTCAAATAGGGCAAAAAAAGCGTGGATGCGAACAAGTGATCGACCGGTTTTTCAAAAAAACCTTGAATTTGATCGGCATGCAGATCCATGGTGATGATGCGGGTAGCGCCAGCGGTTTCCAACATTTTTGCCACCAGTTTGGCAGCAATGGGCACCCTTGGCTTGTCTTTACGGTCTTGCCTTGCCCATCCAAAATAGGGCATAACAGCGGTAATATGACGTGCAGAAGCCCTCTTGGCTGCATCGAGCATCAACAACATTTCCATTAAATTCTCAGAACTTGGATTGGTGGATCCGATAATAAAAATGCGGGCTCCACGAATCGATTCCTCAAAAGAAGGCTGAAATTCACCATCGCTATATCGTGAAAATTTCACTTTGCCCAGCTCGGCCCCATAAGCAGCCGCTATTTTTTCGCCAAGCACTGTACTTTGGGTACAGGCAAAAATTTTAGGCTCAGGAACTTGATATGGCATGGTAATCTCTTATCAGTTAGCTATTTGGCCTCCTTCTTTTTAAGGAGGTGCAAATTTAAAAATTTATTTGGCTTGCTAAAGGATAAATGTGTGAATTTTGGTTTCGCCAACTAAAATTATTTTTTAGCTTTGCAGTCCGATTTGCCTCGGTGGCGGAACTGGTAGACGCGCTGGATTCAAAATCCAGTTCTTTCGGGAGTGTGGGTTCGATTCCCACCCGAGGTACAAACAAAGCTTAGATGCGAATCTAGGCTTTTTTTATTAGGGTGTATTGGTACACTATTTGTCGCATAACAACTTAAATAACAACGCATTCACGTTAAATTATTTAAGAAATCATCCAGATTGGATTATGAGGCTCAATTAACTTTTGTACTGCTTGCACCTAAACCCTAAAGTTAAGCCTTTAGAATACCGTATATTTGCGGTAAACGATACATATGAGGATCAGGGCTGAGATTACCAGCAAATACATTAACGACACAGACCACAAAGTGGCCATAGTGGCCGATGCCCTTGCACACCCCTTGCGGGTGGCTTTAGTGCGCTACCTCAGCACCAAAAATTACGGGCAGGGTGTGGACAATGTTACCTGCAACAAGGATCTTGTGAAAATGTTCGATTATTCGCAGAGCACTGTTTCCCAACACATAAAAATTCTTAAAGAAGCCGGCCTTTTTACCACCGAGAGCAAAGACAAGTTCACCTTTTATACCCTCAATAAAGAACTGCTGGAAGAGTTCAGGGATTCCCTTAAATTGTAATCCCCGCTCAACTATTAATTTGCTGTTAAAAACAATAACACTTTCTGGTAAATCCATAAATTCGTTTATCGCTTATTAACGATTTATAATATAAACCTTTCCTATGATTCAAAGAACATTACTCCTAATGGCCGTATTAGGTCTCAATCAAATTTGGGGACAGATCGCTCCCTTGGAACCAGTTAAGGCACACTACAAAACCCTGCAAAAACTTAGCGCAGCACCCAACCCAGAGCGTACTGAATTGGATAATAAAAGTTTTCCTCCCTCAGAATATAGCAGCGGTAGTTTGATATACACCATGGTCACCCCTGCCTATCTTTCATCCGCCCAAGTGGAAACCCTTAAAAAGAGCCTTCGCTTTCCAGCCAACTCTTCGGACCAGACCCGTGCCGAATTGGATTTTCTTATGGAATGGCAAAGAAAAAGGAGTCCGACCCAGGTGGAGCGTTCCAAAAACTTTTTGGCACCCATTGGGTACTGGCCCCATGCTGCGGTGCTAAAAAACCACAATCGGTATGAGGAGAACATGCGTCACCTTTTTTATGAAGGAAGAACAGTAATGGGGGACCAATGTGTGCCTCAAAACTACCCCCAAACCGCCAAATTGCTGCAGGGCGTAACCAGGGATATGCGCATTATGGAGTTTAGCGTAAAGTACCACTTGTTGCGGGCGCGACCCTACCATTTGGAGCCAAACTTGCAGCCCCTGGCCCGGGTTTCCTCCCCCTCCTTTGCAAGCGGTCATACACTGTGGGCCTATATCCAGGCCTTTACCTGGAGTGAGTTGATTCCGGCAAAAAGAGCAGAATTTTTGGAGCTCGCCTATGAAGTAGGTGAATCGCGCGAGATCATGGGTATCCACTACCCCAGTGATGAGGAGGCCGCCAGGGTGTTGGCGCACCGCATGCTGGTGGCCATGTGGGAAAATCCGGAATTCAGGGTGGACCTAGAGAAGGCTAAAGCCGAATGGAGATAGATTTAGGGTTGTTCGAGCTTGAAAACTGCTAAATAGTAGCGTTTCTCTTTATGGTCGCCACGTGGCACATAGAGCAAAGTATTTTCCGGAACATATTGAAGGTCCCCGAAATAATCGCCCCCTTGTTCCAGCAATGTCGATTTTCCTTGTGCATCCAAATGCCAAAGGGAGCTGCCGTCTACCGTACTTAGTATATACCCCACCTTACCATCTGGCCAAAGCCCATCAATATCCTGTATTGGTGGGTTTGATTTGATTTCCCGGATTTCCTTCGTGTCTATATTGATAGCTGAAAACCAGGCTCCCCCTACCCAGACTTCATGATCAGTGGCAAAGATACCGTTGGCCCACTTTAGTCGTTTTTTGTCTTGGACCCAAAATTTAAGAGTATCCCCTTCCAACTTAAATACAGCATGCTCAAAGGAAGCGGTCACAAACACTTCCCCTTTAGGATTGATGGCAACATCGTTTAGTGCTGAATGTTCCACCGGTTCGGGATAGCTCTTTACTACCTTCCCAATCGTCAGGTCTATGACTTTGAGTTGATCGACATCAACAACCCAAAGTTGATCGTTATGAATGGCCATTCCTGTTGGCCTGCTCAATTTGTCTACCCATTTTAGAGCATCCAATTCTCCATTGGCGTTGAACTTTGAAATAAAACCCTTTGTTCCCGGCGCATAATTTTCACCGTTTGAGACATACAAGTTGTTATTTTTGGTATCAAAGACCACACTTTCAACATTCATCATGCCTGCACCCTTTCCCCACTTTTCCGATCGAAGCTGTTCCCCTTGCGTAAAACCCTTCAAGGGCAAACCCAACAGGAATCCAATTACAACCTTCCTCAAAATTGCCATAGAAACCTTTCAACGAGCTTTAAAATTAACAAAACCTTTCACATCCTGAATGTAAATTTAATTAAATTCGTTTATTAGCAATAAACGATATTTATATGGCATCTAACCTTAAATTCGGCGTTACAAGCTACCTTTCGTTCTTCCTATTTAGTTGTGCCAATAATTCATCAGATCCATTCCCTCCAGAAAACACCGCCCCATCTATTTTTGAGGAAATTACCGAAGGAAGGATTGCCACAGATGGTGGACTATCGCGTGGCGTTGCCTGGGGCGATTATGATGGAGACGGCGATTCGGACCTTTACGTGAGCAACTCCAATGGCCAATGGAATGCCCTATACCGAAACAATGGAAATGGAAGCTTTAAAAAAATGACGGAAAGTGGGTTTGAAATTAAAATGTTTTCTGAATTGGTCAGGCATGGCGGGAGTGCCCAGGGGGCCAATAGGGTGGATTATGATAATGACGGGGATCTTGACCTCTTTGTAGTGGGCCGGGACGATGAACCTAACTTCCTTTTTAATAATATAGACAATCTTGGATTTGTCCGGATTACGGACCATCCTTTGACCGAAGAAGGTATTCGAGCCTCTATGGCTTGCTGGGCCGATATTGAGGGCGATGGAGATTTGGATGTTTTTGTGGTAGCCTCCGGAAAAGGTCCCAACAGGGTATATAAAAACCTTGGAGGAGGGACTTTGAGTTTTTGGAGAAACACACACTTACAGCAGGGACGGGCCGTGCACGTGCCTGTGCGTGCGGCGATGCCAATGGAGATGGTTTACCTGAGTTGTATGTGGCCAATGCTCAGGCTCCCAACACGTATTACATGAATCTGGGCAATTGGGAGTTTAGAACTGTGGAAAAGGGGCATTTGGTTCAAGACGTGGGTTACTCCTATGGCGTTTCTTGGGCCGATTATGATGATGACGGAGATTTGGACCTTTTTTTGGCCAACTTTGACAAAAAGAATTTTCTCTATAACAATGATGGTTCAGGGCGATTGATCCCCGTAAAAGAAGGTCCGGTATCCCAACAGACCGGAGGAGCCTCCAAAGGCCATTCCTGGGGGGATTATGACAATGATGGGGATTTGGACCTCTATGTTGCCAACGGCACCTACAGGCCTGAAATGTTCAATTTTTTCTATCTGAACAATGGTGACGGGAGTTTTGTGCAAGATCTCAGCGGACACCTTACAAAGCATGCGGATACCTCCGCCGGAATGGCCCATGCCGATTTTGATCGGGATGGCGACCTCGATATTTTTGTCGCCAATTGGGGAAGTGGTGATCAGGTAAACCGATTTTATAAAAACACTACTGAAGGTAAAAACTGGGTAAGTCTTAGATTATGGGGAACAAAAAGTAACCGATTTGGCATTGGGGCCAAAGTTTCGCTGTTTTCCGATAAAAAAATACAGTACCGATGGATGTATCCGGTTACGGGCTACGCCAGTCAGAACGATTATGAGCTACATTTTGGATTGGACAGGTCAACTCGCATAGATTCGTTGAAAATCGAATGGCCTTCCGGATATACTGACATCCACCCAAATCCAAAGATCAACGCACATTTTATTGCAACAGAAGCAGGTGCTTTGGAAATTAAAGAGTAGAAGCAATCTCCCAAATCGACCGTACAAGAGTTCTAATATGGTGCAATTCGGAGTTGGGGCTCATAAATACCAGTCGAAGGTAGCGTACCCCTTTAAACATGGTGGAAGTGAGATAAAATTCTTTCTTTTTGGGGAATTTCTTTCAGATAACTATGAGGTCGATGTATACCTCTTTGAATCATTGCAACAGGTGAAAGTACGGTATAGCATGGCAATGAAAGAAACCACATGAAGCACTACATAGCATTATTTGATTCCTAGTTTAATATTGATGGTGGAACTTAAAGAGGTATAGAAATCCACAAGCCAAGTTGAGTCTTGCAAATCAAAATAGTCCAAATGATTTGAAGGCGGGTGGTATTCGGAAAGCCATGATAATTTACAATCAGCGTTTCAACAAATAAAGTTCAAATAAACCATAGGTTCTTTTCAAAAAAGTGTAACATAACATGGGTTTACCTTGTCTCTTGAGCTAAAAAAATATGTCAATCGATACGATTAGTTACCCCGTTCAAGATCATTTGATCGTGGCCAAAGAAATTGCGGATATTATCAAGACCAATTGGTTGGGGCACTACTTTTTAGTGCCCGACACCATTGGAAGTGGTACCGTTGAGGCGTATTCCTATGAGGGGTTTTCGGTAATGTTGAGTAAGTTTAGGTTCAACCGCGAAATCAATATTGGGCGTTTGTACAGTACTATCAAAGATCAATTGGTCTTTGGATACATTCTGAACGGTTCGACCAGTAGTTTTGTCGTAGGATCAGCGCGAAGATTGAACCAGTTGTATTATGGGGCAAATGTGACCACGCCTTCAACCGTATCCCATGGGATGTTCAAAAAAAATGTTTGGCATGAACAGATCAGTGTCATGGTCGATAAAAACTGGATTGAAAGTTATCTCCAGGTTGATTTGCCGACCATACTCCAAAAACCCAACAAACCATTGTTCATCATTACAGAACTGTCGTTCAGTTTGGCCAATTCGTTACGGTATTTGATAGCCGAAGGCCCCATGGGGGCTTTTCGAAAAAAGGAGGTTCATGTCAAGTGTCTCGAAGCCGTCATGGCAACAGTAAAGATCATTGTTGAAAAAGGCAATGTCTTTAACCAGAAAAAATACCATCCTGATGATTTGGGCACTATCCTTAGAGTGGCCGATCATATCAAAAACAGCTCAGAAGGTTATGGCTCCATTCAGAAACTTGCTGCTACGTTCAACATCAATAAAGATAAACTTCAGACCATTTTTAAGGGGGTGCATGGCATGACCATTTCAAAATATACCGCACAACACCGAATGGATCACGCCTATCGCCTGCTATTGTCCGGTCGATCGGTTTCTGAGGCCGGTCGTTTTATAGGCTATACCAACCTAAGCCATTTTTCAAGGGCTTTTAAAAAGGCATATGGGTTTAATCCGTCGCAAATGGCCGAAGCCAATCAAAAAGGGCAGATATTAAGTAAATAGGGGCAATACCCTTGTCGGTCAAATCTTAGTTTTGGGGATGAGAAATTTTACTTGCCTTTTTGCTTTGATTGTGTTTGGCCATGCCCATGGCCAATTTCCCACTATTTTGGAAAAAGATTCCCTGATTGTTGATTTTAAATTGTTCAGGGCTGTGGTCGAAGACCTGCATCCTGGACTATACCGATATGAAGACCGGTATAGCGTACTAAGTGATTTTGAAGGTTCTGAGGCTGGATTTATAAAAAGCAGAAACATAAAAGAGGCTTTTTTAAGTCTTCACAGGGCCACCTCAAAGATCCAATGCGGACATACCTATCCAAATTATTGGAATCAAGAGAGTGCCATCAGAAGTGAACTCTTCGAGAAGGCTGATAAATTACCCTTCACACTAAAATTACTTCCAAACAGCATACGCATTCACAAAGACCTTAGTGGAAATGCCGTAAAACCATCGGCAACTATTTTGAATGTCAATAATATCCCTGTTGGGACCATTTTGGACAGTCTGCAAAACTACAGGCGCATAGATGGGAGCAACCTCGCCAAGTTTTATGAAGATTTTTCGGTAAAGGGCGAGGGCAAGTACGAAGCTTTTGATATTATTTTTCCAATGCTGTTTCCACCGGTCAATGGTTTTTATACCCTTGACATTACAGAAAATGGCTATGCAAGGTCGATTAAGGTGGCGCCGATAACCCGTGCCGAAAGAAAAGAAATGTTGCAACAGAAATATGGCAATATTGCTGTTTCACCCAGTGAACTATGGTCAACTGGTTTTTGGCAAGACTCCATAGCACGATTGAACCTAAAGACCTTTGCCGTTTGGAATATGGATATGGACTGGAGGGCATACCTTAAGGCTTTTTTCAAGAAAGCCAAAGATAAGGGCAGTACAACCTTGGTGTTGGATTTAAGAGGAAATGAAGGAGGACTTATGGAAGTATACTGGGAATTATTCGCTTATTTGACCCCAAAACCCTTGCGCCTTGAACGTGACGAACAACTTGTACGTTACCAATCGGTCAAAGAAGCCTATCGACCCTATTTGGAAACTTGGGACAACACTTATTTTGATAGAGGCAGTACGGTGAAGTTAAAATCATTGGATTTCTTTGAATTTTCTGACCCATCACTACGATATTTAAACATATCACCTTCTGAATATGCATTTGAGGGAAAAATAATGGTCTTGATCGATGCTGCCAATAGCTCAGCTACCTATTACCTGGCCAAATATTTGAAAGAAAACCAATTGGCCACCCTGGTCGGTGCCTCGACAGGAGGAAATGTAAAGGGAACAAACGGAGGTGAATTTTTTATGCTCAAATTACCCTATACCAAACTTGAAGTGGATATTCCATTGGTGGGGTATTATCCACGCCAATCATCATCCCAGGATGGAGGGCTGCAGCCCGACATACAGGTTGATAGAAACGCGGACTACTATTTTTACCGATGGAACATGGATAGCGACCCAGATTTTTCTAAAGTACTCGAATATTTGGTCGAACAATGACCTACTGCCCCAATTGACTTGATTGATGCCCAGAAATGGTTCAATGGGTAACAATCTTGATAAGCTATCGTCAATGGGTAAAATCAAATATCATGAAAAAAATCAGACCATTCATTTTGGCATTTGTTGGGGTTATGGCCATTCATGCCCAAGAAAAAGTGAAACTCCCCGCTAAAGAGGAATTGCGGCAAATGATAGCCGAGAACAATGTTCCTGCTTTGGGCATCGGCAAGATCGAAAGCGGAAAGATAACCGATGCCTTTGTCATCGGAGAACTTAAAGCAGGGGTTGTCGCCGGAAATGACGCTATTTTTGATACAGCATCGATTACAAAATCAATTACAACTTGGTTGACCTTGCGTTTGGTTTCAGAAGGATTGTTCTATTTAGACGAACCGTTACATACCTATTGGGTCGATCCTGATGTAAAAGAAGATCCATTTCATCGATTGCTGACGGCACGGCATGTACTTGGGCATCAATCTGGATTCAAAAACTGGCGTTTTATGAATGCGGATGGAAAACTTGCCTTTGATTTTCAGCCGGGAACCCAAGTACAGTATTCTGGCGAAGGCTTCGAGTATTTAAAGGAAGCGTTGACCCGAAAATTTAAAAAATCATTTGCAGAATTGACTGTTCAGTGGGTCTTTGGCCCATATGCGATGCAACAGTCCCATGTCGTTTGGGATGATAGTATCGATGCATCTAAAATAGCCATAGCCCATGATTTAAACAAAGCACCCTATCTCTTTGATATAGAAGAAAGAAAGCGTGCCAGTGCAGCAGATAATTTTATGACCACGGTCGATGATCTGGCTGGTTTCGGCATAGCCGTACTCAATCAAGTGGGGGTGTCTGAGGGGGTGTACCGACAAATGATAGCCTCGAAATCCCAGGTTAGGGAAGGGGTTGCATTTGGTTTGGGATGGATCGTTTTTGAAAACCTGCCCCATGGTGAATACGCGCTTTTAAATGCGGGTAGTGATAAAGGGGTAAATGCCATCGTACTCTTATTGCCAAAATCAAAACGTGGATTGATTGCGTTGACCAATGGGGACAATGGGCGAAAAGTAGTGATGCAATTACTGGGAAAATCACTTGACGTAGGGCCTGAAATCCTTTCAAGGTTCTGAAGGGAAGATGGTGAACAACCATGTTTTTTGCCCAACATGATGTTTGGTCAGGAACATCGATACAGATAAAGTAACGATAGCGATAAAGATAGGTGCAGAAGCATTTGAAAAATTCCCCCTTTGATTTAAATGCCCAAGCGCCGTAAAAACTCATCTTTATAACTGTCCCCTATGGGAATACGAATGTCGTCAATGACAATTTTACTACGTTGTATGGAGTCGATACGGTTGATGTTCACAATAAAAGAGCGATGGACACGTAAAAATTCATTGGGGGACAATTTGGTCAAAATATCCTTGAAATTCATAAGGGTCAAGATAGGCCTTGTGTCATTGGTGTGTATTTTCAGGTAATCTTTTAGGCCTTGTATGTATTTGATATCATGAAGGTTGATGCGAATATTGTCATAATCCGATTTGACGAAAATGAACTGTGAGGTATTCGTTTCACCTGCAGCAGGAACCGTGTTGGTCGTGCCGGTGTTTTTGAGTTCATGAAGCTCTTTGACTCGGTTTATGGCTTTTACAAACCTTGAAAAGGGTATGGGCTTTACCAAGTAGTCAACTGCATTGAGTTCAAAGCCTTCTATGGCATATTGGGGGTAGGCTGTGGTGAAGATAAAGAACGGTTTTTTTTCAATGGTCTTGATGAAGTCGATTCCGTTGATCTGTGGCATTTCAATATCTAAAAAAACCAGGTCAATATTTTCTTTTGATATGATATCTATGGCTTCTAGAGGATTGGTAAACGATCCGATTACGGTCAAGCCGCCCAAATCTTGACAATATGATTTGATGATGCCCAATGCCAAGGGCTCGTCATCGATGATAACACAATTCATTCGGAGAGGTTTAATTCCAATTGCACGTTGTAATACCCTTCTTCTTTCGCAATCTTCAAAACATGTTCTTCAGGATATAATAGTTTCAATCTGCTCTGAATGTTCTTTAACCCAATTCCTGAGCTTTCGGTGTTCTTATTATAGACACCAATTTTATTTTTCACGATAAAAAAAAGCGTGTCGTCAATCACCTCGAGGTGAATGTTGACATCAGTCCTTCCCTTAAAATCAGTTCCATATTTAAATGCATTTTCGACAAAAGGGATCAATAATAGGGGCGGGATTTTTTTACTGTCATAATCTCCCTTGATCCTAAGTTTTACATTTTCGCTATGTGAAAGCCGTATAATCTGCAATTGCACAAAATTTTTGATGTAGTGAATCTCCTTTATCAATGGCACAAGTTCACGTTTTG
>JBCDBD010000005.1:0-131980 GCA_039184335.1 Bacteroidota bacterium | reverse complement strand
GCAAGCTCTTTTAGTTCAAAATTTCGTGTTCTATCATATTTTTTTTGAATAGAATTAGGATAGGTTGAATCTAGTTTATATTTCACATATTCAATTCTATCAAGAGCAGAAATTTGCCCTTGAACAATTACTTGTATCCCAAACATTCTTTTTCCAAATTCTTTATCTTTTCGTTGATATCTCCAACTCGAATGGATTAGAGCCAAATGTTCATCAGTAACGTCTTCGTTTTGCTTTACTTCAGGAAGAGATAATGCAACCCCAACTTTAATTACACCTGGAACTTCTACCTCAGAACCTGATTTTATTCTAGATTCAAGCGATTTAAAAATTGATTTAAATCTTCGAATATTAGTAATATATACTATTAAGGCTATCACTGGCCATACAAGGATTTTTATCAACTCTATAATCTGTTCTACGGTCATTTCAATTGAGCATAACGGTTTGGCTATGCGCAGTGTCCCGAAGGGCATTGCGTATAGGTGTTGTTGGGCAACGTTTTTATTCATTTAAATACATATAGGGCATATAGTCTAAAAATTTCACGCTCTTAATTGTCTTGCGTTCAACATTAACAAGACCGCCATACAAAAACAATAAAGGTTTTTGAAAATAAGGTCTTTTCTCATTGTCATATGTTTCTAAACTTCCCCATCTTTTTTTATCAATATTCTGTCGCTCTTCATATCCTTCTTCATCTTTTTCAAAAACGACTTTCACCCAAACCTTAAGATTTGCGGTGAACTTATGCTTCCCATCGTTTGAATCTATGTATGTGTAGCTTTCTAAAACTTCGACATTTTCAATTTCAGAGCTCACTACTTCTTTTTCATAGCAGTTCTTGTGGTACCGTTCACTTACATAACTCAATAAAGCTCCAATGTCTTTCGTCAGGTCTTTCAGAATTCTGTTTGGTGTAATTTTTTGTTTTATTAATTCAGTTGTAACAAAATCAAAATAGAAACCTTTATTCTCTAGGAATTCTGAAATAGAGGAAACGATTTCAAGATTGTCAATGTCATATTCCTTTTTTAAATTTTGAAATATTTCGTTTTCTCCAAACCCTTTGTCCTTTGTTATGAAGGTGACTAAACTTTTCTCAAAAGTCACCGTTCTTCTACCAAGCTTCATTACTCTATCTTCATTTTCTGACTTGGCAAAGTTTAAAACCGAATCCCAAATTAAGTAATCGCGTATTTGAAAATTACTATCCTTAGTTTCTTTGCTATCTAATATGAACTTGGCAATTTCTAGCCCACTTATCATGGTTGGTTTAAGTATTGATATTCGGGTTTCATGAATTGGATCGTTCTTTAGTGTTTCTCTAAAGTGATTTAATGCCTTATCAAATTTTTTTTTGACTTCCTTTTCAATCTCTTCGGGTGAGTCGAAATAAGGATCTCGAATCAAATCCTTATTTGCTTTCAGGTAGGCATTAGTTTTAGAGTCCAAAACAGATTCATAATAATTACTGAACTCTTCTAAAACGATTAGAGAAAGAAGAACTTCTCCGTCAGTATTCATTGTAAATGCACACAAATTTCTATAGTCCAAGTTTTCATTGAATTTAAGACCAAGTTCTCTATATACTGAAGTATCTAAGACTACGTAATTTGCCATTTTCTAATGTTGCCCAACAATGGTATATGATCATTGATCATATATCCACTATACCCCTAAGATAACCAAAACCAATACTTTTTTGCATCACCATAGTCATTAGTAATATCGACATAACTCAAAAAAATGGTACAAGCCTTCATTTTAAAGGTGAGAACAGTACTTTTAAGCTAGAGAACACAAAACTCAACGTTATTATGGATACTCACAAAAATGGCGATGCGAGCCAATGCCCCTTTTTAAATGGGGAGCTCAAACAAGCAGCAGGTGGGGGTACGACCAACCGAGATTGGTGGCCCAACGCTTTAAACCTAAACATCTTAAGGCAACATTCCAGTCTGGTTGACCCTATGGATGAAGACTTTGACTATGCGTCAGCATTCAAGGCCTTGGATTTGCCCGCATTAAAAAAAGACCTGACCGATTTGATGACCGATAGTAAAGAGTGGTGGCCGGCCGATTATGGGCATTATGGCCCTTTTTTTATCCGTATGGCCTGGCATGCCGCGGGCACCTACCGTATCTCTGATGGCCGAGGTGGTGGGGGTACCGGAGCCCAGCGTTTTGCACCCCTGAACAGTTGGCCCGATAATGCAAATCTTGATAAGGCGCGATTGCTTTTATGGCCCATCAAACAAAAATATGGAAAGAACATCTCATGGGCAGACCTGTTGATCTTGGCAGGCAATGTGGCCCACGAATCCATGGGATTGCCCATGTACGGTTTTGCTGGTGGCCGTGAAGACATCTGGCAACCTGAAGAAGATATTTATTGGGGTTCTGAGGCCGAATGGTTGGGCAATAAAGACCGTTACAATGAAAAAGGAGAGCTTGAAAAGCAGATGGGTGCCGCCCATATGGGATTGATCTATGTGAACCCTGAAGGCCCAAATGCCAATCCAGACCCTGTAGCGGCAGCACACGACATCCGTGAAACCTTTGGCCGTATGGCCATGAACGATTATGAAACTGTGGCCTTGATTGCTGGTGGGCATACCTTTGGCAAGACCCATGGTGCTGCCAGTGATGCTGAATTTGTAGGGGCCGAACCTGCTGGGGCTTCCATTGAAATGCAGAGCATGGGATGGAAGAACAACTTTGGCAGCGGTAAGGGGGCTGATACCATCACCAGTGGCATCGAAGGGGCTTGGACAGATACTCCGGTGAAATGGAGCCACAAATATCTCGAGAATCTATACGCATATGAATGGGAGGTTGAAAAAGGCCCAGGTGGCGCATGGCAATGGAAGCCCAAAGATGGTGCCGGTGCTGCAACGGTACCCGATGCCCATGATCCTGAAAAAAAACATGCCCCCTTTATGTTGACCACCGACCTCTCTTTACGTTTGGATCCCGCCTATGAAAAGATTTCGAGGCACTTTTTAGAAAATCCTGACGAGTTTAAGACAGCTTACCAAAAGGCATGGTTCAAACTGACCCATCGTGACATGGGGCCAGTATCCCGTTATCTAGGCACTGAAGTGCCACAAGAGGAGCTGATCTGGCAAGATCCCATCCCTGTGGTAGACCACGAATTGATTGACGCCAATGATATTGCACAGTTAAAGGAAAGTATCTTGGGTACCGATTTGACGGTATCAGCGTTGATATCCACTGCCTGGGCTTCAGCTTCAACATTCCGCGGATCTGACAAAAGGGGCGGTGCCAATGGGGCCCGGGTACGTTTGGCCCCCCAGAACGATTGGGCCGTAAACAACCCAGTACAATTGGGGAAGGTCTTGGATGCACTTACCACAGTCATGGAAACATTCAACGAGGCCCAAAACGGAAACAAAAAAGTATCACTAGCCGATTTGATTGTATTGGGAGGCTGTGCCGCTGTTGAAAAAGCAGCTAAAGATGCGGGGTATGGAATTACGGTTCCCTTTACCCCAGGCCGTACCGATGCTACCGAGGCCATGACCGATGCTGAATCATTTGACGTATTGGAACCTGTGGCAGACGGGTTTCGAAACTACCTGAAAGGCAATTACAGTGTAAAGGCCGAAGAATTGTTGGTAGACAAGGCACAGTTGCTGACATTGACCGCACCAGAAATGACCGTTTTGGTTGGTGGCATGCGTGCTTTGAATGCCAATTACGATGGTTCACAACATGGGGTCTTTACCGACACTCCAGGGGCATTGACCAATGATTTCTTTGTGAACTTGTTGGATATGGATACTGAATGGAAAGCAGTTGATGCCGATGAGTACGTTTTTGAGGGCCACCACCGTACTTCTGGTACGCTGAAGTGGAGGGCCACCCGAGTGGATCTCATCTTTGGCTCGAATACAGAGTTGCGGGCCATAGCCGAAGTTTACGGGTGTAATGATGCCCAAGGCAAGTTTGTCAAAGACTTTGTCAAGGCTTGGGACAAGGTAATGAACCTCGACCGCTTTGATCTGGCGTAGTGTACACATAAAATGGAAACACTGAAAAGGTGGCCAAGGCAATTGGTCACCTTTTTTTCAATGCCCTTGTTGGGGGAGGCAGCTCGGGCTGACAGGTAAAAAGATGCCTTTAAGGTACCAGCCAGGGTCTTATAGCCTTATTTTGTGGTTACCCTTCCCATTTTGGCCAAAACACTGTCAATAGGTTCCCATAGCTCAATCTTATTGCCTTCGAGATCCATAATATGCACAAATTTACCGTAGTCATAAGTGACAACTTCATCAATGATGGTGACCCCATTCTGCGTTAGTTTTTCTACCAATTTTTCAATGTGCTGTACCCGATAGTTGATCATGAACTCTTTTTCTGAGGGATTGAAATAGTCGGTGGAGTCGTTGAAAGCGTCCCAGTTGAGGTAATTGACCTCTTCGGGACGACGGGCATTTCTGAATTCAAAAGGGGAGCCAAAATCATCGACCGAAAGACCTAGGTTGTCACCATACCATTTTTTGATTGCTCTGGGATCTTTGGCTTTAAAGAATATTCCCCCAATGCCGGTAACCTTAGGGGTGGTATCACTCGTGGAAAGCTGATTCTGCTTTTCTTGATGATCGGTAGCGCTTGGCTTATGGGTATCACAACCACTGATACAGAAGAGCAATACCATCATTTTAAGAACAGGATGTGTCATTTCTTTTAAGCTTGACCAAATCATATGACCATCGGATATATTTATTGATTTTCATTTTGTCTAAGTGCCAGCCAACGCCCATAAGAAATAATACCCTCTCTTGGGTTTCCTTTTCCATCTAAAATTCCAATGAATTCAAGGGTATGTCCATCCGGGTCATCAAAATAGATTGAAATTGCGGGCATCCAGGCAAAGACCATAGGCCGTTCTGTTCCGTCGTTTAAGAAATTACGACAATGCAGGTGTCGCGATTTTAAATAGGCTATGGATTCATTTAAAACCCATTCTGGTTCACATTCAAACGCAAAATGGCGTATATCGATTTCTTCCTTTGGTTTTTCCCATAATCCCAACATGGCTTGTTTGTCTTTTCCGATCCAAAAGAAAGCGGCCTTTCGTTCCGCTTCATAACGACATTGTTTCAATTCGAGGGTCTTTCCATAAAATTCAATGGAGCGTTCAAGCTGTTCCACAAATAAATGGGTTTCGTATAGTCCTTTGATCATCTATTTTTTTGTTCGAATATGCCACAATGGCGAGAAGTCTGAAATTACATAAAAAGCACTACTTTTTTTAGAAAATCCATTGGTGGGCCTAAAGTTGAGGGGATCATTTATAGACAGATGCCGTTGCAGTGCAATAGCGAAGGGTAAAAAGTGTCATTCAGAACGTTGTGATTGTGGTAAGATGGCATTTTTGATATAGCCGTTGATTTTTTTGGCAAGCTCGGGGAGCAAATGTCTTTTGCTCCATCCCACAAGGGTTTTCCACTGTTTGCTTAGCTTGGCTCGCAATGAAGGTTTTTTTTCGAAATGGCGTTCGTAAGATTGGTCCAAGGCTTTGGACAAATGGACCTCTAAAAACACATAGGCATCCAAAGGGTCAGAAGGAAGCATTTCGCTAGCGAACAACCATCTGCCGTATTCGGTTTCTTGTAACAGGTTTACAAACTCAACATTGTGTTTTTGGATCAAAGAAAGTGAATTGTCGTTTTCAGATATTGCCATAGAATATTCGATTTACTCATCTTGTTTTTTAAGAATACAAAGGCGTTTGCAAAAGCCAGTTGTGGGTTTTGTTGGTCATACTGTCTCAATCAATCCGATTATACTGTTGTAAGACCTTGACCAATAGTTCATGGGGCAAGGCATAGGCCTTATTGCCGTGTATTCCTTCCATGGTTTCTGCGGCCAACATTGCATTGATGATGGCTTCTTCAACGGCTTGGGAGGTCGCTTCAAACAGGGGGGTCAATCGATCATTGGGCATCGTTTTTACCATTGTGGTCGTATCGCGGTCAAAGGCGTTTTCATTTGCTGTCGAAAAGGCAATAAAGATATCGCCAGAGCCATTGCTTCCATACCCCCCAACGGCCCCAATACCGAGCGGAATCCTATGTGCGACGCGCTTTAATTGATGGGGGAGCAATGGGGCATCTGTAGCCACGACGACAATGATGGAGCCATCACCCTCTTGCCTTCGTGATTGCGGAGGGCCCTTGTAGATATAATCTAAGGTATCCCGTAATTCCTGACCCACAGGTACACCAGCAACCCTTAGGTTTTTTTTGGATCCAAAGTTGGACTGTACCAGTACACCTATGGTATAAGTGGTATCTTTCACCGTTACGATTCTCGAGGCCGTTCCAGTCCCTCCCTTGAAACCAAGGCATAGCATTCCCGTGCCGCCACCGACATTTCCTTCCTTGACCTGGCCACCCGATGCATCGGCAATCGCCTCAAGTACATGTTTTTCTTGAACATGAAAACCGTAGATATCATTTAAAAAACCATCATAAGTTTCTCCCACTACCGGGTAGGTATACCACCAATTTTCCCCACGGTACCAATCTGTATCCACATACCATTTCAATACGGCATCACGAACGATACCCACGCTGTTGGTGTTGGTGATCAGTATGGGGGTCTCTAAAAAACCTGATTCTGTTACCCAAGTGGTACCCGTCATTTCACCATTACCGTTCAAGCTGTACCAATTGGCATAGACAGGGCTGAACTTTTTCGCTTTGCCCCTAGGAAATATGGCTGTCACCCCGGTTCTGACCGGTCCTTTTCCTAAAATGTTTTTCCCCTCTCCTGAAATTAGGGTGCTGTAACCGACTTCAACCCCTGTGACATCGGTGATGGCATTGAACGTACCTGGCGTACCTTCAAACGGAATTTTAAGGTCCCTACCCCTAGGCTTTTGGGCGAAACCATAAATGCCGATGGTCAATAGTAGTATAAGAACTGTACTTTTTTTCATGTTTATTCGTATTTGGCCATTAATCGGTTCAAAGCGCCCAAGTCCATACGCAAATCTGTTTGAAGATAGGAAGCAATTTCATTTGTAAAATTAGAGAACATGATTTTTTCAGAGTTTGAGAACAATACCAAACCAAATTCCCTTTCAGGATAAAACAGCATATAGGCCGTAAAAAAACCGTTGTTTCCCCCATGGGAATACATGGGGCCGTTGGGGGTCTCTTTCACCCCAAAACCGAGACTCCAACGGGTATTGCCCGACACCACGCTCTCATAATCTTCGGTCGGGATGGCCACTTGAGGTTTCAGCATCTCTTGAAAAGCCCCTTCAGAAAGGTTTTTTTGCGAAAGTATTGCAGCAATGAAACGGGCATAGCTTTCAATATCGGTATGTAGGTTATGTGCTGAACCAAATTCTTCGGTTCGAAAGTCTGATGGGCCATTGGACCCCACCTTTCCTTCTCGATGCCCTGTGGCCTTATGTTGGGCCACATCTTCGTTCCAGTAAAAATACAGCCTTGTGGCGTTTAGCGGTTGGGCGACATCACGTTCAAATACCTCAAAAAGCCCATCGCGATCTACGTTGTTTACTTGTGCGGTGGCACGGGCAAGATATTGAAAACCTTCTCCAGAATACGCATAACGTGTACCTGGGGCAAAACGAAAATTGAGCTGCCCTGACCTCCAATTGGGAAGCCCGGTAGTATGGGACAACACCATACGCGGGGTGATCAGCTTATAACGTTGGTCGTGTATGATGTCGGTATAATCCACATATTGGTATAGGGGGGTATCAAGATCCAATAGGCCTTTGTCAACCTGCTTCATGACAAAATATGCAAATAGGGGCTTAGAGAGGGATGCAGCTTCAAATATTGTTTTTTGACCCATTTTTTCTGAACTCCCCATCGTGGTGACACCAAAGGTTTCCTGAAAGACAATGCTATCGCCGTTGATAATGGCAATGGCTAGCCCAGGTACTTGGTACTGCGCCATTTGGGCGGCAATGAATTTCTTCAGGCCTGTATTGTCTATACGCGCACCAGTTGGGGTCAATATGGTTTTAGGGTTGTACGAATCACAAAACATGATGGTGAAGGCCATAAAAAAGAACATCGCAAAGGTTAGGTAGTGCCTTGTTTTTTGAGTGTGGGTCATTGATTCGCCGTATTGTACAATTTAATGGCCTTTAGATAATTCAAGCCACCTTGCTCAGTTTGGTCGTACAGAAAACCGTTCAGTTCAGGATGGTGCTTATCCACCCAATCCAAAAGCATCTCCCTATTCTTACTGAATATGGTATCATCAAAAATTACATAGGCATTAATTTCAACATGGGTTATTTTATTGCCTGCAAATCGAATGACTTCATGGGTCACGGTCGGAGCCTCATGTAGAAAAAGTATTCTTTGGTCTTTTTTTGACACCTTGGCTTCTACAGTTCCATTTACCTGTTTGATATCAAGAATCGAGTATTCGGGCTCAAAAACGGCATCCCATTTCAAGAACTCCACATAGTCGGCTTGTGAATACCGCATGCTATAATCAATTTCCTTGGTAATGATACTGTCTGCTAATATCAAGGGGATCCTTGAATGATCAGAAGTATTCAGAACAGCATAGTATTCTTTTGCCAATGCTATTTTGGATGTTTGCGCTGCCTTGTTTTTGCAAGAGATACTTACAATGGCCAAGAAAAAGAAGGGGACCATCATTTTTTTCATCCGTATGGTTTTTAGGGCCATACAGGAAAACCATGTATAAAAATGGCAACAGAAAGTGTGTGCCATAGGGGGCAAGAGTGGTAAATGCATGAGGTTATTTCAATTTTTTACTGGGTTCCATTTGGTAGATGGAGTTGATTTCAAAAGGGTTCAGTGCCACATTTTTTCCATCAGACTTAATTTTTTGTATGACCGTATTGTTGGTGTCGGCTAAAGTAGCTGTGATGGTAAGGGGTTTGTTGTGGAGCATAAGGTCGGTAAGTTCCGTTAAGTTGTACAAAGGCCAGAGATTATCGATTTGGTTGTTTTCAAGCAAGACCCAACGCAACTGGTGTTGGTCGGCAAGCGGAACTATGGAACGAATTGCGTTGCCCGACAGGAACAGTTTTTTGAGCTTTGGCAGTTTTTTCAATACAGAGATGTCGGTAATTTGGTTATCCCTCAGGTCAAGCCATTCGATATTGGTCAACCCTTTGAGAAAATCAATAGCGGTTATATCGTTTTGCCCCAATACCAGTACCCCGATTGACGTTATGTTGGCTAAAGGGCCAAAGTCTGTAATCTGGGTGTCCATGAGGTTGAGCTGAACGATTTTGGTCAAACCTGAAAGTGCAGCAATATCTGAAATGGGGTTTTTTTCAAGAATGAGCACCTCAAGATCTAGCAAGTGCGACAATGCACCGATATCATCAATTTGATTGTCAGGGATCCATATGCCTTCCAATTTGTCCAGTTTTTTGAATGGGGTCAAATCTCTCAACCGATTAAAGCCCATATTAAAATGGGTCAACTGTTTCCAATTGGCAATGACCGATAGGTCGGTGATGTCATTGAAATGCCCGGTGATGCTTTTTAGTTTTTTGAGCTTGTGCAGTGCCGAAATGTCGGTAATTTGGTTTCTATCAAATGAAAGGGTCTTCAGACGGCTCAGGTTACGTATTTGATCTAGGCTTTGAATTTCATTTCCATTGAGATTGAGGTAGGTTAGGGAAACCAAATCAGCCAAAGCGGAAAGGTCTTTTATATGATTGTTGTCCAATCGCAAATAAGTCAGGTTTTTGGCATGTTCCAATCCCTTCAACGAGGTGATTCCCCGACCGACCGCTACAAAGCGGGTCAATGATTGCAAGTCGGTTGCTGTGATTGCTCCCGTAGGTTTGTCAAAATGACTGCGTATGGCTTGTTCGAGGTAAAAATCAGGAATGTCGACCTGTTGTCGTTTTTGACTGAGGCCATGGGCAAACCAAAGGAACAGCAGGCAAGGGATGTAATGTGAAAAGACCTTCATCGGTGTTAACTTTTATGAATGATGTATCAGCTTGTCTTGTTTATACCAAGTGCAGTTAAAATACTTTATTTTTAAGAAAAGATGGTGTGTAGATAGCACTAAAAGATGGCACAGCCATAAAAAATAAGTGCGAATGGGCACAAAACGACGGCTAAGCCCCTAAACATGGTTCAAAAGTGGCCAAGGGAGAGTGCTATGGCTCGTCAATGTCTTGAATACCGACAACCTGCCCTTTGTTGCGGCACATAAAGAACGCTTCCCAATCGGCTAGGGCAGGGGCTTTCCAACCATAGAGAAAAATGGGGACGGGAATGATCCAAAAAAATAGGAACATAAACTGCCAACCTCTTTTGATCGGGGCAGTGACCCGCACCCGCACTATGGTATTGGTGACGGTTTCGCATGGGGCTTCACAGCTTTTGGTGGCAAACCAAGCATCTGCTGCGACTTTGGCCAAGGCATCGCCAATTTGCTTGGCATCTTTTACAGCATCACTTTTTGAAAACATGGAAAAGCCAGTAAAAGCGTTTGTGGTTCCAGTTTTTCGAATTCGGGTGTTCGGACATGCCATGGCTAAAGTGTTTGTTTAAAAGTAACAAATTTTAGCGTTGTTGTCGAGGCAGTGTTTTATTATTCAGTGTATTGACCATCAACTTTTTTCCCACGACAAATAAGTAATCTCCAAAATCAGAAGTATAGGCCCTTATGACGTCATTGATTTTACCACTACCGATATCTTTTCGCAACTCCGACAATCCTTGTATAACCTCAGCCTCATTGGCCAGAGAGGAAAATGATGAAATTCCCTGTCTGATTTGTGCGTCAAGATAAAGTTCAGGATTATGTTTGCCACAATAAAGAAAGCTATCTTGTAAATCAGGTCGTACAAAGTACTTTTCTGTTTCTAAAATTTGGATTCCAATACATTTCATCGCTGTTTCAATACACTTCAAACTGGGCATTTGAACAATGGAAGCTTTCAACGTTTTTGGAAAATAGTGATTGAGCCAATACGATTTCATTTGTGCTGGTGTGGCAGTAAAGATGACAATTTTGCCTTCCGTTTTCAGTATGCTGCATAGTTCTGTAAACCCAGATTGCAAATCATTCCAATGATGTATGGTCAAAATGGCAATGATCCCGTCCACATGATGTTTCGGAAGTCCGGTATTTTCAGCGGAACCCATTTTCCAATGAACGGCAGTGTTTTTTCTTTTTGCTTTTTCCAGCATATTTTGGGAAGGGTCAATCCCAATGAATTGCCCCCCTTTTTTTTGAAGTTCAATGGTATAGTTGCCCGTTCCACACCCAATGTCTAAATATATCCCTCCACGTTTTGGATTGAGATACTGCAAAAATTTCTGGGTCAAAAACTTGTCCGCCTTTCGGGTCAGGTTATAGTTGGTTCCGATTTTATCATAGGGTACTTTCATTAGGGCGACTTTTGCCATCGACATATCGCAGTTTTTGATATATGTCGGTTTGTGGGGTGTACTACCTACTGCTTTTTCAAACTCTTTTTATTAAAAATTACATGGTAAGGGCTTTCAAATCGGTTTTTTAAGCGTATCCTGTACCACATTATTGTAAATGAAAAGACGATTGTTACGAACAATAAAGTAATCGTAATAAAAGTCCAGTACGGTGTTGTGAAGGAGGGTATTGTCAGTATGTCTGAATTTACCTTATCCACTAGCCGATCGATCTCTGATTGTTTATTTACAAAAAATGCAATCAATGTCATCATTCCTATAATTGCTACATATGTAGAAAAATAAAAAGAAATAGAACCCCAATACAATAATTGATCCTTTAAGCTTAAGATTTCTTCGTTATCAATTTTATCTGCGTTCAATATTGCCAAGTATCCAGAAATAAGTCCGGTTAGGTTCAGGGAGCAATAGAAAATAAACCAAGTGATCAGGTTGTCAAATAAAAATTCAGATTGCCCATTTAGATACTGAATAAGTTCAAATATGTTTTCCGATTTGTCCAAATAAAGGCCTTTTTAAATTGCGCTTAGGGTTAAAATATGATTGTCATTCAAAAAATACTACATTTTAAGATAAATTCTTTTTGTTCGTAAGACAATTGCTATAATTGCCTATTCAGCTACAGGATTAGTCAATGTTGATATGTTGTTTAGGTTGTACAACAACTAGAAATCAAAAATCATAGGAGAGTTGTACGCCCCCATACCAATTGCGGTCGTTACCCGGATAAAAATACCGAGGTTCCGCCCCACCAAAACCTGTCGCATTGATCAGTACCGATTGGGCATAGGTCTCATCAAAGAGATTGTTGATGCCCCCGTTTATGGCCAGTCGCAAGCTGTGGAAAAGTGTGGTCCGGTAACGGGCATTGAGCCGAAACACGTGAAACGATTCACTCTGTATGGTATTGGCATCCGTTAAGGGGATGTCATCTACATATTGGTGGTTCAGCGTCACCGTCACCCCTTCAGCGTGGCGTAGGGCAATCCCCGATTGTATGCGGTTTTTAGGCACACCGGTGAGGGGATTCCCTGAAAAATCATCGTCCCCATCCACAAAATCGACAAAGCTATGGTCGTTCAGGGTATAGCTCAGGTATGGCAATACCATCCAATGCTTCCAAATCCTGATTCGATAATTAGCATCCAGTTCAATGCCTTGGTGGCGCGTTTTCCCAGCATTTCGCCCGATAAATTGGTCTTCACCTACACGATCCGCGACCAAAAGGTCGTTGATGTCCATCCGGTACAGTACTGTACCCAAGTTCAAGGTATGCTTGAATAGGGAAAATCGTCCGCCCACTTCATAACTGGTTCCTTTTTCCTGTTCAATAGCGGGATTGATAACACCGTCAGGGGTCAGGGTCTCCTCTAAACTGGGGTTAGAGAAACCCCTACTGACATTGGCATACAATTGCCCGTTGTTTAAGATATACTGTAGCCCAAAACTGGGCAAGAGAATAGGATCAAAGTCCCGTTCTGCCGAAGTGTTGGCATTGACGGTGTTAAAAAGATCCCTAAAATCGTAATCGGTCTGGTTGAGGTTAAGGCCAAGCTGGGCTGAGAGGCGAGGGGCCAACTCCTTTGAAAAGGTCCCAAAAAGGTTGAGTTGGGTACGAAATTCTTTGTTATCGCTCAATTGGGCCCCTTGCAAGCTTCCGTTGCCGTTATTGTCACGAAACTCATTTTGAAAGGTGCTCCAATCGTATTCATCTTTGTACAGTTCTGCACCTATTGAAAAATCTCCTTCAAATACCCTACCGGTCACCATAGAACGAAGGCCAAAGCCATTGGTAAATTCATCCAAAATGTTAAAGGGGCGGGGTTCGTAATGGTCTAGATAAGTATAGAACACCCCATGGGTCATTTTAAGGTCAGCATTAAAGTTATGCGAATGTGATATTCCCACTAAGGTATATCTGTTGTCTTCAAAACCGCGGGCAGCCAACCAATTGGCAGCGGCCCGTCTAGGATTTTCCTGAAAATCGGTTCGGTTGATCGAACTGGGTATTTCTGCGGTATAATCGATATGGTTGATGAGCAGGTCAAGTTTTCCTTTGCTGTAGAGCTTGATGCCTGAACTGAACAAAAACCCATCGCGTTCAAAGCTGTTGTTTTGACGGTATCCGTCTGTTTGTAGGTGGTTGTAACTGAAGTTGAGGTGAAACTTTTGATCTGAATGCCGAAAGGCAAAATTATTTTTGACCATGTCGTATGAGCCGATGGTAAAACTGTTGCTTGCGAATGTTCGACCCACTTTGGGAGGTTTGGTGTGCAATACGATGGCTCCCCCCAGATTAGCCCCCAAAGTAGTACCCTTGGGCCCCTTGACAACCTCAATAGTCCCTAAATTTTCGAAATCATACGCTTCAATGGTCGAAGCTCCCGTGCCATTGGTTACTGGAATACCATTAAAATACAACCGCAACTTATCAGTACCAAAAGGAGTACGGGCACCAACGCCACGAATGGTGATGCGGTTGGTGTTCAAGGCTCCCGACAACACATAGACACCAGATATTTGGTTGATGCCCGAGGCAAAATCTGAAGGGCCAAACCGTTCCAGTTCAACAATACCCACCTGTGAAGTGGGAGTGATACCCACCGCTTTTTTGGCAATTTCATCTTCAAGCAAAACAATTTCATCAAGGCTGGTAATGGAATCCTGTGTGGTTTGTTGTGCCATTAAAAGGGAAAGGCTGAAAAGAAAAACAAAGATGAGGTAGGGTGTAGGCTTCATTGCGTTGGTAGCGAATTTACGTATATCTTTCTTAGTATTTAATATGAAAAACCAATACCCTCTTTGATCAGTTGTGCATATTTGGCTTGGTCAAAAGCGTAAAGGTATGGGGCCTTGTTTGCCGCACCTGACATGAATTTTTCTTTGCGTACCAACATGCCCAGTTTTAAGATTTTTCGTTGAAAGTTACTGCGCTCCAAAGGCCTGCCCAAAATAGCCTCATAGAGTTTTTGAAGGTCTTGCATCGTAAATTTTTCTGGCAAGAGGGAAAGCCCAATGGGCAGGTAGTTTAACTGTATGCGAAGATACCCAATTGCCTTTTCAACGATTTCGTTATGGTCAAGAATAAGTTGTGGAATTTCAGCAATGGTCTTCCATTCGCAGCTTGAACTCATAAAATCGGGTTGGGGATTGGTTTTGGCAATGTTCACGAGCGCAAAATAACCAGTGGTCACAAACCTTTTTTTCATCCATTCGGCAATGACCGGACTGGTGATGCCAAAATCAAGCAGTCTTTTATCCGTGGCCTCTTCTGTGGCGTTTTGATCAGGCCTGGCCCTGTTTTGGCGGCCAAAAGTGTAGAATTGGTTGAGAAAGATTTCGTCTAGCCCTGTACGTTCGCGCAATACCCGATGGGCGGCAGAGTTGAGTGCTTCATCCTTAAAGATGAACCCCCCGGGCAATGACCATTCTGCATTGGTCTTCCATTGCAATAGCAAGACTTTTAATCGTTGTTTTTCATAGCCAAAGATGACACAGTCCACAGAATTGTTGGGCAATAACCTGTCAATGGATTCTTCAAACTCTTGGGCAAACTTTTTGGTATGGTCCAATACGAAATCTTTATTGTGTCAAAATTATACAATAAGAAATATTCTTCCTATATTGTGTCAATTTAATAAAATAAATGATGAAAAAGTTTTTGAAACGTTTAGGATATGTTTTTTTTGGTTTGAGTGCCATTGTTTTGATTGTTTTTGGAGTTTTTAAGCTCAAGGCATCGAATGCCTCTAAGAAGAATTTGGCCTTGTTGGGTGAGGCAGCGCCCACACGCACAATCAATGGCGTAAAATTCCGTGACCTCAACAAGAATGGCAAGTTGGATGTGTATGAAGATCCTAGGGCTTCTGTTGAAGATCGTGTCACTGATTTGGTCGGTCAGATGACCTTGGAAGAAAAAACGGGAATGCTCTTTGTCACCATGATCGGTACGACCCCAGATGGGGAACCCATGGAAACCCCCATGCTGTCTTTGAACCCCTTGAACATGATCATGTCATTTGTTTTGCCCACCAATTCAGAACTGATCGCCAAGAAAAAAATGAACAGTTTTAATATTTTGGCCTCACTGGATGCGGATCTTATGGCGAATTATAACAATAAGATACAAAAGATGGCTGAGCGTACCCGACTGGGCATTCCGATTACGATTGCTACGGATCCCCGCCACGGCACATCGAACAACCCTGGGGCTTCGTTGTACACACCTGCTTTTTCACAATGGCCAAGTTCATTAGGGCTGGCTGCTTCTCGCGATACGTTGATGGTCAAGGAGTTTGCAGATGTGGCACGACAAGAATATACCGCTGTGGGCATACGTCTGGCATTGCACCCCATGGCCGATTTGGCCACTGAACCCCGATGGGGGCGAATCAATGGTACCTTTGGCGAAGATGCCGATCTTTCGGCCATGATGACCAAGGCTTATGTGTTGGGTTTTCAGGGAGATTCATTGAATGCAAACAGTGTGGCCTGTATGACCAAACACTTCTCAGGCGGCGGGCCACAAAAAGACGGAGAAGATCCCCATTTTCCATATGGGAAGGAGCAAACCTATCCAGGCAACAACTTTGATTACCATGTAAAACCTTTTATTAAAGGGGCATTTGAGGCCAACACCGCACAGATCATGCCATACTATGGCATACCCGTTGGCCAGACCAATGAAGATGTGGCCTTTGGATTCAATAAAGAAGTCATTACCGGACTATTGCGTGATTCCTTGAACTTTGACGGAGTAGTCTGTACCGATTGGAACATCATCTCTGACACCCGAATGGGTGAAGGCCGTGCTTGGGGCGTTGAAAATTTAACGGTTAAAGAACGTGTGAAAAAAGTATTCGATGCTGGTTGTGACCAATTGGGGGGCGAAAATATACCCGAGATCATAACCGAATTGGTACAAGAAGGGCAATTAACCGAAGCAGGCATCAATGCTTCTGTAAAAAGGGTTTTGCGGGATAAGTTCAAATTGGGTCTTTTTGACGATCCTTATGTGGATGTTGAAAGGGCCAAACAGATTGCAGGCAATGACGATTTTCGGAAAAGGGGAATGTTGGCCCAACAAAAGTCGACCATCTTACTTAAAAACAAAGGAGTTCTACCGCTTAAAAACAAGGTCAAGATCTATGTACACGGTGTAGAAGATACAAAGCCTTATGAAAGCTTAGGGGAAGTCGTAGGCAGTCCTGATAGGGCCGATGTGGTCGTCGCCAGAATACGTACCCCCTTTGATGAAAGAGATGAGTATTTTCTCGAATCCTTTTTCCATCAAGGAAGGCTGTATTATTCAGAGGAAGAAAAAAAGGACATTCTGGAATTGATTGCCGAAAAGCCTTCAATTGTCGTGGCAACACTAGAAAGACCGGCCATATTGACCGAAATAGATGCGGAAGCAGAGGCGTTATTGGTTGATTTTGGCACGAGTGACGAAGCATTGGTCAGTGTACTTTCGGGCAAGGTGAACCCCAAGGCAAAACTTCCTTTCGAGCTACCTTCTTCACAAGAGGCTGTTGAAAAGCAATTGGAAGATGTACCCTATGATTCTGAAAACCCACTGTATCCTTTCGGATATGGAATATCGTATTGAACAGGGCATGTTTGCCTTGGGATAAATGGCTATTTTTGGGCAAAATAGTGTAGATGAAAATAGTTTCCTATAATGTAAATGGTATTCGGGCAGCGCTGAACAAGGGGTTTATCCAATGGCTGTCTTCAGTAGATCCCGATGTGGTGTGCATTCAAGAGACCAAGGCGATGAAAGAACAGGTCGATGTAGCATTGTTCGAAAAAGTGGGCTATGCCCACCATTATTGGTTCAGTGCCCAGAAAAAGGGCTATAGTGGGGTCGCCTTACTTTGCAAAGAAGAACCAGACCATGTGGTATATGGTACGGGTATCGACTATATGGATGCAGAAGGGCGCAACCTTAGGGCCGATTTTGGGGATATCTCCATTATGAGCATGTACTTGCCTTCAGGCACGAATATGGATCGTTTGGAACACAAGTTGACCTATATGGCTGATTTTCAAAAATATGCAGATGTGCTTCGAGGCACGCACCCTAACCTGATCGTGTGTGGCGATTACAATATCTGCCATGAAGCGATTGATATCCATGACCCGGTCCGCAATAAGAATGTTTCAGGTTTTCTGCCCGTGGAGCGGGAGTGGATCGGCAATTTCATCAAAAGCGGTTTTATTGATAGTTTTCGTCATTTCAACAAAGCACCGCACCACTATACTTGGTGGAGCTATCGTGCCAATGCCCGTGCCAATAACAAAGGTTGGCGTTTAGATTACGGCATGGTCAACGAATCATTAAAAGACCGATTGAAACGGTCTGTGATTCTTTCTGAAGCAAAGCACAGTGATCACTGTCCGATATTGCTCGAGGTCGATTGATAACCATTGTTTAAAAGTAGCTATCTATAGAATGCTTAATTTTAGCCCTCATTTGTAGTCGATGAAGTATACATTTTTACCACATACCAAAATTAGGGTCAGCAAGATTTGTTTGGGCACCATGACCTGGGGTCGCCAGAATACCGAAGAAGAAGGCCATGAACAGATGGATTATGCTCTAGATCAAGGCGTCAATTTTTTTGATACGGCCGAGTTGTATCCAATTCCTGCCAAAAAGGAACTGTACGCGGTTACTGAGGAGTTCATAGGAAATTGGTTCAAAAAAACAGGAAATCGGAATAAAGTTGTACTGGCCACCAAAATAGCGGGTCGTGCTGATTTTACGAAATTCATCAGAACTACCGGATTTAGTAAAGAATCCATCACACAAGCGGTGGAAGGTAGTTTAAAAAGGTTACAGACCGATTATATTGACTTGTACCAATTGCATTGGCCTGAACGGCAGACCAATTTTTTTGGCCAACGCGGGTTTAATGCCCAGTCGGTCGATCTTTGGGAAGACAACATACACCAAGTCTTGGAAACTTTACGTGATTTGGTGTCAGAGGGAAAGATCCGACATGTGGGCCTATCCAATGAGACCCCATGGGGTACCATGCGGTTTTTGGAAGAAAGCAAGGTGCACCAGAGTTTGCCGAGAATGGTCACTATACAAAATCCCTATAGCCTGTTGAACCGGATTTTTGAGGCGGGGCTTGCGGAGGTCTCCATACGCGATAAAATAGGATTGCTCCCCTATTCCCCTTTGGGTTTTGGAGTGCTGAGCGGTAAATATCTTGGCGGGGAAAAACCCAGAAAAGCACGGGTCACCTTGTTTCCCAATTATAATCGGTACAGTGGTGAAAATTCGACAAGGGCCACTGTGAAGTACCATGCATTGGCGCAAGAACACGGGCTATCATTGGCGCAAATGGCTTTGGCCTTTATCAATTCAAGAGCTTTTGTGACAAGCAATATCATTGGTGCCACTACTATGGCACAGCTCAAGGAAAACATAGCGAGTATCAATATCGACCTGTCCGATGAGGCTCTTAAGGGTATTGATCAGATTCACGAAGACATTCCAAATCCAGCCCCCTAAAGATACATTGGTCAAAGTATGATAAGCTCTTCAGTAGTTGGTTGGTCGACCAAAAGCCATTCTTGGCAATTCACCCAAAGAGGCTACTGGCCACTTCTTCAATTCGAGCGACCAATTGCACATTGATCTTGAGGTTTTTGAGTCCTATTTTGTTGTTTTTGGACACATAGATTTTGTTGAAGCCCAGTTTCTCGGCCTCCATGATTCGCTGGTCTACACGTTGTACAGGTCTGATTTCACCTGCCAATCCGATCTCAGCTGCAAAACAACTGCCCTTTTCAATGGAAATATCGGTATTGCTCGATAGAATAGCAGCAACGACCGCTAAGTCAATGGCCGGATCATCAATAGATATGCCCCCAGTGATATTTAAAAAGACATCTTTTGCCCCCAATTTAAAACCGGCACGTTTTTCAAGAACAGCCAAGAGCATGTTCAACCTTTTTGAATTAAAACCGGTGGTTGAGCGTTGTGGCGTTCCATAGACCGCTGAACTGACCAATGCCTGTATTTCGATCAAAAGCGGACGCATTCCTTCCATGGTCGCCGCAATCGCTGCGCCACTCAATGCCTCATCGACATTTGAAATCAATACTTCAGAAGGATTATTGACCTCACGTAGTCCATCACCTTGCATTTCATAGATACCCAGCTCTGAGGTACTGCCAAAACGGTTTTTCAATGAACGTAGAATACGGTATACGTAATTGCGATCCCCTTCAAACTGAAGTACAGTATCTACCATATGTTCCAATATCTTGGGTCCGGCAATGGCCCCATCTTTGGTAATATGCCCTACCAAAATAACTGGGGTGTTGCTTTCTTTTGCAAACTTGATCAATTCAGCGGTACATTCACGTATTTGTGAAATACTACCAGCGGCAGAATCGATATCATCAGAATGTAGGGTTTGAATAGAGTCAATGATGACCAGGTTAGGTTCTGACAGGGCAATTTGCTGAAAGATATTCTGGGTCTTGGTCTCGGTCAAAACAAGGCAATTTGAATGACCCGGTTGAATTCGGTCTGCTCTCATCTTGATTTGGTGCTTACTTTCCTCACCTGATACATAAAGCGTCTTGAACGGCAATTTCAGTGCCATTTGCAAGAGTAAGGTGCTTTTGCCAATACCAGGTTCGCCGCCTAAAAGTGTTAGGGAGCCTGAGACCAACCCTCCGCCAAGTACCCTATTGAATTCTCCATTTTTGGTATTCAACCGAATTTCACCCCCTTTGTCAATTTCGTGTATGGGCAAGGGTTTCGGAACTTTATGGGAGTTGGCAGAACTTGTTTTCCAGGTTGGTCGTTCTTCTTTTTGTACCACTTCTTCCGAAATGGTGTTCCATTGTTTGCATGAAGAACATTGCCCTACCCACTTCGCGTATTGCGCACCACAGTTTTGACAGAAAAAAGCAGTTTTGGTCTTTGCCATACCTTATTATAGGATTGGGCTAAAGATATTGATTTAGATGTTTTCTAACTCAGCTTGTGGATTATCGATATCAAATTAGGTTGAAAACCTAATACCCAAAATCAGCTTTCAGGGCATCTAGCTTCTCAATGGCCATGTCTTTGGTCAAGAAATCGATCTCTTGCATTTGAAAGGCCTTTTCGAATGCCTTGAACGCTTTTTTGGGTTGACCTATTTCTTCGAGGTACTCCCCTTCAAAGTAAAAACCTAGCATGGTTTCAGGAAACTGCTTTTTACAGAGTTCTGAAAGTGGTTTCAATGATTCGAAATCATCTTTTTTTCTTGTGGCGGCATAAATGGCCATGATATCGTTGAGCTCCACTGGCTTTTGAAAGCCCAGACGCTTTTCAATAAGTGCATATTTGTTTTCAAGGTATTGAAATGCTGGCTCATTGGAAGTTAAGATATGTTCTTTATATTCTTTTGGGGTAATGGGCCTAAAACTTTTGAACACATTGTCAAAAGCTTGGCTGATGCCGTAGGCAGCAATCGAAACATGATCGGCATTGTCGTACTCATCAAAAAAGTAATGTAAATTTTCTTTGTTCAGTGATTTGATGGCATTGTTCATTTGTAGAATGCGTTGGCGATCTTCTGTATATTCTTTCTCCAATACAACATTGTAAAAGATTTCTTGTTTTAGATCCAGTAACCTAGAAGGTACGCGACTTTCCATTTCTGTGGCCAGCACGGGCGATATGCTCAGATAGGAATTGAACAGCGACTTGTCTTTGAATAAAAAATAATTTCCAAAATTTGCTGTGATGTCATACCCGATAAACATTTTGAATGGGGCCACATTGTAATTCGTCTCTAGGTATGGGATGAGTTCTGTGCCCAAAAATTCATAGAAAAGTTTTCCTTTTTCCGTGGGCAAACCTGTAGTTTGCTCATAGTCACAGTCTTCCCAGCGTAGGTCGTTCTCGCTTTGGTGAACGGCAACAATGATAGCTTCTGGCATTCGATGGTGTGTGCTGTAAAATTTGGTGTTGGCAACAACCAGGTCAAACAGGTATGCCGCATCCATCACGACGACCAATGGATATTTTTGCTCTTCAGTGTAGTTTTCGGGGAAGTAATAAGAGACGTTTCTTCGTTCTTGTAGTTTGAACGATTCAAAGATTTCATGCTTGATTTGGGCGTTGAGGCCAAAACATATAAAGGCCAAGAGGGGCATAAGTAATTTGGGCATAAGATATTCTTTTGATTATCAGCGTTATTGGTTCCTGTTCAATAACGGTAATAACACAAAAGATATTGCGCCGAAAACAACGACCATTAAGGTCTGTGCGATCCACATGACCCAACCAAATGCATCACCGGCTATGGATGAAATGCCGAAAACTGAAAGTGAGGCACTTACTGCTATCGGATAGAGTCCGATACCCCCATTGGTGGTCGACATGGCAAAGGCACCACCGATGAAGGCAACCAGAAGTTCACTAAGACTTAGGGTTTCGGTACCGGGTACGGTGTATTTGATGACCCAGAACATGGCTATGTAAGCGGCCCAAATAAAAAAAGTATGGAAAACAAAGGACCACTTTTGTTTGATTTTGAAAATACTCAAGACACCATCTAAAAGTCCTTTTAAAAAGTTCTTGACCTTAAGGGCAAAGCCAGATCTTGATTTTCTGATGAGGTACAGAAAAATGCCCAAACCTAAAATGCCAACCCCCAACAAGGCCGCTGTTCCGATGATATTAATCCCCTTATCATCCAAAAAACCAAGTATGGCATCAGTTTGAAGCCCGAGCGTGATGGCCACGATCAAAAAAAGCATCAGTAAGTCAATGACACGTTCCGTTACTATGGTGCCAAACCCTTTTTCAAATGGCACCCCCTCATAGGCAGAAAGTGCTGTGGCACGCAATACCTCACCAGATCTTGGAATACCCAAGTTGGCAAAGTAAGCCATTAGTATGATCAAGATATTGTTGCTGATCTTTGGAGCAAACCCCAAAGGCCGTAACATATAGTTCCATCGAATGGCACGTGAAATATGGCTTAGGATTCCAAGCAGTATGGATAGGCCCACCCAGAAAAGATCAGCATTACGGATGTAGTGGAATATTTGCTTTCGCTCCTCCGGTGTGGTAGAATGGTATGAATATATGATCAAAAAGAGCCCAAAGGCAATGGGGATGACTGTTTTTAACGTTTTTTTGAGGTAACGGTTCAAAATCAGTTCAGTAAGTTGGTTTCTTCATTCGGAAAAACAAGGGCAGGATTGAATTTTTTGGCCTCTTCAATAGACATCCAGGCATAGGCAATCAGAATCAGAACATCACCAACAGCGACTTTTCTCGCAGCAGCCCCATTTAAAGTAAGCTCACCTGTTCCCCTTGGTCCGGGAATAGCATAGGTTTCTAAGCGCTCACCATTGTTGTTGTTGACAATTTGTACTTTCTCGCCACGAATGATATTTGCGGCATCCATCAAATCTTCGTCGATGGTGATGCTACCGATATAGTTGAGATCGGCCCCGGTGACCTTGACCCGGTGGATCTTTGATTTTACTACTTCAACCTGCATAGTGCAAAACTAGTTAATTAAGGGCTATGTTATCTATCAAACGAACATCTTCGGCATAAACCGCAATGAATGCCCTGTATTTTTTTTGTTCTTGTTTTTTGATCAATGGAGTGAGGGTGTCTACGTCTGCAATCTGGAAATATTGCAACCGAAAATCAGGATTGCGCATGTATTGGGTTTTTACCCATTCCGTGATAACATTAGCATTTTCCGTGCCAAATTTTGATTGGGCCTTTTTAAGTGTGCCATAGATAAAGCCCGCCTTTAGTCGAATGCGTTTCGTGAGTCTTTCATTTCGCGAACTCATGGCCAATCCGTTGGGTTCCCGCTCAATCGGGCAACCAATAATGTCACAAGGTATTTTTTTCAGCGCCACAAGCTTTTTGACAATTTGTAATTGTTGAAAATCTTTCTCACCGAAATAGGCCCTATGGGGGTTCACGGTTGAAAGCAAATGCTCTACGATGGTTGCCACACCATTAAAATGCCCCACTCTAAAAATCCCTTCCATTACCTTTTCCAACCCATTGAAATCATAGGAATTTGATGTGATGTTCCCATCATAAATTTCTGATTCAGAGGGAGTGAAAAGAACAATATCCTTAGAAACCTTATCAAGCATCGCAATATCGTTTTCAAGATTTTCAGGATAGTTTTCGAGATCATCTTCATTGTCAAATTGTGTAGGATTGACAAAAATGCTCACGACGGCAACATCGTTTTCTGCGCATGCCCTTCTCACCAACGAAACATGGCCTTCATGCAATGCACCCATTGTTGGCACAAAACCAATGGTATGGTTTTTGTCCATTTGGATCTGTAACAGGTTTTGAAGCTCATTTTTGTGACGTATGACTCGCATAAATTGGCCTAAAAGCGTGCAAAAATACTATAAATACTGGTAATCTTTATAATTTTTGTATTTTTGCAGCTACGTTTTTCAGATAAACAAAAGAATGCGTTTATGAATGGGAAAAAGATATTGTTCGTATCTTCTGAATTAGTGCCATACCTTCCTGAGAATCAAGTTTCCTTAATGTCGTACGAAGCTCCTAGAATGGTCAACAGCAATGGAGGCCAAATTCGAATCTTTATGCCGCGTTATGGGAATATCAATGAGCGGCGGCACCAACTGCACGAGGTAATACGGTTGTCAGGTATGAACTTGGTCATTAACGATATGGACATGCCATTGATAATTAAGGTGGCTTCCATACCACGTGAACGGATTCAGGTCTATTTTATTGATAACGAAGAATACTTTAAAAGAAAGGCCACATTTGCCGATGCTGAAGACAATTTGTTTTCTGATAATGATGAACGGGCCATATTTTTTGCCAAAGGGGTTGTTGAGACCGTAAAAAAGTTGAATTGGTCGCCCGATATCATACATGTTCATGGTTGGATGGCTTCACTCCTTCCCCTATATCTCAGAAAGTATTACGCTGATGAGCCTTTGTTTGCTGACAGTAAAATTGTCACGTCAGTATATGACAAGGGTTTTGAAGGTGAGCTTGATGAAGAAATGATGCAAAAGATAGCGTTCGATGGCATACCCGATGACAGTATCAATGTATTGAAAAAACCAGACTATAATAATTTGTTAAAAGTTGCAGTAGATCATTCCGATGCCATTATTTTGGCTTCTGAAGTTATATCAGAAGAACTGAAACATCATATTACCAACCTGGCCAAACCTGTTTTGCCCTATGTATCTTTTCAAGAAGCAGAAGAAGCATACACCAATTTTTATAAATCTGAAGTTTTAAAATAGTTCCCATGAATTTTTTAAGGAGAGCGTTCACTTCAACGCTGGTTGGAGTTTTTGTGATGCTATCAATGTCATGTGAAGAAGACCCCATAACACTTGGTGAGGGAGCCATTTCTGAAGAACCTTTTGTGACTGGATCCGAGGTTTATGACGTTTTTGCATATAATAAGAATATCCAAACAGTTCAAACCAATAGATTGCCGCTATATCAATTAGGGACGTTTGTGGACCCCATCTATGGAAACACCACCGGAAGTATTACATCACAGATTACTTTTCCCGGCATTGACGGAGATCCTGTTTTTGGTGATTTTTCGCAAAGCACGGAAGATATCTCAGATACCGATGAGAATAACCTGTCCATAGAAGAGAACGAGACGGTCAAAGAAGTTTTTCTATACATACCCTATCAAACGCCACAAACTTTGGCTGACTCTGATTTTGATGGGGTTGATAATGAGTTTGATGCAGATCCTGAAGATCCCAACAGCGATACTGATGGTGACGGGCTGACCGATAATGATGAAAGACTGATAGGTACTGACCCCCTTGATCCCGATACCGATGACGACGGTATTGGTGATGCTGATGATGAGGAAATCATAGTGAACAACTTTCCAAAATTTTTTGAACTGGACAGTATTTTTGGTAATAGGGATGTGCCATTTCAACTCAAGGTCGAAAGATCGACCTTTTTTCTACGTGATTTGGATCCCAATGCCAATTTTGAAGAATTGCAGCCCTATTTTTCGGATCAGACCTTTTCACCTGAATTCGTTTCTGATGTATTGTTTGATGGTGAAATTGTCATTGATAATGAAGAGATCCTTTTTTTTCAGGAAGACGATCCCGATACCGAAGATGTAGACGAATCTGAATTTGTTGAAACGCGCCTTAACCCTGGTATCAGGGTGCCACTTGACAATGCTTTTTTTCAAGAAAATATCTTGGACAAAGAAGGAAGTTCTGAGCTTTTGAGCCAGGCAAATTTCAATGATTTTATTCGGGGCATCCACATTTCTTCTGAATCAGAAGACCTCATGATACTTTTGGACATCACCCAGGCTAGGATAACAATGACCTATGAGTTTGATGATGTGAACACCAATGACACCCTTGATGACGATTCAGATGACTTTATCGAGCAAACAGAGCGAGACTATACATTTAGTTTGTCACAAGTAATCAATTCTTTATTAATTGGCAATGCAGTAAATACCTTGTTGAGTGATGCATTTCCACCCCAGATTTCTGATAATCTGGACAATGGTCAAAATGCATCACGTATTTATTTAAAGGGAGGAGCAGGTACTTATGCTGAAATTAGGTTGTTTGGTGAAGATGGGGGTCAGGCCATTATCGATGAAATTAAATCGAACAATTGGATCATCAACGAAGCGAATTTGGTGTTCTATGTCGATCGTGAAGCCCTTGATGTGGCCCAAGGTGTCATTGAGCCCCCTAGGCTTTATCTCTACAATGCGGAAACCAATGACCCCGTCTACAATATAGCCACTGAAAATTCGGTATCCACAGATCCATTGGGCATATTTTTGAATTATGATGGTCTTCTTGAGGAAGAAGAGGATGGCAATAGTGTACCATTGGATAATGGAATTAAATACACGGTCAGGATAACAGAGCATATCAATGATATCATTGTTAGGGATTCTTTGAATGACAGGCTCTCCTTGACATTGTCTTCAAATATTGGGTTGACCATTGTGTCTGAGGCAATGGGTGCAAACGATGAAGTGGTTGACATACCGGTGATGTCTACCATCAACCCTTTGGGAACCATTCTTTTTGGAAGTAATGTTGAAGCAATAAACGAAGAAAAAAAGCTAAAACTTGAAATTTTTTATACAGAAGCCAATTGAATATAATCGGGTATTCAAATACGAGGTATAAATTTTTTTCGTTTTACAACCATATTTCAAGTTTTTATTTTCTACAAAATTTAAATTTGTTGCTCAAATGAATTGCTAACAGACTGATTAAATCTAGATTATGTGTGGAATTGTGGGTTATATCGGCCATAGGGATGCTTATCCCATAATAATCAAAGGATTACAGCGATTGGAATATCGGGGTTATGATAGTGCCGGTATTGTGTTGTTCGACGGTGAGGCATCGCATCTATCCAAAACAAAAGGCAAGGTCGAAGATTTAAAGCGTAAAGCGGAAGCTTCAATGTCCCTGCAGGGAAAACTTGGTTTGGGGCATACAAGATGGGCGACGCACGGGGTGCCGAACGATATCAATTCACATCCCCATTATTCCAATTCTGGAGACCTTGTCATCATTCATAACGGTATTATTGAAAATTATGAGGCCATAAAGCAGGCTTTGGTCAAAAGGGGCTATTCTTTCACATCAGAAACTGATACCGAGGTGTTGGTCAATCTTATTGAAGAGGTAAAGAAAAAAGAAGGAGTCAAGTTGGGGCAGGCTGTTCAAATAGCGTTGAACCAAGTGGTGGGCGCTTATGCCATAGCTGTTTTTGATAAAAACAAGCCTGATGAAATCGTAGTGGCAAAACTAGGTAGTCCACTGGCCATAGGTGTAGGCACAAACGAATATTTCATTGCATCAGATGCTTCCCCCTTTATTGAATACACCAACAATGCGGTATATCTTGAAGATGAAGAAATGGCCATCGTCCGCATTGGCAAAGAGATTAAATTGCGTAAGATCAAGGATGATGCGATTGCATATCCAAATATCCTAGAGTTACAGTTGAACCTGGAAGAGATTGAAAAAGGGGGGTACGAACATTTTATGCTCAAGGAAATTTACGAACAGCCCCATGCAATTTTAGATACCTATCGAGGAAGGTTGCGGCCTGACCAAGGCATCATCAAAATGTCGGGCATCGACCAGAATCTTGAAAAAATATTGAATGCGAACAGGATTATTATTGTCGCCTGTGGTACTTCATGGCATGCAGGTTTGGTGGCCGAATACATTTTCGAAGATTTGGCCAGAATACCTGTGGAGGTTGAATATGCTTCTGAATTCAGATACCGCAATCCGGTGATCACAGATAAAGATGTGCTCATTGCGATATCCCAATCTGGTGAGACAGCAGATACGTTGGCAGCGATAAAACTGGCCAAGAAGAAAGGAGCATTTGTTTTTGGGGTGTGTAATGTGGTCGGATCTTCCATTGCAAGGGAAACCCATGCTGGAGCGTATACCCATGCAGGTCCAGAAATAGGAGTGGCCTCAACTAAGGCCTTCACCACACAGATAACCGTACTTACCTTGATCGCCTTAAAACTTGCCAAAGAAAAGGGCATATTTTCTGAGTCTAGGTTCCATGAATTTTTGACTGAACTAGAGGGCATACCTGCCAAAGTAGAGAAGACCCTTGAATTGAATGCATTGGTCGAACAAATTTCAGAGGTATACAAAGATTCCGCAAATTGTCTTTATCTAGGTAGGGGCTATAACTTTCCAGTAGCCTTAGAAGGTGCATTAAAACTTAAGGAAATCAGTTATATTCACGCAGAAGGCTATCCTGCTGCCGAAATGAAGCATGGCCCTATAGCACTGATTGATGAACAGATGCCGGTTGTGGTAATAGCCACTAGAAAAGGCCATTATGAAAAGGTGGTCAGTAATATACAAGAAATCAAATCGCGGAGCGGCAAGATCATTGCCATTGTAAGCGAGGGCGACAAGACCGTCAAAGAATTGGCAGACCACGTTGTTGAAGTTCCTGAGACTTCAGAGAGTTTGTCCCCTTTGTTGACGACGATACCACTACAATTGCTTTCATACCACATCGCGGTGATGCGCGGTTGTAACGTGGACCAGCCAAGAAATCTAGCTAAATCAGTTACCGTGGAGTAACTTTTCCATGCACGAAATCATTTAAAAAGTCGCCAAATCGGGCGATTTTTTTGTTAAATTGATAGATTGACCCTAATTTTTTTGAGGAAAAAATACTATGCATGCATAATTTTTTTCATTTTTGTAGAATCCGAATGAAAAAAAATGTATATTCCGCTCCTAATACTTAACGCCGATTTAAAGCTAACTTAACGCAAATTCAAGAATGATGAAAAAAATAACAATCGCCTTTTTCATGGTGCTCGGTTTTGTATCCTACGCACAAACAACAGTAAATGGAAAGGTAGTGGACCAAAATGGAGATCCTGTTGCAAGTGCCAATGTCTTGGTGGTTGGAAAGGCAGAAGGGGCCGTCGCAGATTTTGATGGCAATTTTATATTAAGTACTGCAGAAAACCCGCCGTTTCAACTAAGAATAACGAGTATTGGTTATTCAGAAACAACGGTAGAGGTAACTTCAAATAACCAAACATTTACGATTACGTTGAATGAATCGTCAACTATTTTGGATGAAATCGTGATATCAGCTTCGAGAACACCTGAACGTATTTTTGAGTCTCCCGTGTCGGTGGAGCGATTCGGGCTTCGGGAAATTCAAAATACGACGGCTGAATCTTTTTATGGAGGATTGCAAAACCTTAAAGGGGTTGACTTGAATACCAATAGTTTAACGTTCCAATCAATTAACACCAGGGGTTTTGCCACATTTGCCAATACACGATTCCTTCAATTAACTGATGGGATGGACAATACGGCTCCGGGGTTGAACTTTGTTTTAGGAAATTTGGTAGGTATGTCAGAGCTTGATGTACAGAGCGTTGAGATTTTACCGGGGGCCTCTTCAGCATTGTATGGAGCTGGTGCCTTCAACGGTATTCTCTTTATGCGAAGCAAAAATCCATTTGATTTTCAGGGTATTAGTGCTTATGCAAAAACAGGTATTACCTCTCAAGAAGCTGCTGGTGACAATAACTATTATGATTTCGGAATTCGTGCGGCACATGCCTTCAGTGATAAACTGGCCGTCAAGGCAAATTTATCCTTTTTAAAGGGAGAGGATTGGCATGCCAACAGCATTGTTGATTTGGAAAACCCTGGAGCGGATCGGTCAAATCCGGCATACGATGGATTGAATGTTTACGGTGATGAAGTGAATACAACGCTTGATTTTGATGAACTTGCTGGTTTGCCTAGCGGCACCATTGGTTCAGCTTTGGTCAGCAGAACAGGTTATGATGAAGGAGTTATCGCAGATTATGATGCGGAAAGTGTAAAAACTGACTTTGCAGTACATTATCGACCATTTGGTGATGATTTGGAATTTATCTACAATGGGCGTATCGGTAGGGGTACGACCATTTACCAAGGGGCCAATCGGTATTCAGTGACTGGGTTCACATTGCAGCAACATAAATTGGAAATCAAGAATGATAACTTTTTTATAAGAGGGTATATTGTCTCTGAGAATTCAGGGGATTCTTACGATACGCGCTTTGCAGCGATCAACGTAAACCGACGCTGGAAATCAGATACCCAATGGTTCACCGAGTATGCAGAAACATTCATTGGTGCAAAACTGGGAATTGGTTCAGGAGTTCTTGCCACAGATGAGCAAGCCCATGCCGCTGCAAGGGCAGCTGCCGATACGGGAAGGTTTCAACCAGGCACACCAGAATTTCAAAATGCCTTCAATAGCGTTATTTCAGATGGTGACCTGAGCAGAGGGGCCAAGTTTATTGACAATACTAAATTCCGTCATGTCAATGGTAACTATAATTTGGCCCATTTAATCAATGATTGGGCCGATATACAACTAGGGGGCTCCTTTAGGGAATATGAATTGGATTCTGGCGGGACCATCTTTACTGATCTAGATGGCCCTATCACCTATAATGAGTATGGGGCTTACGTGCAGCTACAGAAAAAATTGTTGGATGACCGATTGAAGTTTACCGGCTCGGCCCGTTATGATAAGAATGAGTTTTTCGACGGTTTTCTCTCACCAAGAGTATCGTTGGGACTTACCTTAGGGGAAAAGCGAAACCATAATGTTAGGGTATCTGTACAACAAGGATTTAGAAACCCGACCACGCAAGATTTGTTTATAGGCTTAGATGCCGGTTCTGCCATATTGGTAGGTTCTGCACCTGGTAACCTTGATAGGGACGTCAGAACTTTCAATGATGTAAGCCAATCTGGTCAAGCTTTGTTGGGATCCTCGTCAGTTCAAATCGTTGGGCGCGAAGGTTATGAAAATGCTTTTACCCGTAGCTCTGTAGAGGAATTTGCAACAACAGGAGACCCTTTGGATCTTGAGCAGGCCACTCCTGGGTTGGTACAGCCCGAAGAAATTACCGCTTATGAGTTGGGGTATCGTGCCCAACTGGGTAAGTTTACCATTGATTTGAGTGGCTATTACAATAGTTATGCAGATTTTATATCGAATGTTACTACTATTGTGCCCTACTATGGAGATGTTACATTGTCGCAGACCATACCTGGCACCAGTACACCATTGGCCGTCGCCGCTGTTGCCAATAGTGATTTTAAAGCATATCAAACGTACACCAACTCTGAAGCTGATATTGACTCATGGGGTGCTACCATTGGTGTGGATACCAAGATTTTAGGAAATTTCGATCTGGGCGTGAATTACACTTATTCCGATTTTGATTTTGACGAAGATAGTTTTCCTGATTTTGAAACGAGTTTCAATACACCAGAGCATAGGGTGAAAGCCTCCTTTGGCAACACGGCACTTTTTGAAAACTTTGGGTTCAATGTGAACTACAGATGGAGTGATAGCTTTTTCTGGGAAGCCACATTCGCTGATGGCGATGTACCGGCCTATTCCGTTGTGGATGCACAGATCAATTATTCCGTACCAAGTATAAAATCGATATTCAAGGCTGGAGGATCCAACTTGTTGGCCGATGAATATTTTACCGCTGTTGGTTCAGGCAATATTGGGGCCATCTATTATGTCTCATGGACCATTAATCCATAAGAAAGCGACTAAAAAAATTGATTGAAGGCACTGTTTATCAGTGCCTTTTTTATTGTTAAAAAAAGAATGTCCAAGTTTCGATTTAAAACCGGAATAGCCTATCTTTGCACCCGAAAAAATCAGGAGTTTTTTCTTACCAAAAAATTGAATAGAAACGAAATACACGACTAATGTCAAAAGTTACAGGTAAAGTTGCCCAAGTTATCGGCCCAGTTATAGACGTAGAATTTGAATCAGGCATTGAAATTCCAAAAATTTATGATTCATTGGAAATTGAGAACAAAGACGGTTCAAAACTGGTGTTGGAAGTGCAGTCGCATATTGGTGAAAACACAGTTCGTACCATTTCAATGGATTCTACCGATGGATTGAGCAGGGGGGTTGAGGTTGTTGCTACGGGAAACCCCATTCAAATGCCCATTGGGGAAGAGGTATACGGAAGACTTTTCAATGTAATCGGTGATGCTATTGACGGACTTGAGAATTTACCTAAGATTGGAGACAACGGACTTCCCATTCACCGAGAAGCACCAAAATTTGAAGACTTATCCACTTCGACCGAAGTGTTGTTCACAGGAATCAAGGTTATCGATTTGATCGAGCCCTATGCCAAAGGAGGTAAGATCGGATTGTTTGGGGGTGCTGGTGTAGGTAAGACCGTACTGATCCAAGAACTGATTAACAATATTGCAAAAGGCCATGGGGGTCTTTCAGTTTTTGCCGGTGTCGGTGAACGTACCCGTGAAGGAAATGACCTGTTGCGTGAGATGTTGGAGTCTGGTATTATCAAATATGGTGATGACTTCTTGCATTCTATGGAAGAAGGGGGATGGGATTTGTCTAAAGTAGATAAAAAGGCAATGAAGGAATCTAAGGCCACTTTCGTTTTTGGACAGATGAACGAACCTCCCGGTGCCCGGGCCCGTGTGGCTTTATCAGGACTGACCATAGCCGAGTATTTTCGTGATGGTGCTGGCGATGGCCAAGGAAAGGACGTACTGTTTTTCGTTGATAATATCTTTCGTTTTACACAAGCGGGTTCAGAAGTATCGGCTCTTTTGGGAAGAATGCCCTCAGCAGTGGGGTATCAGCCTACATTGGCTACCGAAATGGGCGCAATGCAAGAACGAATTACTTCGACCAAAAGGGGTTCGATCACATCAGTACAGGCGGTATATGTACCTGCAGATGACTTGACCGACCCTGCACCGGCCACAACTTTTGCCCACTTAGACGCCACTACCGTACTTTCGCGTAAGATTGCAGAGTTGGGGATCTACCCTGCTGTTGATCCTTTGGATTCTACCTCAAGAATCTTGACTCCAGAGATTTTGGGTAAAGATCACTATGCCTGTGCACAACGTGTCAAAGAGTTATTGCAACGCTACAAAGAACTTCAAGATATCATAGCAATTTTGGGGATGGAGGAACTTTCTGAAGAAGATAAATTGGCTGTAGGCCGCGCAAGACGTGTACAACGTTTTTTATCACAACCTTTTCATGTCGCAGAACAGTTTACGGGAATTCCCGGGGTTTTGGTCGATATCAAAGACACCATTAAGGGCTTTAATATGATTATGGATGGCGAACTGGACCATCTTCCCGAGTCTGCCTTTAACCTGAAGGGTACCATTGAAGATGCCATTGAGGCAGGAGAAAAAATGTTGGCAGAAGCTTAAAATCGTTGAGGGTCTACCTATCTGTAGCATAGTGACCAATAACTAATACTTGATAAAAATGTATTTAGAAATTGTATCTCCAGAAGCAACCTTATTTGCAGGTGAGGTGACATCAGTCACCGTACCAGGTATCAATGGTGAATTTCAAATGTTGCAAAACCACGCCCCTATTGTATCATTGCTTCAAGAGGGTGAAGTAAAAGTACAGGGTGACATTACCATCGAGGAGGAATTTCAAAATAAATTTTCAAAAGGACAGAACGGGGAAACTGTTTTGGCGATTGCCAGTGGAACAGTGGAAATGAAGGAGAATAAAATCATCGTTCTGGCCGATTAAACCTTTTTGAACCCTTACCTTAGATCATAGATATATCGAACCGCACATAATCCAGTGCGGTTTTTTATTTTAATACAATCAAAGACCATTCTTTTCCGTTGGCGGTGTAACGCTTTAATTCCCTAAACCCTATAGCACTATGGGCGTTCATGGAACGATGGTTTTTAGTATCTACCTCAGTTATGATATGGTCGAATCCGAAAGGCAATGTTCTTTTCATGGTTTCATACAGTCCCCTGAAAATCCCTTTTCCCCTGAATTCTTTTGCGATACAAATTTGACCCATGACCAAGTAGTTTTCATTTTTTGAGACCACTTGGTTGATTTCGTAAAACATGGGTCGTAAAACTTCTATTGTGCGGGAAAATTTTGGATGCATACACAGTGCATAACCGACTACCTGATTTTTTTCAGTAGCAATAATATGGGGGCAGGTTTGGTTCATTTCCTGTAGAACAGCAAAAGTGTGTTCCACGGTCAAGAACCCTTGGCTCCCAATTTCTTCGTTAGAAAGGTTTTTGGGCAGGTTCTTTTGTTGCAATGTCAGAATCTGCTCCAATTCATATGCAGTGGCAGCTTGTTTATAAAAGATCATAAGAACAGATTTCACTAAAGGTAGTACTTTTGAAAAATGCTGGAATTTCCTAAAAAATTACTACAAAAGCTTAAGGCAAGAAAGGTGGAAAATACGCTAAGGCAGCTCCCCCAAAATAATGGCCTGGTTGATTTTTCTTCCAATGATTATTTAGGATTTGCTAGGGAAGAAAGCATCACAGGTCTTGCCGATGCCTACCTGAAAAAACATGCCCTGCATAAAAATGGGGCAACGGGATCTCGGCTTCTTTCAGGAAACCATCCTTTGTACCAAGAATTGGAAACCATGCTTACAAACTTTCATGGTGCGAGTGAGGCCTTGGTGTTCAATTCTGGGTATGATGCCAATGTTGGATTTTTTTCCTCAGTCCCCCAACGGGACGATTTTGTACTTTATGATGAGTATATACATGCCAGTATTCGCGACGGCATTCAAATGGGTCGCGCTAAAAGCCATAAATTCAGGCACAATGACCTTAATGATTTGAAAGGGTATATTGAACGTATTCGAGATAACGGTCAGGGCAACGACATATATGTTGTGACCGAATCTGTTTTTTCCATGGATGGTGATACCCCTGACCTAAGGGCAATGGCCGATCTTTGCCACGGCAACAACCTTTATTTAATAGTCGATGAAGCCCATGCTTCAGGTATTTTTGGAAATGGTAAGGGATTGATTTGTGAAGAAGGACTTGAAAGCTATGTTTTTGCTCGCATAGTGACCTTTGGCAAGGCTTTTGGGTGCCATGGTGCAGCTATTTTGGGCAGTAAAGACCTGAAGTCATTTTTAGTAAATTTTGCGAGGAGTTTCATCTATACAACAGCCATGCCGCCCCATACCGTAGCTACTGTTCTGGCATCCTATGGGTTTTTGGTCTCTGCAGCTGGTATGGATAAGTGTGAAAGGTTGAAAGCAAATCTTCAATTTTTTAAAGACCGACTCAAAGTGTTCGGAATTACAGAACACTTCATAGCCTCAGATACAGCGATCCAGAGTGCCATACGATCAGGCAATGAAAAAGTGAAAACGGTATCTTATAAACTTAGGGAATTAGGCTTTGATGTGAAACCGATACTGTCGCCGACGGTACCCCAAGGCCAGGAAAGGCTCCGGTTTTGCCTACATTCTTACAACACAAAAAAAGAAATGGATTTGGTTTTAAAATATTTGAAATTGTTTTTGACAGAATGAAATCAGAATTTTACACTTTGGGGAGTTTTGAATTTTCTGCAGATGTACAGATCATAAAAGGAAAATTGGAATCGGAGGGCATACGGGTATTTCTGAAGGATGAGAATACCATTAATTCGGATCCTTTGATAAGTGGGGCCATTGGCGGGGTCAAACTACAAGTATATGCTACTGACAAGGATAAGGCCATTGCGATTTATGATGCTGTACGGCCTTATGCTACCGATGACAACGGAAATCTTATTGTTTGCCCCAATTGCAAGGCGACAAAGTCAGAGACATGCTACCAAAGAAAAACCCTGTTTTATAGGTTGTTTCCTTTTTTTGAGCCGCTAAAATATCGGTGTACCCATTGTAATTTCATAACACGTCCACAAAAATGACCTATTTTATCACAGGAATATCCACAGAGGTCGGAAAGACCATTGTTTCTGCCATTGTAGTAGAAGCCTTGCAAGCAGATTATTGGAAACCGGTACAGGCAGGAGATCTGGAATATTCTGATAGTCATAAGATTGACAGTTTTATATCCAATTCGAAAACGGTGATCCATCAAAACAGCTATGCACTCCGTACACCAATGAGTCCGCATGCCGCCGCCGCCATAGATGGGGTACAAATTGCGATACAAAATATCAAGCCACCACAGACAGGCAATACCTTGGTCATTGAGGGTGCAGGAGGGCTTTTGGTACCGTTGAACAATACAGATACCATTTTAGACTTGATCCAACCTGATTATAAGGTCATCGTGGTGTCAAGGCACTATCTGGGCAGTATCAACCATTCCCTTTTGACCATCAATGCGCTGATTGACAAAGGATTTAGACCAGGCATCATATTTACGGGCGATGAACACCCCACTACTGAGCGTATTGTTTTAGAAAAAACAGGGGTGCCTTTTTTGGGTAGGGTGAACGAAGAACCAGCGTTTAACAAAGCAGTAATCAAAAAATATGCTGAAATTTTTAAACCCGACCTGACCTCATTCTTGACGTTGATAGATTAATCCCTTATCCACCGTTTTTAAAAGGGTATAGTGGGTTGATAGATAGGCATCGATATATTCGTTCAGTTCAACAAACTTTTTTCCAAAGATGCGTTTGTTTTTTCTGGCAACTATGATTTCAGGTTTGATCTCTTCCAAAATATAACGCAATTCTTCCATGGAAGTCTCACGCGGATTTTGCATGAAAGGGAACAGTCCGTCCCTTGCAATACTGCTCGGATGGGTCACTGCCTTTGTCGGGGGATGCACCCCCAAAACCCAATAACCGATATGGTACTCGGTGAAGAAGATGTTTTTGGTTTCCAAGGAATTTTCTATGATGTACCTAGGCACTTCAATACCTTCCCCATTGAAAAAAGAACCACTTTCCATTTTCTGATGAAGAATATTGGTATATTCTTGATAGGTCTCTAAGGGTAAAACCAACGAAACCAGTAAAACAAAGGACGCATAGTTGATTCGTTTGAAAACAGCGATCTTGCTTATGGCAATCGCTAGGGGAATTACCAAAAAAGGGTATAGCTGTATCATATAATGCCCATTAACCCTTCCGGTCTGTAAAAATGATAAGACAATAGCGGCAACCAAAACCAATAAAAGCCGCATATCTTTGTTTTTAAGGGCAATCAGTTTCTTCCATATCATAAGAATTATGGCAAAAGCAATAAAAAGAGCAAAGGGGAGTACTTTTAAAACGGAATTCCCCTTCGAAGAGGAATAGGCCAAAGGAGCCTTAAAAATAGATTCTCGCCAAACACCGGTTTCTCCCTGAATGTAATATGGGACAGCAGTCGCAAAAATAACTACGAGGATCCCGAAGCCGACAATAGCCATTTTTTTCATCCCAAAAAGGAAGCGTTCCTTTCTGTAGCTGTGATATAATGTAAAAATACCCAATAGGAAAATGGGATAGGCCATATTCAACTTTGACATCAAGGAAAATCCCATTAACATGCCAGAAAACAAATACCAGTACCAAATATCCCGTGATAAAAAAAGATATAGGGCCATAGTGAAAAAAAAGATACAGATGTGTTCAGACATTACCCCTTGTAGGCTGCCGAACATACTTTGTAGCAGCACACAAGAGAAACCAGCCCAAAAAGCTATTTTTCTTGATGTGATTCGATTTCCTATTCGATAGGTAAAAAAGGCCGTGCCCACAACGAGCATGGTTCCAAAAAACCGGATGGCAATAAAACTTTTTCCGAAGGCATAAATGATACAGGCAAAGTACAAAAAGGTTACAGGAGGTTTTAGGTCCCATAGTTCAAGATAGGGCAGATACCCATCTACCCAGGCTTGCCCCATGATGATAAAGGTACTTTCATCGCGATCGATATAGTCTCTAAAGAAGAACGGAAGCCGAATGAAGAGTGCAGTCAAAAAAAAGATAAAGAGCACTGTTCTGTCCTTTAATACCCCATAATTGGGAGTCAGTAAATCGATGGCCTTTTTAAGCAATGTACGTTGAACTTATATTGTGATTAATCACCATCTTTGCAAGATAGATAAATTGAAGGTTTTGATTGACGCCATCACAGGAAAGAAGTTAACCGATAGGGATAAAAAACACCTTTGGCATCCTTTGACCCAGCATTGCACACACCCTGGGACCATAGCAATTTCAAAGGCAAAGGGGACACTGCTTTTTGATGAGGATGGAAATCAATATATTGACGGTATTGCCTCTTGGTATACCGCCATGTATGGGCATTGCAACGACTATATTCTAGATAGGGTCACGCGTCAAATGCAACAATTGGACCAAGTGGTCTTCAGTGGCTTTACCCACAGACCCGCTGTTGAACTGTCAGAGGCGCTCATTGCTGTTCTTCCAGAGAACCAAGAAAAATTGTTTTTTTCAGACAATGGGTCGACCGCAACGGAGATAGCAATTAAAATGGCCCTACAGTACCATTTTAACCAAGGCAAGAAAAAAAATGTTCTCTTGGCTTTTGAAGACGGATTTCATGGCGATACGTTCGGTGCAATGTCAGTTTCAGGGCTATCAGTATACAATGGGCCTTTTGAAGACTTTTTTATCAAAGTGGAGCGGATACCAGTTCCAACAGTTGAAAATATAGAAAAGATGTTGCAACAGCTTTCTGAACGGGTGCTGCAAGACAACATTGCGGCATTTATCTATGAACCTTTGGTTCAAGGTGCTGCAGGCATGAGAATGCATGATTCGAAAGGACTGAACCGTATTTTGCAATTGTTACAACAATATGAAATTATTACTATTGCAGATGAGGTGATGACCGGTTTTGGAAAGACGGGCACCTATTTCGCTTCAGATCAAGTAGCCACGAAGCCAGATATCATTTGTTTATCTAAGGCACTAACGGCAGGTTTGGTGCCCATGGGGCTGACGACATGTAGCCAAAAGATATTTGACGCCTTTTACAGTGATGACTTGAGAAAGGGCTTCTTTCATGGGCATACATATACTGCCAATCCTCTGGCATGTACTGCAGCATTGGCAGGGGTAACACTTCTAAAATCTGATGGTATACAGGATAATATTCAAAAGATCATGGGTTGGCATGCAGCATTTGATAGTGAGGTCAGATACCATCCAAAAGTGGCATCAACGCGACGATTGGGAGTTATTTATGCCTTAGATCTAGACTTGAAAATGGAACGTTATGGTGACCTTCGCGATAGGTTGTTCCACCACTTTTTGGCCAAGGGCGTATTTTTACGCCCATTGGGCAATACTATTTATATTTTACCTCCTTATAGCATTTCGAAATCAGAAATGCATCAAGTTTATGATGCGATTCGCTCCGCTTTTGAAATTATCTAGGCTATATGCTTAAAAGCCCTGTTTCCATAACCGCCTTAGCCTCCATTTCCCCATTGGGAAGCTCATGGGATGATATATGGGAATCATATCTTGACGAGCGGCATTTTTTGAGCAGTACCCCATTTGGGAATGGGCAAGTCTGGGTTTCAGCACTTGACGATAAAAAAAGGGGAGCAATCAACGAACTACGCTATTCAGATTCGAAGTACAGACCCCTCGATGACTCAGTGCTTTTTGCCTTGTTTGCCGCTAGGCATGCAGTGGCCAATGCCGGTTGGGGTGAAGGCACTGACTTTGGGGTCAACATAGGTTCTTCAAGGGGCGCTACATCATTGTTTGAGAGGTACCATCAAGAATTTATTGAAAAAAAATCTACGGCAACGCTTACTTCACCAACTACAACTTTGGGTAATATTTCATCTTGGGTGGCCCATGATTTAAAAACTGGAGGACCAGAAATTTCACATTCCATTACTTGTTCCACGGCCTTACATGCCCTGTTGAATGGTGTTGCTTGGTTACAGAGCGGTTTGGCCGAAAAGTTTTTGGTCGGGGGTAGTGAGGCTTCATTGACCCCATTTACGATTGCACAGATGCAGGCCTTAAAGATTTATTCAGATTCAAGTTTGGAATATCCATGCAGGGCCTTGGATTTTAAGAAAAAACAGAACACCATGGTTTTGGGTGAAGGGGCAGCCATGGCCTGTTTGGAAAGAGGGCAACAGCAGCCTGCTTTGGCCGAAATAGTGGGTATTGGCTATGCCACAGAACCGCTTGAACACAATGTATCTATATCAACTGATGCCCGGTGTTTTCAAAAATCAATGAAAATGGCCATTGACGGCCAAGAAAATGATATTGATGCCATTGTAATGCATGCCCCTGGTACCGTAAAAGGTGATCTTGCAGAATATAATGCGATAAAGGCTGTTTTTTCAAATAAGTTGCCCGTTTTGACGACCAACAAATGGAAAGTGGGACACACTTTTGGCGCTTCTGGTATGTTGAGCCTAGAAATGGCCGTTTTAATGCTGAAGCACCAAAGATTGATAACAGTTCCTTATCTTGAGGCACAACGATTGCCCAAAAAAATGGAGAAAATCGTGGTCAATGCTGTAGGATTTGGTGGTAATGCGGTAAGCATTCTACTAAAAAAGACCTGATCGTAAATTGTAAATTGAAGAAGAGATATCTTATTTTTGAATGTATTTGACCTTGAACTTATGACTGAGCCACGACACAATTGGACCAAGGAAGAAATTCTTGAAATCTATAACAAGCCTTTAATGGAGCTGCTCTATGAGGCAGCGACCATACATCGTGAATACCATGACCCAAATACGGTACAAGTGTCCACCTTACTTTCGATAAAAACAGGGGGTTGCCCCGAAGATTGTGGATATTGTCCCCAAGCAGCCCGTTACCATACCGATATAGAAGGTAATGGTTTGATGAGCATTCACCAAGTAAAGGCACAAGCACTACGTGCCAAGGCATCAGGTAGTTCAAGGGTATGTATGGGTGCGGCATGGCGCAATGTTAAAGATGGCCCTGAGTTTGACCAAGTATTGGAAATGGTACGTACCATTAACAAACTGGAGATGGAAGTATGCTGTACATTGGGTATGGTAACTGAAAACCAGGCAAAACGCTTGGCTGAGGCAGGGCTTTATGCCTATAACCACAACTTAGACACTTCTGAAGAATATTATAAGGAAGTTATTTCTACCAGGGGCTACGAAGACCGCTTGCAGACCATTGATAATGTGCGAAAGACGAATGTGACCGTTTGTAGCGGAGGTATTATTGGTATGGGGGAGTCTATTGCCGATAGGGCCGGAATGTTGGTCGGGCTTTCTACTTTGAATCCTCAACCTGAATCGGTACCCATCAATGCATTGGTTGCTGTTGAGGGTACCCCTATGGAGGATCAAAAGCCTGTTGAGATTTGGGAGATGGTACGCATGGTGGCGACTACAAGAATCGTTATGCCGAAAACCCAGGTGAGGCTTTCAGCGGGCCGTACCGAAATGAGTTCAGAAGGACAGACCCTTTGCTTTTTTGCCGGTGCCAATTCCATTTTCGCAGGAGACAGATTGTTGACGACCCCAAACCCAGATGTGAATGAAGACATGAAACTGTTCAAAGCTTTAGGGTTGACCCCACAAAAGGCCTTTGTCAAAGCCCCCCAACCCATAACTGTTGAAGCTGAAGCATCGCAATATCAACCACTTGGCGAAAAGCCCAAATGGTCACGTCCGGGTCATACCATAGCGCGTAATGAAAAGGCCAAGGCCAAAGGAAAACTAGTTGGTGACACTTGATAGCCCAACCATTGGAAACGTTTTGTTAACTTAGCGTTTTTAAACCAATGAAATCTTGGAACTTGACCTTCAACCCATTCCTAGGGTAAAGACCATAACAAAAAAGGAATTTATCCGTAACTATTTCAAGCCACAAAAACCCGTGGTCATTGAAGAATTTATTGAAGACTGGCCTGCATATTCAAAGTGGAACCTTGATTATATCAAAGCTATTGCTGGAGATAAAATAGTACCACTATACGATGATCGTCCTGTCAAGCATGACGAGGGATTCAACGAGCCCCATGCTAAAATGCGAATGGATGCCTATATTGATCTCTTAAAGACAGCGCCCACAAAATATCGTATTTTTTTGTGGAATGTTTTAAAGGAAGTGCCTCAATTACAAAACGATTTTCGGTATCCTGACTTTGGCCTGACATTGATGAAAAGACTCCCTATGCTGTTTTTTGGGGGTAGCGATAGCCATACTTTTATGCATTATGATATTGATTTGGCAAATATCTTTCATTTTCATTTTGAAGGAGACAAGCAATGCATTCTGTTTCCCCAATCAGAAACCAAGTTCCTCTACAAGATTCCCCACTCGTTGATTACCCGCGAAGATATTGATTTTGCAGATCCAGATTTTGAAAAATGGCCGGCACTTCAAAATGCCAAAGGACATATTGCCCATTTAAAGCATGGCAATGTTATCTACATTCCGGAAGGATATTGGCATCATATGAAGTATATCAGCCCAGGTTTTTCGATGAGTCTTCGGGCAATTGCAAGAAAGCCCAAAAATTTAGGGAAGGCCATTTACAATATCTTCTTTATGCGACATTTTGATAACTGGATGCGTAGACGGCGAGGTCAAGAATGGATTGATTGGAAGAATGAGCAAGCAGTTTTGCGGACCAATAAATTTTCAAAGGCCAGCTAGAACAGTTCCCTTAGCTTTGCGTACACCAAATCACTTTCCCATCCCCGGTAGCGCAAATAATCTGCCAGCTTTCTTTTTTTCTTTTGTGGGTCGCTTTCCTGAATTTGTGAAAACTTGTTTATGGCCAGCTCATCAAAGACATTGCGATATTCGGTTTCATCTATCTCCCTCAGTGCAATTTTGATGTTGTATGTTGAGATTTGACGGTGTTTTAATTCGTTGATAATACGGTTCTTTCCCCATTTTTTTATGGAAAATTTTCCTCGAGCGAAACTTCTGGCAAAGCGTTCTTCATTTAAATAGTTCTGTTGGATCAGATGGGCCATGATATGATCGATAGCTTCAGGGATCATTCGCATATGCTTTAATTTTTGTGAGACCTCTTGATGGCATCGCTCTTGATATGTGCAATAGTGTTCCAACTTTTTTTTTGCCTCGGTAAGGGTATAGCTTTTTATATGGTGCATTTATCAAATGTATTCAAAACAAAAAAGCGACCCCAACGGGGTCGCTTTTTTTATCTTATGGTTTTACCATCGTTGTCCTTAAAACGGTATTCAAGGTATGTGTATGCATCCCTTGGCTGTATTTTCACCCATTTTTTATGCTCAAAAAACCATTTGGAGCGGATGGATGGAAATCCCTTCGTCAAATAAGCGGCAATAAAAGGATGAAGGTTTAATACAATACCTTTTTGCTTTTTCTTTCCTTTTAGGATTCGCTCTAAATCTACATTGATTTTATCGATTAAAACTATGGGAGCTTCTACCTCATGGCCATTGCCATTCGGATTTTCTTCACTTGTTTTAATGTTCATTTCTGGGCGTACCCTTTGTCGGGTAATCTGAACCAGCCCAAATTTACTCGGAGGCAAGATTTTATGCTTGGCTCGGTCGTCTTTCATCTCTTCCCTTAGGTGATCATAGAGTTTTCTCCTATTTTCACCTTTGGTCATATCAATGAAATCGACCACGATTATTCCGCCCATATCACGTAGACGTAATTGTCTGGCTATTTCTGAAGCGGCCAATAGATTTACTTCTAAGGCGGTGTCTTCTTGATTTTTTGCTTTGTTTGAACGATTTCCACTGTTGACATCAATTACATGCAACGCTTCGGTGTGTTCGATAACCAAATAGGCACCTTTGCTCATCGATGCCGTTCTTCCAAAGGAAGTCTTTATCTGCCGTTCTATTCCGAATTTTTCAAAAATTGGAGCTGAACCAGAATAAAATTTGACTATCGATTCTTTTTGAGGGGCAATTTCATGTAAATAATCCTTGATTTGATCATGAAGGGTATCATCATCTACATGTATTCCCGTAAAAGAGTCATTAAAGACGTCTCGAAGAATCGAAGAGGCCCGGTTAAGCTCGACCAACACTTTTGAAGGATGGTTCGCCCTATGGATTTTCTTACACATTGTTGACCATTTGGTCAATAAGTTTTGAAGATCTTTGTCAAGTTCTGCAACTTTTTTGCCTTCTGCGACAGTACGTATAATAACACCAAACCCTTTTGGTTTTATGCTTTTAACAAGCCTGATCAATCGATCTTTTTCTTCTTTGCTTCCAATTTTTTGTGAAACGGAAACCCGGTCAGAAAAAGGTACCATGACCAAATAACGACCAGCTATGGAAAGCTCTGAGCTTATCCTTGGCCCCTTGGTGGAGATGGGCTCCTTTACAATCTGAACCAATAAAGATTGATTGGCTTTGATGACATCGTTTATACTGCCATTTTTGTCAATATCTTTTTCAGATGGAAAATTTTTTAGGGAGAAATCCTTGAGTTTCCCTGTTCGAACTTTTTTGATGAATTTTAACAGTGAAGACAACTGCGGGCCTAGGTCATGATAGTGCAGAAAAGCATCTTTTTCATAGCCTACATTAACGAACGCTGCATTTAGGCCGGTCACGGGCTTTCTTATTTTGGCAAGAAAAATGTCACCTACGGAAAAGTTGTTGTCATCTTCATCTTTATGCAGTTCAATAAGTTTTCCATCTTTTAACAAGGCAAAATCGACAGCATCATGACTAGATCTAACGATTAATTCTCTATTCACTTGAATCGATTTTATTTTATCCCGATGAAGATCAGTTTATGGGATAAAAAGATTAAACAAACAATATTTAGAAATCGGTTTGTACAACCGACTGAAATTCTTTTTTGAATCTCTATGTCAAAGAACGTATGTGAGAAAAATGAAAAAGTAGTTGTAACAACTACTTTTTCTTGTGTCGGTTGGCTCTCCTGCGTTTTTTTCGCTTGTGGGTCGCTACCTTATGTCTTTTTCTTTTTTTACCACTCGGCATATTGCTCTGCTTTTGCGTTAGTATTCTTATTTGACCTGTACGTTACTTTTCACACCTTCTACAAATACCTTGGCAGGCTTAAATGCAGGAATATTGTGGGCTGGAATTTTGATGGTCGTATTTTTTGAAATATTTCTTCCCGTTTTTTCGGCCCTTGTCTTGATGATAAAGCTTCCAAAACCTCTTAAATAGACATTATCACCATTTTCCAATGATGACTTGACCTCTTCCATAAAAGATTCAACCGTTGCTTGTACATCTCCTTTTTCAATACCTAGTTTTTCTGAGATTCTAGATACAATATCCGCTTTCGTCATTTCGTAAATAAATTTTCTGTTTTTTTAGGCTTGCAAATATATAAATTTATATCAATCTTTCGGGTAAACCCTTAAAATTTAAGTATATAAACTGTCAGATTAAACGGTTAGTATTTTCTTACATGGATTTTTCAGAAAAAATATTGTATTGGTACGCAGAAAACAAGCGAATACTGCCATGGCGCGAATCAATAGACCCTTATAGAATATGGCTTTCAGAAGTAATGCTTCAACAAACCCGGGTCGCACAGGGTCTCCCTTATTATGAGAAGTTTATCTTAGAATTTCCCACGATTCAAGATTTAGCAAATGCAAGTGAAGAAAGAATCTTAAAACTTTGGCAGGGGCTTGGTTATTATTCCAGGGCAAGAAACATGCATGAAACCGCTAAATTGATTGTCAATGACCATGACGGTGTTTTTCCGAACACCTACAACGACCTATTAAAATTAAAGGGCATAGGTGATTATACGGCAAGTGCCATCGCCTCTATTTGTTTTAACATTCCAGAACCCGTTGTTGATGGTAATGTGTATCGGGTGTTATCTCGATACTTTGGTATTGATCTGCCAATAAATGGTACTTCTGGGATAAAATATTTTAAGCAATTGGCACGTCAAGTGATGAATAGTACGAATGTTCGGGATTACAATCAAGGAATCATGGAATTTGGAGCTATCCAATGTGCCCCAAAGAAACCATATTGTCTCCATTGCCCACTAAATACCAGTTGTACTGCGCTGAAACAGAATCGCATACACGAGCTTCCTGTTAAATTAAGAAAGACCAAGGTAAAGAACCGTCATTTCAATTATTTGGTATCATTCGACAAAAAGGGAAAGACAATATTAGAACAAAGAAAAGGGAAGGGCATCTGGCAAAATTTATATCAATTCCCTTTAATAGAGTCAAAAACACCAATAGATCTACATAAGACCTCCGACGAAGTGGTTGAAAAAGAAGGGTTTAAAAATATACAGTCGGTCTCACTATACAATGAAAAACCTATTGTCCACAAACTATCCCATCAACATTTATATACTAAATTCTGGATCATAGAGATGGATGATGAGATTGATGGGGGTATTTTCTGGAATGATGTCACTAAGTACGCTGTACCCGTTTTAATTGCTGATTTCATCAAAACATTTAAATTTTAGTACTTTTGACGCTATAGTTTAGTTTATGAGTGGAACGTTAAACAAAGTGATGCTGATTGGGCATTTGGGCGATGAAGTAAAGATACATTATTTTGAGGGGGGAAACTGTATCGCAAGGTTTCCATTGGCCACCAATGAAACGTATACCAATAGGCAAACTGGCGAAAGAGTGACCAATACAGAATGGCACAATATCGTGGTACGAAACAAAGCTGCCGAAGTTTGTGAAAAGTACTTGACCAAAGGAGATAAGGTTTATCTTGAAGGCCGATTGAAGAATCGGCAATGGCAGGGTGAAGATGGCAATATGCGCTATACCACTGAGGTACATGTACAAGACTTTACATTTTTGTCGACCAAAAAGGAAAGTATGGCCAATCAAGAAGCTTCCTCTAAGCCCTTGGCCGGTCAAATCAACCAAGCAACAACCGACACAGCGCCTGTAGAGGAACAGGATGATGATTTACCTTTCTAGTCAAGAATTATCAATTGTGACCATTGGATCCTGAACCCTATTGTTTGTTCTTATTTTTTGTTGCCTATAATGGAGTTTTTACTTTGAAGGTATTGCTTCTATTGTCGTTATTGTTTTGTTCTGCATTGATTTCGGGAGCAGAAGTTGCACTTTTTGGCTTATCACAAACCGACTTAAATGAAATAACCGAAGAGGGAACGACCAAAGGGAAAATTATTGGAAACCTTTTAAAACGCCCCAAAAAACTGTTGGCGACAATATTGATAGCCAATAACGCAATCAATATCGGTATCGTGCTTTTATTTAGTTCTATTGGCAATACATTATTTGCAGAAATCGAACAGACCTTGTTCGGTGTGGTTACGGTACGATTTATTGTAGAAGTCATTTTGGCCACATTTTTAATTTTGATGTTTGGTGAGATCTTACCCAAGATCTACGCGAATCGAAATCGGATGCAGTTTTCTTATTTTATGGCTTTTCCCATCAATGTGCTTGATAGCTTGTTTGCGCCATTGAGCCTTCCGATGCGGTCGGCAACAATTTTCTTACAAGAAAAATTGGGCCGTCAAAAATCGAATCTAAGCGTAGACCATTTGTCTCAGGCATTGGAATTGACCTCTGAGGGAGACACGACGAAAGAAGAGCAAAAAATATTGGAGGGAATAGTTTCTTTTGGCAATACCGACACCAAGCAGGTGATGCGGCCACGTATTGATATTTTTGCCTTGAACGAAGAAATGAAGTTTGTTGAGGTAATTGCTGAAATCAAGAAAAATGGCTACTCTCGAATACCGGTTTTTTCAGAAAACATGGATAACGTACTTGGCGTACTTTATGTGAAGGATTTATTGCCCTATATTGACAGAAGATCGTACAATTGGATGCAATTGATACGTGAACCCTATTTCGTACCAGAGAACAAAAAATTGGATGATCTGTTATTGGAGTTCCAAGAGCAAAAAAAGCACTTGGCCATAGTCGTCGATGAATACGGCGGCACTTCTGGAATTGTGACCTTAGAAGATATTATTGAAGAAATTGTAGGCGATATCAGTGATGAATTTGATGATGAGGACCTAATTTTCTCCAAATTGGATGAATACAACTATGTGTTTGATGGTAAAACAACGCTGAAGGATTTTTATCGAGTGGTCAAGATAGCGGATGAGGCAATTTTTGAAGAACAAAAAGGGGAATCGGAAACCATAGCGGGCTTTGTACTTGAGATTGCTGGTAGTTTTCCAAAACGGGGCGAGAAAGTTTATTTTGATGCATATGAGTTTGTTGTGGAAAGCCTGGATAAGAAGCGCTTAAAACAAATTAAGATTACCTTGCCCAATGAAGAGTAGGTTTATTTTTTTTGTGTTTGTGGCCTCACTTTTGGCACTTGGTTGTCAAGACGATGTTTTGCCCAAACCCAAGGCAATGCTGCGTTTGGATTATGGGCAAGCACAGTATGTTGCATTAGAGGACACCTGTGCTTATACCTTTGCCCATAATGAATTGGCCCAGGTTGCGACCAAAGGAGACTGTTCCATAGAATTGAACTATACCATGATGAAGGGATCCATATATTTGACCTATAAAAAAATCAATGGTAATCTAAATACACTTTTGGCAGATGCCCAGAAACTTTCTTATGAGCATGTTGTGAAGGCAGATAATATTCTTGAGCAGCCTTTTGCAAACCCAAAGGACAACGTATACGGTATGTTCTACCAAGTAACGGGAGATGCTGCTTCGCAATCACAATTTTATGTGACCGACAGTACAGAACACTTTGTGACAGGCTCTCTTTATTTTTATGCAAAACCTAATTATGACTCCATTTACCCCGCCGCAATTTACTTGCAAAAGGATGTTCGCAAAATTATGGAAAGCTTAAGATGGAACGATTAGTTGGGTTCCTTCCATTCTAGTTTAAGAGGACAATCAGCCCGTTTTATACTTGAATTCGATTGAAAATCAATTGATTTCTGCTTGTAAAAGCTCTTCGGCCCTTTGAATGCTTGAATTGATCTGCTCTTTTAGGTTCTTTACCTTTTCTTCCTCTTCAGCAAGCCATTCTTGCTTTTGGGGGGGCAACTCCTTTCCGTTCAAGATTTCATCTGAATCAAAGCGCTCTCCAAAGTCCCGCATCCAATCCATCATCGATCGGCTTGCGGCTTGTAAGTCAGTCATTGCGGTTTGATATTGTTGTCCAATTGCGGTGGTATCTGCTTTGGGTTTTAGTTTGGCGACCAATTTACCCAATTTCCCCATTTTGGGCATCACCTCATCATGAATGGCCATGACACGCTCCATTTGCGGAACTTCATTTTCTGCCTTTTTTTGGTCTTTACATGCTACGAAAACAGTGAAGAGTATACTAATGTACAAAAAGTGCTTTGTCATCATCGGTTGTTTTAAACTACTCGAAATCAGCGTCGCTAATACCGCTATTGACCACTGCTTCTATAAGGGTGCTTTCAATCTGCTCTGGCCCAAAAGTTCCATTTTTTGTCGATGGAAAAAGGATGCCATCTACTTCTTGATAGTCACCGAAGATGGTTTCTTGATTCTGGGTTTGTCCACCCATGGTGATGATTGAAGTTTCTTTAAGCTTTAAGCCAGATTCCACATCATAAAAAAATGAAGCCTGCATTATTTTTCCATTGATATCGACCCTATAAGCTTCTTTTCCATCCACCTTTTCAATGCCAGCCAATGTGCCACTGTCATTTAAGATAATGCCCTGTTCTGGAAAGATGCCGATGACGTTTTTGATGTCTTGAACCATATCGGCAGGTAATGGCGTTTTGTTGGCACCTTGCTTCATGAACAGTTCATCACCTTTGGCTACAACACCCATCATTGGAGCATCGTTCATGTAGGTGGTCTGCGCAAATTTATCGGCGGTCCTTTTTTCTTCAATGGTTATTTTGCTTCCCATGGCTTCTGCTTCATAGACCAATTTCAACGACTGTATACGGTTCACTTTTTCATCGCCACCAATCGCCTCTATATATTTTTTCAAGACGATATTGGCTGTGATGCCTTCTGGTACATCCCTGTCGTAATTTGGTTTCTCAGCTCTGTTGGCGAGTTTGTCATAGTAAAGTATGGGTATCTTTTTCTCGTTAAAGGTTACCTTTTCTAAATTTTCCAAAACCTCACTTCCTTTGCCCGTAACGATAACCCTAGCGTTGCTCGAAGAGAAATATTTTTGTGCGGCCAATTGTACATCATCGATAGTGACCTTGTTGATACGTTCTAAATATGTTTTATAAAAATCTTCTGAAAGATTTTCGGTTTCAATATTGAGGGCATAGCGTGCTATGGTTTCAGGTTTTTCCAGTGCCATCACAAAATTTCCCGTATACTTTGCCTTTGCATTTTTGAGCTCTTCTACGGTGACGGGGCCATGGATGATTTTATCTACTTCCCTTAATATTTCGACGACAGAACTATCGGTGACCACATTTCGCACACTTGCAGAAGCTTTAAAGACTGAGGGGCCATATTTGTCATTTCCAATACCTGAATATGAGCCATAGGTATACCCCTTGTCTTCGCGTAGGTTGAGAAATAAGCGGGCCTGGGCACCACCACCTAAAATTCTGTTGGCGAGCAGTGCATGCAGGTAGTCCTCATCCTTCATTTTAAGATCCACTAGGTTTTGGACTGAGATTTCAGACTGTACTGCATTTGGCATGTCAATAAAATTGATTTGGGTATACTGTGCCTGTTGGGGTTTCGAATAGCTCAAAGATGGGGGTGCAGCTTTGGTCCAAGGCGTAAAGCGTGTCGTAACCAATTCTTTGGCTTTTTCAAAGTCAACATCCCCAATAATGATCAAATAAGCATTCGCAGGAACAAAATAATCACGGTAAAACTGTACGACATCGGCCAGTGTTACGCTATTGATGGTTTCTTCTGTGACAAATTCCCCTTTCGGATGGTTTTTGCCAAACACCAAGGCATTTTCAACTCTGTCAGCAATGGAAGAAACATCTTTCTCTTGTGCTTTTAGGCCTGTGATCAGCTTTCCCTTTTCTTTATCAAATTCTTCTTGTGTAAACTTGGGATTGATAGCGGCATCTGCCAATAATTCTAAAATGCGGGGAAAATATTTTGATAACGAGGCCGCAAATGCGCTCTGGGACCCGAAACTAATGGTGGCACCCAAGAAATCAACCTCTTCGTTAAAATCATCTTTTGCAATGGTTTGCGATCCGTTGCCCAATAAACTTGCTGTCAGGCTTGAAACACCTGCCTTTGGCCCTTCAAGTATAGGGGGGTTGTCAATGGTCAGTTGAATGGAGACCCTGGGTAGTTTATGGTTCTCTACAATCATCACCTTTAGGCCATTGTTTAGACTAAAGCTAGCGGGTTCTTGTAGATTTATTTCCGGTGCAGGTCCCGGTTTTGGCTGTTGGCTCCTGTCTATCTGTGAAAAAGAAGTTGTTAGGGTCAGTAGCAAGGTTGCTAAAAGGGTAATCTTCTTCATCTTAATTTGCTTCTTTTTGTTTTGGTAAATAGTGTAGTTCTACCCGTTGGTTGGCATTTAGGTATTTGTTGGCCACCGCTTTGATCTCATCTCGGGTAATGGAGCGATAGATATCAATTTCTGTATTGATCAGATTGGTGTCATCATAGAGCATATAATATCGTGCCAGTGAGTTGGCAATGCCCTGTATACTGCTGTTGGAATTTACAAAATCATTTTCCACAATATTCTGTAGTTTTTGAAAGTCTTTTTCTGAAATCAATTCTGATTGGATCTTTACGATTTCAACATCTATTTCCGCTTTAAGGGCATCCAATGAATTTTCACCCACGGGCAGCGCCCCGACAATGTAAGAACCATAATCTTCTTGTGATCCATTGAAGGCAAACACCTGTAACGCCATTTTTTGTTCATCTACCAATTTCTTATAAAGTTTTGAGCTTTTGCCATCACTCAAGTAAGTGGATATCAGGTCAAGAACATAAGATTCCCTATCGGTTTGGGCGGGGGTTCTATATCCCATCAATATGGCCGGTACTTGAATATTGGGGTCGTTATATTTGGCCTTGATGGTTTCTTGGATCGGGTCTTCGACGTAAGTATTTCTTTTTATATCAGCTCCTTTCGGGATAGGGCCAAAATAATCTGAAATCATTTTTTTGGTATCAGCGAGGTCAATATCCCCTGCAACCACCAACACGGCATTGTTCGGTATGTAATAGACTTGATTGAATTTTTTAAAATCCTCTAAAGTGGCACTGGCCAAATGCTCCATTGAACCTATTGTCTGCCATCGGTACGGATGTTTTTTAAAAAGGTTGACGAACATCTGTTCACGCCATCTGCCGTAGGGCGCATTGTCATACCTCAAGCGTCGCTCTTCTTGAACAACTTCTTTTTGGGTATCTACCCCAATCTGATTGATAATGGGGTGCAATAGTCGCTCAGATTCAAGCCAAAGGCCCAGTTCAAGATTGTTTGAGGGAAATACTTCGTAATAATATGTTCGGTCTTGGGTCGTGTTTGCATTATTGTTTCCCCCGTTGGAAGAGACAATTTTAAACCACTCTCCACGCTCAATATTTTTCGTGCCCTCAAATAATAGATGCTCAAAGAAATGGGCAAATCCCGTTTTTTCTGGGTCTTCGTCTTTTGCGCCAACATGGTACATCACTGAAGTTGTCACGACAGGGGCTGTATTGTCTTGATGCAAAATCACATGGAGCCCGTTATCTAGGTCGTACTCTTCAAAAATCACTTCTTGGGCAGAATGAAAGCCAACCGAAAAGAGCACGAGAGGCACGAAAAAAAGGTGCTTCTTCATTTTCAAAATATTTAGAAGTTAGTGTCTTGTTGAATTAGAGGTCGTCAATTGATTTGTGTTACACGAATATGCTAAAATTTTTCTGCTTTGTGGCTGAAAACTTAATGGCTTTAACAAGAATTTATGTGAAAATTGAAGAACATTACGTAATTTAAAAGTCCAACCAAAAAAATAGTGATTATGAAAAATTTGACACTTCCCATACGTTTTGGGATTGTTACCTGTGGTATACTTGTCTCATATTTTTTGATTTTGTCCCTTTTTGGAAAACATACCAATATTTTCTTTAGTCTTTTTAATGGTGTCATTACGGGGCTCGGTATTTATGAAACCCTAAAGATTACAAAGTTAAGGATGGGAAAAAGCTTTAATTATGGCAAGGGCTTTACCGCGGGCATTACTACAGGTTTTGTGGCCACCCTTTTGTTTACCATCTTTTTTGCTATATATGCCACAGAATTGAACCCTTCTTTTCTTGAGCAGCTTTCACAAGTTTGGTCGAAAGATTATGCCAACTTTCAAGGAATAGTCTTTTTTACGGTCGCTGTCATGGGTTTTGCCACTACTTTGGTATTGACACTTTCGTTCATGCAGTTGTTCAAGTCTTCGAACAAACCTAAAAAATAAGTTGCGTTTACCCGAAAAATCGCTTGTGAATTAAGGATTTAGCAGTATATTTGCACCCGCTAAAATGATAAATTAATTCTAACAACGCATTATGTACGCAATTGTAGAGATGGCAGGGCAGCAATTCAAAGTTGCAAAAGACCAAAAAGTGTACGTACACCGTTTACAGACAGAAGAAGGTAAAAAAGTCATTTTTGACAAGGTTCTTCTTTTAGACGATGGTGGTAACGTGACGATTGGCGCCCCGGTCATAGATGGTGCAACAGTTGAAGCCAAAGTGGTAAAGCACCTCAAGGGAGATAAGGTAATTGTCTTCAAAAAGAAAAGACGTAAAGGTTACCGTAAAAAAAATGGGCATCGACAATATTTGACCGAAATCATGGTTGAGAATATTATGGCCAAAGGCGCTAAAAAAGCGACATCATCCAAAACAAAAGGTGAAAAACCTATTGCCAAGAAGGCAGAAGAGGTGGCCCCAGTGGAAGCTACTGCTCCAAAAGTTGCTGAAGACTTAAGCAAGAAAACAGTGGCACAGTTGAAGGAAATGGCAAAGGCCAAGGGTATTGAGGGAATTTCATCAATGAAAAAAGCAGAGCTTATCGAAGCTTTGAACAAATAAAGGCGAAGAACTAAAAGCAAAATATCATGGCACACAAAAAAGGTGTAGGTAGTTCAAAAAACGGTAGGGAATCAGAATCGAAACGCTTGGGCGTCAAGATTTTTGGTGGTCAGGCGGCCATAGCTGGAAACATAATCGTGAGACAGCGTGGCACAAAGCACAACCCTGGTGAAAATGTATATGCTAGCAAGGATCATACCTTGCATGCCAAGGTTGATGGCATTGTAAAATTTGAAAAGAAGGCTGGTGGAAAATCCTTTGTTTCCATTGAGCCCTTTGAAGCATAGTGATTTAACATCAAGGTATCTGAATAGGCCCCCACTATGTTACTTAGTGGGGGCTTTTTTTATATTGGGATAGAGCTTGTGAACATAGACCAGTTCTGCATACCAGGTACTTCGTATTGGTCATAGGCATTTTGGTTGTTGTGATTTAGCAATGGTAGTTTGGCACTGCTATAACCTGGCAAGGGCCAAAACATGCTATAGTTGATTAAGTATCATTACCTTATCTTTTTTCCTTCAAAAATCAGGTTGATCGATTTAAAAACCTTAAAGAGGCTATGGCAAGGGCTTCACCCTATCGAACAGGGGATGCATTGGCAGGTTTGACTGCAATATTTATGCAAATGTACGGAACAGTAAACAGGGTGCCTTAATACTGAATTATTTGATGCTACAGTCTTTTTAGCAAAAGTTAAGTAGTGTCTCCATAAAATTGGACTTAAATAAGCTGCTGGCGGAATAATAAAGTCATGTGTAAAGATGATGGGCATGGTACCTCAAAAGATATATGTTGGTCTAGGCCAATCAATTTTTGAACCATACTACTTCTCACTCATTTAGAATAAAAAACCCTTCAATTGTGTCATGAAAAAGCCTCCCCCAAGACCTATCGTAACCATATGAAGGGTTGGTTCAAACATAGTTTAGTAACTGTGAAATGGCTTGCGTGTTTATGCAGATCAGATAAAACCTTTTTCCATGGCCTTGGCCACTAAGTGTGTAGGGGTTTTTGCAGCAAAGATAATTTTTAGTTTGCCCAATCGGTCTTGGATGCTGCGTAGACTGCTAGCAGGATAGTTTTTCCTTTGAAAGTATTTCGAGATCTCTTCTTGCTTAAAGCCTTTGCTCAGCAGTCTTAGCAATAGGGTATCGTAATCATCCAATTCTGAAATATTTACTGAACTTCGTAAAGCTTGCTGTAGTTCTGGTGAAGTGTAGGTGTCACCCCTGAAAATAGCTCCCATAGCCTCTTCGATTTCTTTGAAGTCTTTACGTTTCTTTTCTACGAAGCCATGTATTCCATGTACTTCGAATAAACGTTTGATGACCCCGATACGATGTTCTATCGAATATACCAGTACCTTTAAGTAGGGTTGGGCTTTTTTGGCCTCTGTAATCAAAGCCTCTCCAGATTGCAAGCTTTGTCTTTTAAAATCTTCCTTGAACGATAGATCGGTGATCAAAATTTCAAATGGCCTTTTCTTTTGTTGGGCAGCTTTTATTTTTAGCAGTGCATCATCACAGTAATGGGAAATCTCAATTTCAGCTATGGCCAAATCGGCCAGACTGGATTTTAAACCGGAGCCAGTAATGCCGTGGTCTTCTGCAATAAGTACTTTGTTGAACATGAAGGTGCATTTTAAAAGGTAATACTGGCTTTAAAGCCTTCATCTTTGTTGGATATAAAGCTAAAGGTTCCCCCAATGCCCTGCATGCGTGTTTCCACATTGTTCAGGCCACTGAGCACTTTGTGATTAGGGTCAAAACCAATACCATTGTCGGTATATACCAGTTCCTTTTTTCTTCCTTTATCCTTGAATACCAGGGTAGTTTGTGTGGCCTGGGCATGTTTTTTGGTATTGACCAACAGTTCTTGCAGTGACCTATAAATGGCCATTTTTTTATGGTTGGGGATATCGTTCCAGGCTATGATATTCCAAGAATTGGTAATGACCTGGTTGGGGTGGGTCTGGTGCTGTAAGATGAGGTCTTTTAGGGCATTCGGGAAATTACCAAAATCAATACGCGATGTTTCAGTAGCGATGTCTCGGGTACGTAAATAAATATCATTCAAATGGTTGAGCAAGTTGATTTTTAACTTTGGCAATGTATCGCGTGTACGTTCTATGTACCCCATAATGCCCGATACATCATTGGCTAGTTCGTCATGTACTTTTTTTGAGATTCGAGTTTCGGTTTGATAGGCGGCCATTGCCTTTCCCTTTTTTTGCTGCTGGTTTTTGTAATAGACCACAAAGGCAATGGTCATTGTTGACAGTATAATGGCTGATAGGTAAATCGCATTTTCACGGTCTTTCTTTGCGGTTTCAGCCTGAAGGATCAAATTTTCTTTGGCCAACTGTTCATTATCGTATTTTGTAGTAGCATAAATGGCCCGCACCCTTTGTTGGGTTTCTACCAATTTATTTCGGGTTTTTGAGTATAGGGCAGCTTCCTCACCAAGTTGCAGTTGCAGTTTGGTCTTTAGGGGAATAATCAAATCCAGAGCTTCTAAAATGGAGATTGGGTTGTTGAGCTTTTTGGCATTTTCAAGTGCATTCATGCCAAAGACCAATGCTTTTTTTGGGTTATTTTCTTGATAGTATTTGGTCAAATGAACATTGCTTGCAATGAGGCCCGAAATGGAGTTTATGCTTTTTCTCATATCTAGGGCTTTTAACATAAGGGCCTCACTTTCATGGTTTTTGGCATTTTGCATCCATTTGATTCGTCCCAGGTTTGCCAACACCCGTGCATACTCATTCCTGTTTTCATCCAACATTGTGTCTTCAAGTAGGTCTTGGAGTATTTGAATGCTTGTTTCGTAATCTTTTAATTCTGCCAAAATATTGGCACGTGAGTTTTTATAGACAAGGCTGCTCCCAGGATTAATTTTTGATTTGTGGGCATTGAGTAGGTTTATCAACCTATCATTCCATTTTAGACTTTCTTTATAACCTTTCTCTTCTTTTAAAGAAACGGAGATGATATGGTATATACTTGATAGCCTTTCAAAATTTGAAACCTCTTTGTAGAGTGCCAATGCGTCTAAAGCTGTTACCCTGCAGCCTGAAAAATCACCGAGCTTTTTTTGAATGTTTGCCATTGAGTTTAGTCTACTGGCAGCTGAGATGGAGTCCCCCAGAAAACGATGTATTTGGTACGATAAATTGTAATGGCGAAAGGCAGTCACATTACTGTCTAACTTCTTATGATAAAAACCAAGCCTGAAATGGGCTTTGCCCATTGAAATACTGTCTCCTTTCATGCTTGAAAGCAATAACATTTTCTTGGCATATACGATAGCACTGTCATATTGCTTGAGATAAGCAAAACTCTTTACTTGCTTCTCCAATTTTGATAGGGGTTGTCGTTCTTTCATTAAATTATCCCTGACTGGTACTGAATATGGGAAAGCATATGAATAAGAGGAGACTAGATAAATGGTCACTTGAAAAAAGAGGGATAAAACACGATTAGGTTCCATCCCTCTAAAGTAAATAAAAACTGCACTATGATTTAAGAAAAATCTTAGTTGTCGTCGGGATCTTCATCAGTATCACCATCGTCGCCTTCTGTTGATTGTACATCGAAAAGTGATTCGGTGTCAGCAATGGAATCGTTAGCACAAGAAAATAAAGACATGCTAAATAAAGTTGTTAAAAGCAATAAGGATATGCGTTTCATAAGAATTTGATTTAAAATTTGACAAAAGGGTCCCTATCCAGGCTTTTGCCCAGAATTCACCACGGGGTTCAGTGACCTAAAAAACATGGTTGGGGAAGTGGAAATGAATACGCTGCCCTTGGCTTACCTCCCTTAAACTTCAGGACTGATATTGCATGTTCCCGCAAGAACCATCACTTGCGTTTTGCTATGTTAGCTTTTGATCGCTCAAGCTGATCGGAGATGAAGTAAAACAGATAATTCTTGATGATTGTTGACATCTTACTGACATCTTTTTGACATTAATTTGACATCAACGGCGCAGAATGTATTCAGTTGATTTTAAACTGATTAATTAATGAAGACAACTTCCGATAAATCAAACAGGGCAATACAAGAGTTGATGGGTTTGGTATTTGAAAAGGCGGGGGAAGAGTCGAATGAGAAAACCGGATACGGTCTTTCAAGCTATCTTGAAAGGACTTTTGGAGAAAAGATTAAGGAAAGGACGTTGATCAGATACTATGATGGCTATGTTCGGGGGATTATGAGAGAACGGAAAAGGCCAAACAAAATCAACCTTAATGTTCTAAGTGAATATATTGGGTATAAGGACTATAATGACTACCTAAGAAGGGATGTTGCCAAAAGGAGAATAAAGAAATGTAGAACCTGTTTGATGTTAAGCTTATCGACCAATTCTGTGTTATTGGCAGGACTTATTTTTTTTGTATACCATTATTATCAGAAAAATTGTATGCTATGGGTAGAAGACCATTACGAAAGGGCGCGATGTTCGGGGCTTTCAAATGAAACTGTTTTGAACAAGAATGCGATAGATAGCATGAGACGTATTTATCCTTGTGATACCACTACGTTTTTTAAGGACAGTAATCCTATGTTGTGGTATGATAGATCGGGCAATCGGATAACTTTTTTTAACTTTTGTGGAAAACACCCAACCAATGGAAAAACCTTAAAGCCAATAACCCAAGATATTATCGATGCATATATAGAACCTTGTGAATCTATGGAGTAGTTTTTATTCTTTAAGAATGTCTCTTATAATCTTTAAATGGTGCTCGGTATGTATCTCAATAAAGCGCTTCGCAGTCCTTTTTTTGAGGAACCCCAAATAGGGATGTGTAAAAAAGGCCTTCTTTGGCAATGAGTCATAGGCTTTCATAGTTGTCCATGCTTCATTGAAGTGTAGCTGCAAGCTGTCGGTATAGATGGTATCGGGCGGTACCACGATTGTAGGGGCTTTTGCCTTACCTCTTGGTATTTTGTTGGTGAACAGTACCAAGGAACGGCCTAGGTTTATATCGCTCCTATACTGTTCGGGGTCTGAATTTTTGACTGCCTTGTAAATTTCGTTGATGGTTCGTAGACTATGGTCCAAATGCCAGGCTACAGGCACTTTTGAAACTTCAATGTTCACACAATCACGATATTTCATATACCCTTTGAGTTCGGTCAGTTTATTTGCTAAAAACATAGTTTTGTCGTGTTGGTTTTGTAAGCCTAAAAATAAAAGCACAATCGATAAAAGGAAGATCGCTGACGTTAAGATTAGTTTCATTCTCAAAATAGATGGTTTTACGATTGCTATTGGTGTTTGGTCATTCCGCCCATGACGAACTTCATAATTCGTATCTTTCCCCATCGGGGCACGGTGCGTAGGCCGAATATCAAGATTTTGGTCAGATTGCCCGGAAATACGGTAGACTTTTTACCCAGGGCCTTGAGAATGGGCAGACCAACTTGTGATGGTTCAAGGGCATTGCCCATCTGCATATTCGCCACCCTAGCAAAACCACTGTGTACAGGCCCTGGAGCTGCTGCAAGTACATCTACCCCATAGGTTTTGAGCTCATAGTAGAGTCCTTCCCCCAATGCTTGTACATATGCTTTTGTGGCTCCATAGTGGGCCGCATTTGGCGTACCCTGAAAACCAACGATGGAACTCATTAAAATGATACCCCCTCTTTTTTGTGCTGCAAACCTTTGCGCAAAATGATGGGTCAATATCATCAAGGCCAAGGTGTTTACTTGAAGCATGTCAACTTCCCGGTCGAGTTTTGATTTAATGAATTCTCCTGAAGTGCCAAAACCAGCAGATGCCACAAAAAGTCCAATAGGCAAATCCCCCAAACTATCAATAAGTTTCATAATGTTGGTAGCAGATGAGATATCGGTTACGATGCTGTCGGTGACAATGCCATGGGTATCTTCCAATTCTGCGCTCAGTTCTTGAAGTGCGGTCTTGTTCCGGCCACTAAGAATGAGATGCAATCCCGCTTCGGCCAACAGTTTTGACAACTCCTTCCCGATACCCGAAGATGCTCCGGTAATCAACGCCCATGGCCCGTACCGATCTACTAATTTTTGTTTGAAATGATGGGTCATTTGCATATCAGGGGTTTTTAAAACTGAAATTTGTACCCAAAATCTGGGAAGAACCCAATTTGATTGACTTCGTCTACCTGTGCTGTAAGGCGGTTATAACGTCTTACGAAAATGTTATCGTTATTGGTGACGTTTTGAAGATCGAGATAAAATTGGTGCGATTGTTTTTTGGTTTTGCTGTTGATACGAATACCAAACTTGATATCCCAGCGAAAGTAGCTATCGAAGCGCTCACTAAAAGCTAAATCTTCTTGTTCAACCTCAAAGCCTGCTTGTTGTGAAGCCTCTAAATCGATGGGGGTAAAATATTGTCCGCCCGATGTGGCCAACCTGGTGTCTACAAACAGCACATTTCTACTTGACGCCCCCAACATGAATTCCCTTCCGGTCAAAAAATTGATCACATAACCGTTGTTGAAGGGCGTGTTTCGCTCGATGCGGTCACTGCCCTCATATTTACCCTCGAAAAAAGAACCGGTCAGTAGACCGTAGTATCCTTTACTGAAAAATTTTTCAAGCGTAAACTCAACCCCTTGGTTGAACCCAGTTCCATCATTTACCAGTGATACGCGATCCGTATCAAAAACAAAATCGGCACCTTCTGTCAAAGAAGAGTAACTGGATGGGAACGATTCTACGGCCGCGTTATTGATATCTTGATAGTACACTTCGACTTTACCACGCCAACTGGGAGCCAGTTTTACATCATAACCAAGTACATAATGGGCACTGCGCACAAAATCAAGGTCACGGTTGGTCTGTACCGCTTCACCATTAATGTTCTCATTAAGAAAAAGCAGGGGCAATTGAACAGCTTGGTGGTGCAAACCGTATCCAAAACTGAGGCTTTGTGCATTCGAAATGTCATATTTCAGCCCTACACGGGGTTCAAAGACATACTGTTCGTTGAGAGAGCTGTACAGACCGTGCAGTCCTGTATTCAATGTCAATTTTTCAGTCAATCGAAACCTTCCTTGAAGGTAGTGTTGAAGCATTACGAACGATTCGTCGACGTCTCTGAGGGTAACCAGGTCAGGATCACCATCTCCATCATTATCAGGTTGTTCTTCACGATCACGGAGCAAGGATTCCACAATAAGATTTTCTAACAAGACCCCTGTTCTTATGGTTACCTTATTGCTGACTTTGGCATTGAAGAGTGTGGATAGGGTAAGCCTTCCCTCGATATCATCTGTATCAAAATAAGGCAGGGAACGTTCTTCAGGAGTATCTTTATCAATAAAACGATCAGCATTGATCTGACTTTGTGTCGCAGAAACCCCGGCAATCGTCCGCAAATAGGCATTGCTTCCGATATTAAGGCGATGTTTGATGCCCAAAACACCAATTTTTGAATCAACAAAAAGGTCTTCATCTTCAGAGGCAAACAAATCGGTATCTTCGATATCATCTCCCAGAAATTCAATATTTGAAGTGGCCAGAATGCCAAAAATGGAAAAATTACCCAGATTGCCCTTTCCAAAATCGACATTGAAAGAAATATCGGTATAGTCTGGAACCGCCGTAGAAGCTCCACCTGCCCCTGCTCCTACCAATGAAGCAAACGAATACCTTGCAGCCAGTAAAAAGGAACCATTGTTCTTTCCCATAGGTCCTTCAGCATTAGCTTCGACACCACTGAAAAGCCCTGCTTGGGCTGTAAATTCGTAATCATCTGTATTACCGGTACGAAAACCAAGATCGAACACTCCCCCAAGGGCATTACCATATTCTGCTGGAAAAGCTGAGGTGATAAAGTCAGAGTTTTTCAACAGGTTGGGATTTATGGCCGAAACAGGGCCACCGGTCGTGCCAAAAGCTGCAAAATGGTTAGGGTTCGGAATGGGGATGCCCTCTAAACGCCACAATAATCCAGTAGGGGAATTGCCTCTCACCACAATATCGTTACGGCTATCATCGGGAGTGGATACCCCAGCAAAATTCGCAGCAAGGCGCCCAACATCACTACGCCCACCTGAAAAACGGGTCACTTCCTCAATCCCAAACTGTCGTGCCGAAACCGTGGCAGCCTTGTTTAAGGGTCTATCTTTATTGGTTTCTATAGTGAGCACAATTTCGTCCAGTTGATCGAAAGATTCCAAGAGGGGTATGGTAAGCGTCACATCCTTTCCAGAAGTGACGATGATATTGGGTAGGGTCGTACTTTCGTATCCTATAAAACTGATGCGTATGGTCTGCCTGCCGACCGGAACATCTTTCAAAATAAATTTGCCATCAAAGTCGGTAATCACACCGGTGGCAATTTGGGTATTGAGCAGTTCTACCGTCGCGCCTTCCAAAGGATTTTCTGATTGTTTGTCAATCACTGTTCCTTTAAGGGTACCCGTTTGGGCGGTAATTTGTTGTGCAAGTAGGGTCAAAAAAAGAAGGGTGATTTTTTTCATGTTATTTTTTTATAGGATTTTGGTCGAAGTTGTCGCAAAGATTTGAAGTCACACATATGAAAAAGACCTGATCGCAGTATTACGGTTTAATCTGGCAATCGTTGTCTTTAATTGCGACTTGTAACTTAAAAATGGACTTTTACTGTTGAAGGGGTGATTTTGACAATTCAGTCAAAATTTTGACAGTAGCATCAATCCTACAATAGCGATTGCAGGTACTTGTGTATCTTTAAAGTTGAAACCGGTAAGGTCGTGGTGCTAAAAAAAAATGTTCGTAAGTTTTTGTTTCGTTGGATGGTGGTCAACGTGGTCTTTTTTTTAGTGAAATTGACCATGGATCGTGATAATATGGATGGGGAACGTTTCTTCTCCCCTACATCGCTCTTTTATTACATCAGTGCTTTTTTTCTTTTTATGCTGACTTGGGAAGTCAATGATTATCTGCTAAAAAGGCAAAAGATGCATTATGGGCTTGATCTAAAGAACAGCTTAAGGATAGTGTGCATAACAATGGCTGTCATAGTTCCAGTATCTGCATTGGTCTATTATTTGGCTCTTTTTCCCTTTAAGGAAATCATGGGAATCGTCTGCGAAGACCCGCCCGTGCAATTTGTCACAGACTTTTTAAGGGCGGTATTATTGGGTTTTACTGTAATTTTTTTCAATATGTTCCATTACTCCATGTATCGCCAAGACAAATTGGAAAAGCAACTGGAAAATTTGAAGAAAGACATGTTGGCTTCACAATACACATCGTTGAAGAATCAGATCAGTCCCCATTTTTTGTTCAATAGTTTAAATACACTGACCTCGTTGATGTATGAAGATCGTGACCTTGCCTCAGATTTTGTGTCGCGTTTGGCCAGTAGCTATCGTTATATTTTGGACAACAGGGAACATGATTTGGTATCGCTACAAAAAGAACTGAACTTTTTGGATTCGTTCATTTTTATGATGAATGTTCGGCATAAGAAAGCAGTAAGCATTGAGTTGAATGTCAACGTAAATTCTGAGCACTATTTGATTCCTACCCTTACATTACAAATGTTGGTGGAGAATGCGCTCAAACACAATTTATACAGTAAGGAAAGACCTTTACAGATTACCATTTCTTCAATACAGAGCGATGCCTTGGCCATTAAAAATAATTTGCAAAAGAGAACGCTTAAAGAAGCTACCACACGATTGGGGTTAAAGAACATCAAAGAACGTTATGCCTTTTATACCAACAAACAAGTTTTGGTAAGGGAAGAAGCTGATTATTTTGAAATCATCATTCCGCTATTGGGCAAAAATACGATCAAGACTAGCCTTAAAGCCATCTCGTAATGACAGCCATTATAGTCGAAGATGAAGAATTCGCAGCCAAAAGATTGGGTAAAATGGTGGGTGTGTTAGCCCCTGATATCGCCATTGTGGCACAATTGAATTCTGTAGAAAGCAGTACACGCTGGTTTTTGGAAAATAAGGCACCAGATCTTATTTTTTTAGACATACAGTTGAATGACGGTTACGGCTTTGATATCTTGGATGGTCTGGAAGAGCACCCTCCGGTCATTTTTACAACCGCTTATAATGAGTTTGCCGTAAGGGGTTTCAAGTACAATGGATTGGATTATCTATTGAAGCCCATCGTCAAGGAAGACCTGAAGAAGGCCCTTGAAAAGTTCAAGAAGAATGTGACCAGAAATGGACAACATGGCGTTGAAGATCTTGAGCACCTCAAGCAATTGTTTCGAAAAGAATACAAGCATCGGTTTATGGTCAAAGTGGGTAACCAGTTCCGCTCCTTTAATGTTGCTGATATTGCCTACTTTAAGTCTCATGAAGGATTGATTTATCTATATACCCATGCCAACCAATCGTACCCTATCGAATATTCGATAGACCAACTTGAAGAAATTTTGAACCCAATCCAGTTTTTTAGGGTCAACCGAAAATTTATGGTCTCGGTCAAGGCAGTCATCGAAATACACAGCTATTTTAATAGTCGATTGCTATTGAAACTATTACCGAAAGAAGAAGAACAGGTGATTGTTTCCAGGGAACGTACCACAAATTTCAAACGATGGCTTGATATGTAAAGAAAGACCCTTGCCGTACGGCAAGGGTCTTCTTATTTCTAGAACCCATGTCAAGGTTCACAATTTCGAAGCGGCATCTGTTAATATCGATAATACGCTGGTTTGAAAGGACCTTCGACAGTAACGCCAATATATTGCGCTTGGTCTTTGTTCAACTCGGTCAATTCGGCTCCTAAACGTGCCAAGTGCAATTTCGCCACTTTTTCATCTAAGTGCTTTGGTAGCATGTAAACTTCATTTTGATAGTTATCGCTATGGTTCCAAAGTTCAATCTGTGCCAAGGTCTGGTTGGTGAACGAGTTGCTCATGACAAAACTAGGGTGGCCGGTAGCACAGCCCAGATTGACCAATCTTCCTTCGGCCAGTACAATGATATCCTTACCCTCAATGGTATATTTGTCCACTTGGGGTTTGATTTCGTCCTTGGTGTCTCCATAAGTACCATTGAGCCAGGCCATATCGATTTCATTGTCAAAATGCCCAATGTTGCAGACGATGGTCTTGTCTTTCATGGCACGAAAATGTTCCTCGCGAATGATATCCTTATTTCCTGTGGCCGTAATGACAACATCGGCATTTTCAACAATGGTTTCCATACGTTTTACCTCATAACCATCCATAGATGCCTGTAGGGCACATATCGGATCAATTTCGGTAACGGTTACAATGGCACCTGCTCCCCTAAAGGAAGCTGCCGTACCTTTACCGACGTCACCGTAACCAGCCACAACGACACGTTTACCGGCCAACATGGTATCGGTAGCTCTTCGAATGGCATCTACGGCACTTTCACGGCATCCGTATTTGTTGTCAAATTTTGATTTGGTAACAGAATCGTTCACGTTGATGGCGGGCATGGGCAGGGAACCATTTTTGACCCGTTCATACAAGCGGTGTACCCCTGTGGTGGTCTCTTCAGAAAGTCCTTTGATTTCTGCGGCCAACTCAGGATATTGGTCCAGTACCATATTGGTGAGGTCTCCGCCGTCGTCCAAAATCATGTTTAAGGGCTGCCTGTCTTCACCAAAGAAAAGGGTTTGTTCAATACACCAATCAAATTCTTCCTCGGTCATGCCTTTCCATGCATATACCGGAATTCCAGCAGCTGCTATTGCAGCTGCAGCATGGTCTTGGGTAGAAAAAATGTTGCATGAACTCCAAGTCACTTCAGCCCCAAGAGCGACCAATGTTTCTATCAATACTGCCGTTTGAATGGTCATATGTAGGCAACCCGCAATTCGGGCACCCTTCAGGGGTTGTTCGTTTTTGTATTCTTCCCTTAAAGACATCAAACCCGGCATTTCTGCTTCGGCCAATTCAATTTCTTTACGTCCCCAGTCGGCGAGGGAGATGTCTTTTACCTTAAAAGGCACATAGGCAATCGTTTTTGTGCTCATATGTTTTTTTATTTTTACTTTCAGTATGTTGCTTAAAGTGCTTGCAAAGATACGAAATCACTTAACTTTTAGTCGTGCCACTTTACAAAACCATAACAATTTCAGATACCATCACTGCTTATCTCTGGAAGGTAACCGAGAAAGAGCACATACTCGCCAAAGACATTGTGCTGACGTCACATTGCGAACGTCGAATGTTAGGGATGAAATCTGAACTGCATCGAAGGGCATTTTTAAGTGTTAGGCACTTGATGGCATGTGCTGGCTATGTTGACCATGACCTGTATTATGATACTTTTGGCAAACCACATTTAAAAGACGGCAACCATATTTCAATTACACATTCCCATAATTTTACAGGCATCATTGTCAGTAGTACCAATGAGGTGGGTATTGATATTGAAATGCAACGTGAAAAGATTTTGAGAATAGCCCATAAGTTCACGCCGATCGAAGAATATCGAACCCTGGCCAATACAGAGGCGATTATACGTAAATTGACCATTGTATGGGGGGCCAAAGAGTCATTGTATAAAATTTATGCCCAACCGGGGCTCAGTTTTCTGCACCATATTGATGTGAAAGATTTTACCTTTGATGACTTCAAGACCTATGCAGAAATTCTATTTGATGGAAAAAAATCGGAATATAAGGTCAGCTTTATGGAGTTCGAAGGCTTTACCTGTGTTTTTGCACGTAGAGCTTCATAAAGGCGATTTTTCGATTCTTTATGGTAGCTTTGTGTGCTATCGATGATCAAGACTATGAAAATCTCTGTAGAACTAACGTTGACCCCTCTTCAAGATGATTTTGAGGCACCTATTATCAACTTTATCAAAAATGTTCGGGCTTCTGGATTTACCGTATTGGAAAACCCTTTGAGTACCCAAGTGTATGGGGATTATGATGCTGTGATGCAAATGCTACAGACAGAGATCAAAACGACCTTCGAAAGTCTCAAAAGCGTGTTGATCCACCTGAAAATTGTCAAGTCTGACCGAAGCGATTATGAACCAAATTTTTGATTTTTTCTTGAATGCTTACCGTGGTAAGGAGACTTATATTATTGTATTGGAGGCCATCGTCTTTTTTACGGGAATATTGAGTGTGTGGTTTGCCAAGAAAGAGAATATTTGGGTATACCCTGTAGGACTTGTAGCTACTGTGATTCCAGTTTACTTGTTTTTAAGGGATGGCCTTTTGGGAGATATGATGATGAATTTTTACTGGTCAGCCATGAGCATTTACGGTTGGTGGAATTGGGCCAGGAAAAAAGGCGATCAACGAATCGTAAAAATCTCTAGGACTACACCAATCGAAAAATGGATTGGGGTCGCCCTTTTTGTTGCCACAGTGGCTTTTAATTACGGGGTCTACCGTTTTTTTGGCTACGAAGTTCTGACCGCCAATTATATTGATGTTTTTACTTCTGGCCTGTTCTTTACGGCAATGTGGTACATGGCACTGAAAAAACTGGAAAACTGGACTTTATGGATCATTGCGGACCTTATTACCGTTCCCCTTTACGCCTATAGGGGTTGGGGCATGTTATCTTTTCAATATGTTATTTTTACCATCTTGGCAGTACAGGCATATTTTATATGGAAGAAAAGCTTAAACAAAAGCCCTCAGACCTTGTTAAGGTAGTAGTTTTTGGTCCTGAATCCACAGGGAAGACCACACTTTCAAAACAGTTGGCCGAACACTATCAAACCGTTTGGGTGCCTGAGTATGCCCGCGAATACCTTCAAGACAAATGGGACAAAGAGCAGAAGACCTGCGAACCACATGATTTGCTTCCTATTGCGATAGGGCAAATGAAGTTGGAAAATGAGTATGCCGATGAAGCCCGTGATGTGCTGATCTGTGATACAGACCTTTTAGAGACCATGGTGTATTCTGAAGCTTATTATTTGGGGTATAGTGACCCGCTCTTGAAGAAGTATGCATTGCAAAACAACTACCACCTTTATCTGCTTACATATATTGACGTTCCTTGGGAGAAAGATGACCTGCGTGACAAACCCAATGAGCGGAAACAAATGTTTGCTTATTTTAAAAAAACCTTGGAGGAAAGTCGTCGGAATTTCATTACTTTAAGGGGAGATAAGAACACTCGGTTGAAAACCGCAATCCAACACATAGACAAACTACTACGGTCATGATTGATTTTCTGGAAAACGACTTGGAACAGCTTGGGAAAAAAGGGATATCCAAAGCTAAAGTATTGAGCCAAATCGAAACGTTCAAGGCAGGAATCCCCTTTGTGACATTGGAAAAAGCTGCGGTGGTTTCCAATGGGATATTACGATTTTCCAAGGAAGAGCAGCACGGGTTGACCCAACATTTTGAAAAGTATAGCCAAAACCTCAAACTTTTGAAGTTTGTACCCGCTTCTGGGGCGGCTTCACGAATGTTCAAGGCCATGTTCAATTTTTTGGAATCATATGATTTTTCCAAGGAAAGCCTTTCAACATACATTGATCGAAGTGATGATACTGAGGCGAAACAATTTTTGGACAGTAGCCCAGACTTTCCGTTTTACGACAGTATTATAGATCGTATCAAGGGCAAGGCGAAATCAAAGGACGAAGAAGCATATCTTTTTGTGAGGGAACTGCTGAAACCTGAAGGCCTAAACTTTGGGTTCTATCCTAAAGGGTTGCTTCCTTTTCACAAGTATGCTTCTGGAGCTGCAACACCGTTTGAAGAACATCTTAAGGAGGCTGCACTGTATGCAAAAACTGATGGAAAGGCCAACCTCCATTTCACCATATCGGAACAGCACAATGAAATGTTTCGGCAAGAATACGATCGTATAGGTGCCACTATTGCCAGCACTACTGATACCGTTTTTGATGTTTCGTATTCCAACCAAAAACCTTCTACCGATACCTTGGCCGTTGATATGGAAAACCGCCCCTTTCGCAGTGCAGATGGTTCCATTCTTTTTAGACCTGGAGGGCACGGGGCCTTGATCGAGAATTTGAACGACCAAGATGCGGATATTATTTTTATCAAGAACATTGATAATGTGGTTGTTGAGAAGAATTTGGAAGCCGTGTCAAACAGCAAGAAGATGTTGGCTGGCGTACTTTTGAAGGTACAGTCAAGGGCATTTTCTTTTGCAGCTATATTAGAAAATGAAAATATCACTGCGGATCAATTAGGGGAAATCCATGAATTTTTGGAAAGTGAACTGAATGTACGATTTTCCAATGCCTATCGGGGGTTGGATCTCAAGGAACAAATTTCAGTGCTGAAAGATAAGATACACCGACCCATACGTATCTGTGGAATGGTTAAAAATGAAGGAGAGCCTGGGGGTGGGCCATTTTGGATACAGGATAAAAACGGAAATATCTCATTGCAGATAATTGAATCGGCACAGATTGATAGATCCAACGACGCCCAGGTCATGATATTGAAAAACTCGAGTCATTTCAATCCTGTAGACTTGGTATGTGGGGTTAAAGATTACAAAGGTGAGAAGTATAATCTCTTAGACTTTGTAGATGATACACAAGGTTTTATCACAGAAAAGACAAAAGAGGGAAGAGAGCTGAAAGCATTGGAATTACCTGGACTATGGAATGGTGCCATGGCTTTTTGGAATACGATTTTTGTTGAAGTGCCCTTGGTCACCTTCAATCCGGTGAAAACCGTTAACGACCTTTTGAAACCTACCCATCAAGCATAAAAACCAAAGAATCGCTTATAAAGGCTGCAAATTTGCAGCCTTTTTTATTGTGATGTGATTTTTCTTAAAAAATGGTGTCTTAGGTATTGGGCATATGTAAAAGCAATTTACGCTAAAAATATATGCACATTCCATGACGTCTTTTGGCTTATGGGTTTTGCTTGGTTGTAAAGGGCCGTATCAATTGATATCGGTCCTTTTTTACGATTCATTTTGACAACCAAGGTGACAAAGAAACCAATGAACTAACAATGCTTTTGCCAGAAACACTATTGAATATTTTAATGATCGAGGACATTTCCTCCTTTCTATCGGCGATAATCTTGAAGGCACCTTATCTAAGAACAGAAAGAAAAGGGCGGTAGCCTATAAGCGCTCAACCCATGGGTGATGCTATGCAAACACTAACCGTGCATTGTCCTGGGCCATTTGATCAAATCATTGTATTTACCAAGTTTAAAAAGGAAACCGTATTTGACCGACTGGTTGGAAAGGCATTTTTAACGGTCTTTTCTTTATTATGAAAATTGGAATTTACGCGTTACATTTGCCGCATCTCAAAGGGGTGCTCTATCTGTGGTTTCAGGTGGGCTGAGATTATACCCGATGAACCTGGGCAGGTAATGCTGCCAAGGGACAGCTACCAAGGTGTAGCACGGAATTTCAATGTTTCTTTTGAAACAAACAATCATTTTTAACCAGAATAACAACCCCTTTTATTCGTAAATCTTATACGAATGAAAATTGTATTCACAATGATTGCCCTTTTCGGGCTGGCACTGGGGCTCAGTGCGCAAGAAAAACAAACAGATTCTTTGCAAGGGAAAAAAATTGTGCTTGATGAAGTCTTGGTCCAAGCAGTTAGGGTCACCAAAGAATCTCCAGTAACTTTTTCAAACTTAGACAAGGAAGAAATTCGACCTAGAAATTTAGGGCAAGACATTCCCATTCTGATGAATTTTTTACCTGCCGTTGTAACGACCTCAGATGCAGGTGCAGGTATTGGGTATACTGGTATCCGTGTTAGGGGAAGTGATGCCACTAGGGTCAATGTGACCATTAATGGAATACCCTATAATGATGCTGAATCCCAAGGAACGTTCTGGGTGAACATGCCCGATTTTGCTTCTTCGACAGAAAGCCTTCAATTGCAGCGAGGGGTCGGCACCTCTACAAACGGGGCCGGAGCTTTTGGGGCAAGCCTGAATTTGTTGACCGACGCATTTTCTGAAGAAGCCTATGCCCAAATAGCATCTTCAATAGGTAGTTTTAACACGCTTCGCAATAACATTAAGTTTAGCACCGGATTGCTCAATGAACATATTGACATTTCAGGGAGACTATCTCGAATTACTTCAGATGGGTATATAGATAGGGCTTCTTCAGAGTTGGAATCCTATTTTCTTCAAGGCACCTATGTTGACGACAATACCTTGGTGAAAGCGTTACTTTTTGGAGGCCACGAGATTACTTACCAATCTTGGTTTGGGATAGATGAGGCAACTTTAAAAACAGATAGGACCTTTAATCCTGCAGGAATTTATACCGATGAAAACGGTATTGTCCAGTTTTATGAGAAAGAAGAGGACAACTACAAGCAAGACCATTTTCAATTACATTGGAACGAACAACTAAATGCAAGATGGAGTTCAAACCTGGCCATACACTATACCCGGGGCAGGGGCTATTTTGAACAGTTTCGTGAAGATGACGATTTTGCCACTTACGGTTTCAGTGAACTTGTGGTAGATGGCGAAGTGGTCAATACCACTGATTTGATTCGTAGAAGATGGCTTGACAATGATTTCTATGGTACTGTTTTCTCATTGAACCATAAAAACGAGAATCTCGATTTGATTTTTGGTGGGGGCTATAATGTTTATGAAGGCGACCATTTCGGCGAAGTGATTTGGGCACGTTTTGCAAGTGACAGCAATATCAGGGATAGGTATTATGATGATGATTCCAGAAAAACAGATTTGAACCTATATGCAAAAGGTATTTTTAAGATAGATCCAAAATGGAGCCTGTTTGGAGACCTCCAATACCGTACGGTAAATTATGAGGCGAACGGTGAAGATACAGGACTAGTGGATGACACATTTGATTTTTTCAATCCTAAAGCTGGGGTGACCTTTGATTTGAATCGCAATCATAACTTTTATTTTTCGTACGCCAGGGCCAATCGTGAACCAAATCGCAATGACTATGAAAATGGGAATCCGAAGTCAGAACGGTTGAACGATTTTGAACTGGGCTGGCGCTATGTATCCCCAGAGATACAGGTTAATACCAATGTGTACTACATGAGATATAAAGACCAACTGGTTTTGACCGGGGCATTGAACGATGTCGGGGCACCGTTGAGGGCCAATGTTGGTGACAGCTATCGTCTAGGGCTTGAAGTAGATGCCAATATCCGATTAAATCGAAAGCTTCAATGGAGCCCCAATATCGCATTGAGCGACAATAGAAATATCGACTTTATTTTTCAGAGAGACGGCGTGTTACAGAATTTGGGAAATACCAATATCGCATATTCGCCCAAGATAGTAGCTGGAAACATGTTGTCTTTTAGCCCCAATGAAGATTTTCAGGTTTCACTTTTGTCTAAATTTGTCGGTAAGCAGTACATGGGCAATATCGATTCTGAAACCTCTGAGTTGGATGCCTATTCGCAGACTGATTTGAATGTACAATATGTAATTCAGATGAATGGTTTTTTTGACAATATTGTGCTATCGGGTCTGGTCAATAATCTTTTTGATGAAGATATTGTTTCAAATGGATACTTTTTCACTTTTGATGACGACTTTTCAGACCCAGGTACCATCACTACAATTGAAGGAGCAGGTTTTTATCCTCAAGCAGGAATTAATTTCTTGGTTGGGGCTACCATAAACTTTTAATATCAAGCACCCCAATATGGTTGCTACAGGTTCAAATGATCGTGTAGATTGAAGAAAGGGTTTCTTTTTTTTGTATAAACCTATGAATATGGATTTGAAGCCCTTTTTTCATCACACTCCAATACGATGGGGAATCATTGGTTGTGGGGCTGTAACCGAAGTCAAGAGCGGCCCAGCGTACCAGTTGACAGAGGGGTTTCAGGTGGCAATGGTCATGCGACGTGATAAAGAGATGGCCAAAGACTATGCAGAAAGACATGGTATCGTAAGCTATACCAATGATGCCCTCGAGCTCATTCAAAACCCTGCAATTGATGCTGTCTATGTGGCCACCCCACCCGACAGCCATAAATTTTATGGACTTCTCGTGGCAAATGCAGGAAAACCCTGCTGTATTGAAAAGCCTATGGCACCTAATTTCAAAGAGAGTCTAGAATTATATAATGCCTTTCAAGAAAAAAACCTGCCACTTTTTATTGCGCACTATCGCCGTTCATTGCCCAGGTTCAATCAGGTGAAACAGTGGTTGGATGAAGGGGTCATAGGTAACATTAGGCATGTTCGATGGTATTTGGGCAAACCTCCGAACAAGATTGATTTGAGCGGAGCGTACAATTGGCGCACAGATAAAAAGATTGCATTGGGGGGGTATTTTGATGACTTGGCAAGTCATGGCCTTGATCTATTTTCCTATTTTTTTGGGAAAGTTAAAGAAGCAAAAGGGATATCTATAAATCAATTGGGGCTTTACGATGCCCATGATGCCATAAGTGCGAGTTGGATCTATGGGAATGGAATTACTGGTGAAGGCAGCTGGAATTTTGGTGTTGGTGTTCGTGAAGACTGGGTTGAAATTTATGGTTCCAAAGGAAAGATCAAGTTTTCAGTCTTTGAAGAACAGCCTTTGCAGCTCGAAAATGGGCAAGGTCTACAAGAACTTAAAATTGCGCACCCCAAACACATTCAGCAGTACCATGTGGCCAATATCAAGAAACATTTGCTGGGCATTGAACAACATCCTTCCCTAGGGGACTCTGGCTTGCATGCTAGCTGGGTAATGGATAAAATCTTGGGGGTACTTTAATTTGTAATAACAATGACATCCCCACTTTGTGTAGCCCGATATTCCAGCATATCATAATACACCTGGCCATCATCAGGTCGGTCGAGTTGTTGCCCTGTGAAAAGGCTATAGTTGTAATCTTCACATGCGCAGACAGCGTTTAACCCATCAATCTGCATAGTAGAACACGAATTAGGGGAATGGTTGGGACAGCTCGCTTCAAAGGCCCTGAAAATACCAAAACCGGAATTGATGACATAAACACCACGAATACCTACCCCATTATTGCCGATATATACAGGGTTTCCCGTTGTGGTCAAGGGACTGTATAAGGGAAGGTTCAAGCTAGCTTCGAAACGAAAACCAGTTTCTTGCAAAAAAGGATTTCGTTCGCCCGAATCATTGCTACAGGCAATCAATAAAAGGCAAATACCTAATACCCTAAGATGGTTCATCAATAACGTTTTAAGGGTTATTCGCACAAAATTGACCAAAAAAAGCATATCTTTGCGTTAAATCCTCACTAAAAATCTATGCCTAGCATAGTGTAAGTGGAGGATTTTTATATTAATAATAACACAACGTTGGGGAAACCAAACAGTTTTCTTCAATGTCTTTTTGTATTAAACCATGACGACATGAGCAAAGTATCTTATTACACTGCTGAAGGATTAAAAAAATTAAAAGAAGAACTGGATCAATTACGTGATGTGGAACGCCCAAGAGCATCCCAAGCCATAGCAGAGGCCAGGGATAAGGGCGATTTATCTGAAAATGCTGAATATGATGCTGCAAAAGAAGCACAAGGATTATTGGAAATGAAGATTGCCAAGCTTGAAGAAACTGTAGCCAATGCCAGGCTTATCGATGAATCACAACTAGATACCTCAAAAGTATTGGTGTTATCCACAGTGAAGCTTAAAAACCAGACCAATGGAATGGAAATGACATATACCCTGGTTGCTGAAAGTGAGGCAAATTTAAAATCTGGCAAAATATCTGTGACCTCCCCCATCGGAAAAGGATTGTTGGGAAAGTCTGTCGGCGAAGTGGCTGAGATCAAAGTACCCAATGGGATACTTAAATTTGATATTTTAGAGATTACAAGAGATTGATGAAAAGTGATTTTTCCTATATTTAATCCTACTTGAACGAGTAGGATTTTTTATTTAAGAAAGTTATATGGCGAGTATCTTTACGAAAATCATAAATGGGGAAATTCCTTGTTACAAAATTGCTGAAGACGACCACTTTTTTGCGTTTTTGGATATCAATCCAAATTCAGAGGGCCATACGCTCTGCATACCCAAAAAGGAGGTCAACAAGATTTTTGATTTGGATGACACGACCTATATGGGCCTTATGGCTTTTTCAAAGAGAATAGCACGTGCTATTGCGCTTGCTGTTCCTTGTGAACGCGTGGGCATGAGCGTCATTGGTCTTGAAGTTACGCATGTACACGTACATTTGATACCGCTTCACAGCATGAAAGACGCTACCTTTCAACATAAGGTGAGCATAACCCCAGAACAGTTCGAGACCATAGCCCAGAACATAAGAAACCAATTTAGATAAGACCTTCCAGGTATAGGTAGATTACTGCAGCCACCAACCCCAAAAGCGTAACCAAGATGATAAAAAACAGTGTGGTAAACCGTACGGATGTTCTATCTGGCCTGACCAATTTGTTGTAATAGTCGAATACCCTTTCAATATCTGGGGTCCAGTTAACCGGGTAGATTACAGAATGACACTTTTTACACTTAATTTCATGGGTAACCTCCTTGGTGGTTCGATGATAGAATTGATTGAAAGTGTGTTTTTGATAAAAAGTCAACTTTAGTTGTTGGTTATAGCATTCAGGACAATTGTTGGTAATGTCTGCATCTTTTATGACTATCCGTTTCTCCTTGAGCATGGTCAAACATTTGCTTTGAGGGAAATTTGCATGATTGTTCCCTCTTTACTTGACGAAAGTACTTTAATTTTTCCTTTGTGATATTCTTCAACGATTCTTTTTACCAATGAAAGCCCTAGTCCCCACCCTCTTTTTTTTGTGGTCACCCCGGGGTTAAATATATTTTGAAAATCACTCTTTGGTATGCCATGTCCGGTATCTGAAACCAAGATATGTACGAGATTGCCATTTTTTTCAATTTCAATTTCAATTGTAATGCTTCCTTTGCCTTTCATTGCATCAATCCCATTTTTAACCAAGTTCTCAATGCTCCAATTGTAAAGTGGTGGGTTGAGCAGTACCGGAAGCTCTTGAAGTTCAGAGCTAAACGAAAAATGGATGAGCTTTGAGCTTCTTCGTTTTAAATACTGGTATGCTTTTTTTGTTTCGGTTACAATATCATGTATCTCAAGTTCAGGTATGGACCCGATTTTTGAAAAACGTTCTGTAATCGTTTGCAGCCGCGAAATGTCTTTTTCAATCTCTTTGGTAATATCTTGGTTAATGGGCTCTGATTGCAAAAGCTCGTTCCACCCTAGCAACGAAGTTAAGGGTGTGCCTATTTGGTGTGCTGTTTCTTTGGCCATTCCGGCCCACAATTTGTTCTGCTCTGAAGCTTTGTTGGTCTTGAAAAAGAAAAAAATGACTGTGGCAAACAAAAAAATAATCAATAATAATGCAATGGGATAATACTTTAATTTGTTGAGTACTCCAGAATTACCATAATACAAGGTAGCCAGTTCTTCACCTCGGTCTTCAATTACGATTGGGGCATTTTCATTTTCGAATTGCCTTATTTTTTGTTTGATGTATAGGCTGTCTTCAGCTGAGCCCACTGGAATATTGTGTGTTTTTATAGACCCATCCTTATTCCTTAAGATCATAGGGGTCGAGGTATTGTTTCCCAAAACCTTCAATGGCAAGTTGCCCAGTTCTTGATCTACCGATGACTGTAGCAGTTCTGATTGGGCAGTGGCCCAAATCTCCATTTTAAGCCGTTCTTCTTCCTTGAATTTTTTGAAGAAACTGTTGGTGTTCCATAAGATCAGGCTTACGATGACAAAAGCTGAAATCAATAGAATTACATTTGAAGTCCGCTTTTTGGGATTAAAGGTCATGTCTTGATACTACTTAGGTTTAAATATAGCCCAAAATGTAAAAACATGTTGAAAACGTATGGTCTTATAGGGGGTTCATTCACTTCATTTTATGTAATTTTGACTGCTACAACAAGTGATAAAAAATGGAAGTTCAAGGAAGAGTAAAAGTAATCGACGAGACCAAGACATATGGAAACAATGGTTTCAGAAAACGTGAAATGGTCATTACCACAGAAGAGCAATATCCACAACATATCTTGGTAGAGTTTATTCAAGATAAATGTGATCTGTTGAACAACTATTCCGTCGGTCAAATGGTCAAGGTCAGTATCAATTTGAGGGGTCGTGAATGGGTAAACCCCCAGGGAGAGACTAAGTATTTCAATTCAATCCAAGGGTGGCGCATCGAAAACCTTCAACCTGAAACCAATGCAGACAATATGCCACCTGTACCCCCTATGGAAGCATTTGAGCCCGTTGAAGATTTGAACGAAGAAGATCATGATGACCTTCCATTCTAGTGAATGGTGTCACTAAACTGATAGCATATCTTTTTCGGAGGTACCTGCCTTCACCCTTTACCATTGCTGTACTGCTTACGGCACTGACTTTTTTATTGGCATTGGTCTTTACCGAAAACACCACATCAAAAAACCATTTTTTTGTCATTGTCAAGTATTGGGAAAGTGGTGTCTGGAACAGCGGTCTCTTGGTTTTTGCCTATCAAATGATGTTGATTTTGGTGCTGGGCCATGTACTAGTGCTCAGTTCTCCTATGGAAAAACTGATTTTGAAGCTTACCAAATATGTGAAAGATTCATCAAGTGCTGCGGTCTTGGTTGCCCTGCCCACGATGCTGGTCTCTTTCTTCAATTGGGGCTTAGGACTTATTTTTGGTGCCATTTTGGCCAGAAAGGTAGGTGAATATGCCCAAGAGCAGGGTGTTCGTATCAACTACCCCCTTATAGGGGCCTGTGGGTATCTTGGTCTGATGGTATGGCATGGGGGCATCAGTGGTTCAGCACCCTTGAAGGTAGCAGAGAAAGATCACTTAAAAGACCTGATGTCGCAGATACCGAACAAGGGTATTTTGGCCAATTTGCCCACCAACATCCCGACTTCATCAACAATTTTCAGCTTTTCAAATATCATGATCTTCTTTTGTGTGGTGGTGACCTTGTCTGTATTGGGGTTTTTTATGGGCAAAAGAATGGCACCCACGACCCATCATTTAGAGAAGTACCAATTTAAGGCAAGATCAAACAAAAATTTGGTGGGTGCAGAAAAGCTTGATCATGCAAGATTACCTTCCCAGTTGTTTGGGGCACTGATCATACTAGGTTTTCTTATACAATACCTGCCTTCATTGCTATCTCTCAATATCACCCCAAATATGTTGAATTTCTTTATGTTGGGCATGGCAATTGTACTTCACCGAAATTTCAAGAGTTTTCTTACGGCAGTAGAGGAAGCTGTCGGTGATGTTTCTGGAATTTTAATTCAATTTCCACTCTATTTTGGTATTATGGGAATAATGTCAAGCAGTGGTATGATCATTAAAATATCAGATTTTTTTGTTTCGGTAAGTAATGAAACCACATTGCCCATCTATACTTTTTTTAGTGCCGGTCTTGTCAATCTTTTTGTACCAAGTGGTGGTGGCCAATGGGCAATACAGGGACCATTGATATTGAGATCGGCCCTGCAGTTGAATGTTCCTTTGCACAAAGCGGTTTTGGCACTGGCGTATGGCGATCAATTGACCAATATGCTTCAGCCATTTTGGGCACTTCCCTTATTGGGGGTCACTAAACTTAAGGCAAGGGAAATTCTTCCTTATACCTTGATTTTCATGTTATTTGGAGGAATAATCTATCTGCTTGGCTTGCTTATTTTCTAGTATAATTTCCATAATTTTATGAAAAATTGTACCATTGGAAAAGGAAGGTCAAAACAAGCCTATATTTTTTTTGGGTGACCGTTTAGAATTCCCTCCCGTCGATAAGGCAAATGAAGAAGGATTATTGGCCGTAGGAGGGGACCTTTCTCCTGAACGCTTACTGCTGGCGTATAAAAGTGGCATTTTTCCATGGTTCAATGATGATGCCCTTATTTTATGGTGGAGTCCTGACCCAAGAATGGTTCTTTATCCCAAAAAACTTAAAATATCAAAGAGCATGCAGAAAGTCATGGCCAGAAAAGACTTTCGGTTGACCAAGAACACCTGTTTTGTGGAAGTGGTCAGGCAATGTTCAGTTATGGAGCGAAAAGGCCAACAAGGCTCTTGGATTACACCTCAAATGGAATCGGCTTACACACAATTACATAAGAAAGGTTTCGCGGTTTCGTATGAGACTTGGCTGGGCAATGAATTGGTCGGTGGACTTTACGGTGTTGATTTGGGTCATGTGTTTTGCGGGGAGAGTATGTTCAGCAAGGTGCCCAATGCTTCAAAATTTGCATTGGTCCTTATGGTTCAAGAACTTCTCGATAAAAAGTATAAAATCATTGATTGTCAAGTGTACACCAAACATCTGGAAAGTTTGGGGGCAGAGACAATACCGCGAAAGAAATTTTTGAAGATCTTGACCCAAGAGACCAAAGGGTGATTACACTTCGTGATATCGAAAACAGCCAATTTCATGGTCATTGACCATTCCGGTCGCCTGCATATGGGCATATACCACAGTGCTGCCAACAAATTTAAATCCCCTTTTCTTCAGGTCTTTGCTAATAGTGTCTGATAATTCAGTTTTGGCTGGTGCATCGCGGTAATCTTCAAAATTGTTCTTTAGGGGCTTCCCATCGACGAATCCCCAAATATAGTTGCTGAAACTGCCAAACTCTTCTTGAACCTTCAAGAATGCCTGTGCATTTGATATGGTGGCTCGAATCTTTAAGTTGTTTCGTACAATTCCGGCGTCCAATAAGAGTGATGCTATTTTTTCCTCACCATAGTGGGCAATTCTAGTGTAATCAAAATCATCAAATGCTTTTCGAAAATTATCACGTTTTCGTAAGATGGTTATCCAGCTGAGCCCGGCTTGAAAGGTCTCTAAAATCAAGAATTCAAACAAGGTGGCATCATCTTTAACAGGGACCCCCCATTCTTGGTCATGGTAGGACTCATAGAGGGAGTCGCCTTCGCACCAACCGCACCTTTTCTTACTCATACCAGCCTTTAGAAATTTTGGACAAGATACATATAAAGCGGCATTCCGAGTGTGATGTTGAATGGAAAGGTGATGGCCAGTGCCATAGGAATGTACAAGCTTGGATTTGCTTTTGGCGCTGCCAATCGCATGGCCGCGGGTACTGCTATATACGATGCGCTTGCTGCCAAGATTGCAAATAAAAAACGATTGCCTTCACTATCGGTGACATACCTGCTGAACCAAGCCACAAAAATGCCATTTACCACAGGTACTATTATGGAAAAAATAAGGGCGAAACGGCCCTTTTTAATGAAATCATTCAGCTTTCTACCGCTGGTGATGCCCATATCCAATAAAAAAACGGAAAGAAAACCCTTAAAGATATCCGTCGTGAAGGGTTTTATTCCTTCCGCTTGATGTTCATTGGCCAAAAACCCTATGGCAAGGCTTCCTAAGATAAGAAGCACGCTGCCATTGGTGATTGAATGGTGCAGCAGTTTTTTGAAGTCGCCATTTTTTTGCCTTTCTTTTTTGAATAGAGACATCAGCAGTACCCCCACAATGATGGAAGGAGCTTCCATCAGGGCCATTACAGCAACCATATGCCCTCCAAAAGCGATTTGTTCCATTTCGAGAAAAGAAATGGCGGTAACAAAGGTTACCGCACTCACCGAGCCGTATGCTGCTGCAATGGCCCCTGAATTTTCTACACTAAATTTTCGACGAAGCCCAAAATAGGAGTAGATAGGTACGGTAATGGCTAGAATGATGCCAAAAAAGAGCGACCAAATAATTTCCATATTTAGGTCGCTATGTGACAACTCGAGCCCCCCCTTGAACCCTATGGCAAAAAGCAGGTATAGTGAAATAAATTTTGATGAATTGGGCGGAATTTCCAAATCACTTTTTAACTGAACGGCAATAATGCCTAAAAAGAAAAAAAGTAGTGCCGGGTTGGTCAGGTTATCAATGAGCAGATGAATGTCCATACAGACTATTCCTCTAGGGAAATGTTCAGTATACCATCGATCCTTAGGCGTTTGCCTTCATTTCTTATACTGTTGATGAAATTTTTGACGACCATTTTTTCGTGTTCCAACTCCGTAATCCGTCCGTCAGGGTACTTCGTATTGGCACTACTGTTACCTTCACACCATGACAATCGCTGTAGTTTATGAAAGTTTATTTTCTCATCTAGCAGGGCCAGAATGACATCCATCGCTTCAGATGGGGTAAAACTGCCATCAACTAATTGAATCGTTTGTTCTGTTTTGATCAAGGTTTCCATATGTTAAGGATTAATTTATTGTTGTAATGTTGAATTTGTATTTCCCCTTTTGCCATTGGCACTGTTGCAAAGCGCAACGATAAAGAAAATGGCAAAGGCAATCACAATCTTGTCAAAAAAAAGATACGCATTGGCCATGGACCATAAAGCAAAACCGGCAGTTAATAGACATAAAATGAATAGTCGTAGTTGTTTGGCTTTCAGAAAAAAGTTGGCTTTGCGTTCTTCTGTTTTGGGCTCTTCGCGGTAAAAAAGTGAAAGTATGTATTGCATGGACATTTGTTTTATGGCACAAAAATGTTCCATTTATTTCATATATTTTTATTTATATTTATTATGATTTACATTAACAAAAGTTATGAATTATACCTTGCACCAACTAAAGGTTTTTTTAAAGGTTTCTGAAAAACAGAGTATTACAAAAGCTTCAGAAGAGCTTCACCTAACGCAGCCTGCCGTGTCAATCCAACTAAAAAATTTACAGTCACAATTCCCGATTCCCTTGACTGAAGTGGTCGGCAGGCAGCTTTTCATAACTGATTTTGGAAAAGAAATTGCTGAAATGGCGCAGCGTATTTTAAAAGAAGTAGATACGATCAACTACAGAATGCTGTCAGTTGGGGGTAAGTTGGCTGGCCGCTTAAAAATATCGGTAGTATCAACAGGCAAATACGTAATGCCTTATTTTTTAACAGACTTTATGAGAGAGAATCCTGAGGTAGATCTTTCCATGGATGTCACGAACAAATCCAGGGTTGTGGAACATATCGAGAAAAATGAGGTCGATTTTGCGCTGGTATCCGTTTTGCCCGCCCATCTCAGCTTGAACAAGGTGAGTCTAATGGAAAACGTACTTTATTTAGTGGCCAATCCAAAGCATTTTGGTCGAATCAAGTTGACCACCAACACTTTTTCTAAAGATACCCCGCTTATTTTTAGGGAACAGGGCTCTGCAACACGTGGTGCTATGGAAAACTATTTAAGGGAGCGAAAGATTGAAGTTGGAAAAAGAATTGAACTGACCTCAAATGAAGCTGTGAAACAAGCGGTCATTGCAGGATTGGGGTGTTCGATAATGCCGGTCATAGGAATAAAAAACGAACTTAAAAATGGAGACCTTAAAATTTTTCCCTTCAAAAACCTGCCGATTAAAACTACTTGGAACATGGTTTGGTTAAAGGCTAAAAAACTATCCCCGATATCCGAGGCACTTCTGACATATCTTGACCTGAAAAAGGAAACGATTATTACACAAAATTTTCAATGGTTTGGCAAGTATGGATCATGAGAAGGAATCTTTATTTTTGAGTATGATGTTTATCGTGCTGTGAATCTCGAGTTGTTGGTTGTTGTCCCTAGCTTCAATGACCATATCGGTAACCCTATTTTTTGCTATTTTAAGTTCCTCAATTCTTTTTTTGGAATTTAAGGCATTGTTCGAAGTATCATCTTTTAGGTTCAAAAGTTGTATGGTATGAAATTTTATCTTGTAATTTAGTAAAGACAAAAGTACATCGGCCGATTCAGTCGCACCGAATACCCCTTCAATCAATAAGATATGATCAATGTTTTCAATCGCAGCAGAATAGGTTGGGTTTTTACTTTTCGAACTGAACCATTTCGATAAAACCTTTTTCATGTTTTCTTTGTTGCGTATTATTTTTGGTCTTTTTCAATTGGCAATGGGTATATCAGTGACCAAAATCTGTTTTTTAAGTGAAGCTTTTCACTATTTTTAATCTGTCTTACAATACATTCAATAATCAAATTATGTCGAAATGCCTGCTTTGACTTAGCGAGAACAAATAATATATACTTTGTGTTATCGTTCAAAAAGCACCAGCCCTGAGATAATCTAAACTAGCTTGGAGAACATGAAGATGGGCTGGTGCATCGCAGAGAACGGATTTTGAATAGTATGGACTCTTTTTCAATTATAAGCTTCTGACAAAATTGCTTTCAAGGTGGGCCGGTAACCAAAAAAATCCCTTCCATCCTCCCTTCGTACCACAATTTGAATGCTACCATCGGTTTGTACGTTCATTTGGTCAATGACTAAAATTGTGCCATGAAAATTCAGGGTTGGGCCTAGACCTGAGTTGGATCCAAGAACATTGTTCACCAGAACGACCTCTGAATAAGGCAGTTCGGTAATGAGACCACTTTCTTGGTTGCCCCTGCTTTCAGAAAAGTGTTCAAAACGAATCCTATATGTTTGTTGTTGCGCCATCAGTGGGGTAATGGTAACCAATACCAAAGCCAGTAAACATAGAAATCTTTTCATAAGCTTCATTTTTCATGAGCCCTAAAGATAGTATAACTATCTAAAAAAAATGCGTTACTTTCGTTAAAAACTGTTAAACTATCATTATTCAATAGTAATACTATTATATTTGCATTGATTTTTAAAAGAAACATATTATGGAACGGTTGATGCAATCGATCAAGATTGCGGTAAATGATAAAATATACGTGAAAGATCCCGAATCCACTGATTTGGGAAAACGAATCATAGAGCAGAGCATTTTGATGATTGATGAAATGGGCTTTGAAAGCTTTACGTTCAAAAAGCTTGGTGACCAGATTGGATCTAATGAAAGCTCAGTGTACCGCTATTTTGAAAACAAGCATAAATTATTGGTTTATTTGACATCGTGGTACTGGGGTTGGCTAGAGTATCAATTGGTTTTTTCTACGAACAACATTGCCGATCCCAATGAAAAGTTGGCAAAGGCCATTGAGGTTGTTACAAAAACAGTGATGCAAGACAATTCGTTTTCACATGTAAATGAAGTAATGCTGAATAAGATTGTTATCAATGAATCTTCCAAATCATTTTTGACCAAAGAAGTGGACATTGAAAACAAAGAAGGGTATTTCACCATTTACAAAAGAATGGTCAATAGGTTAAAAGAAATGATACAAGCGGTAAACGGTCGCTATATGTACCCCTCAAGTTTGGCCAGTACCATCCTTGAAGGTGCCATGCACCAACATTTTTTAAAAAATCACTTTCCAGGCTTGACCGATTGTGATCGACAAACCACACCCACCCAATATTTTACCGATTTAGCGCTAAAAACCTTAAATGCAACTACCAATGGCTAAGAATATTTTAACTGCCTGGCAACGACTTGTTGGGTTGGTCAAATTAGACAAAAAAGACATTTTACAGGTGTTTTATTATGCAATCTTCGCAGGTTTGGTCAATCTTTCGCTTCCATTGGGCATCCAGGCCATAATCAACCTCATTCAAGGTGCCCAGGTCAGTACTTCGTGGATTGTTCTCGTTATCTTGGTAACCCTTGGGGTTGCCTTTGTGGGGGGGCTACAACTGATGCAGATACGCATCATAGAAAATGTGCAGCAGAAGATTTTTACAAGATCATCCTTTGAATTTTCCTATCGGTTCCCAAAAATAAAGATGAGTGAGCTTCGTAATTATTACCCACCTGAATTGGCCAACCGTTTCTTTGATACCTTGACAGTTCAAAAAAGTCTTTCCAAAATCTTGATTGATTTTCCAGCGGCCTTATTGCAGATAATTTTCGGCCTATTGCTGCTGTCATTTTACCATCCTTTTTTCATTGTGTATGGCATACTGCTCTTACTGCTTATCTATGTGGTGTTTAAGTTTACTGCCCAGAGAGGGCTCGAGACAAGTTTGGATGAATCAAAAAACAAGTACAAGGTGGCACATTGGATCCAAGAGATTGCTCGCTCTATAGTGAGTTTTAAGCTTTCGGGCAAAACTTCACATGCCATCAATAAAAATGATACCCTTGTGGTTGATTACCTTAAGGCACGGGAAAGCCATTTCCGGATTTTGGTGCTACAGTTTGTACAAATGATTGGGTTTAAGGTTTTGGTCACTGCAGGACTTTTGCTCATCGGGGGGCTTTTGGTACTTAACCAAGAGATGAACATAGGGCAATTTGTAGCTGCCGAGATCATCATACTTTTGGTCATCAGCTCCGTAGAAAAACTGATTTTGGGGTTAGAAACCTTTTATGACCTATTGACCTCTCTTGAAAAATTGGGCCAAGTCGTTGATAAAGAACTTGAACCGCAAGAAGGCGAGATGCCCTTTAAAGAAAATGAAGGTTTTACTGTGGAGCTTCATGAGGTTTCTTACAAGGTTCCGGATCGAGACAAGAAAATCATCGACAATATGTCATTGACCATCTCCCCTTCCTGTACCATTCTTTTGCAGGGACCCAGTGGGTCTGGAAAATCAACCTTGTTGCGGCTCATTGCAGGTATTTTAGAACCGGACAAAGGAGATATTTTCATCAATAATGTTTCGCTAAGTGGACTGAACCTAAACTATTACCGGTCACATTTAGGACAATCATTAAGTGAAGAATCCCCTTTTGAGGGCAGTATATTGAACAATATAACGTTTGGTGATGAATCCATACCCCGGGAAGATGTGTATTGGGCTTTGGAGAAAACCCAGCTTACCCAATTTGTCAAAGAGCAGCCTCAGGGTCTGAATACCATATTGTACCCAGAAGGAAGACAGATTCCGTATACTGTATCCAAGAAAATAGTCTTGGCAAGAAGTATTGTTCGCAGGCCCAAACTTTTGATATTAAAAGATCCATTGGACCAATTCGGAGAGTTGGAAGCCAACCAGATCATGGATTTTTTGGTCGATTCTTCAAATGGTTGGGCACTCATTATTGTAAGCGAGAATCCAAAATGGATACAAAAATGCGGTCGAATCATAACGATTGACAAAGGAAGATTGATTAACGAAACAGCAGGAGTCCATGCTTAACATATCAAACAACAAATTGAACCAGAAGGTTGACCTATTACAATTCAAGGCGGCCAAAAAAGTTTTTCATAAAAGGCATTATAGTCACTTCAATCGATTTTTATTGGCTTTTGCATTGATAGGCATCATTGTTCTTTTTTTACCCTGGACACAGAACATATCGGGTGAAGGTTTTTTGACGACCCTTAAACCTGATCAGCGTCCGCAGACCATTCAATCCCCTATTCCTGGAAGAATTGAGCAATGGTACGTGCGTGAAGGGGATTTTGTGGAAAAAGGAGACACGATTTTGTTCATATCAGAGGTCAAGAACGAGTATTTTGACCCAAATTTGGTAGAAAGAACAGGGCAACAGATACGTGCGAAAGAAATGGCCGTTGTTTCTTATGAAGAAAAGGTGAAGGCACTCAATACCCAAATCGGGGCACTGACAAGTGAAAGGAGCCTAAAATTGGAACAGGCCAAGAACAAATTGCTGCAATCAAGATTAAAGGTGCAAAGTGACAGCATTGACCTTGAAGCGGCCAATACAAATATCACCATCGCACAACGGCAATACGATCGGGTGGTGCAGTTGCAATCAGAAGGGTTAAAGGCAGTGACCGATGTAGAGGAAAAACGGTTAAAGCTTCAAGAAACCCAAGCAAAGTTGATTTCGCAAGAGAACAAACTTTTGGCCAGTAAGAATGATGTGATCAATGCTGAGGTAGAGATCAATCGAATTCAGGCGGAGTACACAGATAAAATTTCCAAGGCACGTAGTGATATGTTCACGGCCCAATCGAACCAGTTTGATTCAGAGGCACAAGTGACCAAACTGGAAAACGAGTATACCAATTATGAGATAAGAAACCAGTTATACTACATTCGGGCACCTCAAAGCGGCTTTATTAACAAGGCACTTCAAGGGGGTATTGGCGAAACTTTCAAAGAAGGGGATAGGCTAGTGGGCATAATGCCGGCCAACTATGACATGGCCGTTGAAACCTTTGTAAACCCCATTGACCTTCCCTTGATTCATATTGATGAGAAGGTCAGGATCCAATTTGATGGCTGGCCGGTAATTATTTTCAGCGGTTGGCCCAATATCTCATACGGCACCTATGGGGGTAAGGTAGTGGCAATCGAGACTTTTATCAGTGATAATGGTAAATACCGTGTACTGATTGCCCCAGATGAAGAAGATCATGAGTGGCCCAAAGATTTAAGGGTAGGATCAGGTGCCAATACCATTGCGTTACTTGATGATGTATCCATTTGGTTTGAACTTTGGAGGCAGTTGAACGGTTTCCCCCCCAACTATTACCAACCAGAAAAAGATATAGCCGATGTCAAAGGAAAATAAGCTGTTTATCAGCTGTATCGTCCTTTTTGTACTCACCCTGTCCCTTCAAGCCCAAGATTCACTGGTGCTGAACTTTAGGGAGTATTTGGGGTATGTCAAAAAACACCATCCTGTAGCCAAACAGGCCCAGTTGACCATAGATATCGGTCAGGCGACCCTTATGAGGGCACGTGGAGGTTTTGACCCAAAAATTGAGATAGACTACGAACGCAAAGAGTTCAAGGGAGATGAATATTGGGATCGGTTGAATGCTACATTTAAGATACCGACCTGGTTTGGCATCGAGCTTAAGGGGAACTTTGAACAAAATCAGGGAGAGTTTATCAATCGTGATGAGATTGTTCCTGAAGATGGATTGTATAGTGCAGGGGTATCGATGTCTTTGGGGGAAGGTTTTTGGATCAATGAACGAATGGCGACCTTACGCCGAGCCAAATTTTTCAGGGAACAGTCTAAAGCAGACCAAGATTTATTGGTCAACCAGATTCTATACGACGCTTCATTGGCATATTTTGATTGGCTTCGGTCATACAGCGACATGAAGACCTTTGAAAACTTTCTTGAAAATGCACAAATCCGTTTTAATGGCATTAAGCAGAGTGCTTTGTCCGGTGATATTGCCGCCATTGATACCGTTGAGGCAAAAATTGCGGTCAAAAACCGTGCATTGAGCCTTGAGCAGGCCAAAATCACCCTGATGAAGCGTTCGTTGGAACTCTCGAATTTTCTATGGATCAATGACGTTCCCGTAGAATTACAGTCGAATGTCACCCCAGATTTGGATGTAGCATCAGATATCGATACAACACTGGAAATTTTTGGAAAACCCTTAGACAGTTTCACTCTGGAAACACACCCCAAATTACGGTCGTTGGACTTTAAAATTCAGGGATTGATTGTGGATAAGCGGCTCAAGGCCAACAAATTGCTGCCTAAAATTGATGCAGAGTTCAACTTTTTGACAGAAACCCCCGACCAAATCAACTCATTTGATACCCAAGAATACAAAGGAGGTGTCAGCTTTAGGTTCCCACTGTTCTTGAGAAAGGAACGTGGTGATTTGAAATTGGCAAAATTTAAGCTGCGTGATACCGAGTTCGAGCGCGATAACGCAGAATTGGAGATTCAAAATAAGGTGGTTGCCATTTATAACGAATTGGATTCTTTCATCATACAAAATGAGCTTATTGATAATATAGTCACTGATTACGGAACATTGTTGACCGCTGAAGAACGTAAGTTCAGCTTTGGCGAGAGCTCATTGTTTCTCATAAATAGTCGTGAAAGTAAGCTCATTGATGCTAGACTCAAGCAGAATGAGGTTCAGAACAAATTCTTCAGAACCAAGGCGATGCTCTTCAAAAGCTTGGCCATTAACCCAGAAAGCCTTTGATAATCTATGGGTAAGAGAGGTATTATGGAATATCGGAGGTTATTTAAAACAAGAAGTTTTAAAATCTCAACGAATTCCTTTTTTAAGGATGTCTTCTTCATCGTAAGCGGAATTTTTGCTGCAGCTTTTGGCTTAGAGAGCTTTTTGTTGCCCAATCGATTCATTGATGGCGGAGCTACAGGCATTTCGTTGCTGGTTACCGAGGTAACACAAGTACCCTTGGCCCTACTGATTGTTTTGGTCAACATCCCTTTTCTTATCTTAGGGTACCAGGTTATTGGAAAACAATTCGCCATCAAGGCGGTTTTGGCCATTCTTGGCCTAGCAGTGGCCTTGGCAGCCATCGATTTTCCAGAGGTAACAGAAGACCGCCTGTTGGTAGCTGTTTTTGGGGGCTTCTTTCTCGGAGCAGGCATTGGTATGTCAATTAGGGGGGGCAGTGTGCTTGATGGTACAGAAGTCCTGGCAATTTTTCTGAGTAGAAAATTGGGTACCAAAATCGGTGATATCATCATTGTCATCAATGTTTTTATTTTTTTGGCAGCGGCCTATCTTCTTTCCATAGAGGCGGCGCTCTATTCGATGCTTACCTATTTGGCTGCCTCAAAAACTTTGGATTTTGTGGTCGAAGGTATTGAAGAATATACCGGTGTGACCATCATATCAAAAAAAAGCGAGCAGATTCGGCATATGATCACTGAAAAATTAGGTCGTGGCCTTACTATTTACAAGGCTACAGGAGGATATGGAAAAAGAGGGGAACAAAACGAATATGATGTGGTCTATACGGTCATCACAAGGTTGGAAATTCGAAAGCTCAACTTTGAGATTACCAAAATCGACCCTTCTGCCTTTGTCGTGATGAACAGCATAAATGATACCAGGGGAGGTATGGTAAAGAAAAGATTTCTAAATGGGTAATCTCTTTTTAAGGTGATTTAATCAATAATCCCAATACCCCAAGATTTTGTTCGTGTATAATGGTGAATGCGAAATGAGCTTTGTCAGGACTTAAATTGAATGACGACTTTAACTTTGCATAAAATGAAGGGTCAGTATGGTAACAACAATTGAAACTCAGACGAATGCAATGGAAACAGTTTTAAGGCAAAGTCTGAAAAAGGGGATAAGTTATGCAGCCTATCGTCGACTGGTCAATAAGCTGGCATCGGAAAAGGGTACTAGCGGCAAGGTACAGACCGCTTCATTGATCAACTACACCCAGTTGAACGACAGGCGTATGAACCGATGGGACAAAACATTTAAGATTGCCCAAGAAGTACAGGACAAGTTGTCAAGGTTAGCTATAAATATGACATGGTTGGTCTTGACCGAAAGTTGGTGTGGTGACGCATCACCCAGTTTACCGGTCATACACAAAATTGCAGAATTGGTTCCTGGCCTTGAGCTTAAGATTGTTTTTAGGGATGAAAATCCAGCATTGATGGACTTGTTCTTGACTAACGAGACACGATCTATACCAAAACTCATTGCGTTACGTACCGATACCCTTTCAGTTTTGGGTGAATGGGGCCCTCGATCGAGTACAGCTACGAAGATGGTTGACGATTACAAAAGATTGCATGGTAAGCTGACTCCAGAATTCAAGCAAGATCTTCAAGTGTGGTACAATAAGGACAAGGGGGCTGATATTCTGGAAGATCTACTTCAATTACTTGCCCTGGAATAGATAGGTAATGGTGCCTATCTGCGAGGCTTTCACTGCTGCGCTGAACCTAGCTTTCAATGCATAGGCAATGGCATTTTCAATAAGGCAATAATCGTTGGTTCCAGAACTTTTCGCATTAAAATCTGCTTCAGTGACATATCCTGAAGCATCAACTTTAATATTGATGACCACTTTTCCACCTTCGATGCAGGTATAGATCGGAGGAGGAAGTGCATAGGCATTTCTGTCTACCAATGAATATGAAATGGAGGTTCTACGGTCTTTTAGGGTATTGGTAAACTCTTTTTTCTGTGCATCACGTTCTCCTAACTGCTCTTTTCGTTCTTTTCGTTTTTTTGCAAGTTCTTTTAAATTGGCTGCATAGCCCTCGTCAGAACCCAAAATATCAGTTGGGGTATCGCTTACTTCGCGTTCTTCCAATAACTCTTCTAAAGTTTTGAGTGGCTCAGGTGCCCCATAAGTGGGTTTTGCCGTTTCATTGTAGGCCATGTGGCTTTTTATGGGGTCGGTATGCAGTTCTTCAAGTTGTTTTTCCTCTTCTTCGAGCAATTCTTCCAATTCTTCATCTGCCAGACTCATTTCAATGGCATACTCGTCTTCCTGTTTTGCGCCCAAATGAATATTGTAGGCCATCAAGACAATGGTCGACATCGAGAAGATTGTGATCAAGAGTGATAATTGCTTCCTATTCAAGTTCATGGTGCTATAATAACCTCAATTTGACAAAAATATTTTATAGATATCACAAAGCAAAACATTGGCTTTTTGTAAAGGTACAGTACCGATCAACGCATACGTTCTTTAAAACCTGTTGGGCTTATGGCATTATTTACGTTGAAATCCCCGATTTTGGTTCTTCTCAGATCGCTCAGATAGGCTCCCGAATCCAATGCCTTGCCGTAGTCATGTGCCAGTGAGCGAATATAGGTACCTTTGCTACAGACTACCTTAAAATCGACTTTGGGCAACCGGATGTTTGTGATCTCAAACTCAAAAATTTTGACTTTTCTTGGTTTGATATCAACTTGCTTACCTTCCCTGGCGAATTCATACAATCGCTTTCCATCCTTTTTTAAGGCCGAAAAAACTGGAGGCTCTTGTTCAATTTCACCTAAAAACTGTGCTGTGGTTTTTTGTAGACGGGCTTCAGTAATATGGGTTATAGGGAAGGTATGGTTTACTTTGGTCTCTAGATCATAGGAAGGCGTGGTCGCCCCAAGATGCATTGTTCCAGTATATTCTTTGATTTGGCCTTGCAATTGGGGTATTTTTTTGGTGAACTTTCCTGTACAGATGATAAGTAGTCCCGTAGCTAACGGATCTAAGGTGCCTGCGTGGCCAATCTTGATTTTTTTCAGGTCAAATTTTTTTCTGATGGCCCACTTTAAGGCATTTACCGCTTGAAATGAGGTCCATTTCAAGGGTTTGTCGATTAATACAATTTGGCCTTCAAGAAAGTCTTCTTTTGATTTCTGCAACGTTTGGATTCTTGTGGATGAAACAAAAAGGTAACAAATTATACCCAAATACTCCAGATAATTGCAATCAAGCCCACAATAAGACAGTAAACGGCAAAATAAGTGAGTTTACTTTGGCGCACCAACTTGATCATCCAAGTGCAGGCAGCTAGACCAGCGATGAAGGCAGCAATAAAACCCGCCCCCATGGCAACGGTCTCGTTGCCTTGAAAATCGATTTCACCGCTGATGATATCCTTGGCCATCTTTCCCAAGATCAAGGGGACTACCATTAAAAAGGAAAACCGGGCAGATTTGGTCTTGTCTATTCCCAAGAGTACTGCAGCTGATATAGTTGCCCCACTTCTAGAGATGCCGGGCAGCATGGCAACAGCCTGTGCCATTCCGATGATAAATGCACTACGGTACGATACCCCCTTTTCCGTGGTTCTGGCCAAATCGGCCAGATATAATAAAATAGCGGTAATTAGCAGCATGATGCCCACGATGATGATGGCACCATCAAAAAACACCTCAAAAAAATCTTCTAAAAGAAAGCCAATAAGGCCAGCTGGAATCATTGAAATGATGATTTTCAATGAAAATTGGGTCTCTTCGTTCCATTTAAACTGAAACAGACCCTTGAAGATATCCAGAACATCCTTTCGAAAAACGACAATGGTACTCAAGGCTGTGGCAAAGTGCAATACTACGGTAAAGAGTAGACTTTCTTCAGGGAGGGCATCTGCTCCTAAAATGGCCTTTCCCAACTCTAAATGTCCACTTGAAGATACCGGCAGAAACTCGGTAAGGCCTTGAATGATTCCAAGGATAATCGCATCAATAATTTCCAACTACTTCTTCTTTTTGTCAGGGTTTAAAAGAATAGCGTACACCTGAATGCCCAATCCGATCAACACCAAGGTAGGCGCTAGACGGATTCTTCTAAAACTGTAGATTTCCGGATTGAACACATTAGGGTCATCACTTCCGCCGCCACTCATTAAAATAAAGCCTAAGGCAATGAATGCCAAACCGATAAAAAGAAACGTGTAATTTTTCTTTTGAAAGACAAACACAGGTTTTTGTTTTTGAGATGTACTATTTTTCTTACCCATTTATTTGTGGATTATAACGCAAGTTAGCTATTCTAATTGTTTGCGAACGAAATATTTTCTTGATTGGAGGCCAAAGTTTGCCATTTGTCTTTGCATAGAAAACATCAGTAGTAGAGATCATCGGTTCTCAGGTTCAAAAAACGCTGTGTGGCAAAATAGGTGCTTATCAACGAAATCGCAACCCCTAGAACGAAAATGGCAATGAACAGACTGACCAAAACCGTTACATCGCTGAAGAGGTTTAATTCTGGAAAATTGTCGTTCACATAATACAGCACAACGGCCAAAACAAGTAATGCCAGTAAGGCACCCAACATACCCAATTTGATGTTCGTCCAGATAAAAGGTCGCCGTATGAATTTTTTAGTGGCTCCTACCATCTGCATAGTCTTGATAATGAATCGTTTGGAATAAATCGAAAGCCGGATGGAACTATTGATCAACAGTACGGCGATGAGCGTAAAAACAGCACTTGAAATCAGGATCCAGAGACTGATCTTCTGTACATTGTCGTTCAACAGTGCCACGGTCAGTTCTTCATAACTGACTTCATCGACATATGCTTTTTCCAAAATGGTATCGGCAATTTCGGTAATCTGTTCTGGGGATACAAACGCGGCCTTTAGGCTAAGGTCCACCGAATTTTTTAGGGGATTGTAGCCTAGTAGCTCAACGGGATTGTCACCAATATCTTCGCTTAACTGTTCAATGGCATCCTCTTTCGAGACATAGGTAGCCGATTTGGTATAATCGGCCATTGCCAAGCTTTTTTGTAGTTGGTCGATTTCAACTGGTTTGGCACTATCTTTTAAAAAGATTGAAATTGTGATCTGTTCCTTGAAATGGTCGGCCAATTTTTTCGTGTTCAGTACCAATAACCCTAAAATGCCCAATAAGAACAATACCAGCCCAATACTCAGTGCCACAGAAAAATAAGAGGAAATCAACCGCCTTCTTTGATATCGTTCAATGTATTGGCCCATAAGCAAAAATCAATGCCGTAAAAATAGAAAAGTAAATTGTATTTAAGGGATTAAAGCTATTTTTGCCACTTAGAAAGCAGTGAACACAATGGACTACAACTTCAACGAAATTGAAGATAAATGGCAAAAGTATTGGGCTGAAAACAGAACATTTGAAGCCCTCAATGATTCCGAAAAACCCAAATATTATGCCCTGTCAATGTTTCCCTATCCATCAGGTGCCGGATTACATGTGGGCCATCCATTAGGGTATATTGCCTGTGACATCTATGCGCGCTACAAAAGGCACAAGGGCTTTAATGTATTGCACCCGATGGGGTACGACTCCTTTGGGCTGCCTGCAGAACAATATGCCATTCAAACGGGACAGCACCCTGCCATTACCACAGCTGCCAACATCAAGCGGTATCGCGAACAGTTGGATCAGTTGGGGTTCTCTTTTGATTGGAGCCGTGAGGTGCGCACTTCTGACCCGAATTACTATAAATGGACGCAATGGGTATTCATCAAATTGTTCGATTCATGGTACAACAACGATGCTGCCAGGGCAGAACCCATACAGCACTTGGTCACTTTGTTTGAAAAAGAAGGAAATGCTAAGGTCAATGCTGCCTGTGATGATGACACTCCTGATTTTTCAGCAGCGGATTGGGGTCAATTTTCAGATACCGATAAGCAACGCATGCTTCTAAAGTACCGTTTGACCTATTTGGCCGATGCCGAAGTGAATTGGTGCCCTGCTTTAGGTACGGTCTTGGCGAATGATGAAATTGTAAACGGTGTTTCAGAACGCGGGGGGCACCCGGTCATCCGAAAGAAAATGACCCAATGGATGATGCGTATTACCGCGTATGCCCAACGGTTGTTGGATGGATTGGAAACCATTGATTGGCCCCAACCCTTAAAAGATGCCCAGACCAATTGGATTGGCCGTTCTGAAGGGGCTTTCATTTCTTTTAAAATCATTTCGAATTCAGACGTTGGAGCGCTCGAAACGTCAAATGCTACAGATACTTTGCAAACCCCATTATCCAATTCGATAGACGTATTCACTACCCGTCCCGATACGATTTTCGGGGTCAGCTTTATGACTTTGGCCCCAGAACATGAATTGGTGGCAAAAATCACCACTCCAACCCAGAAAGCCGAGGTCACCGCGTATATCGAGGCTACGGCCAAGCGCTCAGAACGCGATCGGATGGCTGATGTGAAGACCATTTCAGGGGCTTTTACCGGTGCCTATGCCGAACATCCATTTACCAAAGCACCCATTCCTATATGGATAGGGGACTATGTGTTGGCCAGTTATGGTACTGGTGCCGTGATGGCGGTACCCTGTGGCGATCAACGGGATTATGATTTTGCCAAGCATTTCGATATCCACATCCCCAATATTTTCGAGGGAATCGATATTTCTAAAGAGGCTTTTGCCGATAAGGCCAATACCGTTATTGCAAATTCTGGTTTTTTGAATGGTCTTAGCTACAAAGAGGCCACTACAAAGACAATTGCCGAATTGGAAATGATCGGTCAGGGAAAAGGTAAGGTGAACTACCGCCTACGCGATGCGGTCTTTAGTAGGCAACGCTATTGGGGCGAACCCTTTCCGGTGTATTATGTCAACGGTCTGCCCCAAATGATTGATGCAGCGCATTTACCATTAGAACTGCCAGAAGTTGAAAAGTACCTCCCTACAGAAACAGGAGAACCCCCATTGGGCAATGCGGCCATTTGGGCATGGGACAGTCTTGGGAAGAAGGTTGTGGATAATGGTGAAGTGGATAATATGACGATATTTCCCTTAGAATTGAATACCATGCCAGGTTGGGCAGGCAGTTCGCAATATTTTAACCGCTATATGGACCCGCACAATGATCAAGCCATCTATGCGCAAGAAGCCATCAATTACTGGCAAGATGTGGATCTTTATATCGGCGGAAGTGAACATGCTACGGGGCATTTGCTCTACTCTAGGTTTTGGCAAAAGTTTTTGTTTGATCGCGGAGTGGCCCCAAAAGAGGAGTTCGCCCAAAAATTGATCAATCAAGGGATGATTACTGGCACGAGTGCCTATGTCTATAAGGACTTGGATTCTAATCAGATATTTTCCAAGGGTCTGTTGGAAGGGAAAAATGTAATTCCGATACATGCTGATGTTTCCTTGATTGATGCGTCTGACCAGTTGAATGTGGAAGCCTTTAAAAAATGGCAACCTGAGTACAAAGACGCTGAATTTATTCTCGAAGATGGCAAGTACATTGTCGGCCGTGAAATCGAAAAAATGTCAAAATCAAAGTATAATGTGGTGAATCCTGATCAGATCTGTGAAGCGTATGGTGCAGATTCATTGCGTTTGTACGAAATGTTCCTCGGGCCGTTAGAACAGTCCAAACCCTGGAACACTGCTGGCATCACTGGGGTGCATTCCTTCCTTAAAAAATTGTGGAAGCTCTATCTGAACATTGATGATACGGTGCCCACGGGCGAAAACTTAAAAACCTTGCACAAGACCATCAAAAAGGTCGAAGCAGATATTGAGGCCTTTTCATTCAATACTTCGGTATCGACCTTTATGATCTGTGTGAACGAACTTACTGCCCAGAAATGTGCGAGCAGGGCTGTCTTGGAACCCTTGGCCATTCTGGTCTCTCCTTATGCTCCCCATATGGCGGAGGAACTTTGGGAAAAATTGGGGCATTCAGAATCCATTGCCTATGCTACTTTTCCAGTATTTGAGACGCAATATTTGGTGGAAAGTACCAAAGAATATCCGATTTCGTTCAATGGCAAACTTCGCTTCAAACTGGAGTTGCCTTTGACCATGGGCAAGGAAGAGATTGAGGCTACGGTCATGGCCCATGAAAAGACCCAAGTACAGTTACAGGGCCGTACACCCAAAAAAGTCATTGTGGTTCCTGGAAAAATTGTGAATATTGTTGGTTAACTTGCATATAGCAAGAAACGAAACTTCGCTTTACTCGAAACATAAAACCATGCCAACTATAGAAATCATAGGGTTGCTTGCGGCTACTTTGACCACGAGTGCTTTTGTGCCCCAGGTGTACAAGGCGTATAAAAATAAGTCTACGGCTGATATTTCCTTTACGATGTACGCCATCTTATTGGCGGGATTGCTTCTTTGGTTGATATATGGCGTCTATCATGAAAGTATCGCCATTATTTTGGCCAATGCCATCACCGGGCTATTGGCACTGTTTATGTTGGTTTTGAAATTAAAACACAAATAACCCTAAAAATTACAGGGTATATCACAATAAAAAATACTATTATATATATCATACCCTATAATTTTTAGGGGTAATATTTAAAAAAAAGATAATATTTTAAAGATTGCCCCTGTATTTCATCGATTTTATTTTATAGATTGCTTTATTTGATTCATTTTTGAAGTGTTAATCAAAACATGGTCACAAATGGTCATTGGGGTACCCAAAGAAATCAAGAACAATGAAAACCGCGTGGGTATGACGCCTGCTGGTGTTTTCGAATTGACAAAGAACAACCATACGGTATATGTGCAATCCAATGCAGGCAAGGGCAGTGGTTTTTTTGATAAGGATTACCAGCAGGCTGGGGCAACCATTTTAGATACCATTGGGCAAGTGTACGCCATGAGCGACATGATCGTAAAGGTAAAGGAGCCCATTGCTGAAGAATACGAGTTGGTACAAAAAGGTCAGATTGTCTTTACCTACTTTCATTTTGCTTCAAGTGAGGTCCTGACCAAGGCCATGATCGATAGCAAATCTATCTGCATTGCTTATGAGACAGTAGAAGATGAAGAGGGAACATTGCCTCTTTTGACTCCCATGTCTGAAGTGGCAGGGCGTATGGCGATTCAACAAGGAGCAAAATATTTGGAAAAACCCGTAAAAGGCCGGGGCGTATTATTAGGAGGTGTGCCCGGCGTCGCTCCCGGCCGGGTTTTAATATTGGGTGCCGGTGTTGTGGGCATACAAGCTGCAAAAATGGCAGCTGGTCTAGGTGCCCATGTTACCATTATGGATATCAACATGAAAAGGTTGCGTTATGTAAATGATGTCATGCCTAATCATGTAGTGACCGATTTTTCAAATGAATACAGTATCAGAAGACATCTCAAGACCCACGATTTGATTGTAGGTGGGGTATTGCTCAAAGGAGCAAAAGCCCCAAATTTGATTACCCGTGATATGTTGAAGGAAATGCGCCCAGGCACTGTAATTGTTGATGTGGCCGTAGATCAGGGTGGCTGTGTGGAAACCTCAAGGCCAACGACACATGAAGACCCCATCTACATCATTGATGACGTGGTACATTATTGTGTGGCAAACATGCCAGGTGCCGTACCTTATACTTCAACCATAGCCTTGACCAATGTTACCTTGCCCTATGTGTTGAAATTGGCCAACCAAGGATGGCAAAATGCCTGTAATACCGATGCATCACTAAAAAAAGGATTGAACATCGTTGAAGGCGAGGTTGTTTATAAAGAAATCATTGAAACTTTTCACTGGGAGTCGGTTTTTGTCTAACTAACAATTTGTCAGCTAATCCTCCCCCGTCACAAATGGCGGGGTTTTTGCTATATTCTTGGTATCTTTAATTCACAAAAACGATACTATTATGATGACATATTATATATTGATAGGAGGTATTGCGTTGATTAGCTGGTTAGTGAGCAGCCGGCTAAAAAGCAAGTTCAAGCAATATTCAAAAGTTCATTTGCGAAATGGAATGAGCGGTGCGGAGATTGCCCAAAAAATGTTGGATGACCACGGTATTCGAGACGTCAAGGTAATTTCTACTGCTGGAATGCTGACCGATCATTACAACCCCAAAAATAAGACGGTAAATTTAAGTGAGGGGGTCTATAGCCAGCGAAATGCTTCTGCAGCAGCAGTAGCTGCCCATGAGGTGGGCCATGCGGTTCAGCATGCACAGGCTTATGAATGGTTGACCATGCGTTCTAAATTGGTGCCCGTGGTCAGCGTGACCTCAGGAATGTCAACCTGGGTTGTCTTTGGTGGACTGATGCTGGGTGCGGCTGCAGGGGTCGGACTAGGATTTTATATCGCTGTGGCTGGATTGGTCATGATGGGCCTGGCTACGTTGTTCAGTTTTATCACCCTGCCTGTGGAATATGATGCCAGTAATCGTGCTTTGGCATGGCTAAAGCAAAAGAACATGGTTAGCCAACAAGAGTATGCCGGTGCAGAAGATGCCTTGAAATGGGCTGCGAGAACCTATTTGGTAGCAGCATTAGGCGCATTGGCTTCTTTGGTCTATTGGGCATTTCAAGTATTTGGAGGTCGGGATTGACCTTGTCAACAGAAAAATTGGAAACCTGTTTGTCACCATACAGACAGGTTTTTTTAATTTTATATAAACCACTTTGCTCAATTGAAGGATTTTCAGGGATTTTTTGCAAATATCGAACGCTATGTCACGCTTACCGATGCCGAAAAAGCGCGTATCGGTACCATCATCAAAAAGACCCGTATCAAAAAAAGGCAGTTTATTGACCAGCCAGGCTACATCAGCCAGTACCGTAATTATGTTGTTCAAGGGGCTTTCCGTTCCTTTTTTTTGGATGGTGACGGTAAGGAACATACCGTACAGATTGCCATTGATGACTGGTTTGTCAGTGATTTTTACAGTTACATCGCTAGAACACCTGCTACCTTGTTTGTCGAGGCTTTGGAAGATTCTGTAATTCTACAGATGAAATATGAAGATATTGAACCTATGTGTGCCGAGGTGCATACATTAAGTGAATATTTCAGGGTCACTACTGAAAAGGCCTTTGCCTATTCCCGAAAACGTGCCTTGTCCAATTTGAGCAAAAATGCCCAAGAACGCTATGAAGAACTTGTTCAGATGTATCCTCAAATGATACATCGGGTACCCCAGAAAATCATCGCATCTTATTTGGGCATGACCCCTGAATTTTTAAGTAAGATCCGAAAGAAGCGGATAGCAAAAACTTGAACTGGTTCAATGAAAATTCTTAATCCAGTTTATTAGTGCTACTTTTTGATACCCCCAATTTTGTAGTGTAGAATTTTAAAGCACACAAAATGAAGAACAAAGTAGCATGGGCCATCCAATGTATTATTAGGCTTATTGATGGTTGTATTTGGCCTGAACAAGTTCTTTGGTTTTATTGCTGTTCAACCTCCGGTCGACCCTATATCACAACAGTTTTTAGGCATGATGTTCTCCTCTTATTTGTTTGTCGTGATAGCATTGGGTGAAATTTTAGGGGGAACCTTGTTGTTCATTCCAAGAACAAGGGTCTTGGGATGGTTGATGCTGACCCCAATCATGTTTAACATCATTGCGTTTCATGTAGCCCATGATTTTATAGGTAATGGTATATGGTTGACCCCTTCGCTATTGTTCTTGGCCGAAGGGTATCTTTTAAGAAAGGAGAACGTGAAAATGCCAAACTTTTGATAATGGAAAAAAGAGTTTGGTTCATTACAGGTATTTCGAGTGGTTTGGGAAAGGCTTTGGCAAACGCGGTGATTAATGCTGGGGATTATGTCATCGGTACCTTCAGAAAAGAGTCACAAGTAAAGGCATTTAATGTGCGACACCGAGGGAAAGGACATGGCATCTTGCTCGATGTTACTGAACATAGGGCCATTGAAGATGCGATTGCCACAATCGATGGCAACATTGATGTGTTGGTCAACAATGCAGGTGTCGGATTTATCGGAGCGATTGAAGAGGTAAGTATGGAAGAAGTACGAAATGTATTTGAAGCGAATTTTTTCAGTGTGGTAAAGCTAACCCAAGAAGTGCTTCCCAAAATGCGCCAACAGCAGCATGGCCATATCGTACAGATTTCGTCACACGGTGGGTTGAAGGCTTTTGCCGGTTTTGGCATTTACAATGCAAGCAAGTTTGCCTTGGAAGGTTTTGGTGAAGCCCTGGCCCAAGAACTGGCTCCTTTGGGTATACATGTGTCTATAGTGGAACCCGGTCCCTTTCGCACCAATTTTGCATCAGAAACCTTACCAGAGGCCAAGAAGAAAATCGCAGCTTATAGCAAAACCGCGGGGCTTTTTCGGGAAAAGCTAAAAGCAGTACACGGTAAGCAAGAGGGAGACCCCGACAAAGCGGCACAGGCGATAATTGATTTGGTCAATACAGAAAACCCATCACTGCGAATGCCTTTAGGGAAAACAGCCTTGATGACCATCGGCATGAAGTTGGACAGTGTCAAAGCAGATTTGGAAAAACACCGTGCCACTGCTGAAAATGCCATCTTCAAATCGTAATCTGTCTATCGATCTGTTGGTTCAATGAGATGAACGTTTCAGTACGGGAGACACCTTCAATTTGTTGTATCTTTTTGTTGAGCACCTGCATCAGGTGTTCATTGTCTTGGCACAGTACCTTGATCAAAATGGACCAATTGCCCGTGGTATAATGGCATTCGAGCACCTCGGGTATTTTTTTCAATGCTGCTACAGCCGTGGGATTGGCCATGGCCTTGTCCAAAAAGATACCGATATAGGCCATGGTGGTATAGCCCAATGCCTTAGGATTGATGATGAACTTTGATCCTGCTATCAATCCTGAGGCTTCCAACTTTCGCAAGCGCTGGTGTATGGCAGCCCCCGAGATACCAATATTTCTTGCAATCTCGAGAATTGGCCTTCTAGCATCTTCCATCAGATATCTTAATATTTTTTTGTCAATTCCGTCGATTTTGATTGAAGTGGTATTGGATTTCATGATAAAACGTCAAAGATGGACGTAAAGATATCCAAACACTTTTAAATGTTAACTGGCAACAGAATCTGGATTATAGCCCAGGTAGGGCACTTCATATTCCCTAAAGTCAATACCATAGGTTTTCAGTTCGGCAAGTATGGGTTGGTACACTTCTTTTTTGATGGGAATCTGGACACCTGGGGTGGTGATTTTTTTATTCAAGATCTGTAGTGTGGCCATCGCTACGGGAAGCCCCACCGTTTTGGCCATGGCCGTATGGGTTTGGCCTTCGCCGATAACCACCATATTGGCATCGATCTGCTTCTTTTTGCCGTTCTGCTCAAAACCGAACTTATGGTACATCACGATCATATCTTTTTCATCTTCCTTCAACGTCCAGCAATCTTCCAATAACCGTTGCAGAATTTGTGCGGGGGTGGCATTTTTCAGCTTGATTTTTTTGGTATCATCAAACAGATTGATTTCCAATAGCTTCCCCCACATAATATCATCTTGATCTATTTTGAGGTAATGGCGTAATTTCAACTCGACGGAATCTGTAGGGGAATAAGGCAAAAAGAGATTGATAAACTCACGATATGACATTCCCTCTGAATTCTCAATGGTATAGCTGTCATCGGTCATACCTAGTTGAACGAACATATTCCAGGCCTTTGAGAACCCCACTCTCCGCATTGTGCCCCGATATAGGGTCAATACATTCTGCAGGCCATAGGCATCACGGTACCACAAAGAATCCCTATTGGCATAGGCCTCGAAAGTGCCGTATCCCTCGATATCCAAAAACTCGGTCCTACGGAACAATTTGTGGTAGGGAATATATTTGTAAGTGCCTTCTTGTATGAATTTGGCAGTGCCACCCTGACCGGCGACCACTACGTTTCTTGGGTTCCAGGTGAACTTATAACTCCAAAGATTGGTATCGTTTTCGGGCGCAACGAGCCCTCCTGTGAATGACTCAAAAAGTAACATTTTTCCATCATTGTCCCGAATTCTGTCAATGACAGCCATGGCGCTCATATGGTCAATGCCAGGATCTAAACCAATCTCATTCATGAACAGCAGTCCTTTTTGCTTTACCTTATCACCCAAAGCCTTGATTTCATTACTGATGTATGAGGCTGTGACCAAATGTTTTTCATGGGCCAAGCAATCTTCAGCGACTTTGATGTGCAATTTCGGGGGTAGCATAGAGATTACAATGTCTGCATTTAAAATGGCACTTTTTCGTTCTTGGTCTTGAAAGACATCCAATACAATGACGGTACAATTTGGATTTTCGGAAACCGATTTGGGAATATGTGTGGTAGCACGATCGGCGAGCGTAAGGTGCAAATTTTCAAGGGGGGCTTTTTCTAAAAAATAATCGATCAGATACGAAGTCGATTTTCCAGCCCCAAAGACCAATATATTGCGCACCATGTGATTTGTTTACTTTTACAGTGGAAGATACGAAGGTATCAAATAGTTATATTTTTATTTAAATCATCAATTTGAGTTATGAACAAAACAATATTGGCTACAGGGGCTATTTTAGGACTTTTAGCAGTTACCCTAGGGGCCTTCGGTGCCCATGGTCTTGGGCGAGTGGTCGATGCAGATGCCGTTCAGACATTTGAGACTGGGGTCAGGTACCAGATGTACCACGCCTTGTTCTTATTGTTTTTAGGATTTTTTTCGAAGTTGAAAAGTAGGGCTAGGCACATAATTTTTTACTTGGTATTGGCCGGTACCATATTGTTCTGTTTTTCGATTTATGCATTGGCCACCAATGAACTGACGTCATTTGACTTTAAGAAAATTGGCTTTGTGACCCCCATAGGAGGTACTTTATTATTGTTCGGATGGGTGCTCTTGGCCTATCACATTTTAACGAAAATAAAGTCTGATTAACTGTTTAAATGAGTGCCACACTTTCATTTTTTCATAGTTTTGTACCCAATAAAAGCAAATGACCATGGCCGATACTGCCGCAATTACGAAATCGATTTCGCTAAACTCGTATGGAATAACACATTCCAATGTCCATTACCAACTTTCCCCAGAGAAATTACACGGCATTACCATTGAAAATGATATGGGAAAAGAAACCTCTTCTGGAGCTTTGGCGGTAAATACCGGGGAGTTTACGGGGAGGTCGCCCATGGATCGATTTATCGTACAGGATGCCATTACAGAAGATAAAATATGGTGGGGTGATATTAACATTCCATTTGCGGCAGACAAATTTGACAGGCTTTACGATAAAGTAATCACCTATTTGAATGGTAAGGCACTTTTTGTACGTGATTGCTTTGCCTGTGCAGACCTTAGCTATCGTATGGGTATCAGGGTGGTTAATGAATATCCATGGTCAAACATGTTTGCCTATAACATGTTTTTACGGCCCACAGAAAAGGAGATGATGGTATTTGAACCAGAATGGACGGTTATCAATGCCCCTGGTTTTGTAGCAGATGCGATTATAGATGGTACACGCCAGCACAATTTTGCTATCTTGAACTTTACCAGGAAAATCGCCCTGATAGGCGGTACGGGGTATACGGGTGAAATCAAAAAAGGAATTTTTTCTGCCTTGAACTTTATTCTTCCGGTTTTTAAGAACACACTGCCCATGCACTGTTCTGCCAATATTGGTGCTGATGGTGATACAGCCATCTTTTTTGGGCTTTCAGGTACGGGAAAGACGACCTTGTCTACCGATCCAAACCGTAAACTTATAGGGGATGATGAGCATGGTTGGACCGAAAGAAATACCGTGTTCAATTTTGAGGGAGGCTGTTATGCCAAGGTCATTAACCTATCTCAAGCCAATGAGCCTGAGATTTATGGAGCCATTAAGAAAGGGGCCATTTTAGAGAATGTGATCTTGAACGAAAAAGGAGAGGTTGATTTTGAAGACACTTCAATAACGCAGAATACCAGGGTAAGTTACCCTATTTACCATATTGACAATATTCAGGAACCCTCAATCGGTGAGAATGTAAAGAACATTTTCTTTTTGACGGCAGATGCGTTCGGGGTATTGCCACCAATCTCAAAATTGACACCAGCCCAAGCGGCATATCATTTCATCTCAGGATATACTGCAAAGGTAGCAGGTACCGAGGCAGGCGTTTTTGAACCACAACCATCTTTTTCTGCCTGTTTTGGAGCACCTTTTATGCCTTTGCACCCAACGGTTTATGCTGAAATGTTAAGCGAAAAGATGAAAGTGTCGGGGGTTGATGTTTGGCTGATCAATACAGGTTGGACGGGTGGCCCATATGGTGTGGGCACACGAATGAAGCTACAGTATACCCGGGCCATGATCAGTGCCGCCCTTAATGGTGAGTTAGGGCTGTACAATTATGACAGCTACCACATCCATTCGGTGTTTGGGGTAGCACAGCCACGCAAATGCCCTGGAGTGCCTACCTCGGTGTTGAGTCCGCGAGCCACATGGAACAATGATGAAGCCTATTACAAGACAGCGTTCAAGTTATCAAATGCCTTTCGCGAAAATTTCAAAAAATTTGAGGCATTTGCCAACGAGGAAATCCGTCGGGGAGGTCCTCAACGGTATGCCTTTTAAAAAAAAAGCCCCTGTTTTTCTTGGGGCTTTTTTAATCGATAATGCGCAAAAAATTATTTATTTACGCTTGTAATATATTTTTGAAGTGCCATGGTCATTGACGGTGTCTCAGGGGTAGGGGCCTTTATGTCAATTCGAAGCCCTGCGTCAGTAGCAGCTTTGACCGTACTGTTGCCAAAAACAGCAATTCTTGTATTGTTCTGTTCAAAATCAGGAAAATTCTTCAATAAGGATTCAATGCCCGATGGGCTAAAAAATACCAATACGTCGTAATAGACATTTCTTAGGTCAGAAAGATCGCTGATGACTGTTTTATAGAATATTCCTCTTTTCCAATCAATGCCCAAGTCATTCAATACCTTGGGTACGTCTGGTTTCAAAGCATCAGATGATGGCAATAAAAACTTTTCGTCCTTGTACTTTTTAAACATGGGAATCAAATCGCTGAAGATACGTTTTCCAACATAGATCTTTCTTTTTCGATAGACCACATATTTCTGTAAGTAGTAGGCAACCGCTTCAGATTGGCAGAAATACTTCATGGTATCAGGTACCTTGAAGCGCATTTCTTCTGCAATCCTGAAAAAATGGTCTACTGAATTCCTACTGGTAAGAATAATTGCGGTGTAATTGTTCAGGTCTATTTTTTGTTGCCGTACGTTTTTGGCGTCGACGCCCTCAACGTGGATAAACGGTCTAAAATCGACTTTTACTTTCTCTTTTTCGATTAATCGTGAATAGGGAGAATTTTCCATTTTCGGTTCTGGCTGTGAAACCAAAATCGTCTTTACTTTCATAAGCATCACTGTTTTAGATAGCTTCCAATAATCACAAAGGGTGCAATTTCGAGAGTGCAAAGGTACAAAATAAAATAGAAAATATTAGCGAGGATCAACTTTTGATTGTTCTTCAAGATATTGAATGCCCCAATGCCATTGATCAAAGCAATTAAGAAAAATGTGGCATAAAATATAATAAGATTGTCTTTCCATACATAGACGAGAAGAATATTGGAAAGAAAAAGGATCATGCTACTGTAGTTGAGATAAGAAAGCTTGTTATAGATCAGTTCCATGACAAGGTTATGTGTATTGAAAACATAGCCTTTTACCAGTTGTAACGTTATTTTCACAAGATGGTAAAGTGCTACGATGGTCAATAGCAATAAAAAAGTATCAACGTGATTGTTTTTTGCGTTTTCAGACAACAGTTGTTTTGCCAAAAATAGAAACAAGGATAGGTTCAAGAGTTGAAACAGGCTCATGAAAACATGAAACCAATTCAAAAGCTTTCCCTTTTTGTTGTAGAGAGAAAGGTATTTATTGTTGAAGGGTAGGATAATGAAGTTAAGAAACCTGCTTTGGAACAAATATTTGGCAAGCCATATGATGATCAAACCAGCGATAAAAATTAGGGTTATCCAATCGGTAGCATCAATATTTCGATAAATGGGGTTCACTTTGCTAATTTTATGGCATTGCTATTTATTCCTGGAAGGATTCCATTGCCAGAAATAGCTATTCTTATGTAGGCTAGATTTTCTAGCCCTGGTCTTGGTAGTAGGCCTACAAGATATGTTGTGTCTTTTGTTTTTAAATGGGCGGCATTCTTATCAAGCATATCAAACTTTAAAGGCTTTGTTTCTTTTAACTTTTTGTATGAATTTAGATATCCAATACGGATTTTAATTTTTTCGATAGGAATGTTCTGGGAGTAAGGATTGTACACTTTAAACACGAATTTTCTTGAATCACTGACCCTAAGGGGTTCCTCAGAGACATAACATCGTAACTTTCTGAAAGACTCAAAGTCTTCAATATAACTACCATAAAATACACTGCCATAGGGGTGGGTATAGCTGATGTCCCCCTTTTTTGCATATTTTGAGACGTATAATACTTTTTGGTGCTGCATTTTGGCTTCGGCACCATCAATAGAATACTGGTTGCGCCTGTAATAGAAATTATTGAGTGAGAAAGAGGGATTGCCTGAATAAAATTCGTACATCGGTGCCCTTCGATACGAGTTTTCAAAAACAACGGGAATATTACCGGCCTTGGTGATGATCTTATTTACCCAAATTTTGTTGCCATGTGTCTCATAAGCAAGTGGTAAAAGGGGTTTGTGTATAAGCCATAACCGGGCATATAATAAAAGGAGGCAACTAAAGACGCCCACCCTGATGAACCAAAAAAACTTTTTGGGATTGTTCAATAAAAATTGGTAGGTCAATATGGCCATTGGCACACATATAATGACAATCCATTGCGTTTGTACCCTTCGGCTAAAACTCGAGATAAAGAAAAATAGCATAAAACCATAGCTCAAGAACAATAATGCCCTTGTAAAGGCATCTTTGATGCGGCTTGTAAACAATGCCCAATAAGCCCAAGGAAACAATAACCCGAAAATGGCGATAAGGTTCAATAAGTATCCCAATGTAAATTCTGAAAAACGATAGGCATGGTTCGGACGCTCGAACAAATGGTATTTGATGGTCACAAAATCATTTTCAAACAGCCACAAAAAATGTGGGATATAACAAATGAGAGCTGTTATGACGGCCAGCCAGGCATACTTACGCGTTATCAATCTTAAATTGGAAAGCAATACGAAGATAATGACAAGTACGGCATGATATTTACTGTACATCAGGGCAGCCATGGTCAGCCCCAGGAAAATGGAGGCCATCAAAGATCGATTTTGCAAAAACTTCTTGTATTGGTACAAAAAGAGCGCAGTAAAAAAAAGAAGCGGGGTGTCGGGCAATGTTAAAAAGCCATAGGCATTCAACAGCACCATTGAGAAAAGCAATACGAAAAAGTGGGGAATATAGTTGTTCTTGTCTTTGTGTTCTACCAATGACCAAATCAAGACATAGGTGCCAATGCCCAGAATACAGCTCACAAAACGTACCCCCAGTTCACCACTGAAGACCAATCCGCTGAGCTTTATGAGAAACGCCACCATGGGTGGGTGGTCAAAATAGCCCCAAGAGAGGTTCTGTGCATAATACCAGTAGTAGGCTTCATCATAGATCAGTTCGGTAAAAATGCTTTGAAAAAAATTGAGAAAGAACAATGCTCCTAATAGGTAAAGAAAAAGCTTGGGAAACTTTTGTGCCATCAAAAAAATCATTGAAAGTGTAAAGGTACAAATATTGGGCCTATGCCAAATGAAAACCAAGGTCCCCTTTGCTTATCGAATACGATTATAAAGTGCTATTTTTGCGCTCTAAGAGTATCGCCGATGTCAGATGGTTTAGTAATCATACCAACGTTCAATGAAATTGAGAACATTGAGGCAATCATCAATACGGTCTTTGATCTGAAAAAGGAATTTCACATACTTGTTGTAGACGATAATTCACCTGATGGCACCGCAGAAAACGTAATAGAACTACAGCGAAAGTTTCCAGAAAAACTTTTTTTGGAAGTCAGAAAAGAAAAGGCAGGTTTGGGCACAGCCTATATTCATGGTTTTAAATGGGCACTTCAGAACGGCTATGACTATATTTTTGAAATGGATGCCGATTTCTCTCATCGACCAGATGATTTGCTTCGGTTGTACAGGGCCTGTTTGAACGGTGCCGATGTAGCGATAGGTTCTCGCTATAAAAAAGGCGTTAATGTCGTCAACTGGCCTTTGGTAAGAATCTTATTGTCATATGGGGCTTCTTTTTACGTGAAATTGATAACCGGTATGAAGATTCATGACCCAACAGCTGGTTTTGTCTGCTACCGACGTACGGTCTTGGAAAACATGGATTTGGATTCCATCCGTTTTATAGGGTACGCCTTTCAGATAGAGATGAAGTTCAGGGCTTATTTGAAAAAGTACCGTATCGAAGAAATATCCATAATTTTCACTGATAGGATCAACGGCAAGTCTAAAATGAATTCAGCAATTGTGAGGGAAGCGGTTTTTGGGGTAATCAGTATGAAGCTGAGAAGTCTATTTTTTAAAAAGAGCTTTTAAGATGAACAAGACCTTGCTCAAGAATGCGAGTGTAATCAATGAAATGCGAATTGACACCTTGGATGTGCTTATCAAGGGAGCGCATATTGAAAAAATAGCTCCCGATATTTCTGATGGCACTGCAGCGATTATTGATTTGCAAGGCGATTATCTATTGCCTGGCGTAATAGATGACCAAGTACATTTTAGAGAACCTGGGCTTACACACAAAGGCAACATTGCCAGTGAGAGCAGGGCAGCAGTGGCAGGGGGCATTACCTCATATATGGAACAGCCGAATACGAATCCCCAGACTACCACCATTACTAAACTTGAAGCAAAATTTGAAATTGCTGCCAAAGCTTCATATGCGAACTATTCTTTCTTGTTTGGGGGTACCAATGATAATTTGGAGGAATTAAAGCGATTGGACAAGAAAAGCTGTTCGGGAATAAAACTCTTTCTGGGATCTTCAACAGGAAATATGTTGGTTGACGATGAAGTTGTCTTGGAAAGGATTTTTAAAAGCACTGATATGGTAATTTCTGCCCATTGTGAGGACGAAGAGACCATAAAGAGAAACTTTGCAGCGTATCATGAAAGATATGGAGCTGCCATTCCGATAAAGTACCATCCGTTGATTCGAAGTGAAAAAGCCTGTATATTGTCTTCTTCAAAGGCGATAGCCCTAGCCAAGAAGACAGGGGCCAGATTACATGTGTTTCATGTTTCCACTGGGGCAGAGACAGATTTTTTTAGAAATGACATCCCACTGGAGCAAAAGAAAATAACCGCAGAAGTCTGTACACATCATCTTTGGTTTGCCGATGAAGACTACGATGCAAAGGGTACGTTGATCAAATGGAACCCAGCTGTGAAGACAGCATCGGATAGAGATAGGTTGTGGAACGCGCTTTTGGATGACAGAATCGATGTGTTGGCGACCGATCATGCACCGCACACCTTAGCAGAGAAAGAAAACCCATACACCAAGGCACCATCTGGGGGCCCCTTGGTACAACATGCCTTACCTGCGATGTTTCAAAAACACAGAGAGGGTAAGATTTCATTAGAAAAGATGGTGGAGAAAATGTGTCATAATCCAGCAAAGTTGTTTCAAATTGAAAAACGCGGGTTTATCAGGGAAGGCTATTTTGCCGATTTGGTGCAGGTAAGCCCAAAAGCTACATGGACCGTAACCAAAGACAATATCCTATATAAGTGTGGCTGGTCTCCCTTTGAAGGCACCAATTTTGATTCCAAAGTGACACGTACTTTTGTCAATGGACATTTGGCCTATGATAAGGGCTTATTTTCAAACGTAAAAAAAGCAAAACGGCTTACGTTCAATAGGTAATGAAGAATACCATACACCTCATCTGTTTTTTGGCACTGCTGGCCTGTGGTGAAAAAGTCATCAAAGAGCCTGAAAATTTGATAGCGAAAGAAAAGATGACAGCAATACTCTATGACATTGCTGTGGTACAGGCTGCAGTTGCCACAAATAAGTCCATTGTCGAAAAGTATGACATTGAGGTTATGGCCTTTATTTTTGATAGATATGGCATTGATAGTGTGCAATTTGCTGAAAGTGACCTCTATTATGCATCGATCCCATTGGAGTACGAGGCCATTTATGCCGAAATAGAGCGCCGTTTTGAGCACGAGAAAACGACCTTAGAAGAAGCAAGAAAACAGAAAAACGACAGTATTCGAAATCAAACGAAAAAACGTGCAGATTCTGTGAAAATGGCAAAGAAGGTCAAAAAAGTTCAGGACAGTCTTCCTTAAATCGGGCACTACAAAATGCTATGGTGGCCTCTAGGTCACTAAACTCAAAACGTAGGGTCTTTTTTAGTTTAGAAGCATCGTAAAAATCTTGGTAGTAGAGTGATTTTGCTACACTTTTAGGCAATCGCCTCCTTTTTTTGAGCACGGTTGAACGTAACCAATCCACCCGCCATAAAAGCTCGACCACGTAAAATGGGAATGTTTTTTGGGGTGCGTTCACACCAAGGCTTGCCGCTATTTTTTGAAGTAGCTGCAAATAGGTGTGATTTTCACCCACCAAGATAAAACGCTCACCTTGAATTGATGAATCCATGAGGTTGACCATGGCTTTGACCACATCGACAACGGAAATAAAACCGGTACCACCTGGTAAGGTCTTTCGATGGCCTTTTGAAGCATAATGGAAAAATGTTCCACTGCCGCTTTTCCAAAAACCAGGCCCCAACACAACACCAGGATTTACGATTACGGTTGATAGCCCTTCTTGGGCACCCCTCCAAACTTCCATTTCTGCATGATACTTGCTAAGGCCGTAGACTGTAGCGTTGCTGTCGTTCCATTCTGTATGTTCATCAACAGTTGCTTCAGAATAAGATGGGCCTATGGCGGCAATTGAGCTTACGTAGCATAATTTGTTCACTTTTTTGGTCAAGCATGCATTGACTACATGGGCCGTACCCTCAATGTTGTTTTTGACCAACCTATGGTAATCAGATGGATCAAAAGAGATCAGTGCTGCACAATGGTATACTGCTTCGACACCCTGCATCGCATTCTGTACAGCGTGTGCATCTGTAATGTCTGCGTTGACCCATGTTATTTTTTTCAATAGCCCATGGGGTTGATCCCCATAATATGAAAAGATTTTTGCAACTTTTTTTATGCTTTCCCCAGTTCTGTAAATGGCTTTGACCAAATGGCCAGATTTCACCAATTCCAACAAAAGATGCGAACCTATGAGCCCTGTGCCACCCGTAACTAATATCATTCGTCAAAAGTACCTATTTGTATTTTAAATATGCAGATATGAACAAACTACGGTCTATATTTGCAGTCAGTCAAAAATGAAGCGAATGGCGTTGAATTTTGTAAAAGAATTGGAATGGAGAGGTATGCTCCATGATGTGATGCCTGGCATCGAAGAACATTTGCAGAATGGTTTACAAGCAGCTTATGTGGGCATAGACCCTACGGCAGATTCATTGCACATTGGCCATTTGGTGGGGGTAATGATGTTAAGGCATTTTCAATTGGGGGGCCATAAACCCATTGCCTTGGTAGGTGGTGCAACGGGTATGATTGGCGATCCGTCAGGCAAGTCGGCCGAGCGGAACCTTTTGGACGAAAAAACGCTTAGGCATAACCAAGAGGCCATTAAGACACAATTGGGCCGTTTTTTAGATTTTGAAAGTGACAGGGAAAATGCGGCAATACTTGTAAACAATTACGATTGGATGAAAGATTTTTCATTTCTTGATTTCATTCGCGATGTCGGTAAACATATTACGGTGAACTATATGATGGCAAAGGATTCTGTCAAAAAAAGACTGTCATCAGATGCAAAGGAAGGCATGTCATTCACAGAATTCACCTATCAATTGGTACAAGGATATGATTTTCTGCACCTTTTTGAAGCACATGGATGCACCCTTCAAATGGGCGGAAGTGATCAATGGGGGAATATCACTACAGGAACCGAATTGATACGCAGGATCAAAGGGGGAAAAGGCTTTGCGCTTACCTGCCCGTTGATCACAAAAGCAGATGGGACAAAGTTTGGCAAGACCGAAAGTGGAAACGTATGGTTGGACGCCAATAGAACATCACCTTATAAATTCTACCAATATTGGCTGAACACCTCTGATCAAGATGCTGAAAAGTATATCAAAATCTTTACTTTTCTAAGTAGAGAAGCGATTGAGGAGTTGGTGGTTGAGCATAAGAAAGCACCTCATTTAAGGCTATTGCAAAAAAAGTTGGCAGAGTTGATCACTACTATGGTACACTCTGAGCAAGAGTTGTCCCATGCAGAAAAAGCAAGTGCCATATTGTTCGGAAAATCGACCTCAGAAGAGTTAAAGCAACTCGATGAAAAAACCTTCTTAGATGTTTTTGAAGGCGTACCGCAGGCCCAGATCACCAGATCTGATTTTGACCAGGGTATCGATATGATCGCGGCCTTAGCTGCAAAGACGCAATTTTTAACATCTAACGGCGAGGCCAGGCGCGAACTAAAGCAAAACTCCATTTCGGTCAACAAAGAAAAGGTCAAAGAAGATTACGTGATTACGAAAGAAGATTTGATCAATGGTAAGTTTGTGCTATTGCAAAGGGGTAAAAAGAATTACTTCGTTTTGAAAGTGGTATGATCCACGACACATATCTGGTGCGCACTGCCCAAAAAAACAGGGGTTCACTGTCACAGGATTTTATGGGCAAATGAGCGCAAACAAAATTAAAGTGCCATTAAGTTACAGCCCCTGACATCGGCATGGTCAAAACGTCCCAATACCTCAAATTTTCCATCACTGTGCATTTTGCCCAAGTCTTGCGTCGCTATAAAGGGACAAGAGTAGGCATTGGTCAAATCGATGATATTGATTCCCCCGGTTTTTCCTGGGGCTTGCCAAGATAACGGATCTTCGGTGTCACGTATGCACACTTTCATCCATGGTGGAGCCTTAAATAGCCCGTCTCCTTTTGAATAGGCCTGTGATAGCAATTCGGTCATACCATATTCTGAATGGATTTTGGCCAACCCAAACGCATTTTTCAAAATGGAATGCAGTTCTTCACGTATCATTTCTTTTCTGCGACCTTTCATTCCACCAGTTTCCATAAGGATACAATGGCTCAATTTCATGGGAAATTGGGTTGCAAAATCAAGAAGCGCGAAAGAGACCCCAATTAAAATGGATTTGGTCTTTTTGCTCTCCAAATGTTGCAGGGTGTCTTTTAATGCGCTTAAATCAGTAAGGTAAAAACCACTGTTTTGATGCTTTGACATTTTGATCAGCCTATTGGCCATATATACCAATGACGAATTTTGACGCTCCAAATAAGATGGTAACAAGGCCAATATGCATGTGTTTTCAACTGGGCCATAAAATTGCTCAAATCCCTTTAGAAAGCTCTTTTCATACAATGAAATGTCTGTAATAAAATGCTTGCTGGTGACTGAACCTGTAGTGCCGCTGCTCTCAAAGATGAAAGGTGTATTTTCATCGGTAGTGGTCACCCGGTGTGACTTGAAAAAGGAAATAGGTAAAAAAGGGATATCCCCATGTTTTTTTACGCTGATGGAATCTATATTTAAATGGTTACAGAACGAATGATATACCTTGTTATGTCGATATTGAAATTGAAACAGTCGCAATGCCAATGATTCAAAATCCTGAGGACTTGAGATTTTAAAAATGCGGGCAATTTCGGTTGAGGTAATCACTGTGATAAAAGTAGCCAAAATAAAAAGTCTTGCCGTACAATGGCAAGACTTTCAAAATGTATATCCGCGTGGTTGGCTACTTGATCACCAATTTACGTGTCATGGTCTTATTTTGCTCGGTAACCTGCAAAACATATACTCCAGGCACCAATCGTGAAATGTTCAATGTATTGGTAGCGATTCGATCCGTAAGTACGACTTCACCAAAGACATCGTAAATTTTAATTTTCTTGTTTCCATTGGTTGATGTCGTGATATACACTTCATCACCATATGCCGGATTCGGGTACATTTTAAAGCCTTGAACTTCTTGCTTCTTGATGTTGTTGACGGTCAGCATCTCTTGACCGAACGAGAACAGGGGAAAAACCATAAGAAAGATGATTAAGTAGCTGTTTTTCATAAATGCTTGATTTGGGAATTAAGCAAAGTAAAGTTATGTAAATCGATTACAGGGCGACAGTAAATGTTGTGAAACGCTAAACTTTGTAGGTTTGTTCGATGAAGTGTAGAAAATATCGGTTAAAAAGACAAAATTATTTGATTATCAGCTTTCTAGTGGCCACTTTGTCTTTTTCAAAAACCCGTAAGATATAGACTCCTTTACCGAGGTTGGATAGGTTGAGTTCCTTACCAAGAATTGTGGTCTGAAGCACTTGGGTACCCAGCACATCAAAAATCAATATCTTTTTTGGGGCGTTTTGCGCCGTATTGATAAAAATCTTACCGTTGGTCACCGGATTGGGATACAATTTAAACCCATCAATATCACCTCCAGCCTGGGAATTTTGTGAAAAACCAAGCGAGCAGACAAAAAAGAAGGTGACCAAGTAAAGGTGTTTCATAAAGTATTGGTAACAAAGGCTGTGCCACAAATATAGCCAAATCGCCTTCTTGAGCGTGGGTTGGTGCAGAAAAACACTACATTTTTCGATGAAGTGCAAAAAAAGGCCACTGGAAAAATCAGTGGCCTTTTTTTATCTTCAGTATTTATTAAAATGTACTTTACTAAAACTTGGTGCTATAGGACAACGAAAATGACTGCCCAGGTTCACGAAGAGAATAGGTTTTTCTTGACGACCCGAATGATTCGAATTCGCTTAACCGTTCATCATCCAACAGGTTGGTTACCCTGAAAGTAATCTTATTTTGTTTGTTTTGCCCAAAAGTCTTGCTCAAGTTGAATTTAAGATCATTAAAGGGCCTGGTATAAACGTCCCCAATGTTTCCATCACTTACAATCTCTAAGGTAGCTCCTTGAACATTGTAAAATAGACCACCTTCCCATCCAGTATCTCTATTGTTGTAGCCCAGTCCGAGATTTAAAATAAAGGGAGATTGTCCTTGTAACTGGCGTTCGGTCATCGGGTTTTCGCCCTCACGAAGGTTTGTTTCCGTTGATCTGAGAATCCGCTCCGCTTCACTCAGTTCTTGATTTGACTCAATAAGTGAATAGTTTCCATTGAAGAAAAAGTTGTTCAGACCCAAGAAAGCCAAATCTTTTCTCAATTCTATCTCTGCACCATATACTGTGGCATCACCCAGGTTTTGGGGAGTTATCTGATCATTGGCCCCAGGAATGAAGGTCAATTCGATGGGATCTTGAAAGCTTTTATAAAAACCACTTAGAGCAAAGAAATCGGTTCCTTCGCCATACTTTTCAAAACGAAGATCAAAATTATCGATATAGGTAGGCTGAATATCAAGATTTCCTAAAAAGAAGAAGCCAGATATCGGATCGAATATTTGTGCAATCGAAGCTTCTTTAAATGAGGGTCTCGCAGTGGTCCTTCCGTAAGACCCCCTAATTTTCTTGTTTCCTTCCTCATCAAGCTCGTAGATAAGATTTGCCGTTGGGAAAATATCGAATTCATCCAAAACTTCTTCATCATCGAAAGTTCCCTGTGTCTGTGAAGTTCCTGTATAGGCGAGTTTAAATTGCTCTGCACGAACCCCAAGGATTGCATTGAACCTTTTTGATATCTTAAATTCTTCAGAGATATAAAATCCGACGATATCGATATCAGAATCAAAAAAGGTGGAAGCACCGGAATCTTCCCTAACAAAGGTGCCTTGAAGTGGGTCGAGGGTCAAAATGTTTTCATCTGCTAAAATTTGATCAGGGTCTCCTTCAAAACGGAGACTGAATTCAATACCGAAGTCTTGGTTGGGTAAAGCAAATTGTGCAATGTCAAACTCACGGTTTTTAAATACATAGCTCGCTCCAAATTTCAATTTGGCATCATAACTGAACAATTTGTGTTTTTTAGAGAGATCAACTTTTCCGACATAATTGACTTCTTCCAAATCTCTCCACAAGCGAATGGGGTCACCTGCTTCACTGGGCGAAATGGTCCTTACCCCAGAATCTTCATCGATCCTGAAGGGGGAAACCCTAAAATCTTGGTCATATACCCTGGCCCAGGTAACAGCGCCCTTCCAATCTATGGTCCACAAGGCATTTTCACCCAGAGAATGGACGCCATTGAGGCCAAGGTTTGTTATCGAACGCTCTGTATAAAGTAAAGCGGTTCGTTCCAAAAGGTTGGAATTGATAATAGAGTTTCTTTGGGTCTGGAATACGGTACTGGTCTCCCCATTTTGTATATGTAAAAAATTCAATTTGAATTTACTGCGTTCCCCCTTTAAGGTGACTCCTGCCAAACCAGTCAATAACGTATTATTGGTCGATAGCCTTCCTTGATTGGTACGGTCTTCTTGGAGTTCTAAAATGGTATTGTCTGAAAAATCCCTTCTAAAGATTTGACCGTCAATATAATTCTCAAAAAATTCAGATTCATTGCGATATGAGAGGGCAGTCAAGAATCCCAATCGCCAAGAGCTATCCTCATTAAGGCTATATTGATTGCCCCAATTGATGCCAAAATTGCTGTCAAAGGAGCTAGTCGATTGCTCTGCAGCCATTTGGGGATCGAAACGTTGGGTAAGTTCCCTTAGTTCAGCAGCATTTTGTGCTACGTTCAAGGATGTAATATCTTCTGTAATGGGTACATTGTTTTCGTCTCTTCGAAACCCAAAGAATCGGGCACCACTATCAAAGGTTTCATAGTTATCATTAAAGTGAAAATCAGGATTGTACGAAGCTCCAATAGATACGCCAAATTCTTCTTTGGTGGGAAAATCCTTGGTGACAATATCAACGATACCCCCAGTAAAATCAGCTGATTGGTCTGCGGTAAAGGATTTGACCACAATCAGGTTGTCCAATAGGTTGGTAGGAAAAATATCCAATTGCAAGGTATTACGATCAGGATCTAGTCCGGGTACCTCAAGCCCATTCAATGTAGTTTTGGTATAACGGTCACCGAGTCCACGTACGAAAACAAACTTACCGCTCTGAACAGAAACCCCGGGTACGTTTCGAACGGCACTGGCAATATTACTTGCGCCGACCCTTTTGATACTTTGTAAAGATAGTCCATCGACAAGTGCGACAGATTTTTTTTGTAGACCTAACACTGAAGCCTCTGTATTTTTGGTCACAGTTGTGGTGACAACCACCTCTTCCAGTTGGTTCGCTGCCGCACCTAAAGTCACATCCACGATGACTTCAGTGCCAGCCGTGATGATGACATCTGTAATTTCTTTGGTTTGATAGCCTAGATAAGAGAAGGAAATGGTGTAGGTTCCCTCGTCTAACTCCAAAGTATATTTTCCATCAAAGTCAGAAGTGGTTCCTGTGGTGGTTCCTTTGACCAAAATATTGGCAAAGGGCAACACATCATTAAACTCGGCATCGTTTACGGTACCTATGACAAAGCCCGTTTGGGCGGTAGCCATGTACAGATTCCCCAGAAGGAATAATGCTAAGGATAAGTTGAATAGATTTCTCATGTAGTGTCGAATTTAGTTTGAGCGTGGCAAGATAGATAAAGCCCGTTGTAATTGATGACAACGGGCTTTAACAGATTGTTAAGCTTAAATTAACAAGCTCCTATTTGACTTAGAACCCAAGTGCGATACCAGCTATGGACCAACCTGAAAATACAGAAGTGTCAGCACCCACTGTACCTGTAGTAACTGCTGTGGCAAAGTCTCCAAAGCCAGTAGTTGTTCCAGTAGTATCGTCAAAAATATCACCTAAAGTTACGCCGTCAGCCAAAACAACTTCCCATGCCATAAAACTAAGGGACCCGTCGGTGAAGTTATCGGCAACACCTTCGTTGTCCAATTCAACATCAGCACCAGCTGGGAAACCAGAAACAAAAATGTTGTTGTTGGCACCAGTAGCACCTGAACGGAAATCACCGATTGCCCCACCATTTTCGTCACCTAATAGCGTAATGTCAGTAAGAGTATAGCTTCCAGTTGCAGCGCCTTCAGGGCCATCGATTTCCAAAGCGTGGTCACTTGTAGGGCCTTGCTGTACTACAGCATTTGAAATCGTGCCTGAATAGGCTTGGTCGATGTCAATGGCGTCATCACCTTGAGCCCAAACGATAATGTTAGAAGCGTTAACGGTTCCACCAAAGAATTCAACACCATCATCAACATTGGCAACAACTTCAATATGGCTAACCATAGTGCCAGTACCTACACCACCGAAAGTGATACCGTTGATTTCATTTCCAGAACCTATGTTTGTGCCCCCGTGACGTACAGATAGATACGTAATCGTACCAGAGCTGTCAGCAGGATCGTTTCCTCCGTAAGCACCATTTGGATCGTTGGCAGGGATACCTTCTATTTGTGCAACGCCATCTTCAATAGTTAATTCGTCATTGGCGTCTACTGAAATAGGGGCATTTCCCAAAACAATCAAACCTCCCCAAAGACCAGAGAAGTTTACATCTAAATTAGGACTTTCGATTTCTCCTGGTTGTATATTGTCGGCAATAGAGGTCATGATAATTGGCGCGGCAGCTGTACCCATTGCATTTAAGGTACCACCTCGTGCAACCAACAATGCAGTTGCATTTTCACCTTGACCAGCTTCACCTTTGATGATAGTACCAGCCTCGATGGTCAATGTAGCACCTGACTCAACTGCGATTCTACCTTCTAAGACGTAGACAAAATTTGATTCCCATGTGGTATCGGTAGTAATATTGTCAGCAACTGAAATTTCACTTCCATCTGGCGGTGTTGTATCATCGTCACAAACATCTCCTATCCCGTCTCCGTCGGTATCGGTTTGTGCAGAGTTTGAAGTGTTTGGACAGTTATCCATACTGTCTTCAACGCCATCTCCGTCAGCATCAGCAACAGTTACATCATCGTCAGTTACAGTTACATCATCGTCAGTTACAGTCACATCGTCATCTGTAGAACTGTCATCATCGTCACTACAAGCAACAAAGGTCATTGCTGCAATAGCCAATGTAAATACAAAGAATTTTTTCATAATCTTTAAGCTTTTTGTTTTCATAGTTAAATTAAGGAGCGTTTCTCCAGTTAAATATCTCTGCAAATAAATGGGGGTGCTGTAAAAGTCGTGTTACTCATATGTTAAGAGTTTATTTCAATAGCATTACGATAATGTTATGGCATTAAATGAATGTTAAGCGTTTATGCAATAATGGTATTATCTTTACATTTGGAGGAATAACTAATCTTCACTGTTCCATGAAAACTAAGGATATTAAGATACTTCTGGTCGATGACGAGCCAGATATCCTTGAAATCGTAAATTATAACCTGTCTTCTGAAGGCTACGAGGTCTTTACGGCCAAAAATGGTGTTGAAGCGGTTGCCAAAGCAAAAAAGAAACAGCCCCATCTGATTATTTTAGATGTGATGATGCCAGAAATGGATGGTATTGAAGCATGTGAGGTCATGCGCAGTACACCAGGTCTTGAAAACGCGATCATTACTTTTTTGACTGCCCGTGGTGAAGATTATTCACAAGTGGCCGGTTTCGATGCCGGTGCCGATGATTATATTACAAAACCGATCAAGCCCAAGGTTTTGGTAAGCAAGGTCAAGGCCTTGCTTAGAAGATTGAAGGAAGACAAGGTTGAAATTGAAGATATTGTGAAAGTGGGCAACATTGTCATCAATCGCGAAGAATACAAGATTGTCAACAATGGCGAAGAGATTGTCTTGCCCCGTAAAGAGTTTGAACTGTTGTCTTTATTGACTTCAAAACCGAACAAGGTGTTCAAGCGCGAGGTAATATTGGACAAGGTATGGGGCAATGAAGTAGTTGTAGGGGGGCGCACCATTGATGTGCACATTCGAAAACTTCGTGAAAAAATTGGGGACCATCATTTTAAAACAGTCAAGGGGGTTGGGTATAAGTTTGTATTGTAATGGCTATTCGGCTTAAAAAATCATACAAATTTGCGTTTCGCTCCTCATTGTTGATTGCCATATTTCTTACCATAGCCTTGGCAGGCAGTATGTTTTTGACCGGTCATATCGATTGGATGCTTTTTTTCATTTTCTTGCCCATCAGTTTTGCGGTATCATTTTTGATCATTCAAACCAGGGTCGAACGATTTATCTACAGAAGGGTCAAAAAAATATATGATGATGTTTCTTTATTGGAATCGTCTTCATTTTCTTCAAAGCCTGTCACTACCGACATGAAAACATTGACCGAAGAAATCGAGAAGTTTGCCCAGGACAAGAAAATAGAGATAGATACCCTAAAAATACGGGAAGAATACCGCAAAGATTTTCTCGGTAATGTGTCTCATGAGCTAAAAACCCCCCTGTTTACCGTTCAAGGTTACATTTTGACCCTTATGGATGGTGCCATGAATGACAAGAAAGTGCTCAAAAAATACTTAGAACGTGCCAATAAGGGTGTTGAACGTCTTATCTATATCGTAAAAGATCTTGATTTGATCACCAAATTGGAGGTTGGCGATTTCAATTTGAAAAAAGAGTCTTTTGATATCATTGAGTTGATACAGAACGTATTCGATCTTTTAGAAATGAAAGCTTCCAAAAAAGGGATAGCCATCACCTTCGACATGGAATACAAAAGATCCATATACGTGAAGGGCGATATGGAGAAAATACAACAGGTAATTACCAACCTGTTGGTCAATTCCATCAAATATGGCCACCGAAACGGGACCACTGAGGTAAGTGTCGAAAATTTGATCAAGAACAAAGTCATTGTCAGGGTGACCGATAATGGGGAGGGAATTCCCAGACACCATATTCCAAGATTGTTCGAGCGTTTTTACCGTGTGGATAAAAGCGGAAGCCGAAGTGAAGGAGGGTCCGGATTAGGGCTCTCTATCGTAAAGCATATCATTGAGGCCCACGATGAGAAAATCTATGTGGAAAGCGAAGAAGATGTCGGCTCTGAATTTTCATTTACCTTAGAGAAAGCCGAAAAAAGTGCCTCATAGTCTATTTCGGTATCAAAATTGGCCAAGCCCTTAAAATCTTTCACTCTATCTAAATCAGATACCTTGAATTCCTCTTGTTCGGAATAAGGGACCAATCCTTGTTTTTCCAATCGCTTTGCCAAATATTCCTGTTCATATTGCCCCGGGGTCGGTATGAAATAGGCCTTTTTTTCCAGTTTGGCCAAATCCATCACGGTGGTATAGCCCGAACGGCACAATACTAGGGCACCTTTGTTGAGGGCCTCTTCAAGTTCTTTTGATTGCATAAAGTTGACCAGTTCAATCTCCACTTTTTGCTCTTTTATGATTTCCCTCGTCTGCTTTGCTTCAATTTTTCCCTTCACAAAAAGTACTTTTCCCTGGAACTTTTTAAGCTCGGTCACTAACTTTTCTTCCAAAAAGGTGCGTTGGGGTTCTGGGCCCGACAACAAAACCATTAATTGATGGTCGATTTTCGTAATTTTTTTCTCGAAACGGCTCAAGGGCCCCAAATACTTGATATTGATTTTCAAGCTTTTTATATGCCCCAGTTTTCCCGTTAAATTGGGCTTGCCCTCTACATCGGGGACCCAACATTGTAAAAATTTCTTAATGATGCTTTGGTGCATTTTTGAACTGAACCACGTGGTGTTGCCTGAAAGTACGTTCAATTGGTGGGTGATGAATACACAGGGCACTTTTTTATAAAAGACCCCCAATCGGTTATCAGAAATAATGCCGTCTAACTGGTGGGTCTGTACCAATAGCTTTACCTTTTTTTTCTCTTTGGCCATGGCTTTTAGCACTTTTGGGGAGTCCCAGATCATCTTGATCTTGAAATTCTTTCCCTTTTCGGCATACTTGATCTTATAGGAAGGCAGCTCAAATGTAGGTAGCTCGGGAAATTCTTTTTGTAACAATTTCAGGGCGACCCCGTCAGAAGCTATATAGGGTAAGTGACCATGTACTATCAATGCCCTGATGATGGGAATACATCGGGTGGCATGGCCAAGGCCCCAGTTCAATGGAGCGACCAATATACGTTTTGGTTGTTGCATGATTGCAAAGAAACAAAATGAATTCTTTAGTTGAATTACTTAGTTTTGTAGCTTGTAATTTTTTGTTTTGGGCAGTAAGAATAAGCTAAAGCGCTTCAGGGAAAACGAAACGTTTTCCAATGTGATCCAGCCTACTAGGGATGAGGTCCTCAACGGTTTTGAACTACAAGGTATCTGGGGATCCTTTTTTGAAAACACCAATCCGATCGTGCTCGAATTGGGATGTGGAAAGGGCGAATACACCGTGGGCCTGGCGAAAAGAAATGCGGATAAAAATTTTATTGGCATTGACATCAAGGGCGCTCGTTTTTGGCGTGGCGCAAAGTCCGCGCTTGACGAAAGGTTGCCAAACGTTGCATTTTTGAGGACCCAGATCGAGTTGATCGATCTGCTATTTGGTGATGGCGAGGTATCAGAGATTTGGATCACGTTTCCTGATCCACAGGTAAAATACAAGCGTACCAAACATCGGTTGACCAATCAGGGGTTTCTACAAAAGTACCAAAGGATACTTAAGGCGAACGGGCGAGTTCACCTTAAGACCGATAGTGAATTCATGCATGGTTATACACTAGGGCTCTTACATGGTCTTGGTGCCGAGGTAGTATATGCAAACCACGATGTGTATCGCAACGAGGGCAGTCCAGAAGAAGTAATTGAAATCCAGACTTTTTATGAAAATCAGTATCTTCAAGAAGGAAAACCAATTACCTATATCCAATTTCGGATCAACTGACCCATGATACATTTGCTCATACTTTTTTTTGCCACTTTCTCGGCTGCTTTCATGGCTACTGTACCTCCCGGACTTTTAAACATGAATGCAGCGAAAACAAGTGTTGAAAAGGGAAAGCTGAACGGGATTGTCTTTAGTTTGGGGGTGTCGAGCACGATTATGGCCCAAGCTTATATCGGGGTGAACATCTCTAAGTTTTTGTACAACAATCCTGAGGTGATTGATATCCTATTGAAGTTGGCGATAGGCATTTTTGCTTTTTTTGCCATCTTCTTTTTTGTTTCCGCAAAGCGGAAGCAGCAGAAACAGCTCAAAACGGTCAATTTCAGCAAGAAAAACAGTTTTTTTAAAGGAATATTGCTAGCAGCACTCAATCTCTTGACCATTCCGTATTACAGTAGTCTCAATGCCATGTGGAACAGGGCAGGATGGATAAAATTTGAAGCACAGGATACCCTGGTATTCATCTTGGCAGCAGGCATGGGCACTTTTTCAGTGCTGTACCTGTATACTTTTTATTTTGATAAACTCGAGGCCAGAACCAACCGATTTTCAAAAAACTCCAACTATATTCTAAGTGGGCTGATGCTCGTATTGCTGATGATTACCCTGATTCGAATATTTTACCGATAAGATGGAAGAAAAGAACTTTTTTGATAACGTATACGAAGTGGCCAAACAGATTCCATATGGGCGCGTTACCTCATACGGAGCCATTGCAAAATATTTGGGGGCTGCAAGAAGTGCCCGTATGGTGGGTTGGGCCATGAACGGTGCTGGGGCCATGGACGATGTGCCTGCACATCGGGTGGTCAATCGGGTGGGCATTCTCACGGGGAAACACCATTTTGACGGAACCAATTTGATGCAGCAATTATTGGAAAATGAAGGAATAAGGGTAGAGGACAACCAAATTGTTGATTTCGAAAAGCATTTTTGGGACCCAGGCAAAGAGTTGGGGTATTGACCATACCCAATTGATAACAAGCCCTTATCAAACCATTTTCAATATCGATTCCTGGGTTTCCCTTTCTTAGGGTTAAGCCTTATCTTTGCAATTGGTAAGGGGTCGAAACGACAGCATTCTCAAAATCAAGTTATGAAACTGAACAAAAAAGGCGTTTTAGAAGCATTGTCATACATTACCGTTCCCGGTGAAGGTGAGAACATGGTTGAAAGTGGTGCCGTCACCAATGTGCAGGTATTTGGAGATGAAGTCGAGGTAGATGTCACCATAAAAAACCCCAGCCTACAAGCTAGAAAAAAGACGGAGGTCGAGATACTCAAGATTATACATGAAAAAGTATACGCAAAGGCCAAAATAAAGGTCAACCTCAAAGTGGATGCCCCTACAAAACCCAAGGTCAACGAAATCAAGGGAAAACCGATTCCCGGCATCCAAAATATTATTGCCATCGCTTCTGGAAAAGGAGGAGTGGGCAAATCTACCGTAACGGCCAATATTGCAGTGACCTTGGCAAAAATGGGTTTCAAGGTGGGCCTGTTGGATGCCGATATTTATGGGCCATCTATGCCCATTATGTTTGATGTCGCCCTTGAAAGACCACTTTCGGTGAACATCAATGGAACATCGAAGATGAAGCCCATTGAAAACCATGGTGTAAAATTACTGTCAATAGGTTTTTTTACACAACCCAACCAAGCTGTGATCTGGCGGGGTCCCATGGCTTCAAAGGCACTGAACCAAATGATCTTTGACGCCCATTGGGGCGAACTTGATTTCTTGTTGTTGGATTTGCCTCCAGGTACAGGCGATATTCACTTGAGCATCATGCAGTCGCTTCCCGTCACGGGGGCGGTAGTGGTGAGTACCCCACAAGAGGTTGCCTTGGCAGATGCCCGAAAAGGGGTCGCCATGTTTCAACAAGAGGCCATCAATGTTCCCGTTTTGGGCATTGCCGAAAACATGGCCTATTTTACTCCTGAAGAACTACCAAACAATAAATACTATATCTTTGGAAAAGAAGGGGCCAAATACCTGGCTGAAGACCTAAAGGTGCCTTTTCTGGGAGAGATTCCTTTGGTACAGAGCATTCGTGAAGCTGGCGATGTAGGCCGACCTGCCGCTTTACAGACGGCAACCCTGATTGAAGAAGCCTTTGAAGCACTGACAAAGAATGCTGTTCAAGAAGTAGTGAAAAGAAATACCAATTTGCCCCCGACCGAAGCAATAAAGATTACGACCATGGCAGGCTGTGCTGCCGTTAAAAAGAAATAGTTAATGATGATGACATCCGAGGAATTACGAACAAATGTTGAAAAAGCACTGGAGGAGATTCGCCCATTCTTGCAAAGCGATGGAGGTGATATTTCACTTATAGCCATCGACAACAATACTTCAGTAAAAGTTAAGTTAGAGGGTAACTGTATCGGTTGCAGTGTCAATCAAATGACCTTAAAAAGTGGCGTTGAAATGACAATTAAAAAATATGCCCCACAAATTGAAGAAGTCATTAACCTCAGTTAGGCTGACCAAAGTCATTACTTGCTTTTTTCGCTACATCTAAATTTGGCCAAATCACAAACAGCATAGTTACAATATGGTTGAAACCGATATCTTGATCATTGGTGCAGGCCCCACTGGTCTTTTTGCAGTTTTTGAAGCAGGTTTGTTGAAGTTGAGATGTCACTTAATCGATGCGTTGCCACAAGCAGGAGGGCAATGTTCTGAAATCTATCCTAAAAAACCAATTTACGATATTCCGGGTTTTCCAAAAGTTCGGTCGGGGCAACTGGTCGATGTTCCCATCAAACAGACCAAGTCTTTTTCAACTAGGGTTTACCCTGTAGTTTTGAACATAGAAAACCGCTATTGCATGACCTAGAAAAATTCGAAGATAATGGGGTGGCCTATATCATCAAAGACCCTGAAATCTATCGAAACAAAAAAGTACTCCTGGCTGAAGGCGGGGATTCTGCATTGGATTGGATCATCTTTTTGACAGCAGTGGCCTCAACCGTAACCTTGGTACATCGACGCAACGAGTTTCGAGGAGCTTTGGACTCGGTCGAAAAAGTACAACAACTCAAAAATGAAGGGAAAGTCAATTTGATTACCCCAGCTGAAGTCATTGCGCTTCAAGGAAAATCGGTATTGGAAAAAGTGACGGTAAAAAATCGGATGCCGAAGCAGTTGTCGACATCGATGTCGATGATTTTATCCCCTTGTTCGGACTTTCACCCAAACTGGATCCCATAGCCGATTGGGGATTGAAAATTGATAAAAACACCATCAAGGTAGATAATACCCTGGATTACCAGACAAACATCCCAAGATGTTTTATGCTAATATAGATATAAGCACCTATCCCGGAAAATTAAAATTGATCCTATGTGGTTTCCACGAGGTAACCCTGATGTGCCAGAGCACTTGCCAGCACATCCATTCCGCAAAAAGAATATCATGAAGTACACAATCGCAGGTAGGGGAGGCAGTTTCGATAGCAGGAAAAAAGAAGCACCAAAAGCAATGGTGAAAACCATTGAATAATTTTGATAAAAATTTTAAGAAAAGCGTATTTTTAAGCGTTCAAAAATCCTCGCTTGGGGCCATTTTAGTTAATCAACCACGATTGATGTCTGACATAAAAGTTATCATAAGAGATCGGGAAGGTGTGTTCCATGAGGTGGACGCTCCCACGGATATGAACATGAACCTGATGGAAGTGGTTCGGTCTTACGAACTGGCACCTGAAGGTACTATTGGTATCTGTGGCGGTATGGCCATGTGTGCCTCTTGCCAATGTTATATCAAATCAGATCATGAACTTCCCGAAAAGTCTGATGATGAAGAGGCCATGTTGGCCGAGGCCTTTCATGTAGAACCCAACAGTCGTTTGGGCTGTCAAATTCAGATGACCCCTGATTTGGAAGGGTTGAAAGTTGAATTGGCTCCCGAGGAAGGGTAATGTCAGTTTTCAGAACTAAGAACCATCTAGTCTTTACCTGTCTTAAGTTGGCATTTGAGCGGTATTATCATACATGACTGTAACATTTGGCATGTACGATATCATTACCTGATGTAGTATTGGCCAGACGTTATGAATCTATAAAAAGTTGTCGTGGCGCTATAGTATCCCATACTTTTCAACCAAGAATTTGAGGTCCCGCACCATACCATAATGGGACAACGACCCTATCGAATAAGAAAGGATTTTGACAGGTGCAGTTCAACTGGCGATAACGATGATTCAATAGAAAAACTTTTCATACACGGTAATGAACCTTGATTTTTGGTACATGTTTCACCATAAAACCAAAATACAATGACCGTAGCAGCAGTTTTTTCCCTAGCCAACCCCATCGCAATGGTGATGTGGCTTTTAATGATGATCCTTCCGAAATGGAAGGTGACCCGCTTTTTGATCGATTATAAGGTCATCCCCGTTTTCTTATCCCTTTTTTACGTGTACTACATGGTGGTGCACTTGCAGACTGGCGGCGGTTTGGACTTTGGGAGTCTGTCTTCTGTAATGGCTTTGTTCACCATGGAAAATGCCGTAATGGCAGGGTGGGTCCATTATTTGGCCTTTGACCTTTTAGTGGGTATGTGGATGCTGAATCAAAATCAGAAATTGGGCATCCACCAACTATTGATGGCATCGTGTCTTTTTGCCACATTTATGCTGGGCCCGGTGGGCTTTTTGCTTTTTATGTTACTTAGAACCTTTAAACTGCGTAAATCATGAAAGCATTAAAACAGGTACTTCAGACCGTTAAGCGGGAGAGCCCCATATTGTACGGTATCGTAATCTTTCATTTTATACTTGCCCTAATATGTGTTGTGGGTTTGATGGTAGACAGTCGCACTTTGACAGGAATCAATGTTTGGATCAAACCGTTGAAATTTTCGATTTCGGGGGGCATCTATGTGCTCACTACTGGCTTTTTGATAACCTTATACCCGTTTTCCAAAAGAAAACGGAATATTGTCAACAATATCGTTTCTTGGACCATGGCCTTGGAAATCTGCATCGTTGTCTTGCAGGCTTTTCGGGGGGTAAGGTCACACTATAACCAATCCAGTCTATTTGATGGTATTCTCTTTGGCAGCATGGGCATTCTGATAAGTATCATTGTGGCTATTATGGTTTTCTTTATTGTAGAGACGGTAAGGTTGAAGCTCAAAACGTCAAGGCCCGTACAATGGGGCATTCTCCTTGGCTGGCTGGTGGTCTTGTTCGGAAGTTGGGTAGGTGGCCAGATGATTTCACAAATGGCACATAATGTGGGGGTGCCGGATGGAGGTGAAGGACTTCCACTGCTCAACTGGAGTACCATTGCTGGCGATTTGCGGGTGGCCCACTTTTTTGGATTGCATGGCATACAAATTATTCCTTTATTCGCAGTAGCACTCACCAAAAGGTGGAACAGTTCAAAAATGGCTAAGAACATAGCAGTCATGCTTTTTGGACTATTGTACGCATCGTGGATTGCCTTTACCTTTTACCAAGCAAAACAGGGCATGCCTTTGGTGAAGCTTTAAACCGTTATCGATATGGGGCTTTTCAACAAAGAAAAACGAATCAAATACTTGGCCTTTGATGATTTCTGGTTCGTGTTGGGCGGTATTTTTTTACTGAGTTTCGTAACGGATTACCTGTTTTCTAGAAGCTCGTTCAGTCGCCTACCTTTTCTCGAGGCGGTACTCAATTGGAGTGTTTCACTGATGTTTTCCACGGTCAATTGGTTGGTCATGCGTACGATACTCATTGCTTTGCGAAAAAGATATCCTGGCTTAAAAGACAACAAAAAACGGATTCCGTTGTTTTTTCTTTCCATTGTATTTACCGTGTTGTTGGTTGATTATTTCGGTAATGTCACCCTGGGCTATATTTTTGGGAGCAGCTACAACCATCCTTTGCGATCTAGGATTGTACTGCCCATCATTTTGATCAGTACCATGACGATGGCAATCTACGAAGCTACATACTACTACATTCGGTTAAAGAAGTCGATTCGTGAAGAGGAGCAGGCCAAGCGAGCAATAGTACAAGCGCAATTGGATGCCCTGCGCAATCAGGCCCAGCCCCACTTTTTTTTCAATACCTTGAACACTTTGCGTGATATTATTGATCAAAATACCAAGGAAGAGGCCAAGGAGTTTGTAAACCGACTGGCAGAGGTGTACCGTTTTATTCTCGAATCGGGCAATGCCAATCTTATTGCCCTTCGTGATGAGCTAAAGTTTGCCCAAGCCTATGTGCACATACAAAAAGAACGTTTTGGCGATAACCTTGAAGTACAATGGAACATTCCAGAAGCTACGAAAGACCAATTGCTCATTCCCATGAGCCTACAATTGCTCTTGGAGAATGCGGTGAAGCACAATGTCATCTCCCGGGCAAAACCCCTAAAGATCAATGTGGAGGTTGAAGCCGGGCAACTGGTGGTACGAAACAAGATACAGCCCAAGTCGACCCAGCTACCTACCACCAGGCTTGGATTGAAGAACATTGAACGCCGCTATGCCCTGATCTCAGATAAACGGGTGGCCATCACCAAGCCCAACGACCATTTTAAAGTACAATTGCCCCTATTGAACAGTACTGACCAAAAAAATCCGTATGCAAGTACTCATTATTGAAGACGAGGTCCGGGCTGCCAATCAATTGCAAAACCTGTTGCAGACCTTGGGGTTTGGTTATGTGCTGTTGGGCATTATCGATACTGTCGAAGAGAGTGTGCTCTGGTTCCAAAACAACCAGGCACCTGATTTAGTGTTTATGGACATTCAATTGGCAGATGGCCTTAGCTTTGAAATATTTCAAAAGGTACCGTTGCAGTGCCCCATCATTTTTACCACGGCCTTTGACCAGTATGCCATACGTGCCTTTAAGGTGAACAGTATTGATTACTTGTTGAAGCCCATACAACAGGCTGACCTGCAGCAGGCGTTGACCAAGTTTGGGCATTCGAAGCAGCAATTGACCTTAAGCAAGAAAACACTACAGCACTTTTTGGCCGATATGCAAACCCCTGAACAGCGCGAAGGTATCTTGGTAAAAGAGGGCGATGGTTTTTCGCAATTGCAGATTTCAGACTTGTTGTATGTATATTCTGAAGACAGCATGACCTTTGGGGTCACGGCCAATAAACGGGTTATCATTGACGAAACCCTTGATGAACTGTATCCCACATTGGACCCTTCTAAATTCTTTCGCATCAATCGTGGCCAAATTGTGGCCAAATCCGCCATCGTGAAAATCGCAAAGTATTTTAACCACCGATTAAAATTGGCAATAACGCAGGCTAGGGATCAGGAATTTATTGTCAGTCGCCCAAAGGCCCAAGATTTTAAAAACTGGTTGAATCGTTAGGGGGTCTATTTACTGTCTACAAGCATTTGTATTATAATTACAAACGTTATGTAACTTTGCTTGGGTAAAGCAAAGTTTTCTGCGCCGATTTTCCCTTAAATTTTTCTTCTCAAAAGTTTCTTCTCAAAAGGTAATGGAACACTTATTTACTGACCGACAGCAGGAGGGAAGGAAATGTGTGTGGAATGGGATTATGCTGTTAATAAAATAGAAATAAAACAATATTGATTTATATCATTTATTGAGATATAGAATCTACTTTTAAATAAATTTCGACAAAATGAACCGTATTAAGCAGGTGTTGGAGGAAAAGGGAATCAAACAAGTTTGGCTTTCAGAAAAACTTGGAAAGAGTTATAATATGGTCAATTCCTATGTTCAAAATAGAACACAACCTCGTTTAGAGGTTTTGTATAAAATAGCCGATATATTAGACATGGACGTAAAAGATTTAGTTGTGTCAAATAAAGAAAAAATCAAAAATGGCTAAAATCCCTTTTACAGTATCCGCAAGAACTGCAAGATTAATCGGTCAAGAAAATTTTTCTAATTCGGAAGGAGCTATAATTGAATTAGTCAAAAATAGCTATGACGCGGATGCCAAAGTTGCTTTGGTGGTTTTTGACATAGTTTATGATGGAATACCTGACACCCTATCCGAAGTAGAATTTTCAAAGTTTGGGAAAGAGGAAGAAGAATTATTAATTTCTGATTTTTTTGAGAAAAATGACGAGAAATATCATTTAAAAAGTGGCTTAGCCAAGAACGAACTAAACGAGTTGTCCAGAATCTTTAGAAAAAAGAATTCGTTATATATCATTGATAATGGCGAGGGAATGAACGAGACAACCATTTTAAAAAAATGGATGAAAATAGGAACTGACAACAAACTCGTAGATTTCAGAAGCGCTGAGGGCAGAATTAAAACTGGTGCCTCGTGAAAAATCAAAGTTAGAATTCTGAATTACGCTTCTTATGTTTTCTTGATGAAACGTTCCTAAAAGTTCCTTTTTCAAATTTAGATTAGGTAAAAACTCTAAATCTGCATTTATGTCTGCTAATACTTTTTCTTGTTCTTCGAATTGCTTCCAATTCATTAGCCAATTAAAACCAACGTCTTCGTCTTTTGGTTTAGTTATCACATTTGAAATTTCCCCAAGTCTATCTAGAGCAAACCTTCCTAGACCTTTGGCACCAGTTTTAATTCTGCCCTCAGCGCTTCTGAAATCTACGAGTTTGTTGTCAGTTCCTATTTTCATCCATTTTTT
>JBCDBD010000004.1:0-157044 GCA_039184335.1 Bacteroidota bacterium | reverse complement strand
TACCATGTTTACATCTTTTGTTGTAGTTAACCGTGTTTTTTATGTAATTTGCCGATGATTTAACCCCACAAATCACCCCAATCTATGAAATTAAGAAGTATTATTGTAGACGACTCTTCCATGCAGCGCATGGCTGTTGCAAAGTTGGTCAACAATCATCCCCACCTAGCTCTAGTAGCGGAGTACAGCAACGCTATTGAAGCAAAGAATGGTTTGAAAAACCATGAAATTGATTTAATCTTTTTAGATGTTGAAATGCCTATTATCAGCGGTTTCGATTTGTTGGAAGCCCTTGAAAACCCACCTCAGGTCATTTTGATTACCGGAAAGCCTGATTATGCGTTGAAGGCATTCGATTATGATGTAACCGATTACCTGCACAAGCCCATTACCCTTGCCCGCTTCGAGGCCTCGGTGAAAAGGGCCGTTGCCAAGTACGAACAAATGAACAAGGTAGATGAGGATGAAGAGCACATCTTTGTGAAGAGCAACCTTAAAAAACGTAAGGTTATACTCAACGACATCAAATGGATCGAAGCATTGGGAGATTATATCAAATTGGTTACCGATGAGGCGAATATTGTGATTTTGTCAACAATGAAATCTTTTGAAAAGCAATTGCCCGCTGAGAAATTCTTGCGTATCCACAAATCCTATATCGTCAATTTAGAGAAAATCGAGAAATTCAACAGTAAGAATGTTGAAGTGGGGGGAAGACAAATACCTTTGAGCAGAAATAAAAAGACCGAATTGGCAGAAGCACTTTCGAACGTCTGAACAATATCATATGTGGTCAACATTGTAGACCAGTCTTACACTTTTGAACCGCGAAATGGCATTAAAGGATTTTTCGATTCTTTTAATGCCATTTTTTATTTTGGAAAGCGACTGGTCTCTAGGAATCTTGATCAAGATATTTTTCAAATATGTTCTGCGTATCTTGGCAATTGGTGGGTGTTCTGGGCCTAGCACCTGATGTGACAGCCAATTTTTCAATCCATCGGCAAACCAGTCGGAAGCCTCATTTAATTTATGGTAATCCCTATCTTTTAATGTGATCTTTAGCAGTCTTGTATGGGGTGGATACTTAAAATGCTCCCGCTCATACAACTGTTCCCCGTACATTTTATCAAAATCATTACTAGAGACTTGTTGCAATATTTGGTGGTAGGGATTATAGGTCTGTATCAACACCTTTCCCTTTTTCTTTGACCGCCCAGCGCGACCCGCAACCTGTGCCAATAACTGAAACGCACGTTCATGGGCCCTGTAATCTGGAAAGTTCAATAACGAATCGGCATTCATGATACCTACTAGGCCAACATTTCTAAAATCGAGTCCTTTGGCGACCATTTGGGTACCCACCAAAATATCAGTTTCATGCTGCTCGAAAGCAGTAATAATCTTTTCATGGGCATACTTGCCCCTAGTGGTATCCAAATCCATTCGGGCCGTAGTCGCATCTGGAAACAATGCTGTCAATTCTTTTTGTATCTGTTCTGTGCCAAAGCCTTTTTTATCCAATGTATGGCTTCCACACGCCGTACAACTTTCAGGAAATACCATGTGAAAACCACAATAATGACATCGCAACTGATGTTGTTGCTGGTGGTATGTCAAGCTCACATCACAATTGGGGCATTGTGAGGAATGTCCGCAGGTAGTACATTCAACAATCGGGGCAAAACCCCGACGATTTTGAAAAAGTATGATCTGTTCCCCATCCATAAGGGCTTCGTGTATGGCATTTTTGAGATATGCCGAAAAATGCCCGATCATCTGTTTCTTTTTTGTAGCATCCTTCAGGTCGATCAGTACGATTTCAGGCATCAGTACCTTTCCATAACGTTCAGCGATATGGGCATAGCCATATTTTCCGCTCTTGGCATTCTTCATGCTTTCGATACTCGGTGTGGCCGATCCCAGAAGACAGTGACATCGATGTAAATGAGACAACACGATTGCTGCATCACGGGCATGGTAGCGCGGGGCTGGATCAAACTGTTTAAACGAAGCCTCATGTTCTTCATCAACCACGATCAATCCCAAATGCGAAAAGGGTAAAAACAGGGCAGACCTTGCGCCAATCACAATTTGGGCCCTTTCTTTGTGATTCAAAACATTGTGCCACACCTCTACTCGTTCATTACTGCTGTATTTTGAATGGTAAACCGAAACCTTATTCCCGAAATATTGTTGCAACCTTGTTATCAATTGTGGGGTAAGGGCAATTTCAGGAAGCAAATAGAGTGTTTGCTTTTGGTCTTGCAGTGCCTTCGCTATCAATTTGATATATACCGCAGTCTTACCTGATGCAGTTACGCCATGCAATAGGGCCGTGGCATTATTCCCAAAACTGGCTGTTAGATATTCATGCGCTTCTTTTTGTGGATCGTTTAGTACAATGGCTAGCTTATTGCCCTCTTCTATGGGAGCGACCCTATCTTTTTGAAGGTAATAAAACTCTAGGATCTTTTTGTCGGCCAATGACCTGAGTATGGCACTGGAGCATCCACTCATTTTTTCCAAATCTGATGTCTTGATCGGTTTTTTTGAGCTTGCCTGTAGTTGAAACAGTGACAACACAGCTTGACTTTGCTTGGGTGCCCTTGACAACTGTGTCAAAATGTCCTCTAGGGCCTTATCTTCTTCATAGGCTTGGGCCAACTTGACAAAACGTACCATCTTGGGTCGGTACTTTTCATAAAGCTCCTCTTGTTGTACAATGATTTTTTTTTGCAGCAACCGGTTCACGACCGGAAGCACATGCTTGCGATTGACAATACTGCTGATGTCACTTATTTTAAGGGAAGATTGGTGGCCCAAAGCCTCAAAAACAAGAAACTCATCGTCGTCAAGTGCCATTTCGCCAACCACAGTTTCATCATTTGTGCGAATCAAAGTCTCGCTTTCCAATAAAAATGCACTTGGCAATGCACTTCGCACCACTTCACCCAAAGAGCACATGTAGTAAGAAGCAACCCATTCCCAATGCTTGAACTGGATTGGGGTCACTATGGGGCTTTCATCCAAAATCTGGTGAATCTCCTTTGCTTCATATGCGATGGGCGGATCTTGATGTGACCGATATGCAAGTGCGGTATATATTTTTGATTTGCCAAAAGGAACGGCGACCCGCATACCAGGTTGTATAAATTCAGCCTCAACTTTAGAAATCTTATAGGTAAAGAGCCTTTCGAGTGGAATGGGCAGTACAACATCTAGAAAATAAGCCATGGCCATACTCACTCTTTCACCCTGTGCCATGTCTGCGTTCTGTAGAGAAAAGCCAAATATCCCCGTACCATAAGCTTATCGGGGTTTTCAGGATCCAACCATATTTTACCCCTGAAAGTCATGCCTTGTTCCGGGTCAAACAACTTGGTCCCTTTATATTCCCCTTTATCGCTTTTCTTAAAATCATGTATGATTTTCATGCCCAGAATAGGTTTTCCTTTCTGATCTCCCTTACATTTACGACAGATGGCCTCCTCTTTTCCCTTTTGTAATATTTTTACAATCCTACCTTGCATCAAACCCTTTTCTTCATATACTTCAACAACCCCCTTTACAATGCCTGAACGATCGTCAATGGTTTTCCATTTACCAAAAATCGATTGTGCATAAAAACAACATTGGGTGTTGAATAACAAAAAGAAAGCAATGTACCCTATTTTATTCATCTTCATCTTGCCTTTGATGTTTCTTTTTCAACGAATTTAAAGTCGCGTTCAATTCAAAACCTAACAACAAAATATTCGAGTTCAACCAAATAAAGACCATTAAGATAAGAAGCCCCCCCAAAGCACCGTACAATTCATTATAGCGAGCAAATTTTTCAACATATATACCAAAAAGGTAAGAGGTGAGTACGAACAAAAGTGTTGTCATCAAGGCCCCTGCAGAGAAAAACCTGGCCTTTCTCCCTTCTGCCGTACCAAAATAGTACAAAATAGCGGTCGTCAAATACGAAAGTAGCATAAAGAAGAGCACCTTGGCCAAACGAATTCCAATATCATCACTTTTTTCCACATCATACCCCAGTGTCTTACCCAAGTATTCACTGGTGTACTCAACCACATAAAACTCAACGTATACGAAGGTGACCGCACTAACAATCAAGAGAACGGACAAGATAAGCCCTACCATCAATGCATAGGCATATTGCCTAAAAAAATTACGGGTCAGTTCAACATGGTATGAGTTTTCAAATCCTCCGAAAATAGCATTTACCCCATTGGCCACCAAAAAAATAGAAATCAGAAAAGCTGATGACAGAAGTCCTCCACGTTTTTGGTCTTTTATCTGTTGGTAGATATCCCCAAAATACTCCCCGGTCGCCGAGGGTAAGAAAGACTCCAGAAACAACAAGAACTGGGCATCAAAGTTTTCATTGCCAATACTTGCATAAGGGATAATAAACGGCAAAAGGGTGACCAAAAAAATCAATAGCGGAAACAATGCCATGAAAAGACTGAAGGCAATGGAACTGGCCCTGGTCGATAGGGTTCCCTGCACGATACCGACGATATACATTTCAAGCAAATCGTAAAAAGACAGTCCCTCGAAAGCACGCAGTTTTATTTTCTTGAGAAAACTGACCACCCAATTGACCAAAGGTATCTTTTTCAACTTTTCTTCAATCGCCGTCGACATTATATTGCTTTTAAACTAAGGTCCATATTGTATACCGAATGGGTCAATGCCCCTGAAGAAATATAATCTACACCACATGCTGCATATTTTCTTAGGGTTTTTTCGTTGATGTTTCCTGACGATTCTGTCAGGCACTGCCCCCCTATCATCTTCACCGCAGTTTTGGTATCTTCATAGTTAAAGTTATCAAGAAGTATGCGATAGACCCCCTCAGACCCAAGAATTTCCTCAACTTCCAACAAACTTCTGGCTTCCACTATAATCTTAAGTTCCATTTTCTTCAATTCAAGATACTGCTTTGTCTGTGCAATCGCTTTTGTGATGCCCCCAGCAAAATCAATGTGATTGTCTTTGAGCATGATCATGTCATATAATGCGAATCGGTGGTTTTCGCCCCCTCCTATCTTTACTGCCCATTTTTCCAATGCACGGATTCCTGGAGTCGTTTTTCGCGTATCCAATATTTTGGTGCCGGTTCCTTCCAAGAGGTTCACATATGAAGTTGTTTTGGTGGCTATCGCACTCATTCGCTGCATTGCATTCAACACCAACCGTTCCGCTTTTAGGATGCTTTGTGAACTGCCCGTGACATAAAAGGCAATATCACCATGGTCTACCTCACTGCCATCACCGATTAGGGTCTGCACCTGCAATGATGAATCGACGCGGGCAAATACCTTTTTGGCAAATTCAACCCCGGCCAATATGCCTTCATCCTTGACCAAAAGTCTTGCTTTGCCCATAGCAGTTTCAGGAATACAGGCAAGCGAACTATGGTCACCTTCTCCCACATCTTCCCGTATGGCATTTTCAATAATAAGGTCCAATTCTTCTTGAAACTTTTCGTCACTGATCATAAAAAAGGTTTGGTGCGAAATTACTAAAAACCTGAAAGGAATGATTTGACATTATGTGCCTTTCGTCTGGTTAAAAGATATACTTTTGGGTATGGACATTATAGTACTCGCCATAGGAAAAACTGACAACCCACAACTTTCTGCACTCATGCAGGACTATGAAAATAGACTGAAACGTTACATCAGTTTTAAATTCATGACCATACCGGACATCAAGAACAGAAAAGTGCTTTCTGAAAAAGTACAAAAGGAAAAAGAAAGCCAACTCCTTCTACATCAGATTCAACCGGCCGATTTTTTGGCGCTACTGGACGAAAAAGGAAAACAGTCTTCTTCTAGGGAATTTTCGGCCTACCTTCAAAAAAGAATGAATAGTGGTATTAAAAAATTGGTTTTTGTCATTGGTGGTCCTTACGGGTTCGGTCAAGAACTCCATCAAAGATCAAATGATCGGCTAAGTCTTTCTAAAATGACATTTTCACACCAAATGGTGCGGTTATTTTTTTTGGAACAATTGTATCGTGCATTTACGATTCTAAAGAACGAACCTTATCATCACGATTGACGGTATCATCATCATTATCCCCAACGGTAAACAGGTTATATCTTTCGAGCAAACCTTCAACTTTTTTGATGAAGAGGTGATGGGGTTTTTGATGGTCATTTTCATTCTTTTTAAGTGCTTTGACCATATTTTTTGAAACCCCTTTAAGGCTGTTCAGCTCTTTTGTTATGAAATCAAAAATTTCTTTCTGTCGTTCTGGTCGCTTTTCTGCCTTTAACACATACTGAAGGTCTTTGATATTCTTCATGTGGGAATTGAATACATGCGACTGGTGCCATGCAATTTCAGTCAGCTTCTGCTTTTGGTGCATTATACGATTAATGATAGGGTTCACGATAAAGAAAATCTCAAACAAAACAATAAACACCGAAAAAATGGCCAATTCCATCTCAATGATCATCATGGCACGAATGTCTTCTTCTGATTTTTTTTGAAACTGGCCGACAATTTTATCCATCAATATCAAAAATCGATCGACATGATAACGCATATCGTAAAAGGAAATGTACTCCAACTGATGAAAATCTTTCAATTCGTTGTACAGCCAATTGACATGGTATTCCAATTTGGCAAAATTAGCCAGTATTTCCTCGTCATCGAGTGGTGCAATATCCAAACTTTCACTGCCTTCTTGCAGAACCGTATTCATTTGGTACAATTTGTTCATGGTCAACTTGAGCTCTGCATAATCGCAATTATGATACCTGCATGAGTATAGCTCGTTCAGTAACCGTTGACTCAACATGCGCTGCCGCCCCGCTAAATTGACCACAAGCGCCGTTGAACGTTGCTTGCTGAGCGAGTATTGAATAATGGATTGTATCGCAATCGTCAGTGCAATGATAGAAATGACCAGCAAATAATACGCCCGAAAGCCTTTTTTGAAAATTTTCTTCACCTTAAACCCCAACGAACTGTAATTTTATAAGAATTTAGCTACAAAATATATAAAAAAAGAAGGGTGCCATTGAAAATGTTGTGAAACACGATTTTCAACTAGTGAAACGTTCTTTCCATTTCAAAAAAGTGCCTTGCAAGCACTAATAGAGCACCCGAAACTTTATCGTATTTTCGACACTCTTCAATGCTTTGATCACGTCTTTGTTGTAATCTTTGTCCAAATCTGTAATCACATAGCCCACATGGTTGTCTGTAGAGAGGTATTGCCCTGTAATGTTCATCTGAAAAGAAGCCAAAACCTCATTGATCTTTGCCATTATTCCAGGAACATTATGATGAATATGCAAAAAACGATGGGATTCATTCTGTTTGGGCAATCTTATGTTGGGAAAGTTAACGGCATCTACAGAATTTCCAGAATTGATATAGTCCATAATCTTGTTCGGCACAAAATCAGCAATATCCATCTGGGCTTCTTCTGTGCTACCACCAACGTGAGGGGTTAAGATGACGTTTCCGATTCCTTGTAATTCCGTATTAAAGATACCATTGCTTCTAGGTTCTGTGGGATAGACATCAATTGCGGCACCACCGAGCTTACCACTCTTCAGTGCCTGCACCAATGCATTGATATCAACCACAAACCCTCTGGAAAGATTGATCAGAATGGCTCCGTCACGCATTTGGTTGATTTCCCGTTGCCCTATAAAGTTTTTGTTTGCCTTATTATCATCTACATGTAGCGTAACCACATGGGCAACAGAAAGTAAATCTTCCAATCTATTGCATTTTATTGCATTGCCCAATGCCAATTGGTCAGCTACATCATAATAATACACGCGCATACCAATGGCCTCTGCAAGCACCGAGAGTTGTTTGCCAATGTTGCCATAACCTACAATACCCAGATTCTTACCTCTCACCTCATTGGAATTGACAGCAGTTTTATTCCATTGCCCTTGGTGTATTTCGGTACTACGTGTAAACACATTGCGCATCAACATGATAATTTGCCCGATGGCCAATTCTACCACAGACCGGGTATTGCTATATGGGGCATTGAAGACGACGACACCTTTATGCTTGCAATAATCAAGGTCAATCTGTGTCGTACCGATACAGAAGGCACCGACAACCAATAACTTGTCTGCTGCATCCAATACTTTTTGGGTAACCTGGGTCTTTGAGCGTATACCCAAGACATGGATACCCTTGATGCGTTCAATCAACTCTTCCTCAGGCAAGCTGTGCTTGACCAATTCTACCGAAAATCCTTCTTCTGAAAGATTCTCAAATGCATTCGGGTGGACATTTTCAAGCAGTAATATCTTGATTCTGTTTTTGGGATAGGAAATTTTTCTGGGCAAATCGTTCACAAATAAAAATTCATCTAAATTAGGTGCGATATGGTCGGCATTGTTGGCCGCTTTATCACGGTGTACATTTTCGGTATAGGCAAAAAATTTATGGGCAATACCTGCCTCTCGCATTACATAATCGCTGTATCCATCGCCGATTACCTGTACCTCACCATCCAAGTCCAACCGTTTTAGGCATTCTATCTTTCCATTATGCGTAGCGAGTACATTGTCTTCATCGAAGCCAATGATATTACCATCTTCATCAAATTTAAAAGTATTTGCATAGACCCGCGCTGATGGAATATCGTATTCAGCAACGATAGGGTCTATAAACTCTTTGAATCCGCACGATATGATATAAATGTCGTCTGAAAAATCCTTAAAAAAAGCCTTGTTCTCAGATATCGACTTAGAAATTTTTTGTCGCAATTCATCTACCAATCCGTTCAAATGGTCACGATGGGCATTGAGCAATTGCAATCTTTGCTTCAACGATTGTGTGAATGAAATATCCCCATCAATACCTTTGTTGGTAATATCCTGTATCTGGTTGATGACCGCATGCCTGTTCGGATTACCTTCCAAGGTCATTTCTGCCAGCACATCCAATGCTTCGACCCTTGTTAGGGTACTATCAAAATCAAACACATATTTTCTGCCTATCTCGACCATAGCTCATATAAAAACGAAGCCCAAAAGTAAAAATTAATCAAAAGGATAGGAATTGAATTGAAGAAAAAAGGAGACCGTGACAATATAACGGCATATTTGATGAAAAATTCCTGTTTTGAATGCTTCAACATTGCCAATTCCATAATTTTTTAAAACCATCGCCTTACCTGCTTGCAATACAATCGGTAATCTTTTCCAAAAAGCCGCCCCAGAGCTTCTTCTTCGGGTTTGATCTGAAAATGGTTCATGTAATACACAAAGCCGGCAGCCAAGAGTGTGTTGAACGCATTGCCCAATTTGAGCCCATATGCAATCAAGATAAGTAACATTGCCAGATACATGGGATTTCTTGTGTACCTAAAAATTCCATTGGTCACCAAACTACTGGCAGTCGACACCTTTATTGGGTTTGTGGTCGTCTTGGCCCTAATGAATTGAAAAAGTGCTAAAAACATGGTTACAAGCGCCAGGCCCAGCAAAATTACCGCCAACTCGTTACGTCCAAAAAAATCAAACTCCCCAAACGGCAGGTGACGGTACAAGATATACATTAGCACCCCAAAAACTACCATGACCAAAGGAGGTATTATCTTTAGTTTCACCATAAAATTTTAATAACCCGTGGTGCATTTAGAAAAAGTTGTGCAAACTGCTCAATGGCAGTAAATTGAAGTAACGACACTTTAATTCATATGCACAACTTTGAATCAAATTACGACAAAATAATGGAGGTTTTGGACCTAATTGGATATAAAATCAAGTTTTTTGCCCCAGATACGGGTTCCCAAGCTGAGTGACAGGGAACTTGTCGGTATGAACCTTACCTCGGAATACATGGGCATTGACAGTGAGCGTCAACTGTTCAGAAACCTGCCCGACTGTCTTTCCTCCAGAATAGAACGCAGCGTTTATAATCGTAGGAAGCGAAAGCTCTTCCCTTTCATTGAACGGATAAGACGGTCGGTCTCGGAAGAGTTCAACCGTTTTGAAGATGTTTATATCGTGGACAGCATGCCCTTGGAAGTCTGCAAGCTTTCCAGAAGTGCCCGCTCAAAGGTATGTAAGGAACAAGTGCATAGTTCCCCCAACAAAGGGTACTATGCAAGCCAAGGTGCTAACTATTATGGATATAAGCTGCATGCGGTATGCTCGGCAAGTGGCGTTTTCAAAAGCTTGGACATCAGCCCTGCATCAGTACATGATGTAAACTACCTAAAGGATATAAGGCACCAACTGGCCGACTGCACCCTATTGGGTGACAGAGGGTATCTGTCCTCAGATTGGCAACTTGACCTATTCACTACGTGTAACATCAGACTGGATACCCCAATGCGAAACAACCAAGAGAACTACAGACAACAACCCTATATCTTCAAAAAGGCCAGAAAAAGAATAGAGACACTCTTCTCGCAGTTATGCGACCAGTTTATGATACGAAGGAACTATGCCAAGACCTTTGAAGGATTCAAAACAAGAATATTATCAAAAATTACCGCACTGACAATGGTACAGTACATTAACAGGTTCTTCTTTGGAAGAAACATCAACAACATTAAAATCAATATTGCCTAAATGCACCACGGGTTATAATATTATAAAATTACTACTTTTAATTTCCCCAAAATTGATCCAACACTCTTGAAACTTGTATTTGCCACACATAACCAACATAAATTTGATGAGGTATTATCATTGATGCCAAAACATGTAACACTGCTCTCTTTACCCATGATTGGGTGTACAGAAGAAATTCCGGAAACCGGAAATACCCTTGAGCAGAATGCACTGCTCAAATCAGACCATGTAGCAAAAAAATATGGATATGACTGCTTTGCAGATGATACTGGGTTATTGGTCGATGCCCTGAACGGATTGCCAGGGGTCTATTCGGCACGTTATGCCGGTGAAGAACGCGATCCAGAAAAAAACATGGCCAAACTTCTAAAGGCCTTAGATGGCATTGAAAATCGTGCTGCCCGATTCGAAACTGTCATTTCTTTGCACCTGAAAGGAAGGTCTCAGTTTTTCAAAGGCACCGTCAATGGCACCATTACCCATACAAAAAATGGAGGTCAAGGTTTTGGTTATGATCCAATCTTTCAACCAGAAGGCCATTCGCAAACCTTTGCCCAATTGCCTTTAGCGACCAAAAACCAAATTGGCCATAGGGGACGGGCCATCAAAAAACTGATTGAATTTCTAAATTCCTATCAATGATGGTGATACCAACATTTTTTTGGCATGGGTAACTAAATTAACTGTACCTTTGCCGCTTTATAAACGCCGCCGGTATGGCAAGGTGTTGCGCTGGGCACGATAGTACGTATAAAAACGCTCTATGCAACACACATATTTGCGAATAAAGTATACACTATCATGACAAAGTTTGAAACGCTGGGTTTAGATGCGACCCTGTTAAATGCTATTGCCGATTTGGGTTTTGAATCACCCTCTGAAGTCCAAGAAAAAGCCATTCCCATCTTATTGGCCGATGAAACCGATTTGGTGGCCCTAGCACAGACTGGCACGGGAAAAACCGCTGCCTTTGGTTTTCCCTTAATCCAAAAAATAAACCCAGACAGCAGAACCACTCAAGGATTGGTGCTGTCTCCAACACGGGAGCTCTGCTTACAGATCACCAATGAAATAAAGCTATATTCAAAATATGTCAACGGACTGAATACTGTTGCCATTTATGGCGGGGCCAGTATTACTGAGCAAGCAAAACAGATAAAACGTGGAGCCCAAATCGTGGTGGCCACTCCCGGTCGTATGAAGGATATGATCAAAAGGGGGATCGTTGACATCTCTAAAATTGATTTTTGCATTCTCGATGAAGCAGATGAAATGCTCAACATGGGCTTTTATGAAGACATCAAGGATATTCTTTCGAATACGCCCAAAGAAAAGCTGACCTGGTTATTTTCGGCCACAATGCCCAAAGAGGTTGCCACAATTGCCAAAAAATTCATGGCAAATCCGGTTGAGATTACCGTTGGTGAAAAAAATATGGGCGCTGTAACCGTACAGCATGAATTTTATATGGTAGGTGGTCGCGACCGTTATGCAGCGCTCAAGCGCTTGGCCGATGCCAACCCAGGTATATTCTCGGTAGTCTTTTGCCGAACAAAGCGCGATACCCAGAGAGTTGCCGAAAAACTCATTGAAGATGGGTACAATGCAGGAGCATTGCATGGTGACTTAAGCCAGAACCAACGTGACTTGGTAATGAATGCCTTTAGAAAAAAACAGATCCAATTATTGGTGGCCACCGATGTTGCCGCAAGAGGTATTGATGTCGATGATATCACCCACGTGATCAATTACCAGCTCCCCGACGAAATAGAAACGTATACCCACCGAAGCGGCAGAACTGGAAGGGCAGGAAAATCAGGTATTTCAATGGTAATCGTGACCCGAAGTGAACTTCGTAAGATCAAGGCCATCGAGAAAAAGATAAAACAGCGTTTTCTAGAGAAAAAGATTCCAACAGGGATCGAAATCTGCGAGATTCAATTGTACCATTTGGCCAATAAGATAAAGGACACCGAAATCAACGATGAAATCGACGGGTATTTACCAGCGATCAGCGATGTATTACAGGGCTTAGATCGCGAAGAATTGATCAAAAAGATCGTTTCCGTTGAATTCACCCGTTTCTACAATTATTACAGTACCACCCGAGATTTAAATTCGAACGAGAATACGAATCGAAAAGACCGTAAAAGAGGTACAGAAAATGAAAATGTACCTTCTGATGGTTCTGTACGCTATTTTATCAACGTAGGCGAACGTGATGGTTATGATTGGATGTCGTTAAAAGACTTTTTAAGGGATAATCTCAACCTTGACAAAGATGACATCTACAAGGTAGATACCAAAGACAGTTTTTCCTTCTTCAACACAGATGCCCCATTGGCCCCATTGGTACTCGAAACTTTTTCTGACTTCAAGGTCGATGGCAGGTTCATCAATGTTGAGGTTTCTAAAAACCCTGGAAGGGGCACCAACAAAAAGAGAGATCGTAAACGTGGAAGAAGAAGGGATGGACAATCTTCGTTCAAAAGCGGAAAAAACCACTCCGGAAAACGAAGATCAAAAAGAAATCCAGGATTCTTTTAGTTAATGGAATACTAAATAAGGTTCTTGGCATTTTTTTTTTTCATTGTTTCGTAACTTTATCACGCTACTTAATTCTATGAAGGGACCGTTACTGGCACTATGTATTCTTTTGAGCTTTTATGCCATGGGGCAAGCAAAAGATGAAAGCAATTTGCCAGCACAGGAGTTGAAAGCAACAGTAGTAAATGCCCAAACTGAATTTCCCCTGGAAAGCGTACACGTAATCAATTTAAATCGGGTGGTTGGTGCCATAACCGACCAAAAAGGGCGATTTACCATCAATGCCACCGTCAATGATACACTTTACTTTTCTTACCTCGGTTTCAAATCACAAAAAATTCGGGTAACCAATGACATGTTCAAATTTGAAGATACCAAGATAGCCTTGACCGAATTGGCTTTTGCGTTGGAAGAAGTCATCGTCAGACCTTATCAATTGACAGGTTATCTCGAAATCGATGTAAAAAACCTTCCTATCAATACGGCGTATCAGTATAGTATTTCAGGCCTTCCCACGAGTTATGAAGCAGGAAATAAAAATCCAGGGGCCGTGACCAAGGTCTTGGGTGCCATTTTGAATCCTGCCGACCTGTTGCGTAATCTCTTTGGAAAAAAACCCCAACAGATGCGAAAACTCAGAAAAATCAAACAAGATGATGAAATACGGGATTTACTTGCATCAAAATTTGACCGGGAGACACTGACCGAACTGTTACAACTTGAAAAAATTGACATTGAAGACATTCTCAACAATTGTAACTATTCTAAATCGTTCATCGCTACGGCAAATGACCTTCAGATCCTAGATGCTATCAGTAGTTGCTATGAAGAATACAAAGTACTCAACCGAAATTAGCACTGGGCTTTTTAAATAAATTTTATAATTACGTATTCATTTTTTAGCTTTAGACAAAATCCCTAATGATGAAAAAACTGCTTATTGCTATGTCAATACTATCTTTTCTTTTTGGTTGCAAAGAATCAAAAAAGGAGGTCACGGCCGAACAGCAAAATGTAGTTGTACAAAAAGAAGAACCAAAAAAAGAAGTTCCATTCGTTTGGGAAGGTGCCAACATCTATTTTTTGTTGACCGATCGTTTTTATAATGGTAACCCTGAAAAAGACACCTATTTTCAGCGCAATGATTCCGCAGCGGTATTACGTGGATTTGAAGGAGGTGATATTGCAGGAATCACCAAGAAAATCAAAGAAGGCTATTTTACTGATCTAGGCATCAATGCCATATGGTTGACCCCCATAGTTGAACAGATACATGGTGCCACCAATGAAGGCACGGGAAGCACGTATGGCTATCATGGGTATTGGGCCAAGGACTGGACCGCCATCGACCCAAACTTTGGCACAAAAAAAGATCTCACCGAATTGGTCAAAGCTGCCCATACCAAAGGCATACGCATTCTGTTGGACGTTGTACTCAACCATACCGGACCCGTCACAAGGCTAGATCCTGTGTGGCCCTTGGACTGGGTACGCACAGAACCCACTTGTGAATTCACCAACTATGAAAACACTACAGCTTGCACCTTGGTCAAAAACCTGCCTGATATATTGACAGAATCGGACGAGCCCGTAGAATTGCCAGATGCTTTATTGGCCAAATGGAAAGAAGAGGGGCGCTTAAGTCAAGAGCTTGATGAACTACAACTGTTTTTTGAACGTACCGGCTACCCGAGAGCACCCAGATTCTATATTATAAAATGGCTCACAGACTACATTCATGAATTTGGGGTTGATGGCTTTCGCGTTGATACGGTGAAACATGTCAATGAAAATGCCTGGGCAGAATTGTATGAACAAGCCAATTATGCCTTTGAGACCTGGAAGAAAAAACACCCTGACCAGGTGATGGACGATGGCCCGTTTTATATGGTCGGTGAGGTTTATAACTACGGTATTTCAAAGGGACGTTTGTTCGACTTTGGGGACAAAAAAGTCGATTATTTTGATTATGGGTTTAAAAGCTTGATCAATTTCGAACTAAAAAACGACGCCAAAAACAATTATGAATCCATTTTCAAAAAATACAACAGGTTGCTCAATGGCAAACTCAGGGGCAAAAGTGTATTGAACTATCTCACTTCACATGACGATGGAAGTCCTTTTGACAAAGAACGCAAACAACCTTATAAAACCGCAAATGTATTGCTGCTTACCCCTGGGGCGTCACAAGTGTACTATGGTGATGAAACGGCAAGGCCATTGATTGTAGAAGGTACTGAAGGCGATGCCACATTGCGCTCTTTTATGAACTGGGAAGATTTAGATTCTGTACCCAAAGTACAAACCATACACCGACATTGGCAAAAATTGGGACAGTTCAGACGAAATCACCCTGCGGTCGGAGCAGGAAGGCATAAACGATTGGCCAAAAAGCCCTACGTGTTTTCCAGAACCTATGCCGCTGGGGCGTATAAAGATAAGGTAGTTGTTGGTTTAGACCTGCCAAAGGGAAAAAAATCACTTTGGGTCAAGGGATTCTTTGGCGATGGCACCAAATTGTACGATACTTACTCAGAGACCCCGGTTACTGTCAAAAACGGTAAGGTGATTCTCGAAAATGAATTTGATATGGCCCTGTTGGAATTGATGGACGAATAACATTCAAGCCCTAGAGAGAAACCGGTTCACCACTATATCTCCCCAAAATATTGAATATCAATAGGTATCGGAAAAACTACATTGTAGAATTTATGGCTCAATCCACACCAATGATAGCAATCTCAACCCAACCAATCATATTTTGTTTCATGTTCAGGTGTTTAGCTTTCTAATTTTTCCTTTAAACTTGATAAGCCTTCTTCAAAATCCTTTCCAACCGCTTTGTCCATGTTCATGAACAACATCATAATACTCATCGGAAATTTATTTTTGCCTGAAAAGCCCCATATGACCTTAGTCTTGTTTGTTGTAACCTCTTCAGTGACGATATAGGCATCTGATGTGGATTTCCAAGGTTTCAAGAACCGAAGTTCTGATTCTATACGCTCTCCATCGACTATTCTGGTAATTTCCTGTTCCCCTTCCCCAACTTGCTTGTTGCCTTTCCAATGACTTACTGCTCCAACCTCACCATCGGTTCCGGTAAACTTCTTTTCCATATTGGGGTCTTTTTTCGCCCATGGCGACCATTCATCCTGGCGCTGCAACGAGTTTAAATACTCAAAGACCTTTGTCCTTGGTTTCGCAATTTCTATAGTTCTTGAAACATCGTACTGTTTTGGGGCTATGATAGCCAAAAAAATAATCAGCAGCACGATACCGGCCAAAATGTAAAGTAATGTCATCACTGGATTTTTATTGGTTATGCCTAAATGTACAAAAAAGTCATTTTGAAAGGTACCTGCCGATGATTCCTTCCACATTGGCAATCGACTTTTTTGTCCAATCCAATCGCTTTTCCAAAACCTCTATTGGCGAAAGTTGCCATGGTGAACGTGATTTTCGAACTTTTGTGGCCAACTCCTGCACAATAATGGCAGCTGAAACCGAAACATTCAGGCTTTCAGAAAAGCCGACCATCGGTATCTTCAAGAACCTATCGGCCTGTTGCACTACTTCAATGCTCAAACCTTCTTTTTCAGTACCAAAAAAAAGTGCTGTCTTTGAATCAATTTGAAAATCACTGAGCCAACAAGAATTCTGGTGTGGTGTTGCGGCAACGATCTGATACCCACTTTCCCTTAAAAAATCAATACATGCACCAGTTGTTTGATATCGGTACACATCGACCCATTGCTCGGCACCCATAGCGATGTTCTTGTCCAATCGTTTCCCAAAGCGGTCTTCAATGACATGCACGTCCAGTAAGCCAAAGGCATCGCAGCTTCTCAGTATTGCACTTGTATTGTGTAATTGATAAACATCTTCAATCGCGACGGTTAGGTATTTCGTGCGATTTTCAAGTACTTCGACAAAGCGTTGCCTTCGTCCTTCGGTCAAAAAACCCTCTAAATAGGTCAATAGGTCATCATCGAACATGAACAACAAGATAACAAAATTTGAAAATGGTACTTTTAGGGCATGGCAAAACCAAAAATCGTAGTACTGACTGGAGCGGGTATGAGTGCCGAAAGTGGGCTCAAGACCTTTCGCGATGCAAATGGTCTATGGGAAGGCCACGATGTCATGCAAGTCGCATCTCCAGAGGGATTTGCAAAAGACCCAGCATTGGTGCTTGAATTTTATAACCAGCGTCGCAGACAGTTGCTCCAGGTCAGCCCCAATTCAGGACACAGGGCCCTTACGTCGCTTGAAAGGTGGTTTGACGTTGACATCATCACCCAAAACGTTGACAACTTGCACGAACAGGCAGGAAGCAAAAAGGTACTGCATTTACACGGTGAACTTTTAAAAGCACGTAGTACAGGTGACAGTAACCTGATTTTAGATTGGCATGAAGATTTGAACATTGGCAACCTATGCCCAAAAGGACACCAATTACGACCACATATCGTATGGTTCGGAGAAATGGTTCCCCAACTGGAACCTGCCATGTCCATAACGGCATTGGCAGATATCTTGATCGTTATCGGTACCTCAATGCAAGTTTATCCTGCTGCCAGTCTTATACATTACACCAGGCCTGGCATACCTATTTATTTTATCGATCCCAAACCCAATGTCGATCCCAAAGATTTTGATAACCTTACGGTACTATCAAAAACTGCAACTGAAGGGGTGCCCGATTTAGTTGAAGAACTAGCAAAAGCAATATGATAATTTTTTAACTTTTGAACAGCGGTATCGCATTTGATGAAATATGTCAATCACTGAAAACAGATTGCGGCAAATAGTAAGAGGGGAACGCCTTTCAAAAGAAAAAATCAATGAATTGGTCCTTCCCATACAACAGCAACCCGAACTGACCGGTGTACTATTGCATGAGGTCTTTGAAGAAGATCGATCAGGAACGTTCAATGCCAGTTGGGTATTTGATCACCTGATGCGTAAAAAACTGGAGTATCTCTTGCCATATATGGAAGAGTTCACCCATGGCCTAAGTTCGCTTCGCTCAGAATCATGTATTCGCCCCATGGCCCATATCTGCCAAATGGTGACCGAAGCCTATTTTAAAAATGGGAAGGTGGAATTTCGAAAAAATGTAAGTCCCGAACAGCTTGAACGTATGGTATCCGTTTGTTTTGATTGGTTGATCGGGGAACATAAAATCGCGGCCAAGGTTTTTTCCATGACCAGTTTGTTTTATTTGGGGCTCCAGTTTGCATGGATCCATCCCGAATTGAAAATGGTATTGATAGATACCATTGCATCTGGTAGCGCCGGCTACAAGAACAGAGCTAAAAAAACATTGGATAGGCTCATCGCCTTGGGGCATTAAACTGTTTAGTTTGAGTATCTTTGAACTTTTCAAAATCTATAGTTAGATGTCTTTGACCGCCCTTAATGCCATATCACCCATCGACGGCCGTTACCGTGCCAAAACAGAGGTGTTGGAGAGTTATTTTTCAGAACAGGCACTCATCAAATACCGCATACGAATTGAAATCGAGTATTTCATTTCACTTTGTGAAATTCCCTTGCCCCAACTTGCCGATTTTAGACAGGCCGATTTTGAGACCCTTCAAAAAATCTATTTGGACTTTTCGGCAGATGATGCCAAGGCCATTAAAGAGATTGAAAAGACTACCAATCATGATGTCAAGGCTGTTGAATATTTTATCAAGCAAAAATTCGACACCTTGGGATTCAACAATTACAAGGAGTTCATCCATTTTGGACTGACCTCTCAAGACATCAACAATACTGCCATTCCCCTGTCCATCAAAGAGGCGATGAACGAAGTCTATGTGCCACTCTACCTACAGGTTTTTGAAAAATTGAAAGGTTTGGCCATCACTTGGGAAAACATACCCATGTTGGCAAGGACCCATGGCCAACCCGCTTCCCCAACCCGCTTGGGCAAAGAAATACAGGTTTTTGTGGAACGTTTGAAACAACAGTTTGACTTGTTGAACGATATTCCCAGTGCTGCCAAGTTTGGAGGTGCCACGGGAAACTACAATGCGCATCAAGTGGCGTATCCCAATATGGAGTGGAAAGTCTTTGGAAAGCGATTTGTCCACGAAAAATTAGGATTGCACCAATCGTTTCCCACCACACAAATTGAACATTATGACCATATGGCGGCATTATTTGATGCCCTAAAACGTATCAATACCATTGTTATTGACTTTGACCGTGATGTATGGACCTATATTTCAATGGATTACTTTAAGCAAAAAATAAAGGCAGGTGAAGTAGGTTCATCAGCTATGCCGCATAAGGTCAACCCCATAGACTTTGAAAACGCTGAGGGCAATCTGGGCATTGCCAATGCGCTTTTCGAGCACTTATCCTCTAAATTGCCCATCTCACGTCTACAACGAGATCTTACCGACAGTACGGTTTTACGTAATATTGGCGTGCCCTTTGCCCATACCTTGATTGCCTTTATGTCTACCTTAAAGGGATTGGACAAACTGGTTTTAAATGTCGAAAAATTCGAACTTGACCTTGAAGAAAATTGGGCCGTGGTTGCAGAGGCCATTCAGACCATATTGAGACGTGAGGGCTATGCAAACCCCTATGAAGCATTAAAGGGGCTGACAAGAACCAATAAAAAAGTCACGCAAAAATCCATCGCAGACTTTATAGATACTTTAGACGTTTCAGAACTGATCAAAACTGAGCTGAAAAAAATAACCCCAGCAAATTATACCGGGGTTTAGATGGTAAGGGCATTTGAAATTGCATTTACTTATTGATCTGGACTTCGTGTGGGTACGGAATTTCAATACCTGCCTTATCGAGTGCCAATTTTGAATTTTCATAGGTCGCAAAATAGACATCCCAGTAATCATCTGGCTTACAAAACGGCCTTACGGCAAAATTCACTGAACTGTCAGCCAATTCAAGTACATTCACTGACGGTGCAGGATCATGCAATACCTTGGGGTTTGAAGTGAGCACTTTCATCAACACTTCTTTTGTTTTTTTGATGTCTTCACCGTATCCTACTCCAATCACAGTATCTACCCGTATCTTTCCTTCTGCAGAATAGTTGATGATATTGCCATTGGCCATGGATCCATTGGGCACAATGGCCAATTTATTCTCTGGTGTTGTCATCTTAGTCGTAAAAATTTCAATTTCCTTGACCACACCCAGAACACCCTGCGCCTCGATCAAATCACCAATGCGGTAGGGCTTAAAAATCATGATCAGCACGCCACCAGCAAAATTCGAGAGCGATCCCTGTAAGGCCAAGCCCACTGCCAGGCCAGCAGCTGCAATTACCGCAGCAAATGTGGTGACGTCTACCCCCAGCGTTGAAATGACCACCAAGACCAAGACCACTTTCAATGCCCATGATATTAAATTTATAAGAAACTTTTGGAGTGATTCATCGTATTTGCTCTTTGACATTACTTTTTGTAATGTCACAACGATTTTTTTGACAATCCATGAACCAATGATAAAAATTAGAATGGCTCCCAAGACCTTAGGACCGTATTCTGTGACAAAATCGATTCCTTTGTCTACCCAAACTTGTGCATTTTCCATAATTCTTTTGATTTGTTAGTGTTTACCTGCTATGACACTAAGATATGAAGAAGGTCACTAATTATTTTAACCTATGGCTATTTCATACCAAAAAAAATCCCGAACAGTAACCAACTATTCGGGATTTCAATATGATCCAATATTAGGCCTATCCTTTCAAAAATTTCCCTATTTCACCTAATCCTTCCCCTTTGTATTCTGATTTTTGAATGGCTTGCATCAGCTGTACGATATGTGCAGGATTCATGTCTTTGCCCAATACTCGTACCAGTGCAAATCCTTTTTCCTTACTATCTCCATAAATAATGACCTCATCGATGGCATCTTCATCTCCTAGGTACTTGATGACCCCTTTGCCATAGCCTGAATTGATCTTCATCAATTCCACAAAATCATCATTTTTCAATATCGCTTTGACCTTAGCCTTTTCCAATTTATATTCCGATGCATTTTCAGCGGTTTTTTGAAAAGCCAAGAGATTGAACTTTCGTAAAGACTCGACAGCCTCTTTCTGCCCAGTGGTAAGGTTTACTTCATCCATCTTTAAAATACTGGCCGGAATATCGAGGGAAATAAAATTGGGGTTTTCAGAATTGTCTACATAATACTCTTGAAGGCTTTGCTGCGAGGAACAAGATGCCAAAAGCATCACGCCTATTGCCATTACACTGTTAATAATCTGTTTCATTATCTTAATTTTTTGATTGAATTGATTTTGGTCTTAGATCATTTGTAGAAGTATGCCCCTATATGTTACATCTGCCACACCCATTGTTTTCAATTTTTTGCCTTACTGGCTCTTTTTAGTTGATGGGGCAACTTCATCTTATCGGTCAAAGTACCCACTTTGCTCAAATCGATTTCACCGGTCATAGTCAATAAAACCGTTTCAAAATAGGGGGCATCTTTGCCTTTCTTTTGGTGATCAATCCCCGTCATGAACATCAACAACTCTTCAATACGATTGCCGTTTTTGCCATTTTTGATATAAAACCTAAGAAAGGTATCGTCATCTTTTACCTTCATCAGTTCTTCCAATGCCGATGATTTGGCATATTCGGCCATAGCGGCCTGCATTTGGTCTGAAGCCACCTCATCTTCAGAGATAAAAACTTTAATGGAGTTGATGTTTTCGACTATTTCTGCAAACTCTTTGCTGTCTTCATCATCGCTTTTTGCCATCATGGCCGCTGCAATATCCAACATGCCCCTATTGATGGTCACAGATCCAATATCATCTGAATCTTCAAATTTATCAAACATCGACTGCGCATAAAGCTGGGCAGATAACAATATACAAAAGAGTACGGTGATGCTTTTCATGATTGTGATTTTTGATTGATTGTGTGGTTGAACGTCAAGGTTTGTGGTTTTTAGGTTTCTATTTTATAGAACTTGAACCTAAAAACCATAAACCACTAACTCACCTTTTCATTATTGCTTCTTGCCTGCGTTGTTCAGTTGTTCAGGCAACTTCATCTTATTGGTCAATGAATTGATTTTATTCAGATCTATGTTTCCGGTCAATGACAGCAATACGGTCTCAAACTTTCGACCATCTGCTTCAACTTCCTTTAAACCGGTAACGAACATTAACAATTCACTTACATGATCGGCATCTTTGCCCTCTTTGATGTAAAACTTCACATTGGCATCTTTGTCTTTGACCCGCATCAATTCGGTCAGCGAGGTCGACTTTAGGTATTTGTTTACTGATGCCTTCATGTCATCACCGATGGACTTATTGTCTGTGGTAAACACCTTCAAGCTGTTCACGCTCTTGGCAATATCCATAAAGTCTTGGGCTTCAGGATCATCAACATCAACATCAATCTTTGCCAATAAATTGAACATACTTTGGTTCACCACTACCGAGGTGACATCATCCAATTCTTCATATTTGTCAAAAAGTGACTGCGAAAAACCTGAAAGCGGCAATACAGCAACAAATAGTATTAAAATATTCTTTCTCATTTTAAAAGGTTTAATTTTTGTTATAGATTTTCTGCTTAGCGACTTCAAACTCATTCAAATAGGCTATTTTTTCGGTGCCCTTGCCAAAATTTTCGGCCAAAAGGTTCAATGCCTTCTTTGTCTCTTGATAGGCATATTCTGCCTGTTTACGTTCTCGGTATTGGTTACCGAAATAAATGCCAAAGGTCAACAGGGCCAACGCTGCAACGGAAATCCATCTGTAATTGATGCTTTGCTTTTGGGGTAATGGAACCTGCTTGGTGTACCGCTCTTCCTTGGCAGTGGAAAAGTAATTGAACATGGGGCGATATTGCTCTAGATGTGTTGCTACACTTTCTTTTGAGAAGTAGTCACGTAATGTTTCTTCTTCAGCTACCGTAGTGGCGGCCTCAAAATACTTTTCCAATAATTTTTCAATGTTGTTATCCAATTCCATAACTATGCTTTTCCATTAATTTTTCCCTAACTGTTTTTCTGGCTCTTGAGAGCGCGACCCGCACTGCGGTCGGTTTCATGTCGAGTAAGGCTGCAATCTCTTCAAAATCATATGCTTCAACATCTCTCAGTTGCAAGACCATTTTTTGCTGTTCGGGCAATTCTTCCATGATACGCCCTACCCAATCGACACTGTCAGCTGCCTCCAATTGCCCCTGCAACGAAGTCTTTTCATCCCTGTAATTGCTATGTACCAATTTTAAATTGTTCGCTTGTTTTGATTTCAATCGGTCAAGGCAAAAATTCTTGGTCATGGTCATCGCAAAGGCCTCTACACTCTTTACATGTGCCATTTGATCATTTTTTGACCAGAGCTTTAACAGCACCTCTTGGGTGGCGTCTTCTGCTTCTTCCCTAGAGACCAGCAATCGCTTGGCCAAACGATAGAGCTTATCTTTGAATGGCATGACCACATTTATAAATTCCGTTTGTTTCATTTGGTGGTTTAGTCGTTATAAGTTGCTTTTTAGCTGCTTACATAGGGATGACGACACATAATGAATTTTGTTACAAAAAATTTTTATTTGGCTTGGATGTAAGTATTTTAGGGGATTGGAAACTAAAATTTGTGGAAATATACCGTAATCTTATATGATATAGATTGTCATTTGGAACGGTTATTGAGAAAATTAAAAAAAATTAGCTATGAAAAAGTACATATTGTTATTGCTCGGATTGGTTCTGCTACATGTAGGCTGCAGTGACGATGACGACGTAGTATCAAATGGGGAAACCCCAAAATTGGTCGCGGGCTCAGATGCTGTGGTACAAAATTTTATGTGGCAAGCCATGAACCTCTGGTATTTTTGGCAAGCCGATGTCGACGATCTGGCCGATGATCGATTTTCTTCTGATCAGGCCTACACCAATTTTTTGGAAAGTACCCCGAATCCTGAGAACTTTTACACACAAATACAATTTTCAGAAGACCGGTTCAGTTTTTCCAATTCTGACTATACCACGTTGGTAAACAATCTCAATGGTGTTTCAAAAAGCAACGGATTGGAATTCGGATTGGTACTTTTTCAAGACAGTGACGATATTTTTGGTTATGTACGTTATGTTGTACCTAACTCAGATGCTTCAACAAAAGACATTCAACGTGGCGATCTTTTTACGGGGGTAAATGGACAAACCCTCAATTTGAACAACTATATTGATCTACTGTTCGGTGACAATGATATGTATACCTTGAACATGGCTTCTGCCAATGGCAACACCATTGAACCCAATGGCGAAGAAGTGACCCTGACCAAGTTTGAAGGCTTGGTAGAAAACCCGGTACATGTTGTTGAGACTTTGGACGTCAACGGACAAAAAGTAGGCTATTTGATGTATAATGGGTTTACCCGTGATTTTGATGAAGAATTAAATGATGCCTTTGGACAATTTGTTGCAGATGGGGTGACTGACCTTGTCATAGACTTACGCTACAATCCCGGTGGTTCGGTCAATTCATCACGATTGCTGGCCAGTATGGTCTATGGCACCAATACCAACGATTTATACATTCGGCAACGATGGAACGATAAGATACAGCCACAGTTATCCGATGAACAATTGGAAGACTATTTTGCTGCCCAAACCGGTGCCGGATCTTCCATCAATACCCTTAACCTTAACCAGGTCTATTTTATTACGACCAATAGTAGTGCCTCTGCAAGCGAATTGGTTATGAACGGCTTGGATCCATATGTTGACATCATTCATATTGGGGAGACTACAAGGGGTAAAAATGAATTTTCGATTACCATGGTTGATGACCCTGAAAACAGCTATGTGTACAATTCATCAAGGGAGAGCCAAATCAATCCTGAAAATAGCTGGGCCTTACAGCCCTTGGTAGGTCGCAACGAAAATGCCATTGGTTTTTTTGATTATACCGACGGATTGGTGCCTGACATCCCACTGGAGGAAGATTTGGCTAATTTAGGCGTATTGGGCAATATAAATGAACCACTCTTAGCGAGAGCCTTACAGGAAATTACAAATGTAGTGAGCAAATCGCAAAGTTTTCAGGTCAGTATACCTGCCAAGGTATTGACAGAATCAAAACTACACACCCCTGTCAAAGACATGATGTATTTAGACAAACCTATTGATTTCAGGTAAAAAAATGAAAAGCGGCCAATTGGCCGCTTTTTTTAAAGACTGATCGTAAGCCCTAAACTATAATTTCTTCCCCGGGTACTATACCCGATAATCTCTTCGTACTCCTCATCAAAGATATTGGTGATATTGGCAAACAACTTCAACTTATCATTCTTAAACCGATGGCCGACATAAAGGTCAACCAAGGTATATGCATCAAGTTCAATATTTTGAAAAGTACTGAAATCAGTGTCCATCCTGTTTCCAACATATTGGTAGGTCAAAGCTACATTGGTCTTGGCAGAGCATTGGTAGTTCAATACTGCGTTGGCCCTGTGCTTGGGCAAACGTACCCGGTCTCCTTCCTTAAGCTCGGTAAACGAATAGTTTGCCGAGAGGTTCATACCTGAAATCAATGCCAAAGCCATCTCTATTTCCACGCCCTGTACTGTAGCATCACTTTCTGCATTGGTGTACTGCGAAATAAAGTTTGTGGGGTCAATTGTCGTAAACAATACTGTATGCTCCTCTTTTCGATTAAAATACAATCCACTAAAGCGAAGTTTTTGTCCAAGATTCCATTCGAATCCGCCCTCAAGGGTCCTGTTCTCCTCGGGTTCTAAATCTGGATTCCCAAATGATCCATCAAACAACTGAAACAAGCTCGGTGCTATAAAAGAGGTACTATAAGAACCTAAAAACTTACCGTATCCATCACCTAAGGCAAAGGTGTATGATGGGTTAAAGTTATAGGTCAGTTGATTGCCATATTCACTATGGTTGTTCCATCTTGTCCCCACATTCAGGTTCAGCCCAAATGAAGAGACGTATACCACGTTGGCATAGGGATCATTATTCGTGTATGACTCTTCATCTGCAAAAAGCGTTTCATTTTTTTGATAGCTATATCCTATAATGGTATACAAACGATCGTCAAAGACATACTTATTAAAAATATCGAATTGATACCCTCTTGATTCAAACTGCGATGGAAAATCTGAAATAGTTTCCCTATCGATATCGGTCAAGCTGGCATTGAGGTTCAAACTCCCATTTTGATACTTGATGCTGGGCGAAATCGCAAAGCGAAACTGTTCTGAATTCGATTCATCATTGGTATCAGCAAACAAAAACAATGGAGCAGGAAAACCATCAATGTCGGTATCGTACTTATCAAGACTACCAAATACCTTTAAATCAAACACCTTAGAAAATTCGTAGGCCAATTTCATATTCACATTGATTCTTGAAAAGGGATCTTCTTCAACGTTATCACCAGAAGCGGCCGATAGACCATCTGTGTATTGGTTGGCAAAACCTATGGCATAGCTGAACCTATTTAAGGTTCCGTTCACATTGACCGAGTTGTTAAAATTTGATATGGTCCTGTTACCATCGTCCTGGGTGGCATTGGTGCCAGCTATCGTGCTGGCATACAGTGCTATCTTTTCTTTTGCGGCACTTTTTGTGGTAATACTGATCACTGCTGTTGCCGCTGCATTTCCGTACAACGTACTGGCGGCACCTTTGATGATTTCAATGGATTCTATGGTATTTAAATCCAATAACCTTAAATCAAAATCATTGGCAATTTGTGAAGGGTCATTTACCTGGATACCGTCAATCAATACCAGCACCTGTCTGTTATTGCCGCCCCTTATAAAATAGCCTAGGTTCTGGCCTGCCACACTTCTACTTCCATTGATTTCAATTCCGCTTTTAGAATTGATCAACTCGGCAACCGACCTGCCCAGATTTTGTTCAATTTCCCCAGATGTGATCTTGATGACGGTTTTACCCGAATTTTCACGTTTCAGTTCAAATCGCGAGTCAGTGACAACCACCTCTTCCAACAAGCGTATTTGTGTGGAGTCTTTCTGCTGTTGCGCAAAAAGTCCTGTGCATACCGAGAGGGCAGCACATAGGCCAAAAATCTTTTCTTTCATTACGTTTACCTAGATAAACGGGAGCATAGTATGTGTGTCATACGTAAACTTTTATCCCGAAAGTTTAACATTCGTCGTTCGAATTTGGCAGGTCTCCTGACTTATCAAATGTACTTTGGCCTTCCCATCCAAGTGTATGGACAGTGGTACTGTAGAAAGTGACATCCCTTTTTTACAAAGGGCACCAAATCGTGTTTGGTGTTGACTTACAGTTGCGGGAACAGTTCCAGACTTTCACCGGATTCCCTTTTAATCATAAGAACAAAACCGTTCATATGAACCAAGATTCATGGCGAATGTAATCAATTTGTTCCATCTTTTTGAAGAAATTTAATTGGTACTTTTGAAAACATGATGAAAAGCCTCCCTCTTCTGTTTATTTTAGGTGGATTGTCCTTTTTTCTTGTATTCGGTTGTAAAGAGTACACTGCAAAGGTCGAGTCACCCCAAGACCCCAAAAAAGTCGGGGTGGTCCATGCTTCTGGATTCACCATTGAAGAAAGGGAACAATACCATGTACTTCAAGTCACCTCTCCATGGCCGGAGACCAAAAAAACGTTTACCTATGCCTTGGTGCCCAAATCCAAGCTATCTGCCATCGCCTTGCCCAAAGACACTTATAATGCTATCATCGGTACTCCGGTCGAACGTATCGTGGTCACTTCGACTACCCATATTCCTGCCTTGGAATCCCTGGGAAATGTGCAACAACTTGTGGGTTTTCCTGACACCCAGTACATCTCTTCACCCGTAACCCGGGAACAGATCAAAAATGGTGCTGTCAAAGAACTGGGCACCAATGAAAACCTCAATACAGAATTGGTGTTGGAATTAGATCCAGAGGTTGTGGTAGGTTTTGGTGTGAGTAGTGAGAATAAGGCATACCATACCATCGAAAAAGCCGGTATCGCCGTTATGTACAATGGGGATTGGACAGAGCAGACCCCTTTGGGAAAAGCGGAATGGATCAAATTCTTCGGGGCACTCTTCCATAAAGAAAAAAAGGCCGACAGTATTTTCAACAGTATCGTGAAAGAATATGAAAAGGTAAAAGCATTGGCCCAAAAGGCAACCGAAAGACCTACGGTACTCAGCGGTGCACTCTATAAAGATGTCTGGTACCTGCCTGCTGGTAAAAGCTGGGCCGCCCAATTTTTAAAAGATGCAGGCACTGTTTACCTTTGGAAAGATACCGCAGGTACCGGAAGCCTCTCGCTGAGTCTGGAGACTGTATTGACCAAAGGGCAGTATGCCGATTTTTGGATTTCACCTTCCCAGTTTACCACCTACCTTTCCATGAAAGGGGCCAACCCACACTATACCCAGTTCGCTGCCTATCAAAAACAAAAGATTTTTACCTTTGCGGCGACCAGGGGCGAAACAGGTGGGTTATTGTATTATGAACTTGCCCCCCAACGGCCCGATTTAGTATTGAAGGATCTAGTGCATATTTTTCACCCAACGTTATTACCGAACCATCGCCCCTACTTTTTTAACCCTATGCAATAGATGCTTGCGCCAAAATCATACAAAGTTTCATTTTTATTATTGGGCATTGCCTTGACCACTGTTTTTCTTTTGAACATAAGCCTTGGATCCGTTGCAATCCCTTTTGCGGATACCCTAGAACTCATTTTAGGATATCAATCAGATGGGCCACTACACTATATCATCTGGCACTATCGTATTCCGAAGGCATGTACCGCTATTTTGGTCGGGGGCGGACTCTCTCTAAGCGGCCTATTGATGCAGACCTTTTTCAGAAACCCCTTGGCTGGCCCTTTTGTTTTGGGCATCAGTTCCGGGGCAAGTCTGGGTGCCGCTCTGCTGCTTATGGGTGCCGCCAGCCTCGCAATGACCGTTACATTTTATCCGTTTACCGATATTTCACTGACCATTGCTTCAAGTTTGGGTAGTTTTTTGGTCCTCTTTGTGGTCATGGTCGTTGCCAACCGTATCAAAGATACCATGGCGCTCTTGATCATTGGGTTGATGTTTGGAAGCATCACTGCAGCTATCGTCAGTATTTTAGCCTATTTTTCAAGTGCTGAACAATTGCAACGCTTTGTTTTTTGGTCATATGGCAGTCTGGGAAACCTTTCATGGCACCAAGTTCTCATTTTGGTCAATATTGTCTTTATCGGAACTGTATTGAGTATACTTTCGATAAAAAACCTGAATGCCTATCTATTGGGTGAACAGTATGCACAAAGTATAGGGGTTTCATTGAAAACATCAAAATATATGATCATCACTGCCACCGGAATCTTGGCCGGGGGCATTACTGCCTTCGCTGGACCTATTGCCTTTGTAGGATTGGCCGTTCCGCATCTGACCAGGCAATTGTTCGATACCATGGAGCACAAAATCTTGATTCCCGCAGTAATCCTATATGGTTCCGTTTTGATGTTACTCTGTGACCTGATCGCCCAACTGCCCAACATGGCCTCGGTCTTGCCCATCAATGCCATAACCTCCATTGTTGGGGCTCCCGTAGTCATCTGGTTATTGGTACGAAAACGAAAAATTGTGTTTTAATGAAGAGCAACGACCATAATACCATCGTTTCGGTGGCAGACCTGGCCATCGGTTACAAAGCACTGAACATTGGTCAAAACATCAATTTTTCGCTTGGCAAAGGTACACTATGTGCTATTGTGGGAATCAATGGGATTGGAAAATCGACCTTATTGAGAACCGTAGGCAAACTACAGCCCCTACAAGCTGGATCCGTAAGCCTAAATGGGAAAGCGCTTTACGACTATACCAATCAAGAGCTGTCCACAGTCTTAAGTGTAGTGCTTACAGAACATTTGCCCACCAAAAACCTAACGGTTTTGGAGCTCATTTCCCTAGGAAGACAGCCCCATACCAATTGGATGGGCACATTGACCAAAAATGACCAAAAAAAAATCGATGAAAGCATTCAACGCATGGGTATACAAAACTTTACCAGTAAAAAGTGTTATCAACTGAGTGATGGCCAATTACAAAAAGTAATGGTAGCCCGTGCGGTAGCACAAGATACCCCGATCATTCTGTTGGACGAACCAACGACCCACCTTGACCTTTACCATAAAATCAGTATCATAAAATTGCTACGGCAACTGGCACACCAAAACCAAAAGACCATCATCTTTACTACCCATGAAATTGAACTGGCCCTTCAACTTTGCGACAACATCTTGATCTTGGATGGCAAGTCAAACCCTTTCGGAACCTCAAAATCGCTTATTGAAGCCAAACATTTTGAAGAGCTCTTTCCAAAGGAAATGGTTCAATTTGATCAAAAAACAAGCACTTTTAAGGTGAATAAATAAGCTGTTCACAATTCAAGCAACGCTAAGAATCCCTTATCTTTAACCTTGGAAATCCTTTAAAATGAGTACTGAGTTGATTTATGTGATTGTCGGTGCCCTTGCCCTATTGGCTGGGTTGTTACTGGGCATATACCTTCAAAAGTTCAAAACCAAATCTGATGAAACTATCTGGAAAGAAAGGCAACAACAAGCAAACCATTCCATGGATAACTTGAACAAAAAGCTTTTTGATGTCAATGAGGAAAAAAAGAAGTTACAATTGGAGAAAGAGCGATTAAGCAATCAAATCGTACGCTACCAGGCCGATTTGGAAAACCTGCAACGCACCAATACCGAACAAAAGAAGGAAGTCGAAAAACTACAGGAAAAATTCACTAAGGAGTTTGAAAACTTGGCGAATAAAATTTTAGAGGACAAATCAAAAAAGTTCACGGAAAAGAACAGGGAAAATATCGAGGGCATCCTCAATCCACTGAACAAAAAAATAAAGGAGTTTGAAGAAAAAGTTGAAAAGTCGCAAAAGGAAAATATCAGTATCCATTCCGCACTAAAAGAACAACTGCACCATCTACAAAACCAAAATCTCAAAATTACCCAAGAAGCCGAAAATTTAACCAAGGCCCTTAAGGGAGACAGTAAAATGCAGGGCAATTGGGGCGAGTTGGTCTTAGAACGTGTCTTAGAAAAATCTGGACTCGAAAAAGACCGCGAATACAGCGTGCAACAGAGTTTCACAAAGGAAGATGGCAGTAGGGTCATGCCCGATGTCATTATCCACCTTCCTGATGGCAAGAAAATGATTGTCGACTCAAAAGTATCGCTTACTGATTATGAACGCTATACCAATGCTGAAGACGAGTTGAAGGAAAAATTTCTCAAAGACCATATCAACTCGCTGCGAAAACATGTCGAACAGCTTTCTGCCAAAAAATATGAAGATCTGTATGAAATGGAGAGTCCTGATTTTGTGCTGATGTTCGTACCCATTGAACCTGCTTTTGCCATTGCCATAAATGAAGATAATTTGTTGTACAACAAGGCATTTGAGCAAAACATCGTCATTGTGACCCCGGCTACCCTTTTGGCAACACTTCGTACCATCGATACGATGTGGAACAATGAGAAACAGCAAAAGAATGCAATTGAAATCGCACGACAAGCCGGTGCACTGTATGACAAGTTTGAGGGCTTCGTGACCGATTTGACCAAAGTGGGTAAAAAAATGGATGAGGCAAAGACCGAATATCGAGGTGCCATGAACAAGTTGGTAGAGGGTCGCGGAAATATCGTGACCAGCATTGAAAGATTGAAAAAGATGGGGGCAAAAGCAAAAAAATCGATTCCTGAACCTATTTTAAATCGGGCCCAAGAAGAGGGTCTGGAACAATCAAGACTAGAACTTTGACATGCGAAAAATACTTTTTATGGGCATTTTCGCTATGCTATTGGGAGGAGCTGCCTATTTTACCTTTAGCTACTACGTACCCTTCAGTGAAGGCTATCGTTCAGACGAGCTGATCAAGTTCAGCCGAAAAGGGATTTTGGTCAAGACTTGGGAAGGCGAGATCAGTCAAGGTATTTCAGGGGCACATATTTTTTCTTTTTCAGTACAGGACAATGAACAGGAAGTCATCGAAAAATTAAAGAAATATCAGGGGACGCTATGTAAAAGTGACCTATAAAGAACGTTATGCTACCTTCTTTTGGTTGGGCGACACCAAATATTTCATTACCAATGTAGTATCTGAAGAATCACTCCATTTCAGAAAATGAAAAAGTTTAAAACTGCTAAAGAATCCCGGGTCTCCATTACCGAATTGATGCTTCCCTCCCACTCCAACTTCGGGGGCAAAGTACATGGGGGATATATTTTGAACTTGATGGATCAAATCGCATTCGCATGTGCTTCAAAACATTCGCAAAGCTATTGTGTCACCGCATCGGTGAACCGGGTCGATTTTTTAAATCCGATTGAGGTTGGCGAACTGGTCACCTTAAAGGCCTCTATCAATTATACCGGTAAAACTTCAATGGTGGTAGGGGTTCGGGTAGAATCAGAGAATGTCACTACAGGTACGACCAAACATTGCAATTCTTCATATTTTACTATGGTTGCCAAGGGTGAAAACGGCAATAATATTGCTGTACCTGGATTGATTGTTAAAGACAAGCAGGGGATGCGGCGCTTTGCACGAAGCAAAGAACGAAAGCTATCCGCTTTTCATCGAGATACCAAATACGATTCAAAAAAGTTTAAGGTCAATGAGTATCTCACTTACCTGGATGGCGAAAATGTCAAACTAGATTTGGATTAAGCAATGAAGCAGCGTCTTGGTCTAAAAACCAAGTCAGATTTCCAGAGACAGGATGCACCAAAGAGGCCGGATATTTTTCAGATCCCTGTTTTTTATGGTGTATCTGCTCCACTTTCTCAGCCTTTCCCTTTCCTGTGACCAGAAAAGCCACTTCTTTGGAACCATTAATCACCTTACCGTTGATGGAAACCCGTTGCTGACCAGAAATTGGATGGGTAGCTACGACACAATGGTCATCGGCATTCCATAGGTCAATTTCATGTGGAAAAATAGAAGCCGTATGTCCGTCATCGCCCATACCTAAAATCACCAGGTCAAATTGGGGCACTTCGTCTATCCGATCTAGATTGATCTCTAAAAGGTTGGCATAACGAAACGCTTCACCCTGAGGTTCATTTTCCCCTAAAATACGATGGATATTTGCCTTGGGCACTTTCAGTTTTGAGAAAAGATGCTCGTGGGTCATTCTGTAATTGCTTTCCTCATCAGTGGGGGGCACACAACGTTCATCGCCCCAATAAAAATGGACGGTCGACCAATCGATACTATCCCTAAATTCACTTGCCAAGACATCGAAGACAATTTTGGGTGTGCTACCTCCAGAAAGCGCCACATGAAATTCATCGTACCTCTGTAGCAACTTTAAAAAATAGTCTGAAAACTGACGGGCTACTTCCTGCTTGTTCTTATAAATTTTTATCTCCATTGAAATGTGATTGCCTTACGTAATTTTATATTCTTTTACGCTCCAATAACCTGTCGTCCCAAACCTAACAGATCACACAGTACCCGGGATCATCGGAGAGGTTAGGGCCAGGATTGCGCCAAAACCCTAGATCTTCAATCAGTTCATCAGCATTTGCCGGCCCCCATACCCCGGCAGCATAGCCGTACATACGTACATCTTTACCATTTTTCCAGTAATCTAAAATGGGATCGACAAACTCCCACGCCGCTTCTACCTCATCTGCTCTGGCATACAAGGTCGCATCGCCCTGCATCGCATCTAAAAGTAGGCGTTCATAGGCCTCCATCACATGTGTCTCAGCCAAACTGGAATAGTAAAAATCCAAATTGGCGCGCTCAACCTTAAAGCCCTGCCCCGGAACCTTAACCCCAAACTTCACCAAAATGCCCTCATTGGGTTGAATACGAATGATCAATTTATTGTCTTTGCTGTTTACCCCAGAATCTTTAAAGATCTGATGGTGTGGGGTTTTGAAATGAATGACCACTTCGGTCACTTTGGTGGGCATTTTTTTTGCCGTTCGCACATAGAAAGGTACGCCATGCCATCGCCAATTGTCAACATAGAACTTTATGGCGGCATAGGTCTCTGTGGTTGAATTGGGGGCCACCCCATCTTCTTCACGATACCCTTTTACTTTTTCACCATTGACCTCAGAAGCAACATATTGGCCGCGAATGGTATTGTCATGTAGGGTTTTTTCGTCTCTCATAATGCGCAGCGACTTCAGCGCCCTTACCTTTTCATTTCTAATTTCTTCTGGGTGGTCACCAATGGGGGGTTCCATGACAATCAATGACACAATCTGTAACAAATGGTTCTGGAACATATCACGTAAGGCTCCTGATTTATCGTAATAACCCCCACGTTTCTCGACACCAACGCTCTCGGCATTCGTAATCTCAACATGGTGGATATAATTGCGGTTCCATAGTGGTTCGAAGATGCTATTGGCGAAACGGGTGACCAATACGTTTTGCACCGTCTCCTTGCCCAGATAATGATCGATACGGTATATTTGGTGCTCCTCAAAAAACTGCTGTAGGCCAGTATTCAAACTTTTGGCCGTTTCTAGGCTGTATCCAAAGGGTTTCTCTACGATCAAGCGCTTCCACCCATTGTTTTGGGTATTCAATCCCGCGTCAGCCAAGTTACGGGCAATCGTCTGATATAGTGTAGGCGGAGTGGACAGATAGTAAATAATATTGCCCGAAGTGTTGAATTTATGCTTCAAATCTTCGATCCGTTTTCGAAGCCTGGCATAACTCGTATCGTAAGTACCCCCTAAATCTTCATAAAAAAAACAATCTGAAAATCCTTTGGTATAGTTTTCCTTTAAATCTTCAAGTCTATGCTTTAAGTACTTACTTTCAAGAACCACTTTCTTTCGGAACTCATTATCGGTCATATCACTACGACTTGCCCCTAAAACCACAAAATTCCCTGGTAGCTGTCTTGCCAAGTACAGGTTAAAAAGTGCAGGCACCAATTTACGTGCAGTCAAATCTCCTGATGCACCAAAAATGACAAGCATTTGGTTTTCGGTTTTTTTCATCTATCCCGCCTTAAGTGTTGGTTATATTTGAGCATAACGAATATAACGTTTATTTTAGGTTCGACTTTAGATAAATTGTTTACTTAGCAATGTCTTAACAAATGACTAAATTCTTGGTATATGGCAAATAAATATGATTTCGGATTGATTGGCCTGGGTGTAATGGGCAGAAACTTTATATTGAATGTCGCTGATAATGGCTTCACGGCCATTGGCAATGATGTGGATGAAGAAAAAGTAAACGCCCTTATACAAGAAGGGGGAGATGTAACCAAAGTCAATGCCAACGCCGATGCATCCACATTTGTGGATGCCCTTAGTTTGCCACGAAAAATAATGCTATTGGTACCTGCAGGTAAAATCGTGGATAATGTCATCGAAAGCTTATTGCCCCATTTGGATGAGGGTGATATTATTATCGATGGCGGAAATTCATTCTTCACAGATACTGACAGGCGAGAAGCCTATCTAAAAGAAAAAGGGATCAACTTTTTTGGGGCCGGGGTTTCTGGTGGTGCCAAGGGGGCACGTAAAGGCCCAAGTATTATGCCTGGTGGCAATCGAGACGCCTATCAATACGTAAAGCCCATATTTGAGGCCGTTTCTGCCAAGTACAACGGTGAGCCCTGTGTAGCCTATTTGGGACCGAAATCGGCCGGAAATTATGTAAAAATGGTGCATAATGGTATCGAATATGGTTTGATGCAACTGACATCAGAAATCTATGATCTTCTCAAAAAGGCGGGAGGGCTGACCAATGAAGAACTGCACGAGATCTTTGCTACATGGAACCAGGGTCGCCTGCAGTCGTTTTTGGTCGAGATTACCTCAGAAATCTTTGCCCAAGAAGATGATTTAGGCAATGGACATCTAGTCGACAAAATTTTGGATAAAGCCAAACAAAAAGGCACAGGAAAATGGACCTCGCAAAATGCCATGGATTTGGGCATACCAGTGCCGACCATTGATATTGCGGTCAGTATGCGTGAGATTTCTGCCTTGAAAGCAGAAAGAATCAAAGCTGACGAACTCTACGACAGGCCTACCCCTGAAATGGTCGTAAAGAAATCGCTGGTCAAAATGGCCGAACAAGCCCTCTATTTTTCATTCATTATCACTTATGCCCAGGGCATGCACCAACTGGCAGATGCTAGCAAAGAATATGGCTACGAGCTCCAATTGGGAGAAATTGCAAAAATATGGCGCGCAGGCTGTATTATTCGAGCAGCCCTATTGGCAGATATCACTGAGGCATTTCAAACCGATCCCCAACTTCAGAACCTATTGCTCTCAGATGCTTTTAAAGATAAAGTACAAGAGACGGTGCGTTCAGCAAGAGAACTGGTATCTTATGCTGCAACCAATGGCATCCCCTTACCCGGATTATCAAATGCACTCACCTATTTCGATGCCTACACCAGCGCAAGATTGCCGCTTAACCTCATACAGGCACAGCGTGACTACTTTGGATCACATACCTATGAAAGACTGGATCAAGAAGGCATCTTCCATACAGAATGGGAAGCGTAACACCTCTATTTTTCTGAGACCCTTTAAAACCAGACCACAATAAATAATGTTCATTAAAGGTTTTGGTCGTTCTTAAGGTAGTGGAAAACGTATTCTTTGTACTTGCCACCGATAGGGACTTCCAATTTCCCTATTTCAATATCATGAGTGGTATATGCCGTAATTTTTTTTGTATTTATCACGTATGACCTGTGTACTCGTATAAAGTGGGGAGGCAATTCCTCCACTATCCTGCCCAACTGTTCTTTGATGACTAGGGTTTCATTTACCAAATGGATTCGAATATAGTCTTTTAGGCTTTCAATATGGGATACATTGTCCAGTACTACTTTTACCTGTTTTTTATTGTTGGTTACATACAAATAGTCTTTCACCGGTTGTTTGTTTTCACCTTTTGAAAGTTGCTGAACATGGTTGGTCAATTTATTGACCGCCTTCAAAAAACGGGGAAAAGTAATGGGTTTTAACAAGTAGTCCACCGTTTCGAACTCATAGCTCTCCAGTGCATATTCCCGATAGGCCGTGGTAAATATGACCTTCGGGGGATTGGATATGACACTCAGGAAATCAATCCCAGTGAGCTTTGGCATTTGAATATCAAGAAAAACAACATCAACCATTTCATTCGACAAAAAAGCACTTGCTTCTAAAGCATTTTTAAAGGAACCGAGCAATTGTAGATAAGGAATCTCAGCAATATGTGCTTCCAAAAGTGAACGGGCCAAAGGCTCATCATCAACTAGAATACATTTAATCATTCGATGAACTTGTGTTTATACGTAATGCTACTTCATAAGTAGCGCCGATGTCACGACTTGAAAAATCATAGTCTTTGTACAAGCGATGCAATTGCTGTTTCAAATTCTTGGTTCCAATACCCTTGGTGAACCCCACTTGATCGTTCACCTGATTGAATTCTTTGGTGTTTTTGACCATAAAATAAAGATTTTCGTCCTTAAAATAGAGATGAATCTTCACTGCAGGACACTTTACTTGACCACTTGCTCCGTGTTTGAAAGCATTTTCCACCAACGACAACAGCAGCAACGGTGCAATCTTCAGGTCTGGGCATTTGTTCTTATCGAAATCAAACTGGCAATCTAGGACTATGCCGTTACCAAACCTCAATCGTTCCAAAGCTATATAGTTTTTGATCAGCTCAATTTCATTCTCGAGTGGAACATACTTCTCCTTGCATTTATACAAAATATAGTCCAACATGGTTGCCAACGATTCGACCATTTTGGGGGCTTTATCCGACTTTTGAATGGTTAAGGCGTAAAGGTTGTTCAAGGTATTGAAAAGAAAGTGAGGGTGTATTTGGGCTTTTAAGGCATCTAATTCGGCTTTGTTTTTATCATGCTGTAACTGCAGTGTTTGACGCTCCATTTCATTTTTTTCATGCACCATTTTGGTCAAGGTCATTGCGAAAGCTGCGGTGAGCAATGCAGGCAGGTAACCGAACAACAAAAAATCGACATCTAAAAAAATCTCCAAAAAGGATTCCTGTGTAAATTGGCCCTGCCGGAACAAAGGTTCATAGACATAGACATTTACCACTCGGTCAAGAGCACTTGCCACGTAAAAAAGCACTAAGGTTCTGATGATAAAAATCCAATACTTGCGATTTTGATAAAATGATGGAACCAAATAATAATTGAAACCGTAAACGGCCAATACCATTGCAGGTACTCTTTTTAAGTTTTGAAGAAATAGCAACAGTAAACTTTGGTCATTGCCATCTTTAAAGAACTGTATTAAGGTAAAACTGGATAAAAGGAGGAACCAAAATAACATATGGGAAGATATTCCTATGCCTTGTGATCGCTTTTCATTTTTTCCTTCGGTTGCCATAGAAAAACTAAAAATAATCAAATGCCCTTATTAGATTATTTTTTGTCGACCAATCGTTGACTGGCAATGTCGAATTCAGGGGTAACGCATACGAAGTGCTCTAAGCGTAAAGATTTGGATAATTGAAGGTTTTAAAATCGAATTGGTCTACTTTTCATTTTATTGTTTTGAAAACACCCCACATTTGGTGTATGAAAAAAGTAAGGCCCACCAAATTCACACGTCGGTTGCTACGTGTCTTTGGAACATTATTCGTTATATGGCTCGCTTGGAGCATTTATGATTACAGCACTTGGACAAAATCTCCTGAAAGAGCCTATCCGACCACTGAAGGAATATCCAATTCTGATTATCAACATGCAATTGATCAAGCGAAAGTTTATTTAAAAGGAGTCTGCAAGAGACTGGATCTACCCTCCTTCTCGGTTGCTGTGGGCCACAATGGCAAGGTAGTTTGGTCAGCGGCCGAAGGGTACGCAAACTTAGAGCACAAAATGCCTGTGTCAACCTTGACACAATATCGGGTAGGAAGCACCTCAAAGGCAATAACCGCAACGGGCATAGCCCTATTAGTGGACAAAGGCCGTCTACGTCTTGACGAGGTAATCGGAGATACCATCAACAACTGGACGCAAAAAAAATGGGATTTTACACTTCGTCAATTGCTCAGTCATACGGCCGGTATTGGAAACTATGAGGATTTTGGAATTGCTTCAGGAAAGTATACCCTTTGCAACTGCAATCAATTCAATTCGGCTTCGGAAGGAGTAAAGGTCTTTGATAAATATCCATTACTGTATCGGCCAGGTTCAAACTTTAAATATTCAACTTTTGACATCAACTTGTCGAGTGTAGTACTTGAGCAAGCTGCGGGCCAACCTTTTTTGGACTATATGCAGGCAAACATATTCGATAGGTTTGACATGAACAGTACATATGGAGACCATGCAAAACCCAAAACGGAGCATTTTGCCACTTTTTATCAAATGGCAGATGGTTACTATAGAGAGTATCGCACTATGGGCATTCGGCATGATGTAAACCTCAGTTACAAATGGGCTGGTGGTGGATTTATCTCGACACCGACCGATTTGGTCAATTTGGGCAATGCATGGCTTTCAGATAGCACCTTCCTATCTATGGAAACCAAGAAAGAGTTTTGGTCGCCAGTGAAATTATCTGATGGAAATATCAATGATCAAGAGTATGCTTTGGGATGGCGCTCTTGGTTGGAGCATGAAAATGGATCGCTATTGAATGGAAACCCAATTTGGATGGTGCACCATGGAGGCGTCAGCAAAGGATCAATGAATTTTTTGGTACTATTCCCCGAGTATGGGCTGGTCGTCGATGCATCCATCAATGCTAGGGCCAAAACGTTTGGGGATTTTGCGGAAGAAGTAAGAAAAATTGCGGATTTCTTTTTAGAAAACGTACCAAAGAAAGAAGTACCCTTGTTCAATGAAATAATGTAACGGCCTTAAAAATGAATCCCTTTCACAACTTACGTCTTTTTGTCCATATAGGGCTACAACCCATTTTTAAAAAGGCGTAAGCTTTTTTATTTCTGGTTTCAATGTCATGCCATGTACGCCAATCCTTGCATCCCAACGCATAACTATCATGGGGCCAACCAACATTTTTTCAAAAAAGTTGCAGAATAGGGATTTTTTTTTAATTTTGTAGTGTTCTAGTTAACTAATACACTATAATGTTATCTATAAAAAACCTATATTTCAACTACCCGAACAGTAAACCTGTGCTGCAATCCATCGATCTCGATTTTAAGGTCGGTAATATTTATGGGCTTTTTGGGAAAAACGGCGAGGGTAAAAGCACATTAATGAAATTGATGTCTGGGCTGCTCTTTCCTACCCACGGTTTTTGTTCGATAAATGGGAAAAACATGGCACTGAGAAGTGTCAGTGGCTTGCAGCATATTTTTTTGGTACCTGAAGATTTTGAACTGCCCGCGTTGCAAATCGCAATTTTTGAACAAATAAATTCATCTTTTTATCCCAATTTTTCAAAGGATCGATTTTATGGACTTATCGATGAGTTTCAACTTTCTACAAAAGATAAGATATCCAAACTGTCCTTTGGCCAAAAAAAGAAAGTGCTCATTGCTTTTGGTATCGCTACCAATACCCCATTGTTATTGATGGACGAGCCCACCAACGGTTTGGATATTCCATCAAAAAGCCAGTTCAGAAAAGTGATGGCCGCGGCTGTGGATGAGGGAAAATGTGTGGTCATATCCACCCATCAGGTCCGAGACCTGCACAGTCTGATCAACCATGTAACCATTCTTGATAATGCAAAGGTCGTCTTCGACCATCCATTGGAAGTGGTATCTGATAAACTGTGGTTCGGAAGGCCATCAACTTCAGATGCCGATGCGGGCATCTATTCAGAAACTTCTTTTGGAGGCAAGACCATCATTGAACGACAGGATAGGGACGAAAGTGAAATGGACCTTGAACTGCTCTTCAACGGGGTGCTCCATGCGAGCCCAAAAATCAAAAATATCTTTCAAAACACCAATCATGAAGCATAGGTTTAGTGGCACTAGCGTGTTTCAATTCATCCGAAGAGACCTTATACTTCATAAGGCCACCTTGGTTACCGGTCTTTTAGTCGCTTTGGTATTGTTGTTCTTGTTTTGCTGGCTCAATATGCTCTGGGACCAACAATTGGCAACAAGTGAATTTTTTGGAATTTTTGGATTGTTTTATGTTCCCTTGGGTATTCTGTTCACGTTTTCCTTGACAAAAGAGTTCAATAACCCAAAAGCCAACCATTTGTTCCTTGTATTGCCTGTATCGGTTTTCGAACGGCTTTGTGCCCAATGGATTACCACGACAGTGCTGTATACTGCTGTGTTTTCAATACTTGCGCTTGCTGTGGGGACATTGGCCATCATCATGGGCATAATCACTTTTAGGGCAGATTTCAACCTGTTATCCTTATTTTCTGCACCCTACTGGAAGGTGGTACAGCTCTATTTTATCATACAGCCCGTCTTTTTAGTGGGTGCTTTGACCTACTCAAAAAACAGGATTGGTAAGACCGCATTGGCCTTGGGAATCTTATTCCTCGCTTTGCTCTTTTTCAATTTTATACTCTATGCATTGTTCAACCATGGTTATGGGATATTCAAAGGTGAATCTTTGGGTTCAGATGCCTTTGATTTGGCAAGTGCTGATTTTTCACTATTGGGCAAATGGTTTTATGGACTTGTTTTCGGCCCTTTGATGCTGGTCGTAGCTTATCTCAAAATGGCAGAAAAGGAGGTATAACATGGACTTTGACAACAGCAAACCCATTTATTTACAGATTGTGGACCTTTTTTATGAAAATATATTGACCAGACGTTGGAAGGAAAACGAAAGAATTCCCTCAGTGCGTGAAATCGCAATGATGGTAGAGGTGAATCCCAATACCGCCATACGGGCTTTCAACCACCTTCAAGACGCACAGGTCATCTACAACAAACGGGGCATAGGCTATTTTGTAGCCGAAGACGGATTTCACAAGGTGCTGAAAATCAAAAGAAAAGAGTTTATGGAAAACATATTGCCCGATGTGTTCAAAAAGATGACCCTTTTAGATATTTCAACTGAAGAATTACTAACCGCATTCAACCAGTACCGCGATGAAAAGAAGTAACCTTATTTTGCTCGGGGCTTTAGGGGGCATTCTCCTTTTTTCCCTAGTCTTTCAACTTAGGGTACACCTATATGTAAGGCAAGGTGCAGCAAATTGGAAACCGGTCAGGACCATCACCCAAAATAGGGATGTTCCCCACTTTTCTGCAATCACTGCAGAAGGCCAGCTTACTATTCGCTTTGAACAGGGTGAAACGCCAAATCTGAGCATTAAAGCACCCGATATACTCTTGGACTCTATACGGACCGAAGTCCAAGAAGAAAAACTAATCATAAGCATGAACCGTAAACCCAGAAAAAAAGACAGTGTCATTATCAGCATTGAAACTACTGAACTGGAAGAACTGATATTAAGTGGAAATACCCATTTTGAAACAATACAGCAAGTTTTTGGAAAAAATCTGATTCTAGATTTTAAAGATAACAGTTCTGTAAACCTGAAACTGGTTTACAACAGCATACAACAAGTGAACAACTCAACAGGAACCATACGAATTAATGGTGAGGTCAAGAAGATAGACTTTACACAAAACCCAAAAGAAGAGGAATAATCAAAAGACGAACACCTATCGATCATCAATCAAAAAACGGACAATCATGAATTCAACTTTTGACAGAACCATTACTGCCGATTCAACGACACCCTCCAAGTTTCGTCTCACGGTCATGCGTAGCCTTTACTTGTTGACCTGTATCGGTTTGGCATTTCAGGCATGGGAATATCTGCTCTTTACCGATGAGCCCATTGATTACATTACAGGGGTAGCCTTTAGTTTTTGGGCCACATATGCCACTTTAATGGGACTTAGGGTCCGATATCCCATAAAAATGCTGCCCTTGCTTTTTTTACAACTGCTCTACAAGGCTACTTGGGTCTTGACCATATATTTTCCCATGAAATCAGTGGGTGTGGTGACAACAGAAGCCGAAGCATTCTATTGGATCTGTGTCACTGCAGTGATACTGGATGTTTTGGTGATACCCTGGGGGTATTTTTTCAGCAACTATGTCAAACCCCTATGGTCGTTCAAAACACAGCCTTATTAGAAAATTGCGATTGTTCATCAATACATCAATCATTAATCATTAATCAATCAAAAAACGAAAAATTATGACTGCTACACAACAGATTGGAAGAACCGTTGGATTTTTACTGTTCTTAATCATGGCCATTGGTATTCCTTCCATTTTTTTGAGAGGGTTATCAAGGGCAATGACAACTTCGCCCGATTTTTTAAATGATATAGTACAAAATGCCCTGAACACCAGAATCGCCGTATTTTTGGATATTCTGGCCAGTGCCCTTTGGATCGTCATTGCCATCAAGCTTTTCCCTTTGTTAAACCAGTATAAAAATAGTTTTGCCCTTTGGTTCTTGGGTATCTGGTTAATACAGGTGGCAACGATTGTATTCAGCAATGTCAGTCATTTGTCCTTACTTTCCTCAGGTCAGGTATTCATTGAACTGGATGACATTGACACTGCCCATTTTCTGTCTTTGGCAATTCTAAAGATCGAGGAATATTTTGCGGCACATTTTATTGGGTTAATACTCTTTGCAGCGGCTGCTTTTTCATTGTATTACTTCTTTTTCAAGACCAGGCTCATTCCAAGATGGCTATCGGTTTGGGGAATGGTCGCCATCACTTTGGTGTTCATCGCCAGTTGGTTAAACATCTTTGATATCACCGTAAGTTTCCATTTCTATTCCCAAAATGGGGTATTTATGATTACCCTTACAGGGTGGCTCATTGCCAAAGGATTTTACACTGACCCCCAGAAAAAAACCATTTCATCGACATAACACCATTTAATACTTTACCAAAATAGATCTATCAATCAAAAAACAGACCATCATGTGCTATACACTCCATCCTTTAAAATCATCAAAACTACCCGCTTCACAATTGCTCAAAAAGACAGCACACCTCTGGTTTATAGTTACCGTAATCGGTCAATGGATATTTGCTCTTTACGTAGCCGCATTCTATGGGGGATCAGCCATAAAAGGTGATTTCATGAAATGGAACAGAATACTTCCCCATGGGTATACCGACGGGGTAACCATGGGGAATCTCGCCGTGGCACTACATCTTTTATTTGCAGTAATCGTGATGATCGGTGGCCCCATCCAGTTCATTCCACAGTTCAGGAAACTGGCCCCTACGTTCCATAGATGGAACGGGAGGTTTTATATCGTTGCTGCTTTTCTCATCAGTTTAAGTGGCATGTATATGGTATTGACAGAAGGAACTGTGAGTGGAATAATTGGTGATATCAGTATAAGTATCAATGGGCTACTGATTTTGGGTTTTGCCCTACTCACCATACAAAATGCCATCAAACGCAACATTGATGCCCACAACCGATGGGCCCTTCGCCTTTTTTTGGCCATGGGTGGGGTTTGGTTTTTTAGAATAGGATTGATGTTCTGGTTATTCATCAATGGTGGCCCCGTAGGTTTTGACCCTGAAACCTTTCGGGGGCCTTTTTTGGTCTTTCTTGGATTTGCACAATACCTGCTACCCCTTTTAATGGTTGAACTTTACTTCAGGGCCACCAGAAAAAAACCTGCAACACCAAAAATTATAATGTCAGCAACATTGCTATTGCTTACAGCTATTACCGCACTAGGAACTTTTGCGGCAACCATGGGCATGTGGCTTCCACGTCTTTAAGCTTTGAAAAGAACACTTATGATGTAACTAATCTATAAATAAGGTGACCAATAGATAGCGACAACTTATATCTTAACAATCAAAAAATGAACCATATCACTTTAAAAAATCCCCTCATCAAGGAAAAAAATGAGCTTAAAGAAGCTTGTGATATACTTTACGGTGCGAAAAACAGTCGTGATTTCAAGGAATTCTACACTTTTTTAAGAACCACGCAACTGCCATTCATCCCATGTAACGGAAAGGACACGGAAAACATTCACGAATCTTGTTTTAAAATTTTACTTGGGTTCGGGGAAATTTCAATTCCAGTTGCCATTGCGCTCTCCATGCATTACTACATTTTGGCTTCCATTGCGAACTATCCATTGCCAAAAACAAGTAAGACATTCTGGAAACGCGAAATCTTATTGAACAAAATAAGAAAAGAGCGTGCCTTGATTGCAAATACCGGTTCCGTTCGTTCCCACAGAACGCTAGGCCAAAACAGCGGTATTTGGGCCAAAAAAGAGCAAGGGGGATATCTGATCAATGGTCAGGCACCTTTTATGTCACTTTCAGGAATCGCAGATTATCTAGTGTTCACCGCTACTTTGAATACCTATAAGAAAGCTGTCTTTTTTGCACCATATAGTGATACTGAAATTACTTTCGAAAAAGAGGTCTTCAAAGATGCCATGCTGGGTTCATTCACAAAATCAGTACGGTTCACCAATTTGTGGGTAGACAATGCCCTTGCCATCGATCTAGAAGAAACCATCGAAACCCATAAACACAGTGAATTATTGGTCTACCAAAGGGCTTGGTTTCAAACCTTGGCATCGGCACCTTATTTGGGTGGTGCCCAACGTATGATTTCCCATCTCAAGGAATTTGGTCGAAAAAAAATAAAGAATGGAAAAAAACTCTCTGAATCTGAACGTTTTGAAGGAAATCTCGGTAAATTGATCCTAAAATATAGAACAGCATTACAACTTTGCAAGCAATCGGGTATCGCCATTTCAAATTTCAAGAAAGCGGACAAGGCTTCCCTAAAAAATATACTTGAGTCATCTTTATTATCTAAATTTTATAGCACTCAATTTGCTGAAGAGATTGTGTCAGAGACCCGTCTCATATTGGGTACCCATTTTTTTACCGACCCGTTACTCGATAACCTTGGCAAACAGGTACAGTTTGGTGCGCTACAACCCATGACCAACCCCGATATTGAATATTATTTTTCAAAAGCTGTTCTATAAAAAAAATACTATCTTGATCGTTCACAAAAGCTATTTGCATCACATTATAGCAAAAAAAGTCGTCAAAAACCAATGCTGTGATCTTGAAGTATTACCAAATACTATTTTGGCATTTGGTCCCCTATAAAATCGATATGCTGCTGGGCATCCAATAAGTGTAGTTCACGAATTTCCCCCAAACCCTCAAAGTACCATTGCACTCCTCCAATCTTTCCCAAATCTACCTTGAGCGCTCTTTGAAAGACTACCTTGTCATATAAAAACACCTTTAGCATACTGTTTTGTACAACTAACTTGCACTGCATCCACTCTGCGTCTTTCATTCCAAAAGCTGAAAAATCGTTGTTTTTTCCTTGTATCATATCCTGGTCCATAAAGAATATCAGGTCGCCAACACAACCCGGAATACTGAACTCCAATGAGATTACCTCACGGGTGCCCGTTACGGTCATTCTAACATTTTGACAAATGCTCCCTTCCTTTGAATCAGACATTCTGAAAGAGGTGGTCAACTGAAAGTCACTGCCATCGATTACTGGATTTGGGGACAGATGTGCCAGATAAAGACATCCTTCATCCATGGTATTCAGGTTTTCTAAAATCTCGGAAGCAACGCTGATTGTTTCCCCATAGTTCAGTTGATCTGGTTTCAGATACGATGGCTGTCCAGACCCATCCAATAGAGTTCCTTGCCATCCTTTTGTAGGGATATAGAGGTTACGTTCCTCCAAAATCCCATTGTCTGAAACCAGTTTGGCAAGAAAATACCCAGGCAGGTAATATGTTGAGGTTACAAGTCCACTGGCTTCATCCAAAGAAATCTGTTTTCGGGTATCCCAAGACTGTTGAATGAACAACGTATCGTAATGTAGATTGCCTACATCATAGCGAAAAATCACCGTATTCGGATAGCCTGAGGCCACTTTGTCCAATGAAAAAGAAACATCGGCCATAGAAGACTGGCTTTTTAAAGAAGGGTTTTTTTGTACCGGACTTTTCAGTCCACGCCAAAAAAGCAAGGATAATATCATCAAAGCGAGTATGCAGCTACCCCATATTGAGTATCTGGCCCATGTTCCTGTCTTTACAGATACATACTTACCAGCCGCGTGGGTCTTTTGAAAATCACGCCAGTTTTCATAACCTAAGAACTCAGAGAGAATATCAAATGTCGTAACACTGAGGTTGCCAACACTCCCTGCTCTGCCCCAAACACGTTTTAACGTGGTGACACTCAATTGTTTTCCAGTAACCTCAAAAATCTTCTTGCTTAGTTCACCAAAGTCCTTGTTGGTCCAAGAAGCCCCACTACCCCACTCCAAATGGTTTTCAATTTGGGTTACCAAAAATCTTTTCATGCGAGGGGTCATCTTTTTCATAAATCTACCACGAGTGCACTGAAAAATACGAATTGAACAAGATTAAATAAAATTGAACAAGTGACCAAACCCGATCAACAAAGAGCGGCAAGTACATTTGATACATTCAAATTTAATTGTAAACCACAAAAATTAGAATAGATGATCAAAAAAATCTCCTTGGCATTCAGTATGCTAATCCTTAGTATGCAGCTACAGGCACAGAAAAATGAAATAAAGGTTCCGATGACAGCAAGCGCATGGGAACATGATGCTGAAAAAGTGGAGTTTGTAACCCACAACTCTGTACCGGCCGTACGCTCAAAAACTGGGGAAGGGTTTCAAATTCAACTAAAAAATCACCAATTCACCAATGGCACCCTAGAATTTGATGTAGAATTTACCGATAGGGGATTTCCAGGAATTGGGTTTAGGTCTTCTGATGACCAGTTGAACACAGAGCTCTTCTATATCCGCTATTTTGGGACCGTAGACCCGCTGAGTCGTTATACCATGCAATACGCCACCGTAATCGATGGGGTCAATATGTGGGACATGACAGATGAGTACCAAGCAGCGGCTACAATTTATGATGGACGTTGGAACCATGTAAAGCTTGTGGTTTCAGGCAAACAAATGAAAGTCTATGTAAATGATATGGACAACGTTGCCCTGCATGTACCTGCACTGGAAGGAAATCAGGAAACAGGTGGAATTTACCTATCAGGTAGTGTCATCTACGCAAACTTAGTGATTCAACCGAATGCCACCGAAGGGCTTACTGAGACTGCTGGGTACGATCCGACCTATAGCGACACCCGCTACCTTAAGCACTGGAAGGTAAACAGCCCTATTGAACTACCCTTTAACAGGGATATTTTTAAGGGTATGCAAGGTGATGTGGTAATCGACAGTACTTTGATGAACAGTACGGAATGGAAATCAATAAAAGCTGAGCGACGGGGCATGGTCAACCTTACCCGACGTTATGGTGCTACGGAAGATGGCAAAAGGCGGCTGGCATGGGTAAAGACCAATATCAAATCTGAAACTGATCAAGTAAAGCGCTTGAAACTGGGGTTCAGTGATGAGGTATGGGTATTCATCGATGGACAGCCACTCTTTGTTGACAAAAATTATTATGGTTCTCCAGGTATGAAAGCACCCCGGGGCAGATGTACCATAGCGAACAGTGAAATCATGTTGCCCCTGAAAAAAGGAGATAATGAGCTGTTACTCGGCATTGCAAATTACTTTTTTGGGTGGGGCTTTGTTGCCAGATTGGACAGTACCGATGGCTTACAATTGAATTGAGCAAAAAAACAGAACAAAGCGTCAAAAGAACTTTACTTGCTCAAATACATTTTACGTCTTGAATAGAGGTTGTAGAAATCATCGTCCTTTAAGCTGTCGATAAACAAAATGCTCTCGCCTGTGCTTTTCATTTCAGGGCCCAAATTCTTGTTCACATTGGGGAACTTGTTGAATGAAAACACAGGCTGTTTAATAGCATAGCCTTCCAGTTCAGGGGTAAATTTAAAATCTTTGATCTTCTTTTCGCCCAACATTACTTTTGTCGCATAATTTACGTAAGGCTCACCATACGCCTTGGCAATAAAGGGAACCGTACGTGATGCCCTAGGGTTGGCCTCAATGATATAAACCATGTCATCTTTGATGGCAAACTGTATGTTGATCAATCCGACAGTCTTCAATGCCAACGCAATCTTCTTCGTATGGTCTTTTATTTGCTGTAAAACAAATTCACCAAGATTAAAAGGGGGCAGGGTAGCATTTGAATCCCCCGAATGGATCCCACAGGGCTCAATATGTTCCATAATCCCAATAATATAGACCTCATCCCCGTCGCAAATGGCATCGGCCTCAGCTTCGATAGCACCATCCAAATAGTGGTCCAACAAAAGTTTATTATTGGGTATCTTACGCAATAGTCCCACCACATGGGCCTCTAAATCTTCTTTGTTGATGACAATTTTCATGCCCTGTCCGCCCAAAACATATGAAGGCCTTACCAGCAAGGGAAAACCCAGTTCATCGGCCAGTTCCAGTGCCTCATCGGCACTTTCGGCTACCCCGAATTTAGGATACGGTATATTGTTGTCCTTTAAAAGTGTGGAAAAACTACCGCGGTCTTCGGCCAAATCCAAAGATTTAAAACTTGTACCAATGATATTGATACCGTAACGGTCCAGTTTCTCGGCCAGTTTCAGGGCCGTTTGCCCACCCAACTGTACAATGACCCCTTCAGGTTTTTCATGACGGATGATATCATAGATATGCTCCCAAAAAACAGGCTCAAAATACAGTTTGTCCGCTGTATCAAAATCGGTGGAGACCGTTTCAGGATTGCAATTGATCATGATGGTTTCATAACCGCATTCAGCAGCGGCCAAGACCCCGTGCACACAACAATAGTCAAACTCGATACCTTGACCGATACGGTTTGGACCAGATCCCAATACCAAAATCTTGGGGCGTTCAGAGACCTGACTGTCATTGGCCACATAACGTTTTCCTTCAGGGGTTTCGACCTCTTCTTCAAAAGTCGAATAGTAATAGGGGGTCATTGCCTTAAATTCGGCAGCACAGGTATCCACCAATTTGTATACCCGGTTAATGTTAAGATTCGTTCGCTTTTTATGCACCTCACTTTCGTAACAGTCAAGCATATGGGCAATTTGCCTATCGGCAAACCCTTTCTGTTTTGCTTCCAAAAGAAGTGATTTGGGCAGACTTTCAACAGTATATTTTGAAATCTCCTGTTCTAAAAAATGAAGCTCCTCATATTGTTTTAAAAACCACATATCAATCTTGGTGATATCGTGGATGCGTTTTAAGGGGATACCCAGTTGAATGGCATCATAGATCACGAATACCCGGTCCCAACTGGGCACGGTCAATTTCTGGATGATCTTTTCATAATCCTTATAACCTTTACCATCAGCACCCAGTCCGTTTCGTTTGATTTCCAATGATTGTGTTGCCTTATGAAGTGCCTCTTGAAAAGAGCGCCCGATACCCATCACCTCACCTACAGCTTTCATCTGAAGTCCTAAAGTACGGTCAGAACCCTCAAACTTGTCAAAATTCCAACGTGGAATTTTCACAATGACATAGTCTATGGTAGGTTCAAAAAGCGCAGATGTGGACTGTGTGATTTGATTTTGGAGTTCGTCAAGGGTATATCCTATAGCCAACTTAGCAGCTACCTTGGCAATCGGATAACCCGTTGCCTTTGAGGCCAATGCGGATGAGCGGGAAACCCTTGGATTGATCTCGATAGCAATGATGTCTTCTTTCTCATCAGGGCTGACGGCAAACTGCACATTACACCCACCAGCAAAATCACCGATACTGCGCATCATATGGATGGCCATATCGCGCATGCGCTGAAAAGTTCGATCTGAAAGGGTCATCGCAGGTGCTACGGTAATGGAGTCTCCAGTATGGATTCCCATGGGATCCATATTCTCAATGGTACAAATGATGACTACATTGTCATTTTTATCGCGGAGCAGTTCCAGTTCATACTCCTTCCAACCCATAAGGGCCTTATCAATCATCACCTCGTGAATAGGCGACACTTCAAGGGCATGGCTAAGCTGCTTGTCAAAATTTTCTGGCTCATACACAATAGAGGCACCTGCGCCACCCAAGGTAAAGGAAGCCCTTATGACCAAGGGAAAGCCAAATTCCTGGGCAATTTCCTTTCCTTTCAGAAAGGAAGTTGCTGACGCTTGGGGTGGCATGCCAATGCCAATCTTCAACATGAGTTCGCGAAACTTTTCACGGTCTTCGGTAATGTTGATGGCATCGATGTCAACACCAATGATTTCAACCCCAAAATCTTCCCAAATCCCTTTTTCATCTGCCTCTATACAGAGATTTAATGCGGTCTGCCCGCCCATCGTGGGCAAAACGGCATCAATATTGGGATGCTTTTTGAGAATTTCTATAATCGATTTGGTATTCAGTGGCTTAAGGTACACATGATCCGCCATGGACGGGTCTGTCATAATGGTAGCAGGATTACTGTTGACCAAAATCGTCTCGATACCATCTTCGCGCAACGATCGAAGTGCTTGCGATCCTGAATAATCAAATTCACAGGCTTGGCCAATGATAATAGGCCCTGAGCCAATAATTAAAATCGATTTTAAATCTTCTCTTTTGGGCATTCGTTTTTGTAATTTTTGTTCAAACTTTAAAAATAGACCAAAAAAAAGGTGCTACCCTTGTTTGTAGCACCTTTTAATTTAAAAGTTATTGACAACCATTTACTTCTTGTGTCTAGGTTCTGAAGATACGGTCAATTTTTTTCTTCCTTTGGCCCTTCTACTTGCAAGAACCTTTCGACCATTGGCCGTAGCCATGCGCTCTCTAAAACCATGTTTGTTTCTTCTCTTCCGTTTTGAAGGCTGGTATGTTCTTTTCATGTTGAAGGTATTTTGAAAATAGTCACTTGGACTTTTGAAAATTCTGGGCGCAAATATACAAAGAGTTTTTGCACTGACAAATGGATTCTAAAAAATGTTTGTATTAGTTTTGCCGTTTCAGACATTACCAAGATCAAATGCGTTATCGACTTGTTATTTTTCTGTTCAGCTTACTTTTTTGTGGAACATCGGTACATGGCCAAAAAGACCTTAAGTACCTACTAAAGGAAGGTGATCTTTTTACCGTTCAACAAAAAGCAACCCAGGTAATCGTCCAGCAATTTGATGGCAATATCCACGAAATGACGAACGACCTTCAAGCAAGCTACGATTTTCAGGTCACCTCAGTAAATGGGCAAGGGTTCGAAATGACATTGGTCTTTCGAAATTTCTCCATGCTTTCAACATCGAACTTACAAGGTGAGATCATAAACGTAAATACCGCTGAAGTGACATCAGGCGATATCATGTCAGCGATGTTCCACGTCCTTAAAGACTATGAACTACATATGGATATGGATATCCATGGCAAAGTGTTGGCGGTACGTGGAGGTAATGAGCTGATCCAAAAAATGATTGAGGCAGGAGGTATTGAAGATGGGTTTACCATCGAACTGATGAAAAAATCACTGGAAAACGATTTTGGTTCAGAAAAACTGGCAAAGAGTTTTGAACAAATGACCTATTTTTATCCTACAGAGCGTGTCATGGTAGGTGATTCCTGGAAGAACAGCTACAATGGTGATCTTTCAGCGGAAAACACTTGGACGCTCGAAAAAATGAATGCTGCCACAACTGCAATTTCTGGGGTTGCCGCAGTGGTCATGGATACTGAAAATTCAGGTACGGTGATGTCACTGAGCGGAACCCAAGAAACAAGTATCATTGCCAAGACCAAAAGTGGATTTATCGAAAAAATGACCGTCAACGGATGGGTCGAAGGAGTCTCCACAATGGCTCAAATGGGCAATGTAGAAATACCCACCTCTATAAAATCAACAATCACTTACCAATTAATACAAGACTGATGTTCAATAAAAACATAAAACTGGTTATTGCCGTTCTAATCATAGCATATGCTATTTTTCAATTTGTGGAAGGATATATCGGCAATGGTATTTTCTTGATTCTCATTTCACTCGTGTTCATTTTTCTCTATTTTAGAAATGAGCTGATCCTACTGGCTTTTTTTAGAATGCGAAAACAAGATATGGAAGGAACCCAAAAATGGTTGTCAAAAATTAAACATCCAGAATCGGCCTTGATCAAGAAGCAGCAGGGCTATTACCATTACCTGCACGGTATTATCTACTCACAAAAGAACCTGACCCAAGCAGAAAAGTACTTCAAAAAAGCATTGGGCCTTGGTCTTAGTATGGGTTATGACATCGCCATGGCCAAGCTTAGCCTGGCTGGTATCGCCATGCAAAAAAGACGAAAAAGAGAAGCAACCAAACTGCTTCAAGAGGCCAAAAAACTGGATAAGAACAACATGCTTTCTGAACAGATCAAGATGATGCAACAGCAAATGAAAAAAATATAGGCCTTCGTTTATCGCGTATCCCGATAATAGCCCTTGTTGGGTATTTCGACCATATATTTCTTGCCTGAAGCATTGTTCAAATGGGGTTCCCGTAGCCAGGGGTTATGGCGTTTTAAAATCTTATAATTGATTTCATAAAGCGAGGCAAAATCGGCCCAACTGCCCACAGCCGTATCGACCTCAACAGAAAATGTGGGCACCGCATCATAAAAATCCGCTTTTTCGACCTCAAACCCATATTTGTCGGGGTTGGAGATAATTTCCTTGATGGCCATGATCCTAAAAACATAGCGCCCTGTTTCTTCCCCCAGTAAGAGGTCGTAATAATCATCCGCTTTTTGAATGTCCATATATTTTTGAATACCTGCAGGGCCTGCATTATAAGCTGCAGCTGTCAGTGTCCAAGTTCCAAAGCGGCCTTTCCATTTTTTGAGGTATTCACAGGCAACTTGAGTCGCTTTTTCAATATGATACCGTTCATCAACATTATTGTTCACCTCTAGGCCATATTCACGACCCGTCGTTTTAATAATTTTCCAAAACCCAGTAGCACCAGCGGGTGATACCACGTTCTGGAGGCCACTTTCTGCGACCGCTAGGTATTTGAAATCATCAGGGAGCCCATTCTTGGCCAATATCGGTTCAATCACAGGAAAATACTTGTTTGCCCTTTTCATCAATAAAAGGGCATTTGATTGCCAATATGTGTTCACCAAAAACTCACGGTCGACACGCTCCATGATCTCGGGATCATCCATGGGAACCGGTTCACCGGCAAAATTTAAGTCGTCAGGAATGTCAATTGCACTGATACTATAGCCGTCGGTGACATTTTTGTCTTTCGGCAAGTGCTCTTTTTTTACTACTTCCCCTGCAGTGGTTTCTTGCTGTACTGCCCATACCAAACTACCGACAACAACTAAAAAACCAATGGCTGCCAAGATATTTTTAAGGTGTTTCATACTGTTTCCACTGTGATTTTGTTGCAAGATACTATATACAACTTTCTCAATCCAAAATAATTGTGGGCAGGTGCTCATTGAACCATTTTACCCGGTGGATGATCATTGTATGGGTCCCATTTTTTACGGTGATACAATCTTTGATCTTAGAGATAGGAAAAACAGCATCTTGATCACCATGAATATGTACTACATTATCAATCGGCCGTTTTTGTTGCCAGTTCACAATATTGTCAATTGACCAATCAAGATAGTATTTATCACGCATGCTCAGGTATTTCTCGTACAGGTCCAATCGTTTCGTCACCGTCTCTCCAAAGGCATACTTGGCCAATAACTCCACATTATTGACCAATCCCGTAGGCAATAATTTGTGCACATGGGTGTACTTGGCAAACAACATCCGTTTGGGCAGTTCTTCACCAGACTTTATACTCGAAATGATGATGACCTTTTTGACCTTTATTTTCTTTGCCATTTCCTGAACGAGAAGCCCGCCAAATGAAACCCCGATCAATACCGGATTCCCATGCGCTATCTTACGGCACATCTGTACTGCATACTCCCCAAAGCTTATCCCTTTTTCGGGAATCACCCACTCCATTTTATGCAATACAAAATCTTCTTTGGGTAAGCTGATACCATCAAAAATAGCGGCACTTGCTGCCATGCCAGGCATGAGATAAACATGGGTCTTGTTATCGGGCATAATATTGGTATGGTCGATTTCTGTAGGAATTTAGGTATTTTTTAACTACTTTTGTTTCCCTTTTGTGCACAGCCCCAAATAGATACAAAACGGAAAATATTGGTTACAATTCAAAAATTACGATGCTGAGCCTTGTCGTAATTTTTTTGTCCAGCTCTAAAAATAAACTAAACTATATAATTGAAATGGAAATTAAGGATAATAGTTTCTTGCGCCAATTCGAAACCAAGATTGATGGGCATTTGGCAAAGATTGAATACTCATCACAAGAACGAAAGGTTTTTTTAACCAAACTGGTCATACCAGAAGAAATCACGCAAGAGGGCTTTAAAGAAAACTTTATCAAAGCCGTTCTCCATCAAATTCAAGAACAAAATTTACGGGTGGTACCTACCAGCCCCCACATTGCAGGGTTCTTGCGTAAAAATAGACAATATAAAGAAATGCTACCGGTAGGTATACGCATTTGACCTTATCAAAAAAAACCTCTCGATTGAGAGGTTTTTTTATGCAATGACCACATTGGCCACAAATGTGAAACGTACCAACCCATCTTCATCGATTTCTGTGAGCTCCACTTCGTGTAAGGTGTTCACCAAGTCTGGATTCCATGGGGCTTTGACCTTCACATAGTTTTCTGTGAAGCCATGAATATACCCTGATTTGTTTTCCCCCTCAAACAAAACCGTTCTTGTGGCACCCAATTGGCTTTCATAAAACGCACGTCTTTTTTTTGCAGAAAGTCCACGTAGCATTTTGCTTCGTTTATGCCGTACACTTTTGGGCACAACGCCTCCCATTTCGGCTGCCAATGTATGGTCGCGCTCTGAATACGTAAATACGTGAAGGTATGAGACGTCTAGAGTGTTGAGAAAATGATAGGTTTCTAAAAAATGTGCGTCGGTTTCCCCAGGAAATCCAACGATAACATCCACCCCAATACAAGCATGGGGCATTGTTTTCCTTATGCGTTTTACACGGTCAACATAGAGATTGGACAAATACCTTCTACGCATCAACTTGAGCACGGTGTCGCTACCGCTTTGCAAGGGGATATGAAAATGGGGCATGAAAGCCTTACTGTTTGCGATAAAATCTATGGTTTCATTCTTTAGCAGGTTAGGCTCAATAGATGATATTCTCAAGCGCTTTACCCCATTTACGGTGTCCAGTGCCCGCACCAGATCAAAAAAGGTATGCCCGTGCTTTTTATTGCCAAATTCCCCTTTTCCATAATCCCCGATATTGACCCCGGTCAAGACAATTTCCTTTATTCCCGTAGCGGCAATCTCAGCCGCGTTCTTCAATACATTTTGCAAGGTATCACTTCGCGATATGCCCCGTGCCAATGGTATGGTGCAGTAGGTACACTTGTAGTCACAACCATCCTGCACCTTCAAAAATGCCCGTGTTCTATCGCCAATGGCATAACTGCCCACATAAAAATCGGCAGTTTCAATCTCACAGGAATGGACTTGCCCAAAATCATTTTTAGAGAGGTCGTTCAGATAATCAGTGACCTTAAATTTTTCAGCGGCCCCTAAAACTAAATCCACGCCATCGACTGCAGCCAGTTCTTCGGGCTTCAACTGGGCATAGCAGCCAACAGCAACAACAAATGCCTTTTGATTGTGCTTCTGTGCCTGTTTTACTATGGTCTTGAACCGTTTATCGGCATTCTCGGTGACCGAACACGTATTGATGACATAAATATCGGCAGCTTGGTCAAAATCAACCCTATCAAAACCCTCTTTCACAAAACTTCGCGCAATGGTAGAAGTCTCTGAGAAATTTAATTTGCAACCTAAAGTAAAGAAGGCAACTTTTTTGCGCATCGTGAGGGTTTTATTTTGGGTGGGCAAAGATATAAATTATTGACCACAAGTACGCTTACGGCCTAGGTTCTCCTCCATTTTTTGGTCAATTCATATACCTCTTCCAAGATGGCCCGTTCTTTTGAATCCAATACAAGCCCCCGCCTTGCCATCATTGTCTTCGCAGTTTCCAAGGCTCTCTTGGGCAGATAACTGGTAAAGCCAGATGCACCGCCCCAACTAAAACTTGGAATGAAGTTACGGGGATACCCACTACCGAAAATGTTGGCACTTACGCCAACGACCGTACCCGTATTGAACATGGTATTGATACCACATTTGCTATGGTCGCCCATCATCAACCCACAAAATTGTAATCCCGTACGTGCAAAACCTTCGGTTCCATAACTCCACAACCGCACTTCTGCATAGTTGTTCTTCATATTTGATGTATTGGTGTCTGCACCAAGATTGCACCACTCCCCAAGCACTGAATTGCCCAAAAATCCCTCATGGCCCTTATTGGAGTAACCAAATGCAACGGTGTTGTTCACTTCGCCTCCAATTCTACAATGGGGGCCAAAAGTGGAAGGCCCGTATATTTTAGCACCCATTTTTAAGATGGCATGATCACATAAGGCCAAACCACCCCGTATCACGCATCCTTCCATGATTTCGGCTCCTTTCCCAATATATATGGGGCCCGTAGAGGCATTCAAGATACTGCAGGCAACGGTAGCTCCCTCTTCAATAAAAATATGCTCAGGTGCAATCACTGTATTGGTTGAGGAGATGGGATGACTTTCCCTACCTCTGGTCAACAGTTCAAAATCAGCTTGCAGCACTTTCCCATTTTTTGAGAAAATATCCCATGGATTCTTGACCGTCACTACCGCATTCTTAAAGGCAATGGACCTATACGAAGAAAGGCTGAATGCGGCTTCAGGATTCTCTGTACAATAAGCGATGATTTCGCCTTCGGTCACTAGTGCCTCACCCAATCGCAGCGCATGTATTTTTTCAACCAAATCTTGGCTGGGCAAAAATGGGGCATTGATCACAACATTTTCAGCTGCTGTCTTTAGAGGGAATTTTTCTGATAGATAAGCACTTGACATCGTGGTCACCTCGGTTGAAAGGTATCGTTCCCACTTTTCACGTATGGTCAATATACCGATACGGATGTCAGCAATAGGCCGGGTAAATGTAAAAGGCAGCATCGCATCCCGATAATGGCCATCTGAAAGTATATAGTTCATGAGAGGAGACCTTGGTATGGTATAAAAATAAAAACGCCTCCATTAAAAACGAAGGCGTTAGTGTTATATTTCAAAGAAAAAACTATTCAGCAGCTTTTTCTTGTTTACTGAACTTTTTGTACTTGTTCTTGAACTTATCAATTCTACCAGCGGTGTCAACCAATTTGGTCTTACCAGTGTAGTAGGGATGTGAAGTTCTTGAAATCTCCAATTTGATCAATGGATACTCTGTACCATCAACTGTGATGGTCTCTTTTGATTCTGCAGTGGACTTGGTAATAAAGACATCGTCATTTGACATGTCTTTAAAAGCCACAAGTCTATAATTCTCAGGATGTATCTCTTTTCTCATCGTATGTATTCTTGATGTTGGAATTTTCGAGGTGCAAATTTAGCTATTTTTTGTTTTTATACAACCTTAAAACCTTAAAAAATAAAAAATTGTACCTTTCATTGTAACTTTTTTAAGAAAGTGCTCACTAATCTGGCGTAATCAACCTAAAAATATATTAAAATGGAAGAAAATCAACCAAAGACAGGAACGTTCTCATTGAACTATGGACTGATTTTAGGGGGGCTATCTGTTGCTTTCGGCGTTATGCTGTTTCTACAAGATGCACACACTTCACAAAGTTCAGCAAACCAAATCATAGGCATTGTGATGATGGCTGCCGTTGTTTTTTGGGGAATCTATAGTTTTAAAAAAGCCAACCAAGGGTATCTTACCATTGGCGAGGCACTTAAACTAGGGACGGGAATAGCGCTTATTTCAGCCATCGTATATATCGTTTACCTATTGATTCTTTCTAATCTTCTAGATCCAGATTTTGCCCTAAAGGTGGCCGAGGCCCAAAAAGCAGCTGCCGAAGAAGCTGGCACGGCATCTCCTGAACAGATCCAACAACAGTATGACGGTACCATCAATTACTTCTGGATTACGTATCCGATCATCTTGATATTCAATATTGTCATCGGATTGGTGCTGGGCTTAATTTCTGGCTTGATCTTAAAAAAATCCAAACCAGCTTACTAAAGCAAAATGTACTACTTTTGATGGGAATTACACGAAAAAAACAATGCAATTATCCATTGTAATTCCCTTACTCAACGAAAAAGAATCACTACTCGAACTACACGATTGGATTGCACAGGTGATGCAATCCAATCGTTTTTCATATGAAATTATTTTTATCGACGATGGAAGCTCAGATGGGTCATGGGATACCATTACTGAAATGACACGTAAAAATTCAAACGTCAAGGGAATCCGTTTTTTAAGGAACTTTGGAAAATCTCAGGCGCTTCATGCCGGTTTTTCGCAGGCCAAAGGTGAGGTGGTCATCACGATGGATGCCGACCTGCAAGATAATCCCGAAGAAATTCCTGGACTGTACCAACTCATCAACGAGCAGCACTTTGACGTCATATCGGGTTGGAAAAAGAAGCGCTTTGACTCGATCATAAGCAAAAACCTACCTTCAAAGCTTTTCAATTGGGCTGCTAGGCGTACTTCAGGACTAAAGCTACATGACTTCAATTGTGGTCTTAAAGCATTTCGAAAAGAGGTGGTAAAAAACATAGAGGTTGCTGGTGACATGCACCGCTACATTCCGGTGTTGGCCAAAAATGCGGGTTTTAGCCGAATTGGGGAAAAAGTGGTTCAACACCAGCCGAGAAAATATGGCCACACAAAATTTGGTGCAGAACGTTTTATCAATGGCTTTTTGGATCTGGTCACCATTTGGTTCGTCTCAAAATTTGGGAAACAGCCCATGCACCTTTTCGGCGCGATGGGGATATTCATGTTTTTCGTGGGTTTCGGATTTTCCATCTATCTAGGTATCGATAAACTGTTTCTCAATCCGACGGGAAGACTGATTACAGAGCGCCCCCAATTTTACATTGCACTCGCCGCAATGATCATGGGCACACAATTGTTTTTGGCAGGTTTTCTTGGTGAGTTGGTCGTACGGTCAAAAAAGGAAGAGAAAAGTTACATTATCGACCAAACATTGAATGCCTAGCGCTTCAGGGAAAAATGACCTGTCGCTACTTTTCCCTCTTCTGATTCAAATAGATACCAGTAATCATCTGAAGGCATGGGCTGGTTTTGATAGGTGCCATCCCAACCTACCAAGGCATCGGTAAACCTGTTGATAAGCTTGCCGTATTTATCAAAAATTGACAACTTAAAATTTGGGAAGTACGTGGCATTTGAAAGTGTCCAAATATCATTTATGCCATCGCCATTGGGGGTGAAAAATGTACTCAACCCACCGACCAAGATAGTTTCACTGACTTCTGAACAGTTATCTGTGACAACAATCTCATAAGTTCCAGGAAATAATTCCTGAAAACTGTTCGATGGTTGAAAGGTAACTCCCCCATCAATGGAATATTGAATCTCACCGCCACCCGCTTCAACATGGACAACGACACTGTTGTTTGGCCTAAAATCGCGTATGTCAATCTCACTGATCTTAATTCCTGCCACTGGTTCCACAGTAAAGACTTGGGTATAACTACAGACCCCTTGGGTGAAGGTAACGCTATACTCTCCCGGTTCTATAACGGTAATCGCATCAGAAGCACTGCCATTTGACCATGTGTAGGTATCATAACCCAACTCTGACATCAAAAAGGCCTCACCGTTATCGCATAGCTGTACTGCCCTTTCAGTCTCGTAATCTGGTCTTTCCAAGATGTTGAGTTGTATACTTCCCATCTGGTCACACGCGTTTTCTTCCTCTATCCTAAAAAATAATGTTCTTGAATCAAAAGGGCCTAGAATAAGCTCTTCATCAATGGCAAAAGGACCCAATTCCAGTAAGGCATTATCAAGTTCACTAAAAACCTTGATGGACTTAGAACTTAGAAATTCCCCTTCCAGATAATGGTAAACATTACTTAGCGAAATGGTAGAGGCCAAAGCAGAAAAGCCTTCGTCACATACAGCTATGGTACCGTAAAGTCCTAAATCTGACATTGGTTTCACTATTAGTTCGACTTGGACAATAACAAAGCATTCCGCATTTTCAAAAGCTCTTACATAGAGTCTCTGGTTATTAGCACTATTGGTATAGCCAACGGGTTCCAATTGGTTGACATTCGCTATGGCATCTTGTTCCGTGGTAAAAAACAACCCATTGATGTCTTCATTTCCTTTCGAAAACAACGATATGGCCTCATTGAGGTTAAACTTTGAAATTCCGTCGTCCATACCATCCACATCGCACTGCACCAATTGCACCACACTGTTCACATCAGGTATTTCCGCTATCTCGACAAACTCCAAAAAAGTACGATTGGAACCATTGGTATATTCTACCTCGACCGTGACCTCGAACAGCCCATTTGAAGAGAATACATGGGTGGGGTTCAAATCTGTTGAAAAATTATTTGCGCCAGAAGCTGGGTCTCCAAAATCCCAATGGATGGCAGCTACGTCTCCAGAAGATTCTGTTGTAAAAGTCGTGACATCACCCTCGCAGAAATTTTCGATAGTGACAATGGTTTCAAAAAAGGATTGGATGAAGGGGGGAAGGCCATATGACGAGGCCCTGTTACCCAAATCTACCCCAAATTCCCGAAAGTCACAATCGATACCCTTTAAATTGGGGGTGCGAATAACAGAAAGCTTAGCGTTCGGAATAGCGTGGTATACCTTTTTATCAATACCTATTTGTAAGCTCCCGGCCACATCGCCTATAATATTTGCACCAAAGGTGTTCACCACGTAGGCTGAGCCGGGTATATCTGGATCATCTAAATCGAACTGCACCAATTCCAATATATTTTCAGGGATATCCGCACTATTTCCAGAGATGGTCAGGCCACTCGCATAAAGTTTTGAGGAATTTGATGAGAACTCCACACCATAATACAGTCTTTTGTCGCTGACCAGTAACGGATTGCTGACCACGCCCGTATTGACATCGAAATCAAAAAGATAGAGGCTACCTTTATTTTCAGGTCTTACGATAGTGTGTGCAATGGCCAATTTATCTCCATTTGGAGACATTTTCAAACTGCCCCTAATATTTTCAAAATCATCGATCAACGGACCGACCGTTGAAACCACCGGAGTTGTATTGACCCCTAGATTATCGACCCTATAGGCGTAAAACCGGTTTCGGTAATGGGTAATTACCCAGTAATAGTCACCCGTCTGGTTTCGCACTGCTGAGACTTTTTCAGAACACTCGTCCAACAAGGTAACGTTCTTCGTAACGATATCCCCGAGTCCGCCATCGCGTGACATGTCTAAAACCGAGTAGTTAAAGCCATTAGATCCCCCTAACGATATGGATAGCGCATCGTCAGGAGTAAAGATAAAATACAGATTTTTACTGACGGGGTGAGGTACGACCAATGCAGATTGGGTTGTTGAAAAACTCCCACCCAACCCGGTACCATTGGGCATGACCTCATGACGTCGATTCCAAACAGTTTTCCCTTCTGTATAAAAAAGAAGATTGCCCTGTGCATCTGAAAATGACTCACAGCCCTCAACTGTATTGATCTGTCCATCCAAAAGAAACTCTGGAGCTCCAGAATTAAAGTCCAGACCCGCAAAGTTGCCAAAATACCAGTTTGCAGCCTCCCGCTGTGCAAAGACAGCAGTCATGAAAAAGAATAAAAGAAAAGTAGTCCAACTTTTCATAGCATGACAACATACTAAAAATTCTACGAACCGCCCAATTTTTACCGTTATCATGAGCTTTTTTGGGATATCTGCATTCACGCCTAAAAGTTTACTATAGATTTATTAAGAAACTACTGTATTTTTATATCGCATTTCTAAATACCAAAATTCGTATGGACACTGTTACCAAAACCGCACAATCATGGCTGACTGATTTTTTCGATGCATCAGTAAAAAAGGAGATTCAAGAACTTATGGACAATGATCCTGAAGAGTTAAAGGAGCGTTTCTATAAAAATCTCGAATTCGGTACCGGAGGTATGCGAGGGGTTATGGGCATTGGCACCAATAGAATCAACAAATATACCTTGGGCAAAAACACCCAAGGACTCAGCAACTACCTCAAAAAGAACTACCCCAATGAAGAAATCAAAGTGGTCATTGCCTATGACTGCCGGCACAATAGTGATACCCTGTCAAAAGTGGTTTCAGAGGTTTTTGCAGCAAACGGAATCAAAGTGTTTCTTTTTACTGAGCTCAGAACGACCCCTGAGCTTTCTTTTGCCGTTCGGTACTTGAATTGTCATGCCGGTATTGTATTGACCGCTTCGCACAACCCGCCAGAATACAATGGGTACAAAGTATATTGGAGTGATGGTGGGCAGATCGTACCCCCCCAGGATGGTGAAATCATTGCCGAGATCAATGCAATCGGTTTTGAGGATATCAAGTTCGATGCCGATGCCAATCTGATCACACCGATCGATAACGAAGTAGATGAAGCCTTTTTTGGGGCATCAGTCAAAAATGGAAGTTTCAATGCCGAGGGAAAGGACCATTTCAAAATTGTCTTCACTTCACTTCACGGCACATCGATCACAGCAATTCCAGAAGTATTGAAGAGGGCAGGGTACCAAAACGTGACCATCGTAGAAGAGCAAGCGAAGCCTGATGGGGCCTTTCCCACTGTGAAGTCGCCCAATCCAGAAGAGCCCGAAGCATTGGAAATGGCCATCAGAAAAGCAGAGGAAATCGGTGCTGATATGGTGGTGGGCACTGATCCAGATAGTGATCGTCTTGGCATTGCGGTAAGAAACCTTGAAGGCGAAATGGAATTGCTCAACGGCAACCAGACGATGGTACTGATGACCAAATTTTTGCTTGATCAATACCAAGCAAAAACATTTCAAGGCAATGAGTTCATTGCCACGACCATTGTGTCAACACCAATGATGCAACAAATGGCAAAAGCATATGGCGTAGAATTTAAAACCGCATTGACCGGTTTCAAGTGGATCGGCAAAATGATCAAAGATTTTCCTGATGCAACGTTTTTGGGGGGTGGCGAAGAAAGTTTTGGTTACATGGTCGGTGACTTTGTCAGGGACAAGGATGCCGTGACCTCGACCTTGCTCGCCTGTGAAATTGCCAGTCAGGCCAAGGCCAATGGCAGCTCTTTCTATCAAGACCTGATCGATTGCTATGTCGAGTTCGGTTTTTACAAGGAAAAACTGATTTCATTGACCAAAAAAGGCATCAGTGGCGCTGAGGAAATTAAGCAAATGCTGAAGGACTTTAAGGAAAATCCCGTTGCTTCAGTGCAAGGCTCAAAAGTCGTTTGGATTGAGGATTACAATACTTCAATTGCCAAAAACGCCCAAACAGGCGAAGAAAGACCCATTGATCTTCCAAAGTCCAATGTATTGATCTACGAAACTGAGGATGGTACGCGAATCGCCGCACGACCCAGTGGCACCGAGCCCAAGGTAAAGTTTTATATCAGCACGAATGCCCCATTGCAAGATGCAGCAGATTATAAATCCGTAAATTCGCAGCTAAATGCCAAATTGGAAGGCATTGTTGCTGAATTGAATTTAGGGAAATGAATTACTTTAAAAAAATCCTGGTATTTGCGTTGCCCTACCGCAAATATGGATTTCTAAATATCTTTTTCAACATACTATATGCCTTGTTCAGTGCACTTTCGTTTGCCGCGCTGATTCCGATGCTGAACGTGCTCTTTGACAAGACCAAACAGCTTATCGAACCACCTACTTACCAAGGCTTGGGCAAAGCGAAGGACTTTTTCATGGATTACATGAACTATCAGGTCACCCAATATTCTGGAGACACCCCAATGAAAGGCCTGGTATTGGTCGTGACACTGGTCTTGGCCCTTTTTCTATTGAAAAATGCATTCAACTACCTGGCCATGTATTTCATCACTTTTTTAAGGAATGGGGTATTGAAAGATATTCGAAACAGTATGTATGCCAAGATTGTCGATTTGCCCATTTCCTATTTTTCAGAAAAAAGAAAGGGAGATACCATCGCTCGCATCACGTCAGATGTGCTCGAAATACAACATTCTTTCCTCTCTATATTGGAATTGATCGTGCGTGAGCCCCTGACCATCTTGTTTACGATTATCGTCATGTTCTTGATCAGCACCAAGCTGACCATTTTTGTTTTTGTTTTCATCCCCATTGCAGGAATGTTGATTTCAAGAATTGGAAAATCCCTCAAAAGAAAATCCGACAAGGTACAACGCGAACAAGGGGAATTTCTGTCCATTGTTGAAGAAACCTTAACAGGGTTGCGGGTCATCAAAGCCTTTAATGCCGAATCTAAATTTTCAAAGACTTTTCAAAATTCCACCAACAGGTTCTTCAAGTATTCCAATGCATTGCTAAACCGTCAAAATCTGGCTTCGCCCACGGGAGAGTTTTTGGGTATTTTGGTCATTGGCGTACTGTTGTGGTTTGGAGGCCGCATGGTACTGGTAGACCAAACCCTCGACGCGGCTTCGTTCATCGCCTATATGGGGCTTGCCTATAATATCTTGACCCCCGCAAAGGCCATAAGTAAGGCCTCTTATGCGGTCAAAAAGGGAAATGCAGCGGCAGAACGGGTATTGAACATCTTAGAATCGAAAAACCCAATTACAGACCGTGAAAGTGCAATCACCAAAACCGATTTTGAACGTGAAATCGATATCGATAGCATTTCCTTTAAATATGAAGACGATTACGTTTTAAAAGATTTCAGCTTAAAAGTTCCCAAGGGGAGTACCGTGGCACTGGTCGGGCAATCGGGCAGTGGCAAAAGCACAATTGCCAATCTGGTCACACGTTTCTATGACGTCAATGACGGGGCCATCAATATTGACGGCACCGATATCAGGCACATCACCAAAAAATCATTGCGCAACCTTATGGGATTGGTCACCCAAGATTCCATTTTGTTCAACGCTACCGTAAAGAGCAACATTGCCATGGGCAAGGAAAATGCTACTATGCCAGAAATCATCGAAGCCGCTAAAATTGCGAATGCACATGATTTCATCATGCAATTGCCAAATGGGTATGACACCAACATTGGCGATAGCGGCAACAAATTGAGCGGGGGGCAAAAACAGCGCCTCTCCATAGCAAGGGCCGTGCTGAAAAACCCACCCATCATGATTTTGGACGAGGCCACCTCGGCTTTGGATACCGAAAGTGAGCGATTGGTACAAGATGCGTTGGAAAAAATGATGCAGCACCGAACCTCCCTGGTCATTGCACATCGCCTATCGACCATCCAAAATGCAGATGCCATCGTGGTTTTAAGCCAAGGAAAAATTGTGGAACAGGGTACACATGATGAACTGATGCGTTCAAAAAAGGGGTACAAAAAACTGGTCGAGATGCAGACATTGGGTTAAAAAAGTCCGTTAAGTTAATGCATCCCTTCCCAGAAGAATACCGTACCAACAACTAGTCGGCATCACCGTAATCCCCGTGCATGGGTCAAGGACATAATCAAATTAAACCTTTTCACGTTAATGTAGTCATAACACTAAAATTCTTCGATTGGTAGCTGAAGAAACACTGGTCAACGATCTAAAGCACAAAGACAGTCAAGCAAGGGCATTTGAGGTATTGGTCAATACCTACAAAGAGCGTCTCTATTGGCATATTCGGAGAATTGTACTGAATCATGATGATGCCGACGATATATTACAAAATACCTTTATCAAGGTCTATAAAAACATTGATGGATTCAAGGGTGACAGCAAATTGTACTCATGGATGTATCGGATTGCCACCAACGAATCGCTGACCTTCTTAAAGCAACAATCAAAAAAAAGGGGAATCAGCAATGAAGAACTGCGGCAAGATTTGGTTGAAAACCTACAGTCTGATGTCTATTTTGAAGGTGATGACATACAGTTGAAGTTACAAGAGGCATTGGCCACATTACCTGAAAAACAAAAACTGGTTTTCAACATGAAGTATTTTCAAGAAATGAAATACGAAGAAATTTCAGAAATTTTGGAAACTTCAGTAGGTGGATTAAAAGCATCGTACCATTTGGCAGTTAAGAAAATTGAAACGTATCTTAAGGCAGATTAAACCTTTTAGGTACAACAAGGTCAAAATAAAACATGAAATCGAAAAAGAAACAACAGTTCAAAACCCCAGAAGGCTACTTTGACAATTTTCATGAACGGCTCATGGGCAAAATCGTCGAAGATTCAGATAGCAGCCTGAACATCATTCCTAAAAATGATGGTTTTACCGTACCCCAAGAGTATTTTGAAACAGTTGGCACTGTCATAAGCAAGAAAGTAAAGGATACTAAGACCAAGGTGATACCATTATATGCGTTTCGAAAGTATGCCTATGCCGCTGCTGCCTTGGCAGCCGTATTCTTATTCGTATGGGGCATTACCTTTAGGTCTGAACCCAGCTTCAATGATTTGGCAGCAGCGGAAATTGATTCTTATTTCGAAGAAAGTGAATTGAACCTGACTTCCTATGAACTCGCAGAGGTCATTGCCCTAGAAGACATTGAACTGAAAGATATGGTCGACACCCCCTATGAAGAAGAAAATATCTTGGAATATCTCGACGAAACGGTTGATGCCTTAGAAGACTTAAATATCGATTACGATGAACTGGAATAAAAAACTGTACCTACTTCCCTTTCTTTTGTTGACACTCACGCTCTTTGCTCAAAAAGGTCCCGGTAGGGAACGCATCAAAACGCTCAAAGTGGCCTTTTTGACCGAACGGCTCAGTTTGACCCCTGAAGAAGCACAGGCCTTTTGGCCGGTATACAATGCCCATGAAGACAAGGTAGAGGCCCTGCGACGAAAAGAGCGGGCACGGTTCGGTTCAAGAATACCCTACCTAGATGAACTTTCTGAAAAAGAGGCTTCCGAATTATTGGCAGGGTTTGCCGCACTGCAAAATGAGAAGCATCGTGTGGATCAGACTTTTATAAAAGACCTGGCCGCTGTGATTCCCTCAAAAAAGATAATGCTCATGTTCAAGGCCGAGGAAGATTTTAAACGACGCCTGCTACAGCAAGTACGTAAGAACCGAAACTGAGATTTCGACCAAATGCATGAGAAAAGAGCCCAACGGCTCTTTTTTTGATTAAACCTTTTGGCAAAGGTGCGGTCAAAGAAATAGAAACCCAATAAAAATCGACATAATGAAAAACTTAAAACGAATGGTATTGGCAGTAGTGCTTCTCGGAAGTATGGTTACGGCAGAAGCACAACGAAAAGTGGTACGGGTATATCCAAAACACGGTACTGTGGTGACCACCATACACCAACCTCGAGTGGTCGTGCACAATAAGGCCAATTTTTACTTTGCAGATGGGGTATGGTACAGGGCTAGAGGAAGAAACTATGTAGTATGTGCCGCTCCAGTCGGCATTCGGGTAAAGCACTTGCCCCGGACCAGAACGGTTGTCGTGGTCAATGGAAGAAAATTGTACAACTACAAAGGAATTTGGTATAAAAAATCAGGAAGGCATTACGTCGTTGTAAATGTTTAGCTTTTTTAAGATTTGACAGCTTGTTCGTTTGTAAGAGGCGCGGTGTACACCGCGCCTCTTGTTTTCTAGAATGGGTCACGACCCTTGTCATTTCGAGGTAATGATAGAGAAATCCCTTTAGAATTCTCTACCATTAACCCAAAAAGATGCCAAAGACGCACTTTTTCATCCTGTAAATGCCTATCCTCCAAACAAACCGTACCTTTGCCTACTTAATTTACCATATGCGCCTCCACAGAAATTTGGTCTTTGCTGTCATCGACGCACTTCACCTTATCTGCAACGAAAACGAGTATGCCGACAAGGTCATTGAAAAAGTACTGAAATACGACAAGCGTTGGGGTGCACGCGACCGTGGCTTTATTGCAGAGACCACCTATGACATTATACGTTGGAAACGACTGTACGCAAAAATTGCTGAAGTACATGCGCCCTATTCCCGACCACAACTGTTTCGACTGTTTGCGGTTTGGGCCGTTCTTCGGGGTATTCGTTTGCCCGATTGGAAACAATTGGAACACACCCCCGAGCGCCGTATCAAGGGACGTTTTGACGAACTTTCCAAAATCCGGAAGTTCCGGGATTCTTTTCCCGATTGGTTAGATGACCTAGGAGAAAAAGCCTTGGGAAATGTGCTATGGACAAAGGAAAGTGCCGCACTGAACCAACAAGCAAAGGTCATTTTACGCACCAATACCCTAAAGACCACCAAAACGGCATTGCAACGCATACTGCACGATGAGGATATTGAAACCGAAACCCTCAAAGAATATCCCCATGCCCTGCAATTGAAAGTGCGTAAAAACGTGTTTGCGACCCAAGCTTTTAAAGAGGGCCTGTTTGAAGTGCAGGATGCTTCTTCGCAGTTGGTGGCCCCGTATTTAGAGGTGGCACCCGGCCATCGGGTCATTGATGCCTGTGCCGGTGCAGGAGGCAAGACACTACATCTGGCGTCATTGATGCAAAACAAAGGGCAACTTATCGCGATGGATATTTACGAGAGTAAACTAAAAAAAATGAAGATACGCACCCGACGTAATGGCGTATACAATGTAGAACCCCGGGTAATCGATTCTTCCAAGGTGATTAAAAAACTGTACAATTCCGCAGACCGGGTATTGTTGGATGCACCCTGCTCTGGATTGGGGGTATTACGTCGCAATCCGGACAGTAAATGGAAGTTGCATCCTGAATTTTTGGAAGAAATCAAAGGAGTACAGCAAGATATTTTAAGAAGTTACTCCAAAATGGTAAAGCCTAATGGAAAGCTGGTCTATGCCACCTGCTCGATTCTTCCTGAAGAAAATTCAGCACAGGTACAGGCCTTTTTAGAATCCGAAGAAGGGCAAGTCTTTGGGTTCGTAAAAGAACAGAATATCTATGCACATGCCAGTGGTTTTGACGGATTTTATATGGCACTTTTGGAGCGAAGGGCTTAGTTAACGGCTATCGACTTTCCTATTTATGATTCTGACAATTTGATTTGCACCTTATCATTTCGACAGGGCACCAAGGCGGGAAATCCCTTACCTAATTTTCTTCAAACAAATCCATATCCCCAACAATCCATTGTCCAAAAAAATTCGATAAAATGGCCTTACAGCCTTGAAAATTATTTCCTACATTTAAAAGCCCTAAAACCTTGCGCTACCTAAAAAAAACATAATACCATGAATACCCCCTTGTGACTATTTTCAGATGTTGAAGCAGATAGCTTCGAAGTAAAAAGTTGTTAACCAAAAAACCAATGACAGACCAAGAAAAACAGCTCAAACAACTTGAAGTCAGGGAGAAAAAATTAAAAAACAGAACAATATTGCTCACGGCATTCATTCCTATCTTTACGATAGTAGCTTCTATCATCACAACCCAACTGACTATTTCCAACCAATTGAACATCAATAAATTGGAATATACCCAAGAAAAAATCAATGAGATTCTGGCCAATGAGGATATCATCAATTCAAGAAAAGCGATCAAATTTTTGATAGAAAGTGATTTGATCGGCAATAAAGAAAACAGGGCTAACTTAATCGATGCACTGGATCGAAACCTCGTCGATGAAAATACCAGTATCAAAGAATTTTTACAGGGTGTACGTTATTTTAATGTGTCTTTTGAAAGCAAGGACAATGATACCATCCGAAAAAATTATATCGACGCCATTGAAGCCTTTACCAAATCATTGGAACTAAACCCCACCAATTACGAGGCACGTACATTTTTAGCAGCTTCTTATTATAATTTGGGATCTCAATTAAGTCTTAATTCATTATATGAAAAAGCGTTGAGTGAATATAATACGGCCATAGCGACTGATTCCACACATTCCTATGTTTATCATGACAAGGCAAAGACTTTAGAGGTATTGTCACGATACGAGGAAGCCTGTGCCAATTTTAACAAAGCCAAAAAAATGGGAGGATTGAACAGTTTAAGATTGGAAGAGCAGATCGAGTCAAGAAAAACGTTAAATTGCCCAGATTGATGTCAATATAGGGCTTTCTGCACCAGACACACACTGACATCCAACGGTCCAATTACCTGGCTACACGACAATACATCCAATGCACCCTACAAATGAGGAGATTATTTCCTACATTTAGGTGCTTTAAAGCTTGATTTTTTCCCTGCAAGAACACTAAAAATCACAGCCATTCTTGAAGTGTTTTGGGATATCAGTACATAAAGCGGTGATCCAACAAGTTGTAGGTAATCAAAAAAGTAACATGGAAAATCTACCAATAATTATTGCTTCAATAAGTCTAGTACTAACCCTATTGACCTTTTATTTGACCCAACTTCGACCAGCTAAGATAGACATCTTAATCGGACCAGAAATTAGGATTTACTATGCAGATTATCCGAATAACTCTACAGGACTTTACATCCCGATGTCTTTTGTCAATTCTTCTGCAAGCTTGGGTACAATTTACAAATGTGCGATTTCCATTAATCGCAATGATTCAAAGAAGAAAAGGTATTTTATGCTATGGCGCGAATTTTCAAAAATAGGAGGTGACGGAAATTGGACTTTTGATAGTCAGGCCCATTCGTTTGCAGTTCCAGGGAAGAGTTCGATCAGCAAAACTGCTTGGTACATTTGGTTGAGCGGATCTTCCCCCAAATTTCATTTTAAAGAAGGGGATTATAGCTTAATCGTTCATGCCTGGATGGGGACCCAAAAAAAGCCAAAAAACTATTCCTTTGGCTTCAATATTTCTTCAGAAGAAGAATCTATGATGAACTCCAGGTTGAAAGAGGAAAGCAAAAAAACACTTTCCATAATCCTTAACAAGCAAATGGGTGAAAACAAGAGTCTTACTGAACATGAATCAAAAGTGCTCCTAGGAACTTAAATGTGGATGACCACCACAGTGGACATAAATAAGAAATACCGAATTGTTTGAAAGGTATCTCAAACAAAAGGTTTAGCTACCAAGTATGACATATACCCATATTGGCTAAAAGTTAGTTAAAAGAAGACCAATGGATGAAAAAACCACTACTGAAGGGCTTGTCGCTTTCCATAGAGCAGTACTTGGGGATATATTCCGCAGAACTTCAGGATCCCAAAAGGGAACTTTCAATAAAATCACGGATTGGCCTAAGAAAAATATGGGATGAGAAGGTAAAACAAAATTCGTAGCAAAAACCTAATTTCAAACAACACGACGCCATGACCAATATGTTATCAGACACCTCGACCATATCATTGATCCTTTACGGCCTATTATTGGCCGTGACCTTTCTGCTGTTACGGTTTGTTTACCGCCTCATCAGTAAAAATACCACCCTTGATGAAAAGAAGTTGGAGAAGATTGTCGACCTGTTTAAATATTCTATGGTTTCCATTGCCATTGCCACCATTACCCTGATTGTTTCAGACCTTTTCAAGGAACGGGACCAAGACATCAAAGAACTGGAGTACTTTGACAAATATGTCGATGACGTCAAAGCGGCAGACGGTATCGAAGCCAGGTTTCAACTTACCAAATATTTATCGATTGTGGCCCCCAGCGGTGAACTACGAAAATCATGGGAAAGGTACCATGATTCTACCCGGGTAGAATTTGAAAAGTACAAAAAATGGAAAAAGGAAGAAAAAGAGTTGGATACCGTTATGAATCCCACTAAAGCACAACAAGATTACAAAGAGGAGTTACAAAATCGGATTCGGCAACAAGAGGGGCCACTGGTATCGTACCAAAAAACCAAAATTCCTGATAATCGAACGGCCAAGTTTTTTGAGGACCAAGGCTTTCAATACCTCATTCAAAAAGACATCAAAAATGCCATAAATGCTTTCATTCTCAGTGAAAATGCCCAAAACCGTTACAATGCGGTTTATGATATTGCAGAATACTTAAAGCCCTTGCAACAAGAGCTGTCCGATCCGCGATCTCCCAAGTGGAAAGAAGTTTATCGAGAGATCACTATGACCAACAAAAGCTTCGGCATGGATCCAGAAATCAAAAATACACTAAGGGCAATGTCGCGATAATCCCATCCAATACCAAATATTGCAATCATCTCAGATATCGATGCCAACTTTTTTGCAAACACGATCCCAAGAGCGTATAAATCTCTAGAAATGAAGTATCAGAACCACAACTCTAAGAATTATTTCTTACATTAAAACCAATAAGTAGGAGCTCTCTTTTTAAATTGCCGAGACCTTCAACCAAAAAGGCTAGCCGAATGAAGTTCATACACAAATTAGTTGCTATAATAGAATCATATGGGTGAAGAATTGGAAAGCATAAGTGAAAATCAAAACAAAACGGACAATCACCTACTAAGAGAGTATAATCTTAACAGATCAAAACTAAAATTGCGATTCTGGAGATTCGTAATTGGAGTAGTGGCAGGGTCTATTTTAACAGCTTGGACAGGGTATTTGATTCAGCAGAGAGAACTTGATCTAAAGGAATTGGAACAGGCATCGATCATCAAACTAAAAGAGCAGGAAAATCTCACCAACTATTTTAAATATACTCTTGAAGGTAATGCCTATGAACGTTTGAATCTTTCTATTTTTTACGGAACTATTTTAGAAGATTCTTCATCTAGAAATCGATGGAAGAAGTATGAAAAAATCTTGACTGATCAACTCGATGAAGTTGTCACAACCCAGTTTGAATTTGACAGTATCTTAAAAAAATTGGTCATCTCCGATCATAAAAGTGCTAAGAACCTCAGAAGACTTGAAGAAAAAAAAGTGAGACTGAACGCTCTTCTATCTCCAGTACAATATAAATCTTACAAAGATGACAAAAGCCCTAATTTTAGTTCCTTAATCCAATCTTTCAACTCGAATGTTGATACCAGCCAAATACAAAACCTAAAGTTGGAACGCATTTATGATGGGGCTAGTTATACAATCGGAAAACTATACAATTTGTCAGGTGGCAATAAACAAGGGTTATCATTCACATTGGAAGATGAATACCGGCCTGTAAAAGTCCGAGGAAAAACAAGAATCCCAGCTGGTAAGTATAAGATTGTATTTCACAAGAGTGAAACTCTACTTACAAAGAAATACCGACAGATTTTTGATTGGTTTGAATGGCATCTCAAACTGGAAAATGTTCCGAATTTTCCTTTGATATATATTCATATGGGAAATAGATCGATAGACACAGAAGGGAGCATATTGGTCGGAAAACAAGTTGCCAACTTAGGTTCTGATGAGGCAACCTTGATCAATTCTAGACAAGGCTTTAAGGAAGTTTACCTAAGAATCGCCAAGTCCTTAAAAAGCGACAAAGAGGTATACCTTGAAATATTTGATATGAATTGACCTAATATAAAGAAACAATTTACAACCCTTTTGTAATCCCCTGATTTTTTACCAAATCACAATACCAACTATCAACACCTACTCGTTAACAACTCCCCTGCCCTTTGTACGGCAATCCAAGCTAAAGTCGTAAATTTGCATTTTCTGAATTGTTCAAGAATCCATACTTATGATCCATTTCTTTGGGGACGTGGCCGCCAAAGTGTTCGCCGTCCAGACCACACAAGAAATCACTGCTACAGACCTTCAAAAACTAATATGGTTGTTTGGCAACCAGCCCAAAATAGAAATGGCGTCACTGGACGCCTTTTTTGTTGGCCCTCGCGCGGCGATGGTCACCCCATGGAGCACCAACGCCACTGAAATTACACAGAACATGGGTGTTGGGGGCATCAAACGTATCGAAACGTTTCATGCCGTATCTGAAGATTTTTCTGATTACGACCCCATGCTTTCGCAAAAGTTCAACGGTCTGGGTCAAGACCTCTTTACCATTGAAATCGTACCCGAACCCATCATAGCGATCGATGATATCGCTATGTATAACGAACAAGAGGGACTGGCCCTCAGTGATGATGAAATCGACTATTTGAACGGGCTTTCCCAAAAACTGGGACGTAAGCTGACCGATTCCGAAGTATTTGGCTTTAGCCAAGTGAACTCTGAACACTGCCGACACAAAATCTTTAATGGCACCTTTGTCATTGATGGGCAGAAAATGCCTTCATCTTTGTTCAAACTGATCAAGAAAACCTCTGAAACGCACCCAAACACCATTGTTTCGGCCTATAAAGACAATGTGGCCTTTGTTAAAGGCCCCAAAGTGGTACAATTTGCCCCCAAACGAGCAGACCTTCCTGATTTTTACGAAGAACAATGGTTTGATTCCGTATTGTCACTCAAGGCAGAGACCCATAACTTCCCCACCACGGTAGAGCCTTTCAATGGAGCTGCTACCGGTTCAGGAGGGGAGATCCGGGACCGTTTGGCAGGGGGAAAGGGATCGTTGCCCCTGGCAGGTACGGCGGTATACATGACATCTTACTCCCGTTTATTGCAAGACCGACCGTGGGAAAAGGCCTTCACCGAACGTAAATGGCTGTACCAAACCCCGGTCGACATCCTCATCAAGGCCTCCAATGGGGCTTCCGATTTTGGGAACAAATTTGGACAACCCTTGATTGCGGGTTCCGTTCTGACCTTTGAACATCGAGAAGATGTCACATTGAACGAATATGGGATGTCTGACGCTTCAACCCGTAACATTACCGAAGAAGGGAACACTAAAGAGGCCCCTCGACACGGCTCAGGGCAAACCTCTGACGTTCGGCTTGGCTACGATAAAGTCATCATGCTGGCTGGGGGCATCGGTTACGGCAAAGCTGAACAAGCACTAAAAGATACCCCGACCAAAGGTGACAAAATCATCATTTTAGGGGGTGATAACTACCGTATCGGTATGGGCGGGGCAGCCGTATCAAGTGCCGATACCGGGGAATTTGAATCTGCTATTGAATTGAATGCCGTACAACGCTCAAACCCTGAAATGCAAAAAAGGGCAGCGAATGCAATACGGGGTTTGGTGGAAAGCAAAAAAAATCCCATCGTATCCATCCATGACCATGGGGCAGGCGGACATCTAAACTGCCTATCTGAACTTGTTGAGGAAACAGGGGGCTCCATTGACCTGGACCAACTCCCAGTGGGCGATCCAACCCTATCTGCAAAAGAAATCATCGGCAACGAAAGCCAAGAACGTATGGGGCTTGTGATGGGTGAAAATGATATGGATTTATTATCGAGAATTGCTGAACGTGAACGCTCGCCAATGTATAAAATTGGAGAGGTCACGGGAGACCATCAATTTACTTTTGCATCAAAACGCACAGGTGACAAGCCCATGGACCTCGAACTGGCCGATATGTTCGGTAGTTCTCCCAAGACCATCATGGAAGACCGTAAAATGGAGGTAGATTACCAAACCCCAACATACCACTTGACACATTTTCACGACTATCTAGACCAGGTGCTGCAATTGGAGGCCGTCGCCTGCAAAGACTGGCTGACCAATAAGGTAGACCGTTGTGTTGGCGGCCGTGTAGCCAAACAACAATGTGCAGGTCCGTTGCAATTGCCCCTGAACAATTGTGGGGTCATGGCATTAGATTTCAAAGGCACAGATGGCTTGGCGACAAGTATCGGCCATTCCCCCATCCCAGGCTTGATCGATCCCGTAGCTGGAAGCCGTAACAGTATCGCCGAAGCACTCACCAATATCATCTGGGCCCCATTGAAAGATGGCCTTCAATCGGTGTCACTTTCTGCAAACTGGATGTGGCCCTGCAAAAATCCAGGGGAAGACGCCCGCCTGTATGAAGCGGTACAAGCCGTGTCTGATTTTGCCATTGCCCTGGGTATCAACGTCCCCACTGGAAAGGATTCATTGTCGATGAAGCAAAAGTACCAAGACCAAGAGGTCATTGCACCAGGTACCGTCATCATTTCGGCTGCCGGTCATTGCACCGACCTGAAAAAAGTGGTCGAGCCCGTGCTCCAAAAAGACGGCGGCAACATCTACTACCTTAATCTCAGTAAAGACAGTCACAAACTGGGCGGTTCCAGTTTTTATCAGGTGTTGAACGCCGTGGGCACTGAAGCCCCTACAGTTGCCGATGCCGACTATTTGAAAAAAGCGTTCAATGCAGTACAGCAAGAAATCAAGGCGGGAAACCTAAAATCAGGCCATGATATCGGTTCGGGCGGATTGATAACCACCTTGTTGGAGGTCTGTTTTGCGGATATGGATTTAGGGGCAGACATCGACTTAAGCCCATTGGGCCAGACAGATACCATAAAGCTATTGTTCGCTGAGAACAACGGTATTGTGTTTCAAGGAGATTTTTGGGTAGAAGAGCGGTTAAAAAGCCAAGGATTAGAGGTGGTGAAAATTGGAAGACCCATTGCGGAAGATGTACTACGGATCAAAAATGGCAATGTCGAACTGGGTTTGAACGTTTCCACCTTGCGCGACACCTGGTTCAAAACCTCTTATTTGCTGGATGAAAAACAGACTGCCAACGGCTTGGCAAAGGAACGCTATACGAACTACAAACACCAGGCGTTGACATACCTCTTTCCACAAAGTGTCGGTTCAATCGATTTAGTGCCCCGACATCACATCGAGCATCGACCCAAAGCCGCTATTCTACGTGAAAAAGGCAGCAACTCTGAACGCGAAATGGCGCATGCAATGTATTTGGCAGGGTTCGATGTCAAAGACGTTCACATGACTGACCTGATTTCTGGTCGTGAAACATTGGAAGATATTCAGTTTATCGGTGCTGTGGGCGGTTTCTCAAACTCTGATGTACTCGGTAGTGCCAAAGGTTGGGCGGGGGCCTTTAAGTACAATGAAAAGGCCAACAAGACCTTAAAGGATTTTTTTACCAGACCCGACACCCTGTCTATAGGTATCTGCAATGGTTGTCAATTGTTTATGGAACTGGGGCTGATCAATCCTGACCATGAGGTCCATGGCCTACTCACCTATAACGAATCTGGGAAGCACGAGAGTAATTTCACCTCAGTGAAAATACAGGAAAACAATTCGGTCATGCTCTCTTCCTTAGCAGGATCGACCTTGGGTGTCTGGATTTCACATGGCGAGGGCAAGTTCAGTTTGCCCCTTTCTGAAGACCATTATGCTATTGTTGCCAAATATGGATATGAGGGCTATCCGGCCAATCCGAATGGAAGCGATTACAATACGGCAATGCTCTGTGATAAGACAGGGCGCCATTTGGTCACCATGCCCCATATCGAGCGTTCCATTTTTCCTTGGAACTGGGCATACTATCCAAAAGACAGAAATGATCAGGTATCCCCTTGGTTACAAGCCTTTAGCAATGCGCGGGAATGGTTGGAAAAAAAATGATGATGACCATTCGAAGGGCAACCAAATCAGATATTTCGCAAATCGTGGCCATGCTCGCCAATGATGAACTGGGTCAAATTCGTGAAGATTACCAACATCCGCTCCCCAAAAAATACTACAGCGCTTTTGAGCGTATCACTGCCGATCCCAACCAAGAGTTGGTCGTTATGGAAGATGACAGCAAAGTAGTCATCGGAACCCTACAGTTAAGCTTTATCCCCTACTTGACGTATCAAGGTGGTATTCGGGCACAAATAGAAGCGGTCAGGGTACACGAAAACCATAGGGGAAGAAGAATTGGGGAACAACTGTTTCAATGGGCCATCGCAGAGGCTAAGGCCAAAGGCGCCCATCTGGTACAGTTGACCACGGACAAGAAAAGACCCAAAGCACTCAATTTCTATGAAAAAATGGGATTTGTGGCCTCCCATGAGGGGATGAAGTTACACCTGCAGTAAATGTATCTAAAAACCGGTTACAAGGGGTGCCAAATCAAGCAGCTAAGGTGACATTGGCAGGTAAAGTAAACTGCCGATGTAAAAGGACCCATTATTACCATGTTCTTTCACCAATCAGAAAAATAGCAGCTATCTTGTACCTAGATTGTGTACATAATCCATGAAACCTAAGCTTTTCACATTGATGCTTGTGCTTTTATCCCATTACTTGGCATACACCCAGTCACTTTCCAATTCACTACCCAGTAACAGCCCGATGATTACCCGAATTGCCAATACAGACAATGCAAAGGTATTGCGTCTAATCAACGATTTGGACGGCATCTCCAAGTCGTCAATCTATGAAAACATCGATATTTCGACAATCGAAGGTTCCATGTACCATGACTCAATGTTGACCGAGGGCAAAGTGTACTTTAATAAAGAGCTGTACGCCAAGTATCCTATGCGCTACAATGCACTCAACGATGAATTTGAGGTCAAATCAAAAAATAACAGAGAGCTACAGGTCATTACCCGAAGTGAAAAAATCTCATGCGTAAAAGGAAAGGACAGGTATGTTTTCACCAAGTATTTTTACAAGAATGGCGCATTGTTGTCAGGCTATCTAATTGAAGTGGTCGCCGATGGTAAATACCGATTGTACGAAAAAAGGAGAAAGGTTTTTAAGGAAGGAAGCGACGCCAAAACATCTTTCCATAAAACGATACCCCATCGGTTTCTTGACCAAATCGAATTCTTTGTAGCAAAAGAAAATAACTTTCCGATACATCTGAAAACTTCAAAAAAAGGAATGATAGCGATTCTTGATGATGAGGACGGACACCGATTAAAACAACTTCTAAAGAAAAAGAAAGGCATCAATGTAAAGGATAAGCACGAATTGGCAGGTGTTATTGCCTATAGCAATGCCCAATAGTCTTCGCAAAAGTGAACGTACCATATGATACGGTCCAGAATGCCTGTCTGAAAAAAAACGCTGCCCGTTTTGATAGCCAAGAACACAGCATGCCAGATTATCAAATATTTGGCTTCTTTTTGCAAAACCCATTTTAAAATGCCACCATCTTTCGCTATTTTGCAATTTCTTTACTGAAACTTAATATGCAGACAGTTACCAGACTTTTTGATTTTCCTTTATACCAATTGGAAAAATTTCCTCTTGAAAAATGTTTGATCACCAAATATGATGGAACTTGGGCCGCCACTTCAACCCAAGAATATATTGATAAGGCCAATGCGGTGAGTCGAGCACTCTTGAAAATGGGGGTCAGGCCCAATGATAAGGTTGCGGTCATCTCAATGAACAATCGTACCGAATGGAACATTATGGACATTGGCATTTTACAGATAGGTGCCCAAAATGTGCCCATTTATCCCACTATTTCTGCAGAAGATTATCAATATGTGCTCAACCACTCTGAAGCGAAATACTGTTTCGTCTCTTGTGGTGAGGTTTTGGAAAAAGTGCTCACTGTAAGTCCAAAACTTAAAAAACTGAAAGACGTATATGCATTTGACCAACTGCCCAATTGCAAAAATTGGGAAGAGGTACTGGATATGGGAGCAGACGATTCCAATCAAGAAGAAGTTGAAAAATTAAAGGCCGAGGTCAAACCCGAAGATTTGGCCACCTTGATTTACACGTCGGGCACAACTGGCAAACCCAAAGGAGTCATGCTTTCGCACCAGAATTTGGTCAGCAATGCCATTGAAAGTTCCAAACGCTTTCCGATTGTGGATGGAGAGACCAAGGCGTTGAGTTTTCTACCGCTTTGCCATGTCTATGAGCGTATGCTCATCTACCTATACCAGTACCGAGGCGTATCTATTTATTATGCTGAATCATTGGAAACGATAAGCGACAATCTAAAAGAAACCGCACCCCACGTAATGACCGCCGTACCCCGCTTGTTGGAGAAGGTCTATGATAAAATCATCGCCAAGGGTTCTGAACTCAGGGGCATCAAAAAACAACTTTTCTTCTGGGCCGTCAATTTAGGATTGAAATATGAGCCCTATGGAAAAAATGGATGGTGGTACGAAAAGCGTTTGGCCCTGGCACGAAAACTGATTTTCAGCAAATGGAAAGAAGGACTTGGTGGTAACCTGACCCTTATCGCTTCAGGAAGCGCAGCCCTTCAACCCAGACTGGCCCGCATTTTCAATGCTGCCGAAATGGGGGTTATGGAAGGCTATGGCCTGACAGAAACCTCGCCTGTAGTATCGGTCAACGACATGCGTGACAGCGGATTTAAAATAGGTACGGTAGGCAGGCCCATAAACCGGACAGCGGTTAAAATTGCCGATGATGGGGAAATATGCATCAAAGGCCCCCAAGTGATGATGGGCTATTATAAAGAACCTAAACTGACCGAAGAGGTCATCAAAGACGGTTATTTTCACACGGGTGATATCGGTGAAGTCGATGCTGACGGCTTTTTGCGGATTACCGACCGTAAAAAGGAAATGTTCAAGACCTCTGGTGGTAAATATGTTGCACCACAGCTTTTGGAAAATCGATTCAAGCAGTCCAGGTTCATCGAACAGGTCATGGTAGTGGGCGAAGGGGAAAAAATGCCCGCAGCATTGATCCAACCCAATTTTGAGTTCTTATTTGAGTGGGCCGAGGAAAACAACATTACATTGGGTGAAAACTCAGATATCATCTTAAATGAGAAAGTGCTCTCGCAATACCAAGATGAAGTGGATACCGCAAACGAAAATTTTGCCAAATGGGAAAAAGTGAAACAATTTCGATTGACCCCAGACGTGTGGAGTGTGGATGATGGGCACTTGACCCCGACAATGAAATTAAGGCGGAAAATTGTAAAGGAAAAATATATTGAACTCTATAACAGTATCTACGGGTATTGATTACCCACATAACTAAAAGCGTACCCCCCTATTCCTTTCTAAAACATAGCTTCATGTCTTTTGACAAGTACACTACTGCGCAACTTAGAAAAAAAAGTAAGATTCTTCTTATAATCGGCAGTATGGCTTTAATTGCCATGATCATAGTACTTGCCTTAGCCCTCTATGATATCGCAGAAGGTGAAAGTTCTTCATTGATTTACTTGGTTCCCACGGTAATCGGGCCATTGGCCATCATCCCTGCGGTCTTGGCATCCATCATAGCAGCAGAAATCAAGAGAAGGGAAAAAAACAAGTCCTAGTTTTTAGAAAATCCAAGTTATTCAGACCAATTTATACACCCATTATTTATTATGCATGCATAATAAATTTTTCGTATATTTGAAATTGAAATTTGTTCTATGAAAGATTTGACCATTGATTATGCCCTTAGAGCCACTTGGCAAGCTGTGATTAAAATGTACAATGAAGAAGCCAAAAACTATGGTGTAACCATGGCGATAGGATTTACCTTACTGAGTATTGACCCCAAAAAGGGAACCCCGAGTACCGCCTTAGGCCCCAAAATGGGGATGGAAGCCACAAGTCTGTCCCGTATACTCAAAAACATTGAAGAACGCGGATACATTGTTCGAAAACCCAATCCCAATGACGGCCGTGGCGTATTGATTCACTTAACCGCTTTGGGGCTAGAAAAACGAAAAGATTCCAAAGATGTGGTACTGCGGTTCAATGATGTCGTCAAGCAGCATGTTTCCAAAGAAGATTTGGGCGGTTTTTTCAAAACGGTTGAAATCATCAACAAACTCATACTTGATAAGAAAATCTATACAAAAACAACAACTAATTAATTTTTTAACTACTACATGAAAAGGCATATCAATAAAGTTGCCGTTATCGGTTCTGGTATCATGGGAAGCGGCATTGCCTGTCACTTTGCCAATATTGGGGTCGAGGTGTTATTGCTCGATATTGTACCCCGTGAACTCAATGAAAAGGAAAAAGCCAAAGGGCTTTCCCTAGAAGATGCCATAGTTCGCAATAGGTTGGTCAATGATTCGCTGACCGCTGCATTAAAATCAAAGCCCTCACCTATTTACCATCAAAAGTTTGCCCAGCGGATAACCACTGGCAACCTAGAAGATGATATTACCAAAGTAGCCGGCGTCGATTGGATCATCGAAGTCGTGGTAGAACGCTTAGACATCAAAAAGCGAGTGTTTGAAACCCTTGAAAAACACCGAAAACCAGGCACCTTGATTACATCGAATACATCAGGTATCCCGATCAAGTTCATGAGTGATGGGCGAAGTGATGATTTTCAAAAACATTTTTGTGGCACCCACTTTTTCAATCCTGCACGCTATCTCAAACTGTTTGAAATCATTCCAGGGCCAAAAACGGCACCAGAGGTATTGGACTTTTTAAATGGCTACGGAGAGCAGTTTTTGGGCAAAACATCAGTGGTGGCCAAAGATACCCCTGCCTTTATAGGCAACCGCATCGGTATTTTCAGCATTCAGAGTCTCTTTCATGCCATTAAGGATTTGGAAATGACCGTCGAAGAGGTTGACAAATTAACAGGGCCGGTAATCGGCAGACCAAAATCGGCCACTTTCAGAACCGTTGATGTGGTGGGACTGGATACCTTGGTACATGTAGCAAACGGTATTTCAGAAAACTGTAAGGATGATGAACGGCATGAATTGTTTGCGCTTCCAGATTTCATTTCGACCCTAATGCAAAACAAGTGGTTGGGCAGTAAATCAGGACAAGGATTTTACAAAAAAGTCAAGGGTGACAAAGGCAAGAGTGAGATTCTCACCTTGGATTTGGACACCATGGAATACCGCCCTAAGAAAAGTGCAAAATTTCCGACATTGGAACTCACCAAGACCATTGACAAGGTCATAGACCGATTTGCAATATTGGTTGGCGGGAAGGACAAGGCTGGAGAATTTTACAGAAAGAGCTTTGGGGCCTTATTTGCTTACGTTTCACATAGAATTCCTGAAATAACAGACGAGCTCTACAAAATAGACGATGCCATGAAAGCCGGATTTGGCTGGGAGCATGGGCCATTCCAGATTTGGGATGCGGTCGGTCTTGATAAAGGATTGGAGTTCATTGCCAGCGAAAATCAAGAAGCTGCCAAATGGGTTGGTGAAATGAAAGCGGCAGGTATTGATTCCTTTTACACAGTAAAAGACGGTGCAACCTATTTTTATGACATTCCGCAAAAGAAGATGATCAAAGTGCCCGGTCAGGATGCCTTCATCATTTTAGATAATATTCGTAAGTCCAATGAGGTCTTTAAAAACTCTGGTGTTGTAGTCGAAGATTTAGGGGATGGTATCTTGAATGTAGAATTCCAGTCTAAAATGAATACGATTGGCGGTGATGTCATAGCCGGCTTGAACAAAGCCATCGATCTTGCTGAAAAAGATTTTCAAGGTCTGGTCGTGGGTAATCAAGCTGCCAATTTCTCGGTAGGTGCCAACATCGGAATGATTTTCATGATGGCCGTAGAGCAAGAATATGACGAGTTGAACATGGCAATCAAAATGTTCCAAGATACCGTAATGCGGATGCGCTATTCCGCTATCCCTACCGTTGCCGCACCACACGGAATGTGTTTGGGCGGTGGTTGTGAGCTTTCTTTACATGCTGACAAAGTCGTCGCTGCTGCTGAAACCTATATTGGCTTGGTCGAGTTTGGCGTTGGTGTCATACCAGGTGGCGGAGGTTCCAAGGAATTTGCACTCAGGGCTTCAGACTCCTTTAAAAAAGGTGATGTTGAATTGAACGTACTACAAGAGTATTTCTTGACCATTGGTATGGCCAAAGTATCCACTTCTGCCTATGAAGCTTATGACCTGGGAATTCTCCAAAAAGGAAAAGACATTGTCGTTGTCAATAAAGACCGGCAAATTGCAACGGCCAAGGCCCATGCAAAATTAATGGCCGAGGCGGGCTATACGAAGCCCCCGAAACGAAAAGATGTGAAAGTATTGGGCAAACAGGCCTTGGGAATGTTCTTGGTAGGAACAAATTCCATGGAAGCCAGTAACTATATTAGTGAACATGATAAAAAGATAGCCAATAAGCTGGCTTATGTCATGGCCGGTGGCGACCTTTCTGAACCTACCATGGTTAGCGAGCAGTACTTACTTGATATTGAGCGGGAAGCGTTTCTATCGCTCTGTACCGAACGCAAGACTTTAGAGCGCATTCAGCATATGTTAAAAACAGGTAAGCCGCTAAGGAATTAAAAGTTGGACGTATTGGTGCAAAAAGTTTTCAAGCACAAAACACTCCAAGAATCCTTGAATATAACAAACAAACAAAATGAAAACAGCATATATCGTTAAAGGGTATCGAACAGCAGTAGGCAAGGCGCCAAAAGGTGCTTTTCGTTTTAAACGTGCAGATGAACTGGCCGCAGAGACCATTGAACACCTGGTTAAAACCTTACCAAGTTTCGACAAAAAACGAATTGATGATGTCATCGTGGGCAATGCCATGCCCGAAGGATCACAAGGGCTCAATATGGGACGCTTGATCTCGCTGATGGGGTTGGACATTGTTGATGTACCGGGAGTGACCGTAAATCGATTCTGTTCATCAGGTATCGAGACCATTGGCATAGCCACTGCCAAAATTCAAGCAGGCATGGCCGATTGTATTATTGCTGGCGGAGTTGAAAGTATGAGTTCGGTGCCGATGACCGGTTTTAAGACCGAATTGAATTATGATTTGGTGAATTCTGGGCACGAAGATTACTACTGGGGTATGGGCAACACCGCAGAAGCTGTTGCCCAACAGTTTAAGGTCTCGCGTGAAGACCAAGATGAGTTTGCCTACAATTCGCACATGAAAGCTTTGAAGGCACAGAGCGAACATCGTTTTCAAGACCAAATCGTTCCTATCGATGTCGCACAGACCTATGTGGACCACAATGGAAAAAAAGCGGTCAAAAGCTATACGGTCTCCAAAGATGAGGGACCCCGAAAGGACACTTCGATGGAAGCATTGGCCAAATTAAGACCCGTATTTGCTGCAGGAGGCAGTGTGACCGCAGGTAATTCATCACAGACCAGTGATGGTGCTGCATTTGTCATGGTGATGAGTGAGGCACTGGTCAAAGAACTGCACCTAGAGCCTATTGCACGATTGGTCAACTATGCCGCTGCCGGTGTAGAACCGAGAATCATGGGCATAGGTCCGGTAAAAGCGGTACCCAAGGCATTGAAACAGGCCGGACTGAAACAAGAAGATGTTGAATTGATCGAGTTGAACGAAGCCTTTGCTTCACAATCATTGGCCGTACTCAGGGAATTGGATTTGAATCAAGAAATTGTCAACGTCAATGGTGGCGCCATTGCTTTGGGGCATCCACTTGGGTGCACTGGTGCCAAACTTTCAGTGCAACTGTTTGACGAAATGCGCAAACGTGATATGCAAGGAAAATATGGAATGGTCACCATGTGTGTGGGCACTGGCCAAGGTGCTGCCGGCATTTATGAATTTTTAAATTAAAAAAGAATGGAGATTTCAGTATTGGGATTCCTCCAAGATATTACACCCGATACAAATTACTAAATACTAAATACATTTCACCATGAGTACAGAAACCCTAAATAGAGAAATTCTCCGCGGAGGCCAGTTCTTGGTAAAGGAGACCGACTGTGAAGAGGTATTCACACTGGAAGACCTCAATGAAGAACAAAAAATGATGCGTGAAAGCACCAAGGAATTTGTTGACCGTGAACTTTGGGCCCATTGGGAACGTTTTGAAGGCAAAGACTACGCATACACAGAAGAAACCATGCGAAACGCAGGTGAATTGGGGCTGTTGAGTATCGCTGTACCCGAAGCATATGGTGGAATGGGAATGGGTTTTGTATCCACGATGCTGGTCTGTGACTACATTTCAGGGGCTACAGGCTCTTTCAGTACGGCTTTTGGTGCACATACGGGTATTGGAACGATGCCTATCACCCTATATGGCACAGAAGAACAAAAACAAAAATATGTGCCCAAGTTGGCTTCAGGGGAATGGTTCGGTGCGTACTGCTTGACAGAGCCTGGGGCTGGATCAGATGCAAACTCTGGAAAGACCAAGGCCGTACTTTCAGAAGACGGTAAGTTCTACCACATTACCGGACAAAAAATGTGGATTTCAAATGCAGGTTTCTGTAATTTGTTCATTGTCTTTGCCAGAATCGAAGATGATAAGAACATTACAGGATTTATTGTTGAAAACAATCCTAGTAATGGTATTACCCTTGGTGATGAAGAAAAGAAATTGGGCATACACTCCTCTTCTACCCGTCAGGTATTTTTCAATGAGACCAAAGTACCTATCGAAAATATGCTATCAGAACGGGGCAATGGATTTAAAATCGCCATGAACGCCCTAAACGTAGGCCGTATCAAATTGGCAGCAGCATGTTTAGAGGCGCAACGCCGGGTCATCACCGAGGCCACCAAATATGCCAATGAGCGTATGCAGTTCAAAACGCCCATCATCAACTTTGGGGCCATCAAGGCCAAGATTGCCGATATGGCGACCAATGCCTATGTCGATGAATCAGCTTGTTATCGCGCAGCAAAGAATATTGAAGACCGTATCGCCATTCGCGAATTGGAAGGAAATTCACACCAAGAAGCTGAATTGAAAGGTGTCGAAGAATATGCCATTGAATGTTCGATACTCAAAGTGGCTGTATCTGAGCATGTACAGCACACCACAGATGAGGGCATCCAGATTTTCGGTGGTATGGGCTTTAGTGCAGATACCCCAATGGAATCAGCTTGGAGAGATGCACGAATTTCAAGGATCTATGAGGGAACGAATGAAATCAATAGGATGCTTGCCGTTGGAATGTTGGTCAAAAAGGCCATGAAAGGACATGTCGACCTTCTGGGGCCAGCAACCGCAGTGGGCGAAGAGTTAATGGGGATACCCTCTTTTGAGACTCCCGATTTCTCTGAGTTGTTCGCCGAAGAGAAAAATTTGGTGGCACGCTTGAAAAAAGTGTTCTTGATGGTTGCTGGCAGTGCGGTCCAAAAATTTGGTCCGCAGTTAGAAGAACACCAGCAATTACTGATGGCAGCCTCTGACATTTTAATTCAGGTTTATTTGGCGGAATCCGCTATATTGCGAACCGAAAAGAATGCCAAACGTTTTGGTGAAGCGGCACAAGCTGCACAGATAGCCATGTCACAGTTGTATTTGTATAGAGCAACTGACATTGTCATCCAAAAAGGTAAAGAAGCCATAGTATCTTTTGCCGAAGGTGATGAACAGCGCATGATGCTGATGGGATTAAAGCGTTTTACAAAATATACAAATCCACCCAATGTTGTGGCCTTGCGTACCCAAATCGCAGATAAAGTGGCCGCAGACAACGGGTATACCTTTGACTAATTCAAATAGCCTTTACTTAAGGGAATTTGAAAAACCGCTCCAATAGGGGCGGTTTTTGGTTTTTTGCTTTGCACCTTAAACTTCTAAGGCTAATTTTAGCCCATGGAGAACACATTGCTGCACCATCTTTACGATTCCGAAGACTTTAGAGAAAAAGGAGTACAGCTGATCCACTTGCTGGCAAAGCATATTGAAGATACAACCCATGGTACAAATACCAAGGCCATTGCCTGGAATACGCCCGAAAACGAGCTAGCTTTCTGGACACATTTTTTGGAAACGGGAAACAAGGCAAATTTTTTTAATGAAATACTGAAGCGGACTATCCATACCCATCACCCTAAATACGTGGGGCACCAAGTGGCGGCCCCAGCCCCCATCACGGCATTGACAGGTTTGGTCAACTCTTTATTGAACAATGGAATGGCCGTGTATGAAATGGGAATGTCCCCTACGGCCATGGAACGGATAGTCACCGATCGACTTTGTGCAAAACTCGGCTACACAGAAGATGCCAAGGGGATATTGACCTCTGGTGGCACCTTGGCCAATCTGACCGCGTTATTGGCTGCAAGAAAAGCGGGAGTAGCCCATGATGTATGGAATGATGGACACCACAAACCCTTGGGTATTTTGGTCAGTGCTGAGGCACATTACTGTATCGACCGGGCCGCAAAGATCATGGGCTTGGGCGAAAAAGGAATTATCAAGATTCCCGTAGACAACGAATTCAGAATGGATACCGCTAAAATGCAGCTGGCCTATGACAAGGCCAAAGCTGAAGAAATCCAGGTTTTTGCAATCATTGGAAGTGCGCCTTCAACAGCAACGGGTACTTATGATGATTTGGATAAAATTGGACAGTTTGCCCAAAAAAACAAACTGTGGTTTCATGTGGATGGGGCACATGGGGGAGCCGCCATTTTCTCTGAAAAGTACAAGCAATTGTTGAAAGGTATCGAATGGGCAGATTCAGTGGTCATCGATGGCCATAAAATGATGCTTATGCCAACCATCACCACTGCCCTACTTTTTAAGAACGGGAAGGATTCACATACCACTTTTAGCCAAAAAGCCGATTATCTGTTGACCGATACCGAAGATGAAGATTGGTACAATGGGGGCAAACGAACCTTTGAATGTACCAAGACAATGATGAGCCTGCACTGGTATATTCTGTTGAAATTTTATGGTGACGGGATCTTTGACGCCTTCGTGACACGACAATACGATTTGGCATTGGAATTTGCCCAATTCTTGACCGACCATGCACAATTTGAACTTGCGCTACGGCCCATGTCCAACATCCTGTGCTTCAGGTTCATCGACCCCAAGCTTTCAGAACCACAATTGAATGTACGCAACAACGACATTCGACAAAAGCTGTTGGAAGAAGGAGAATTTTATCTTGTTCAAACCAAATTGAACGATACCCTTTATTTACGAACCACCCTGATGAACCCGTTTACCACTATTGACCATTTAAAAACACTGCTGGAACGCATTGTGCTCCATGCACAGGGCCATAGTGATATCCCCTCTTAGTTAATGGTCTCCAGAATCTTTTCCTCGCTCTTCTTTCTTGAGAAGTTGATGGCACACTCAATTAATGCCAAGTGCGAATAGGCCTGGGGAAAATTTCCTAAAAGCCGCTTGGTTTTAAAGTCAATGTCCTCGCTAAACAGCCCCAAATGATTGCTATACCCCAAAAGTCGTTCAAAATGTGCCAAAGCCTTCTCTTCTTCCCCAATTTTAAAGAGGCTGTTGATAAACCAGAACGTGCAAATGGTAAATGATGAAGATGGCAACCCGAAATCATCCTCATTCTTATAGCGGTATAAGAGGCCATCATTACTAAGATCTTTTTCAATCGCTTTCACGGTGCTTACAAATTTTGGGTCTTTCGCATGGATAAACCCATAAGATTCCATTAGAAGCACTGAGGCGTCCAAGTCATATGATCCATATGACTGTACAAAGGCACTGATATCATTGTTCCATGCATGGTCATGGATATCGCTCTTGATTTCCTGCTCCAAGGCGGTCCATTTTTCAATCTTTCGGTGTTTTCCAAAAATTTTGGCCACCTTAATAGCACGGTCCAAAGCCACCCAGCACAACACCTTTGAAAAAGTAAAGTGCCGGTCTTCCCCACGAAACTCCCAAATGCCCTTATCCGGTTCTTTCCAGTGCTTACTGACGATCCATACAATACCTTTGGTGATACTCCACAATTCCTCACCATTTTCGATATCGTTGCTGAATTTGACCAATTGCTCATAAATGACATCCATAAGTATCCCATAAATATCATTTTGCTTTTGTTTATAAGCAGCATTACCGATACGAACCGGTTTCGATCCCTGATATCCGTCCAAATGATCCAAGGTCTGCTCGGTAAGTCGCTTTTCTTTGTTGATGCCATACATGATCTGTAATTTCTCATCTTTGTCTGGCATCAAATCAATGATAAACTGCAAGTAACGTTTCGCAGAATTCTTATGTCCCAGTTCCGAAACTACCTTGATGACCATCGAAGCATCGCGAATCCAACAAAAACGATAGTCCCAGTTTCGTACTTCACCAATGGTCTCGGGCAATGAAGTGGTCGCTGCCGCCAATACCGCACCCGTTTTATCATAGGTAAGCATTTTCAGGGTAAGTGCACTTCTGATGATCTGATCGTTAAACTTTTTATAGGTAGGGGTTCGGTCTACCCAATCCAACCAATAGATTTTTGTACGCTCCAGCTCCAGACCCATTTTTTCTGTGGTGGGCCTTAAAATTTTTTCATTGTAACAGATCAAAAAGTAACCATCCTCCTTAAGGGTTATTTCCTCACCGCTTAAGACAGCACTTTTATTGAACGACGTATATAAGAATAAGGTATCGAACTTTTTCTTACTGGTCAGGCTTACAATAAAATTGGTTTTGGCATGGTTGGTGGTTTGCCCCTGTGCATATTCGAGCTTGGGATCATAGCGCACCGAGAACTTTGGTGTGCCCGAAACATGTTTGATGTAGCGTACAATCTCTGGGGGTGAATTGTACTTACGGTTCATCTTATGGTACCTTGGCATAAAATCATGTACCTCAAATGTATTTTCACCATCAGAATACCTTGTTATCAAAATAGAGGTGTTTCGATGATAATGCTGGGTAATCTCATAATTATACTTGGTGATGACCTCAAAACTTCCCCCGTTTTTTTCATCCAATAACTTTGCAAAAACCGATGTGGAATCAAATTCTGGCAAACAACACCAATCCAATGATCCTGTATTAGAAATCAATGCAGCACTTCTACAGTTTCCAATTATTCCGTAATTTAGGTTATCCATGGTTTGATAAGATTTCCAGATTATTTTGTAAGTTTTTTCTTTCTATTAAATCGAAAAAACACCACTTTTATTACATTTTTGAAAAAAAATACCTTAGATGAGTAAAACTATAATTATTTCCAATAGGTTGCCAGTACAATTGCAAATTAATGATGGTGGGCTTTTTGCCAAGCCTAGTGTCGGTGGTCTGGCAACAGGCATGAAATCGGTCCACCATGGGGGTGACAGCCTTTGGATTGGTTGGTCTGGATTGACCGATGAGGACATCCCTGAAAATCTGGTCGATGAGATTGACAATGCACTTGCCAAACATGGATGCTTAAAAGTGGCATTGACCGAAAAAGACATTGAAGGGTTCTACTTTGGGTTCAGCAATCGCACCATTTGGCCCCTGTTCCACTATTTCATGGAATATTCTGAATTTGAACTCGATTTTTGGGAAACCTACAAGTCGGTCAATCAAAAGTTCGCAGACACCATTATCAAGGAATCGGGTGAAAATGACACTATTTGGATACATGATTATCAGTTGATGTTGGTTCCACAAATGGTGAAAGAACAACGCCCCAATGCCACGATAGGCTATTTTCTTCACATTCCCTTTCCCTCGTACGAAATATTCAGAACCCTCCCCTGGCGCGAAGAAGTGTTACTCGGGCTATTGGGATCAGACCTTATCGGTTTTCACACTTATGACTACGAGCGGCATTTTCTGAGCTCGGTTCGCAGATTGTTGGGATTGGATGTAAGTTTCAATGACATCTATCACGAAGACCGAATCATTAAGGTAGATTCATTTCCGATGGGAATTGACTATCAAAAGTTCAGTGAGGCAGCCAAAAAACACGACGAAAGCGCAGGACAACGATCTGACTTTCAAAAAAGATTGGACGACCATAAGGCTTCGGCCCCAGATACCAAATTGATCTTGTCCATCGACCGTCTGGACTATAGCAAAGGCATCGCTAAACGTATCAACGCCTTTGAATACTTTTTGAATAAATACCCCGAATACAAAGAAAAAGTACGGTTGATCATTTTAGCGGTACCCTCACGATCCAATGTACCACAGTACCAGTTGCTCAAAAAAGAAATTGATGAATTGGTGGGGCGCATCAATGGGGAACTTTCTACGGTCAATTGGACCCCCATTTGGTATTTCTACCGATCTATGCCCTTTGAAAATCTGATAGACCTCTACACCTCAAGCGATATTGCATGGCTCACACCATTGCGCGATGGCATGAATTTGGTCGCTAAGGAATATATTGCTACGCGAACGGACAGGACCGGGGTTTTGATCTTGAGTGAAATGGCAGGCTCGGCCTATGAGATGAACGAGGCATTGCTCATCAACCCCAATAACTTTGAAGAACAGGCTGATACCTTAAAACAAGCGATAACCATGGCCAAAGAAGAGCAAATGGCTCGAAACATGTTTTTGCAAGACCGACTGAAACGCTATAATGTAGAGGTTTGGGCCAATGAATTCATGCATGCGCTAAACGGTCAAAAAAACGGAAATCCCACCTATGTATCCAAAAAACTGAACAATACCATTCTAGCAACTATTATCGGTGACTATTCGAAGGCGAAAAAGAAATTGCTTTTTTTGGACTACGATGGCACCTTGGCCGGATTTCATAAAGATCCCCAGAAAGCCTCGCCAGATGAGGCACTCTACCAACTTTTGGATGCCCTTAACCTGCAAAGGAACACTACGGTATTTTTAATCAGTGGAAGGGATAAACAAACCTTTACCAAGTGGTTTTTGCCCAAAAAGTATAATATGATCGTTGAACATGGTGTTTGGATCTCACGAAATGGGGAGACTTTCAAACTTTTGGAGAAGGTGAAAAATGATTGGATGGAAAAAATACGACCCGTATTGGAATCTTTTGTGGACCGGACCCCAGGATCTTTCATCGAAGAAAAAAACTATTCCCTGGCATGGCATTACCGCAATACGGATCCTGACTTTGGTGAAAAAAGGGCAACGGAACTGAATACGGTACTGACCAGTTTGATCGGCAATGATGATATCAGTGTCTTGGCCGGCAATAAGGTGATGGAAATCAAGAGCAGTAATGTCAACAAAGGTAGGGCAGCCGCTAAGATCTTGGCAGAAGAGGATTACGATTTCACTTTCGCCATTGGCGATGACTGGACAGATGAATTTATGTTCCAAGAACTTCCAAAAACAGCGGTCACCGTTAAGGTCGGCATCAAAAAAACATATGCCAAATACCATGTCGAAAACACCAAAAAAGTCAGGGAACTGTTACAGCATTTTGTTAATTGATCGTACCATGGCAAAACTTTTTCATGTATTGTGCTTTTTAACCATTGCCCAAGTCTTGAACGCACAAGCCAACACCGAAGTTTACCTCTTCGACCTAAAACTGGAAGAGGGTACCCCGGTGCTATCCAATCCAAAGAATATCTCAAATAACGACGGATATGACAACCAACCCTCATTTTTAAATGATAATACCGTGTTATTTTCATCGACCCGGGCCGACCAGACCGACATCCGCAGGTTTGATATTGAAGAGGGCAGTACCAGTTCATGGATCACAGATACCCCTACCGGCAGTGAATATTCCCCATTGAAAATACCAGGCAAAGCTGCCATTTCGGCAATTCGCTTAGATTTGGACGGATTGCAGCGCTTGTACCAATACGACATTGAGACCGGAAAGTCCAATACCTTGATCAAGGATTTGAAGGTGGGCTACCATGTATGGCACAACGATCATATTCTTGTTTCATCGGTGCTGGCTGAAAACCGACTTGATCTGATGGTCAGTAACCTGAAAGATGGTTCTAATTACATCGTCCAAAAGAATGTAGGGCGTTGTTTATTGAAAATACCGAATTCAAACCTGATCAGCTATATCAGCAAGCAAGGGAACCGTTATGAGATAATGTCAATTGATCCCGTCAGTGGGGCCACAAAAAAAATTGCCAACACATACAAAAACAATGAAGACATCTGTTGGCTGAATGATGGTACTATTTTGACCGGAGCGCAGCGTAACGTCTTAAAATACCATCCTCAAAAAGACACGCTATGGAGTACCGTTATGCGCTTTAACAAAGAAGAGATTGCCAATATTACCCGCATTGCGGTCAACCAAAAAAATGACCGCTTGGCCTTTGTTGCCGAAGAATCTCCTGTTGCTGTTGTACAAAAACAAGTAGAAACATTCAACGACCGTGATCTGAACGGGTTTCTATCTTGCTATAGTGAAAATGTTTTGGTACAGCGTTTTTCTAACGATACCATGTATGTGGGCAAAGCCAAAATGAGCGAAAATTACGAACGCTTTTACGCCAATGCCAAAAAGGCAAAAGTAGAGGTCATCAAACGTATCGTCGTTGGCAACAAGGTCATTGATGAGGAGATCGGTACTGTTGACGGGCGCAATAACCATCAAGTGGCCATCTATGAAATCAAAAACGGCTTTATCGAATCCATGACCTTCATTTTTCAAGAGTGGGAAACCAAAGATGAAGAGACCATAGTACAGGAGCAATTGAATGCCTATAACAACAGAAATATTGAACCCTTTATGGCCACTTATGCCGAAGACATTCGACTTTTCAATTACCCCGATAAGCTTTTCAGTGAAGGACAATCAAAAATGAAGGAACGCTATCAAGGCTTTTTTGAAGCTACCCCAGACCTTAATTGTACCATTAAGAACCGAATCGTGATTGGAAATAAAGTAATTGACGAAGAATACATTACGGCAAACGGTTCAAACTTCACTGCTGTAGCTATTTATGAGGTTGAAAATGGTAAGATTGCCAAAGTCACTTTTTTGCAATAATTTTCCTACGTGAAATATGTACATAACATTGTCGAAATAGTGACTTTAAGTGACCTGGTCTGTATCTATGCCATACAGGCGCTGGTCTTCGTACTATTTATTGATCGAACAAAGCAATTAAACCCAGGGTTTTGGGCATTACCAGGGATAACCTGTACACTTCTAAACCCTTTATATTATTTTCGCGGTGCCTATTTTGAAAAAAGTATAATTAAACCTCTATGAAAAAAAACGTTCCATACCGTTGTTTCCTATTTTCAATTTCAGTGCTTTGTCCCATTTTTTTAGGCGCACAGACCCAACAAGAACTAAGCTATACCAGAGATGATTTTTTAAGGGGAAGCATCACACCAGAACGGGAATGGTGGGATTTGAATTACTACCATCTTGATATTGAAATCAAACCAGACCAAAAGTTTATTTCAGGCAAAAACACCATTCGCTATGAGGTTTTGGAAGAAAAAAATGTAATGCAAATTGATTTGCAGCCCCCTCTAAAAATTGAAAAAATCGTTCAAGGCCAAAAAGAACTTTCTTATAAAAAAGAGGGTGCCAATGCTTATCACGTCTTACTGGAAAAATCACAACAAAAAGGGGACTTCAATGAAATCACGATTTACTATTCCGGATATCCCAAAGAAGCGGTAAGAGCCCCTTGGGATGGTGGTTTTTCATGGAAGAAAGATGCTAATGGCAATCATTTTGTAGCCACCTCATGCCAAGGTCTAGGGGCAAGTGTCTGGTGGCCCAACAAAGACCATATGTACGATGAGGTCGACAGTATGCTCATGAGCATAAAAGTGCCCAAAGAGCTCATGGATGTCTCGAACGGAAGATTACGAAAGGTAGAAGAACACAATGGTACGACCACCTATCACTGGTTTGTCAATAACCCCATCAACAATTATGGGGTAAACGTTAATGTAGGTGATTATGTACATTTTTCAGAAAAATACCAAGGTGAAAATGGGGAACTTGATTTAGACTATTATGTGTTGCGCGACAATCTTGAAAAGGCCAAGAAGCAGTTCAAGCAGACCCCAAAAATGCTGGATGCCTTTGAGCATTGGTTCGGTCCCTACCCTTTTTATGAAGATGGGTTCAAACTCGTTGAGGTTCCGTATTTGGGAATGGAACACCAAAGCTCGGTGACCTACGGAAATCAGTATCAAAATGGCTATTTGGGTAGAGATCTCTCAGGATCCGGCTGGGGACTGAAATTCGATTTCATCATCATTCATGAAGCAGGCCATGAATGGTTTGCCAACAACATTACCTATAAGGACATCGCCGATATGTGGATCCATGAAGGCTTTACGGCATATTCTGAAAACCTATACTTAGACTATCATTTTGGCCGAGAAGCCTCTTCTGCCTACGTTATCGGAACACGGACCAATATTCGCAATGACAAGCCTATCATTGGGCGCTACAACCTCAATAAAGAAGGTTCAGGTGATATGTACTACAAAGGGGCCAACATGCTACACACCCTACGCCAATTGATAGAAGATGATGGGCTTTGGCGAAAAATCTTGAGGGGATTGAACAAAACATTCTATCATCAAACGGTCACTACACGCCAAATTGAAACCTATTTGAGCAGGGAAACGGGTAAAGACCTCACCGCGTTTTTCAATCAGTACCTACGAACTACGATGGTTCCCACATTGGAGTATACCTTGAAAGACAAAACCATCACTTACCGGTATATACAGATAACGGACGGTTTTGACATGCCCATACGCGCCTTCGTAGACGAAAAGGAAAAATGGCTGTTTCCAAATTCAAATTGGAAAACGGAGACCTTGGATGGGGCAGACGTGGTTTTTGATAAGAATTTCTACATCGAAACAAAAAAGTTGTAAAGACGGAATAAATCCATCCTCAACGAATTTTTATCATTGCGCCCCACTAAAGGTAGCATTCATCAATGCTACGGGGGTTGCACCCCTAGGTTGACCTTCAATGGGCCTATGTACAAAATACAGGGCATCTGCCTTTTGCTGTTCATGGTACACTTTGATGGAGAGCAGCCCACCTGGCTGTCCCTCGACCGGGGTAGGCATGGTACCGGACCCCAAAAGTTTGCCCCCTGGCCCGTTCAACCGAAGTTCAAAAGCCATGGGACCTGAAGGCGGTTCTTGCCAACCTACCATTAAGTTGACATTTTTTACTCCGGTCATATCAATATTCTCCATGGCAAACCACCCCTCTTCCGCTGGTACCACCAATAAGTCCATTCCGTTAAAGGTCACGGCCATAAATCCTTCGGTTTTCAAATCTTTGCTGAAACGCACCGTACTGCTCTGTAAAGTAGCCCTGGCTGTGCCCGTCAAAGGTTTTGAGTTTCCATTACCGCCATCGGTATAGCTTGCCGTCAAAACCATTACATTTGCTCCTGGGCTTGGTTGGGGCACCAATCTTCCCGCTATGGGCAATGATGGCTGCTTGGCACCCGTATCGACCAATGATTGGATATAAGATGCGATTTGCCGTGACTCTTCCTTGGTCACATCAGGGTGTGCCGGCATGATCACTTCCCCCCAAACACCTCCGCCGCCTTCGACTATTTTTTGTTGAAGGTAAGCCAATGCATTATCCGTGTCTTTGTATTTACTGGCAATATCAAAATACGTGGGACCAATGGAGGCCTCTTTTTCTTTGTGACAGGCTTTGCAATCCATCGAAAGTGCCAATGCCTTTCCAGTAACAACTGCCGAGACTTGCTGGTGTCCCAAAGACATGTTTACCTGATCCATTCCATCTAAATAATCAACGGACACATAGATATTGTTCGGGTCAATGTGTTCGTTGCCATCGGGATCATTGACAGAAACACTATAGTCGATAGGAACTCCCGCAACGAAAAAAGAAGAATTGCCCCCTTGCAGGTCTATGCTGAGCTCTGGCTGGGTATTGCCAGAAGTAACAGCGATTACCTTACTTAAAGCAGAAGCACCTGCATTGTCTTTCACTTCGACCGATACCGGATAGTCGCCTACTTTGGTATAGGTATAACTGACCTCTGGTTCTTGTGTTTCTTGGGTCTCTCCATCGCCAAAATTCCAAACATAGCTTACAGCATCATCTTCCCTATCATGGGACTTAACATGGGCCGTGACGGTCAACGGGGGCTGCCCCGAAGTCTTATCGACCATAAAGCTATCGATAATAGGAGGCCTATTGCCACTGTTGAACTCAATGTAGCCCAACCCAGAATCCTCATTTCTTGAAAACCAGCCGCTACCGTATTCCAATAGATACAAACGGCCGTCATCACTAAGCTCCATATCTATGAGGCCATTCAATGGAATGGCTGGGGCAAAGGGTTCCATCTTATTGAACGTACCATCTTCAAAGAGCGATACGGCCATCATCCATCCACGCATCCATTCATAAATGATCACTTTGCCATCGTAGTACGCAGGCAGTTGACCTCCAGCAGCATATAAGTCGGAATAATATACGGGACCGGCCATGGCATTTCTACCACCTGTACCCACTTGTGGAAAGTCTAGGGTAGCTGCATAGGGGTAATACACATAGGCTGGCATCGCTGGTGGCAACACTTGTAAGCCAGTGTTGTTCTTTGAATCATTGATGGGTCTTTCAGGATCAAAAGCAACCCCACTTTCCCCTGTTCCATAATCGTAATCCACATAAGGTTGGTTATCTGCGATAAAGAGTGGCCATCCAAAATTTCCAGGGCCTTTGGCCTGCCCCATTTCGTCATACCCCTTGGGACCTCTTGTATGTAATTGATCTTGACGTGCATCTGGTCCAACATCGCCCCAATAGAGGTATCCATTTTTGGAATCTACCGAGATGCGGTACGGATTACGGTGGCCCATGGTATAAATTTCAGGTCGGGTCTTTTCAGTACCTACCGGGAACAGATTTCCATCAGGAATGTCATAAGTGCCATCTGCATTGACTTTAATTCGTAATATTTTGCCTCTCAAATCATTGGTATTGCCCGAAGAACGCCGGGCATCGTATTGTTTTTTTCCTGGTAAATCATTCAAGGGGGCGTAACCGTTGTTTGCAAAAGTGGCCCCAGGTTCATCAAAGGGGGTAGAATTGTCACCAGTTGAAAGATAAAGCAAGCCATTGGAATCAAAGGCAATCGATCCCCCCGTATGACAACATATCTCACGCTGGCTCTGCACTTCTAAAATGACCTGCTCAGATTTCAGGTCGAAGACACCCTTTTGAAATTTAAAACGTGACAGGCGGTTCACCCAAGTATCCCCAGATGGGGAATAATACACATAGATCCATCCATTTTCGCTATAGTCAGGGTCTTTCTGAAGCCCCATTACGCCTTCTTCAGCATTAATACCCGGTGTCTTCAGCGTTTTATGGTACACCTCTAAAAAAGCAACTTCCTTTAGGGTTTTTGTATCATCTGAATAATACATGATCTCTCCACGACGTTGGGCAAAAAGTACATCATTATTGGGCAAAACGGTCATTTCGGTCGGCTCAAACAGTCCTCCGGAGATCAAGCTGACCTTACTGAAACGATCGCTGTCAGGCGGTATTTGTGTAACTGCTTTTTCATAATTCAATACCAAGTTCTCACCAATGGCATACTGAATGCCCCCAAGTAAATGCTTCACAAACTTATCTTCTGAGAAGCTTTCATCTGTGTGACCGCCTGCGGTATAGAAAGCGCGCCCCCCATCAAACTCATGGTACCAGCTCATAGGATGGAAATCGCCATTGGTACCCCCTTCATAGGTGCGCTCGTCAACGGTCATCACCACATGCACATCAGGATTTAACTTTTTAAAGTTATACAACTCATCGGTACGGTGCCAAATCGAGTCGGTAAAGAATTTGGTAGCGATAAAATTTCGGTCTTTGATTATAAAATCAGCCTCAGGCGTACCTGAGGGATGGCTCTGAAAAAAAGCGCCCACCAATTTTCCGTACCAGCCCCAGTCATATTCCGTATCCGTAGCAGCATGAATCCCTACAAAACCACCACCAGCCTGAATATAGCGTTCAAAAGCGGCCTCTTGCTGATGATCAAGCACATTACCCGTGGTACTCAAAAAAATAATGGCCGAATAGTCTTTGAGATGCTCATCGGTAAACAGTGCCGCATTTTTGGTCGTATCTACTACAAAACCATTTTCTTCTCCCAATTTTTGAATAGCAGCAATACCCTTTGGAATTGAAGCGTGTTCAAAACCCATGGTTTTTGAAAACACCAAGACCTTGGGCTTGGTAGTTCTTTTGTTCTGACAACCAGAGATGAGCACTGCAAATAATAGTACTGAGATGAGCCAATATATTTTATTCATGACGAAGGCGTATGCATTAATGTATCAAATGTACACAATATAAGGCGATATTCATCGAATCATCTTAAATTTAAGCGTCAACATTTTAAAATGGGCAAAGATTTAGCAGCACACTATTTTAAGAACGATTCGGCATGGCGTAAATGGTTGGACAAAAACCATGATGGTTCAGAGGGTATCTATCTTATTTTCTATACCGTTGCCCATGAGATGGAAAGTATGCGTTGGGAAGAAGCCGTAAGGGTAGCGCTTTGCTATGGCTGGATCGATAGTACGGTCAAGAGTTTGGGCAATGGCAAACGCCGACAGTATTTTTGCCCAAGAAAACCGAAAAGTGTTTGGAGCAAGGTCAACAAAAACCATATCAAAGAATTGATAACGAAAGGGCTTATGCACGACAGCGGCCTCAGGGCCATTGAAATCGCAAAAGAAAATGGTTCTTGGACCGCTTTGGATGATGTCGAAAATGGAGTTGTACCCAGAGACCTGCAAAAGGCATTCAATGCCAATAAAAAAGCCTTCGAAAATTTTCAGAACTTCACCAAAGGACAGCGAAAAAGCTACCTGTATTGGTTGAACCAGGCCAAACGTGTAGAAACCCGTAACACAAGAATCACGGCAATCATCGATTATTGTGCAAAGAACATCAAGTCAAGAACGACAAGATAAGCCCGTTTTGTGAAACGGCTTATTTCCTTGCATATTTCATATGATAGACCAAGGCAGCAATACTACCTATAAAAGCAAAGCCACTGAGCATCAAAAACACATGTTGGTGACCAATCTCCTGCCCTGGATGCGCATCTAACAGCAAACCATAAGCAGGCCCTGCAAAAATGTCGGGGGTATATCCTACCAATGAAATCAATCCAATAGTGGTTCCTGTCAAGGCCAGCGGAATTTTACCTATTTGCATTACGCCAAAATACAATGACCGGCAGGCATAGATCCCAGCAGCGAGAATGACCACCGAAACAAAGAAAAGTGCTGTTGTCGAAGGTGCGATCAAGCCCGAGGCGAAAAGCAACCCTCCAAACAACGAAACGACAAAAGCAAAAAACAGCAATAAGGTAATACGCAGGCGGTCTGCCACCAAGCCGACCAAAATACCGGTGGTAGGTCTTAAAAACTGTAACAACGTACCTACCTTGGCCGAATCAACCTGATCATAATCCATCACTTCATCAGCATATTGAGAGACCACATCGGTAATCTTGTAGCCTACATACGCACACAAAATGATGACCATCAGCAACCAAACTGAAGGCAAACGAAGTACCTGTACCAATTCTTTGACCGCTATTTTCTCTAACAAAGCGGCTTCGTCATTACTTTCGGTTTTCATAAACAACCATACCAAAGCACCAATTACGGCAATGATTGCAGACGCTATATAAATGACGAAAGTAAAGGCATGTTTTCGTTCGAGCAGAGAAGCTACGCTGGCATCCTCCACCAGAAAAAATGAAAAGACCAAAACGCCTAAAAGTCCGAAAAGAGCTCCAGTCAAGCCGCGGCCCCCATCTAAAAAACCAAAGGCCCTGCCCTGGGCGTTCGTACCTCCCCATACCCGTGTCGCCTTTATCATTGGGGCCCAAAACAAAAAAATGGTCGTAAAGCCCCAATACCCGTACAATAACCGTAATGTGTCAAAATTGGGGTATTGCGCATATAGCAGTCCACCCAGTGCAGTCATCCATAAAGCAGTGGCAATCAGTTTTCGTGGGGCATACGTATCGGCCAATGGCCCACCCAGTATATATGCGATCATGGCAACCACCCCATAGACCGAAACCCCAAGGTTATAATCGAGATTGGTCATTTCAAAAACATCCAACACGGTAGGGCGAAAAATACGGGGCAATACAAATGGAAGTATAAAAACAGCCTCCCCGGCCAAAATCAAAAGTACCAGATAATACCAAGGGGCTTTTTGCTTCATTACTGCTAAAAATAGTCAAAATATATTCGCCTTCCCCTTAACAACCCTTTAAGAAATCGGCAAACACTTTTCTTTATCTTTAGCCGACTAATTAACTATGCTAAAAATGAAAAAATTAAGCTTCTTCGTATTGCTTTTGGCAACCCCAGTATTGTTTTCCCAGGAATTTTCAATGGATTTGGTACAAGACCTAAAGCCCCGTAACATAGGGCCGGCAGGGATGAGCGGTAGGGTTACGGCCATCGATGTGGTATTGTCCGATCCAGATGTCATGTACGTGGGCACAGCTTCGGGTGGGCTATGGAAATCAACTTCAGGTGGTATCAAATGGGAGCCTATTTTTGACAAGGAAGTTACCGCCTCCATAGGCGCAGTGGCGATACAACAGTCCAATCCCGCTGTACTATGGGTAGGTACTGGCGAAGGAAACCCAAGAAACAGTTTGAATGGTGGATATGGGATCTATAAATCGTTGGATGGCGGAAAGACATGGAAAAATATGGGGCTTGAAAAGACCCGACACATCCATAGGGTCATCATTGACCCGGTAAATCCCAATGTGGTGTATGTGGGTGCCATTGGCTCTCCATGGGGTATCCATCCTGAGCGGGGTGTCTACAAAACAACAGATGGTGGTGAAACATGGGAAAAAATATTGTTTGTCAACAACAAGACCGGAGTGGCAGATTTGGTTATGGATCCCACCAATCCGAATAAGCTCATCGCCGCACTGTGGGAACATAAGCGCGATCCATGGTTCTTTAAGTCTGGAGGTGAGGGAAGTGGACTCCATATGACCCATGATGGTGGAAAAACATGGAAAAAACTGACAGATGAAGATGGACTGCCCAAAGGGGAACTGGGTCGCATAGGTATTGCCATCGCCAAAAACAAGCCCAACCTGGTATATGCCCTGATTGAGGCAAAAAAGAATGCCCTGTACAAATCTGAAGATGGTGGGTTTACATGGAAAAAAATCAATGACAAAACTGATATCGGTAACCGGCCCTTCTACTACTCTGAAATTTATGTCGACCCTGAAAACGAAAACCGGGTATTCTCTATTTTCACCTATGTCAATGTTTCAGAAGATGGGGGCAAAAACTTTACGCAATTGATGCCAGCCTATGGTGTTGACAATGGAGTGCACCCCGACCACCATGCTTGGTGGATCCATCCTGAAAATGGGCAATTCATGATCGATGGTAACGATGGGGGTATGAACATTACCAAAGATGGAGGGCAAACCTGGCGTTTTATCGGCAATCTCCCCGTAGCACAGTTTTACCACATCAACATCGACAATGAATACCCCTATAATGTATATGGGGGCATGCAAGACAATGGCTCTTGGCGTGGACCTGCCTATGTATGGCGTGCCCAGGGCATTCGCAATAGCTATTGGCAAGAAATTGCTTTTGGTGACGGTTTTGACGTAGTACCAGATCTTGATGACAACCAATTTGGGTATGCCATGAGCCAACAAGGGTTCGTGTCACGATACGATTGGAAAACAGGAAACAATTACATTGTACGCCCTACCCCACCCGATGTGACTACAAAGCTCCGTTTCAACTGGAATGCCGGTATCGGCCAAGACCCATTTGATAATGGTACCGTATACTTTGGAAGCCAGTTTGTGCATAAGAGTACCGATAAAGGCCTGACATGGGAAACCATTTCACCAGATTTGACCACCAATGATCCCGAAAAACAAAAACAAAGTGAAAGCGGGGGCTTGACCATGGATGCTACCGGCGCCGAAAATCATTGCACCATTTTGGTCATCGAACCCTCACCCGTAGAAAAGGATATGTTGTGGGTCAGCACCGATGATGGACGGGTACACTATACCCAAAACGGGGGACAGACCTGGACAGAGGTGACCGACAATATCAAGGGATTGCCCAAGGGCAGCTGGATCCCACAGATAAAAGCTTCCAAAAACCGAAAGGGCGAAGCCTTATTGATAGCCAACGACTACCGAAGGTTCAACTATGCCCCGTATGCTTACCGAACAAAGGACTACGGAAAATCGTGGACCCGTATCGTAGATGAAAATGATGTGGAAAGTTACACCCTCTCCATTGTCGAAGATCCCCAAAACTCGAACTTGATGTTTTTGGGTACCGATGATGGCCTCTATATTTCATTCAATGCCGGATCCTCATGGGCTAAATGGACCGAGGGCTTCCCAACGGTATCCACAAAAGATTTGGTCATTCAACCTAGGGAGCACGATCTGGTCATGGGTACCTTCGGTCGAGCAGCCTGGGTTTTGGATGATATACGCCCATTGCGTGCACTGGCAGGTGATATGGCTATCTTACAAAAAGACATCAAACTGTTTGACAGCCCGACAGCATATCTTGCCGCCTATCAACAGGGCACAGGAACACGTTTTGGCGGAGATGCCCTCTACAATGGTGAAAACCGTAAACGTGGTGCTATGATCACCTATTACCTCAAAGAAGGAAAAAAGAAAAAGGAAGGGGAAGGAACCGATACGGATAAAGATGACACCCCTTCAGATGACAGTAAAAAGGAAACAAAAAAGTTGACCGGGGTACAAAAAAGAGACTCTGTACAGTTTGATTTTTATGATGGTAAGCGACTGATCCGTACCCTTAAATACAAGACTCCAGAAAAAGCAGGTTTTCATCGTATCTATTGGGAACTGGATGAAAAAGGACCAGACCGCCCCTCTCGAAAAATCAAAAAAGACAAACAAGAACAGGGAGGAATAACTGTAAAACCTGGCACCTACAACATGGTGCTGCATTTTGGGGAAAATAAGGACAGTACGACCTTAACGGTCAAGACGGATCCACGGTTGAACGTTTCGTTGGCCTCGCTCAACGAAGTGTACGAAACTGGCAAAACCTTGCAAGGCCATATTCAAAAAGCAGCCGATGCCGTAAAACAGTTGGTAGAAAGCAAAAATCTGGTCAGTAGGTTTGAAAAGGAAATGAAGGAGTTCGACAAAGAAAAATACAAAGACCAAATTAAGGCCTCACAAGATATAGCAAAGCAAATCGACAGCGTTGTTGCCATGTATTTGGGTAAAGAAGACAAGCGACAGGGCATTACGCGCAACCCAGAAATCACCGTGATGCAGCGTTTGAATATTGCCAATTACTATGTCAACACTCGCAAATCGGGCATTACCGAGACCGAAAGACGCTTGATTCGACTGGCTGCAGAAGAGCTGAAATTGGCATTGCAAAAAACCAACACCTTCTTTACCGATTCTTGGACAGCCTATCGTGAATCCGTTGAAGCCCTTAACCTGTCGCCTTTTAAGGAAACAGAAACCTTTAGTTTGGATTAGATGAAAAAAACCACGCTCCTATTCTTGCTTTTGACCGTGGGATCGCTTTTTGCCCAAGAAACGGGTGAAGATGAACTCGGCGCATGGTACATGTACTTTGGTACCAACAAAATTTCAGATCGTTTCAGTATCCATAGCGAGGCACAGTTTCGTTACTATGAGACCACGGGCAACTTTAACCAATTATTGTTACGAACAGGGCTCAATTACCATATTGACCCTAATGCCATAGCCACCTTTGGATACGGTTTTATCAAGACCGACGGGTCTTTTGAAGAGCCTGAAGGGGACCAGGACAGCAGGGAGCATCGAATTTTTGAACAGTTCATCCTTAAAAACAAGGTTTGGGAACTTCTTTTCGAACACCGCTATCGTATCGAACAACGTTTTCTGGATTTTGGTGACCGCACTGACACACAACATCGTGGACGCTATCGCATTCAGGTGACCCTACCCTTGACCAACACCTTTTTTATCAACCTGTACGATGAAATCTTTATCAATTTTCAAGATGATATCTTCGGACAAAACCGATTGTACGGTGCTTTGGGGGTACACGTTACCGAAAATAGCAGTGTACAGTTCGGGTTCTTGAAAAATCATTTTAATACCACCAATTTCGACCGCATTCAGATAGGATTCTTTTACAATCCCGACTTAAGGGGTATCTTTAAAAAGAAACAGAGTTAGAAGGACGGGTGTAAGGGAAGTGTGGAAAATGGTTGCCTTTTAGCTTTTTTCTTCAAACTCTAATCCAACGCCCATGAACCTCCAAAAAGTCAATTTTCAAAACAAACAGGGCCAGACCTTGGTGGGACGTTTGCAACTGCCCGTTGATCGACACCCCCATAATTTTGCACTTTTTGCGCATTGCTTTACCTGCAACAAAAACCTATTGGCCGTTAAGAACATTAGCAAGGCCTTGACCGCAAATGGTTTCGGACTGCTCCGGTTTGATTTTACTGGCCTAGGTGAAAGTGATGGTGATTTTGCCGATACCAACTTTTCTGGTAATGTCGAAGATCTTGTCGCAGCAGCAGGCTTTCTTAAAGAAAATTATAGCACACCTACCCTATTGGTCGGCCATTCCCTTGGAGGTGCAGCGGTCATTTTTGCTGCACGGGAAATTGGGTCCGTGAAGGCCATTGCCACGGTGGGTGCTCCATCAAACCCTTTGCACGTGACGCATTTGCTCAAAAATGGCATTGCTGAAATCCAAGCTACGGGCAAAGCATTGGTAAACCTTAGTGGGCGTGACTTTACCATCAAAAAACAGTTCTTGGATGATCTGGAAACCAAATCGTTGCCAGAAACGGCAAAAGCATTGCGAAAACCGTTGCTGATCTTACATTCACCCCATGATGACACTGTGGAGATAAAAAATGCTGAAGAAATCTATGTCGCTGCCCACCATCCAAAAAGTTTTGTGTCTTTGGATGGTGCTGACCACTTACTCTCCAAAAAAGAAGATTCCATGTACGTGGGCGAGATCATTTCTGGTTGGGCAAAGCGTTACCTGAATGTAGCAGAACGGATTGACACCTCATTGAAGACCAAACACCAGGTAGCCGCAAGTTTAGCTGCCGAAGACGGTTTTACCACACATATGAAAATGGGCAACCACTATTTATTGGCCGATGAACCTCACGACTTTGGGGGCAATGATTTTGGCCCTTCTCCCTACGAACTGGTATCTGCCGGACTTTCTGCCTGTACAGCCATGACCATTCAACTATATGCCAAACGAAAGGGTTGGCCTGTCGACAACGTCGAAGTGCATACCTCATACAGCAAAGACCATGCAGTCGATTGTCAAGATTGTGAAGCGGAACGTGCTAAAATCGATACTTTTCACCGTGAAATCAAATTAAAGGGCGATTTAGATGAAAAACAAAAGGCCCGCATTTTGGAAATTGCGAATAAATGCCCTGTTCATCGCACCCTTCATAGTGAAACACAGATCATCAATACGCTTTCCACATAAAATTTGGCCTAGATATCAATAGCGCATATGTAGAATATCAAAGTAATCCAGTTCGAGTTCAATAGCAGATTTATGGATACTTCGAAGTGACCTTACATAATTATGGTAATCAATTTGCTTCTTATCCCTTAATTTCTTCAAGCGATGGTAGCTTTTACAGAAAAGCCTCCGCTTGTTACAGTACCTTAAAAAATCAATATACCTTAATGGCCCATGTGCCGACATAGAATTTGGTTTAACGTTTAAGCTACCTTTGGGGGTCAGGTTATTATAGAACGAGCTTAAGGTCAAAATCGTATCGTATGTTGAAAATCAAATATAGTTGCTCTTCTTTTTTAATACGCTAAAAGTATTTGTACCTTCATCTATTCATGAAAAGCCCTGTTTTTGAAGTAACAGTACATGGTATGCACAGTGTGCAACTGCCTGAGGCTATTGTGGCTCCTTTTATTGCAAAAGGCCATAAACGGGTGCTGGTCAAAGCTTCGTCCGAAGGAAATTCCATCGCGTTTCATGCAGCTTTGAACAGGCGTAAGGTTGGGGGCTACACCATCATGTTCAGCAAGAGCAACCAAAAGGCGTTGAACATCTTCCCCAACGATTATTTTCAGTTGCAGCTCTTTGAAGACACCTCAAAATATGGCGTCGAGGTACCCGAAGAACTGGAGGCCGTATGGAACAGCGATTATGGGGCCTTTCAGATTTTTGAAACATTGACCGCAGGTAAAAAAAGGGGATTGATCTACATGATTGCCCGTTATAAAAATTCCCAAACCCGTATAGACAAATCCATCATACTTTGTGAAAACCTGAAGCGGGGCATTCGTGACAATAAAGAACTCTTAAAACCACACTGGCCTTAAAGTCATTTCGAAAGAGCAAAGCGACCGGAAAATCTCTTTGACATCGCATTATTGGATTTCTCGTTGCACTCGAAATGACCTCGGGGCACCATTTGTTATTTCGAAATAGCAGGGCGACCGGCAAACCTACAACCATGACTTTATCAAGATTACAAGCTTCTGTTGGGTTAGGTTTCTCACATCAGCTCCATATGATAGCCCTATTCACCAACAAAAGTCATTTTGAAGAAGCAAAGTGACAGCAAAATCCATTCAAATGTCCGTCAAAATTTTCCCTCCAAACAAAAAGAGGTCGAGGGAATATGAAATACCACTTACCCTCCCTCTTTACGAAGCACCTCTAAAGGTGGGCTCTGTAACACGCTCTTGCTGTTCAACAGTCCGATCAAAAGCACCAGGGCCATAATACCCGGCAGCACAATGAAAAAAGGAACACCAGAGGGCACAAAGCTGACCTCAAAGACAAATTGGGCCAATAACAGACTGCCCAATAATGACAGTACGATACCTATGCCTCCGCCCAAAAGTCCCAAATACAAGTATTCTAAGGTAGTGATCCGAATAATCTGTTTGCCTTTGGCCCCCAACGTACGCAACAACACATTTTCTTTAATCCGTTGGTACTTACTGGTACGAACCGATCCAATCAATACGATGATTCCTGTTAAAATACTGAAGAATGCCATAAAGTTGATCACCCAAGCAATTTTGTTTAAAATATCTTCAATGACCGTCAAAATCTGTCGCAAATCGATAATGGATACCGTTGGAAACTTTCGCACCAAATCACGTTGCAATTCGGCAGATTTTGTGGCGTTGGGGGCTTTTGTGGACAATACATGGAACTGGGGCGCCTCTTCCAACACCCCAGAGGGGAATAAAATAGAAAAGTTGATCTGCATCCGGGCCCAATCCACTTCACGAAGGTGGGCCACCTGGGTCTCCATCAATACGCCTTGCACGTTAAACACCAAGGTGTCTCCCAACTTCACCTGGGCATCATCAGCCACATTGGCAGACATCGAAATCGGTATGATGTCATTTCCATCGCGCACTATGGGCCAGCTACCCTCAACCGTTCGCTCTGAGGTTACCAGTGAATCGCGATAAGTGACCCGAAACTCATGGAACAACACCCAACGGTTAATGGCAGCGGTCGAATCCAAGATAAGTTCACGTACCGATCGGTCCTTGATCTGGTGTATCCGCATGGTAATGATCGGAATATTGTTCAGTACCGGCAATCCTGAAGCTTCAATACTATTGGCCGCCGCCAATCTTTCGTCGCTTTGCACATCGAGTAAAATAAGGTTGGGGGTGTCTTCCGAAGCTTCCAAAGAGACCTGCGACAACAAAATGTCTTTGGTAAAATAGAGTGTACTGATCAAAAAAGTACCTACCCCAATGGCCAAGATCAAGACCGTGGTCTGGTTATTGGGGCGATATAGGTTCAAAAGGCTCTGACGGGCCGTGAATCCCCAAGAAATGGGAAAATATTTTTTGATAGCCTGCATAAAAAGGGTGGCCACACCTGCCAAAAGGGCAAAGACCACCAAAATGCCCAATACAAAATAAAGTGCATACTGTGCGCTGCCCAGTAGCCAAAACGAAAAGGAAAAAATAAACAATACAATGCCCAACAAGACCCATAACTGTGCCGTACGCGATTTTTGAAACCGATTCTCCCCGACCCGCAATACCTGTAAAGGAGACACGAACCAAGTATTCAACAAGGGCATCAGGGCAAACAGTACCGATAACAGTAACCCCGATACCAATCCCGCCCAAAGTGCGTTGGGTGCAAGGGAAATCTGTACCTCAAATGGCAAAAAGCCTTGTAACAACAAAGGAAAGGACTGTTGTAGCAACAATCCACCCAACACCCCAAAAATACCACCCAATAGCCCCATGCCCGCTATTTGCAGCAGGTAGATCAAAAAGGTCTGCTTTCGGGTCGCGCCAATACATTTCAGTACGGCCACAGACCGCAATTTTTCCTTGATATGGATGTGCACTGAACTGGCCACGCCGACACAGCCCAATAAAAGGGCTATAAAGGCAATGAGATTGAGAAATTTTCCAAAATTATCATAGCTTCTTCCCAACTGTGCCGCTGTACTGATATGCGTGTCCAAATCTGCATTTTCGACATCAAGCTGTGGATCGACGACCTTGTCCAATTCCACGAGATCTTGTTCGGGTTCAGCCACAAAATAATAGTCATACCCTACCCGACTTCCCAATTGTATGAGCCCCGTACCCTCTACTGCACTATAGGGAATGATGACCGGTGGGGCCACCGAAGCACCCAAACCTGAGGTACCGGGTGCAGAAATCAAGGTACCCAAAATAGGGAAAACCGTATTGCCCAATTTGATGGAATCGCCCCGTTGCATTCCGTACTGTAATAGCAGCGTGGCATCGACCAGGGCGCCACCCGATTTTTGATAGGTGTTGGCCGCAGATACCGGTTCCGTTTGCAGTTCCCCATAGAACGGATAGTCCCCTTCAATGCCACGTACCGCGACCAATTTCGTATCCCCGGTTTTTGGAAAAACCGCCATTGACCCAAATTGTAGCGAACGTGCATCGGCCCCACCCAAGGAATCGATGATCGCCATGACCTTTTCATTGGGCGGTTGGTTGCTATCAACCACAAAATCGGCACCCATCAAGGCCTTGGATTGTAAGGCAATGTTCTCTTCTAAATTTTCGCTGAAGGACTGTATGGACACTACGGCCGCAATGCCCAAAATGATGGAGGCCATAAACAATAACAGCCGACTGCCACTCGCCTTGCTGTCACGCCAGGCCATTTTCAGCAACCATTTCCATCCCGCTTTCGAGAGTTGTGTCGAAGAACTGCTCACGATGCGACCAAAACCTCGTTTGATACCACTTTGCCTCCACGCAAGCGCAACAAACGTTGACATTTTTTAGCCAGCTCCAGGTCATGCGAAACAATGACCAGGGTCGTACCTGCCTCTTGGTTGAGCTCAAACAACAATTGCACCACACGGTCGCCCGTATCTTGGTCGAGATTGCCCGTGGGCTCATCGGCAAACAAGATCGACGGACTGTTTGAAAAGGCCCGGGCCAATGCCACCCGCTGCTGCTCCCCACCGGACAGTTGTGAGGGATAGTGGTGAAAACGATCCAGCAGGCCCACTTTGTCCAACAACGCTTTCCCTACTTTGGCAGGATTTTTCACCCCTTGTAATTCCAAGGGTACCACCACATTTTCAAGGGCCGTCAACGTAGGCAACAATTGAAAATTTTGAAAGATAAAGCCCACCTTTTCGTTGCGCAGTCGGGCGCGTTCATCTTCATTCAAACGGCCCAGATCAGTACCACAGAGTTCGACAGTGCCCGTATCGGGATAATCCAGTCCAGCACAGAGGCCCAACAATGTGGTTTTTCCACTTCCCGAAGGTCCAACAATGGCAAAAGTATCCCCTGTTTCGATACCGAAGCTGACATCGTGCAGTACCGTTAATTTTTTCGAACCACTGGTATAGGTCTTCCCTAGATGGTCGACGTTTAATATCTTTGACATGGCACTTTTGGCTTCTTTTTTCTAAAACAGGAAAAATAGGCATTTGATTTTGATTTTAAGGCCCATAACCCATGCAAGACCTCTTAAAGTTTCGTTATTTTTTTTTGTTGTTGTGTTGTATTTCCTGTGGAGATGCTTCCAAAAAAACTTCAGATACCCCAAAGGCAGACAGTAGCTCCGAAACCACCGCTGTAGCACCCACTGATAAGGTCATACTATTTTTTGGCGACAGCCTTACCGCAGGCTATGGGTTGGAACTGGGAGAGGCCTTTCCGGCTTTGATCCAAGATAGGCTGGATTCCCTTGACCTCAATTATACCGTCATCAACTCAGGGTTGAGTGGAGAAACCACTGCGGGCGGTCGTAACCGATTGGGATGGGTGCTGAACCAAAAGGTTGATGTGTTTGTGTTGGAACTGGGTGCCAACGACGGATTGCGCGGCATTCCCCTGACAGAGACACGAGCTAACCTACAGGCCATGATCGATCTGGTCAAGGAAAAGAATATGAATACCCAAATCGTATTGGCCGGCATGCAGATTCCGCCCAACATGGGGCCCGAATACACCACGGAGTTTCGCAAGATTTTTCCTGAACTGGCCGAGCAGAACGACATTGCCTTGATTCCCTTTTTATTGGAAGGGGTGGCGGGCATGCCCGAACTGAATTTGGAAGATGGCATTCACCCCTCCCCAGAGGGACACCAGATGGTACGGGACAATGTGTGGAAGGTTTTGGAGGGAGTAGTTAAATAACCTTTTTTTTACATTGAAACCCTATAATTTCTTACTTTCTTCAACAAAAAGAATTAACTTGTCTCTGTTCCCATACCAAGAACATCTCCCCCATTAACGAAACATAAACTTATATTCCAAAATACGGTATCGTCACTTTTTTGAGGTGCATTTGACTAGTGACCATTAACACGTATCGATCAGGCAAGAAATCATTACACAAAGCAATAACATATAAATTTTTATCAAAATGGATAATCCTTTTCAAATTCAGCCAGAACTTAGATACGGGGCCCCAGTTTGTGACGAAATTTTAACTGGCAGGTATTTCACCATTGGTTACTCATGGTATTTCAGACAAGCAAAATGGACTCTTGAAATAATAAATCGGAACAACTATTTACCGACCGAGGCAGAACGAATGAATAATTTTCGGGCAGATATCAGAATTCCCCGAAGATTCAGAGCTGGACTAGAAGCTTATAGGGGAAGTGGCTATGATAGAGGGCATTTAGTGGCAAGTGCCAATAATGATATCTTAGAGATTCAAAATAGTGAAACTTTTTTGATGTCAAACATGTCCCCTCAAAAGCCAAATTTTAACCGACGCATATGGAAACATTTAGAGGAAGCGATCCGACATTTAAACAACCAAGAAAATGTATTGGAAACCTATGTGCTGACATGTCCTGTTTTCTATTTTGATAGAGAAATCGAAACCATTGGTGATGAACAGGATGCATATGGTATCGATGTTCCGATCCCACATGCATTTATTAAAAGTGTGTTAGCAGAAGATGATAAGGGAAGGTTGAAATTATGGACCTTTGAAATGGAAAACAAAGAACTAGATGGGAATATAGAGGACTATATCGTTGTAACCTATGACGCAGAACAAATAGTTGGTGGTAGGTTTTGGGACAGAATTAGTGGAGGGGATATGCACGAGCAAAAGAGAAACCCCATAGAGATATGGGATTATTAACAACCGCAACTAAACTATAAATCATTTTGCCCTTACATAAAGAGATATAAAGTATCAATCAAACCCTTATTTACTTGCGAAATAATCCTACAGATGATGACCTTATAGAATTATACTTCCAATAAAGTATAGTGTTCATATCAGTCTTGTTATTTATTCATCTTGTTTAAATTCCGTTAGAACAGTTTCCTTTGATTTTTTAACTGACTATCTAAACATGGTGCCCTATGAAAAGATCGTTACCTCGGCCAACTTTCGCCCCATGACGAAAATGTGGTGATGCATGCTATCTTCAAAGCCGATGGGGAACAGACCCAACTTACCTTTCATGTCATACATGATACCGAGGCCTATTGCAAACAAGAAGAAATGGGTTTTTACAACGGTTGGGGTTCCACCTTTGACCGATTGGGGGAATTGTTATCCTTATAAACCGTAAAGTCATTTCAAAGTGGCAAAACGACTGAGAAATCTATCGAACAACACGTGCTTAGATTTCTCGCTGTGCTCGAAATGACAGCGGAAAATGCCTCAAAAGTGATTTGCAAAACACAAACAAGTACCCAAAATGTCATTTCGAAAGCGCAGAACGACTGAGAAACCCCTTTGTCAACGTTTTAGCAAAATCAATACGCCTACCTTGCCATATTTACGTAACTTCGATAGCGCACAACCTGGGCTAAAAACACATGAAAATATTGGTCGTTGGGGGATATGGAACCATAGGAAAAAGGGTGGTTGCATTTTTTGAAACCCAAAATGAGGTGCTGGTCACCGGAAGAAAGCAAGGTGCCATTCTTGTAGACATTGCTGACAGTGGTTCCATCAAAAAGCTTTTTGAGCAAGTCGGAAAAGTAGATGCCATTATCAATACGGCCGGTGAAGCCAAATGGGACCATTTTGACGCCCTTTCAGAAGCGGATTATTACATAGGTTTGAAAAGTAAACTCATGGGGCAGGTCAATCTGGTACGAATCGGAAAGCACTACCTGAATGCAAAGGGGTCCATTACCCTGACCACAGGTATCTTGGCCGATGACCCGGTGGTAAAAACTGCCAGTGCCGCCATGGTCAATGGGGGCATCCATAGCTTTGTCAAGGCCGTAGCCCTGGAACTTGAAAATGGCATTCGCCTCAATGTGGTTTCCTGTGGGGTCGTTGAAGACGCCTATGCAAAGTACAAAACCTTTTTTCCGGGTCACAACCCGATACCCATGGCCAAAATGGTCAATGGGTATGCCCGTAGTGTGTACGGAAGGGGAAACGGGGAAATCATCCGTATTTATGATTAAAAAGTTTAGCTATGGATCTCATCAAGAAGAACACTGCACTACTGTTAATCGACATCCAAAAAGGATTGGATGAATGGAATTTTTATGGTGGTAACCGCAATAATCCCCATGCGGAACACAACATGGAAAAAATACTCCACCAATGGCGCAATTTAGGGTTGCCCATCTTTCATATACAGCATAGCTCTACCAATACCGAATCGCCATTACATGCATCGAAGCCTGGCTTTGAGATCAAGGATGTGGTCAAACCCATCGACGGGGAGCCTGTTGTTGTAAAAAACGTCAATAGTGCATTTATCGGCACCGATTTGGAGTCGCAATTGAAGCAAGAGGGCATAAACACTGTCGTGTTCGTGGGCTTGACCACAAACCATTGCGTATCGACCAGTGTTCGCATGGCCGGCAATCTGGGATTTGATACCTACTTGATCGCTGATGCCACCGCAACCTTTGACCGTATGGGTCTTCATGGTGAAAAATTTGATGCAGAACTCATCCATCAAACTACTTTAGCCAATCTGCATGGTGAATTTGCAACTGTTTTAGATACCGACACCCTGCTCGGCATTTCTTAACCACACTGCTTGGTGCAATCGATACATACAATGACCGAGAACCAAAAAAAAGAAACCCGCAGGTTGGCTGCCCATTTTTTTAGAAATGAGTACGGTAGGCTTGTCGCGGTAATCGCACATTATTTAGGCGGTGAGCATGTGGAAACCGCAGAGGATATTGTTCAGGAGACCTTGGCTAAAGCGGTTTCACACTGGGAAATCAAAGGCATTCCAAAAAATCCAAAATCATGGCTGTATGCTACTGCTAAAAATTTGACCATCAATGTGCTGAATCGCAAAAAACACCATCGCACCTATATTTCAATTAAAACTAAGGAAGCCTTTCCCACTAATAAGCTCGAGTTTTCAGAAGAAGTCATTGAAGATGGCTTACTGCGAATGATGTTCGCCACCTGTCATCCTTCCATTTCAGAAAAATACCAGATACCTCTTGTACTCAAAATACTCTCAGGGTTCAGTATTCCTGAAATTGCTGATGCCTTTTTTACCTCTAATGAAACGATCAATAAAAGATTGGTTCGGGAAAGAAAACAGTTGCGGAAAGTGGATTTTGATCAATTTTTTGAGAAAGACATACAACCTCGGGCCAATAATGTGCTTAAAACCATCTATCTGATGTTCAACGAAGGGTATTTTCCTTCCCGAAAAAACCAGATTATCCGTTATGACCTGTGCTTGGAAGCCATTCGTTTGGTAAAACTCTTGAATGGCAGTACTGCCATTCAAGACAAGACCAACTGCCATGCCTTACTGGCACTAATGTATTTTAATTGTGCTAGTTTCAAATCGAGAATTTCAAAAAAAGGCACACTGCAAACTTTGAAACAACAAGATCGCTCGTTGTGGAATATGAAATTGATTCAAATGGGAGTACAACATCTACGACTGTTGAACATGGCCCAAGAGACGTCGAAATTTGCATTATTGGCCACTATTTCAGCTAACCACTGTATGGCCCAAAGTTTTGAGGCCACCAATTGGAATGAGATATTGTCACTCTACGATCGCTTATTATTATTGGAAGATTCCCCTATTACACACTTGAATCGGTGTGTGGCACTGGCATATGTCGCCGGCAACCTAAAAGCCATCATGGAACTCAACAAGCTCAAAGGAGAGACCATCATTGACAACTACTACCTCTTTCATTTGACCTTGGCCGAACTTTATCAAAAGGAGGGTGAAAATACCATGGCAGAAGGTGCGTATAGAAAAGCCCTTGAACTAGCTCAAAATTCCAGGGACACCTTACTCATCGAAAAAAAGTTGTACAAGATTGTCCCTATTTAGCCCATTCGATTGTTTAAGGGGTATCTCTTAATTTAAAACCAAGGAATTATGCAAGAATTTTTATTACTGATTCGAAACGAGGTAACACCCAAATCAAATCTTTCTCCAGAACAAATGCAGCATCATATTGAAAAGATTGGTGCCTATCTCAAACAATTGGCTGAAAAAGGGCATATGAAATCGGCTCAACCTCTAGAAAATGAAGGAGTGATACTCTCTTACAAAAATAGAGAGATCATAGATGGCCCCTTTAATGAAACCAAGGAGGTAATTTCTGGCTATTATCACTTACTGGCCAAAAATTTAGATGAGGCCATTGCCCTTGCAAAGAAAGATCCGCGTTTTGAAGAGGGTATATGGCGGATCGAGGTAAGACCCATAAAGAAAGTAGAGGGCATTAATTGAAATGTTGAAAACTGCGGCAGGCCAAATCGATTCCTGTCGCAGTTCATTTTTATTCCCCATACCGTCGTCATCCACTTCACTTAGTAAAAGTCGATCGCTATAATTTTACGCCCACACCAACACCCAATATCCATGGGTCAATATCTACATCGGCTTCGACGGTAGCTCCCAAGGCTGTTGTAGCATCAATCGTGGCATCTGTACCCAAAAACAACTTTTTGATATCTAGGTTGAGAAACCAAGTATCGTTCAACATGAAATCAAAGCCACCTTGTAACGCAAATCCAAAAGCAGTGTCATAATCCACATCATCAGCAACAGAACCTTCATCGACTCCATAAAATATGGTGAGGTTTGGGCCTGCGCCAACATAGGGTACAAATGCCCCGCCCGTAAAGTGATATTGCGCGGTCAGTGTGGGCGGTAATAGCCACACATCGCCTAGGTCAATATCCCCGACTGCTGTATTGATAGCCTCGACATCATGGTTTGCCGTTGCCAAAATCAGCTCAACTGCCCAGTTGTCATCAAAAAAATAGGTAACATCAAATTCTGGAACATATGCGGTCGAGATCGAAACATCGCCTCCAATAGCTGCAATATCAGCACCTTCATCAGGTGTCACGGCAATACCCCGTAACCGAAATTGCCATTGCTTAAAATCGTTATCTGCAGTATTCTGTGCAGTCGCCCAATTAAAAAGGCAGCACAATGCCAAACCCAAAGAAATCATTACTTTTTTCATAATACATACGTTTTATTTAAGTTGAGACAAACTTATTTGACGCTGATTTCAGAAAACATGATTTTCATCAGATTTCAAAAAGTTATTGGTGGGTCAATAGCGTACATTTCCACAGGTTAAACGTCAATGGCATTCGATCTGATCTGTTACCTTGCCATGCTTTCGAAAACAAAGAAGAAAGTATTTTAGCGCAGCTACGACAAAACGGTATAATGAAGTTACATGTGCTTGTCATATTGGTCTGGGTCTTGTTCAGCTGTTGCAAAGTACAGGAACCCACCCAGGGAAAAGACGGTTTTGACCACCTCAATTCACTTTCTGAGCAGTTTCTTGAAGACATCAAAGCCGGCAATGACACCAAGCGGATCCAAGAACAATTGGCAAAATTACGTGTCGAAGAATTGGAGGGTGCATTACAGACCGATGCCCAAAAACTTGCCTTTTGGATCAACATCTACAATGCGTTTATTTTGGTGATTCTCAATGAGCATCCGGAATATTATGAGGATAAAAGTGAATTCTTTGCCAAAGAACAGTTGGTCATCGCCGGGGAGAAAATCGCATTTGCAAAAATTGAGCATGGTATTATACGAAAATCACAATGGGACAAGGGATTCGGTTATGTCAGAACATGGTTCCCCAACAGTTTTGAGCGTCGCCTGCGGGTCGAACAACCGGACTACCGCATCCACTTTGCCCTGAACTGCGGGGCCAAAGATTGCCCCCCTGTGGCCATATACACACCAGAACGCTTACAAGAACAGTTAAAAAAAGGCACACAACTTTTTTTGAAACGCTCTTCAAAGTATGACCCCGACAAAAAAGAAGTCACTGTAACTGCCTTATTCAACTGGTTCCGTGGAGACTTTGGCGGAAAGCGTGGAATCAAAAAAATATTGCAAGAGCACCATATCATTCCAGATGATACGAAAATCAACCTCACCTACGAAAATTACGATTGGACGTTGGAACTTGATAATTTTATCAGTCTTTAAAAATCGGAAAAACATAAGGCCATGACCGGGCACCCCATTTTTCGCTAACACAGCTAAAGAGGGGCAGTATCTACTGTAGGGCTTGTCGTAAAGGTATGTTCGTATCTTGACAAGCGTTTCAAGATAAGTGGTACCCTATGGCTATATATTATCTAAAAAGTCCTATAATTTGCTTTTCTTTGGAGGCGTAATTCGTGTAGCCATGAATCCATCAGCCTCAGGTTGGATCAATAAGTTTGGCCATCTTTTAAGGGATAGGGAATTAGTGTACACTGATTTTTCTGAACTTTATCAAGACCTGCTGGCACACGGTTTTATCTACGGCATCCATCTCTCGGCACCTAAGTTCATCAACCCGCCACATCAACTTACCGAAGATGAAATCGCAAAGATCAACTTGCTTACCGCACTCTATTTTTCGTTTGAATTTGAGACCGGCAGTAAAGATTTCAATAGTTTTGTGAACACGGTATTCCAGTACTATGAAGACCTGGGAGTCGGCAAAATCTCATTTCTCAATAAAATTCTCAGCGGCAAAAAAACGGAAGCCCAACTCGAAAAGTTGTTGGATTCCCGAATTTATTTGAATGGCAGTGTCTTTAACAAGGCCATGGGCAACAGCCTGACCAATTCACTTTTGTATATCGATGTATTGATCTTTAGAGCATATCTCAATCAAATTTCACCGATTATTGAACATGCGCAGCTTCTTGAATATGTCACCATCAACATTGCCTATCATTCATTGAACTCAAAAGAAACCAACAAGAATGATGCAAAACTTATTCAACTTTTGGCCTCATCGCTCACTTACGTAGATTTAAAAAAGGCCCATTTTGATGGCAGCTATATCGATTTGCTACGCCGTAATTTCAGTGCTTGCGAAAAAGACTACCTATTGGATATTGCCTGCTTGACCATTTGGGAAGACCAGTCATTGGATTATACGGAATCAGAATTCATTTTTGGGATTGGAAAGGATTTGGGGAAAGCAAAAAATGAGGTCAAAACCGCCATCGACAATGTCACCTTTTTCTTTAAGAAAAATGCGGCGAACATACCCTATCTAAAAGACCGGCACCTGGCTTCACAATTCTATGAGGGCATGTCAAAAAATGTGGGCAAGCTGATATTGCGAAACAGCAAACGACTGAAACGGGAACTTGCCGAAAGCAAGGAACTGATGCTGTTACTCTCAAAATCAACGGTCAAGGACCTGACCCCAGAAGAAAAGAAAAAAATGCAACATCAATTGCTCGATATCTTTAAGACCATTCCTTCACTGGCGATTTTCATGTTGCCAGGGGGGGCTGTTCTACTCCCCATCTTCATCACCTTGATTCCTAAATTGTTACCTTCGGCCTTTGACGATAACCGTATAGATGAGGTATGATATTTTTCGACAAAACCTTGCTATAAGTTTTATCTATTATTCAGTTTTTATTTATTTCAATTAATTGAAAATCAAAAAACTATTATATTTTATTCCAACCAAAGCTTAAAGTCTTTCACGCGCTCCCTGCTCACGACGATCTCTTGTCCCTTAAAATGGTTGAGCTTGATTTGAAGTCTAGAATTGGTATACGAAATAATATCATTGATATGGTGTACGTTCACATAAAACTTTCGGCTTACCCGAAAGAAAACCTTGGGTGAAAGTTCTTCTTCCAAGTTTTCAAGGGTGGTATCCAAAAGGTAATTTCTGCCCTCAGTCGTTGCCGCATAGGTGCCTTTGTTCTCACTATAAAAACATTCCACCTCATCAGCATTGACAATCTTGATGTGCTGCCCAACCTTTACCGTAAACCTTTTTTTATACTCCCTCTCGATAGGGTTGTTGACCAACAACTTTTTGATGTCTTCAAAATCAACCGAGATCCTTTCTTTTTCCGGTTTAAAATTTTGGTACTTTTTTACCGCTTTTTCAAGCTCTTCATCGTCTATTGGCTTCAACAGGTAATCGATGCTGTTCAACTTGAAGGCCTGTAGGGCATATTCATCATATGCTGTGGTGAAAATAATGGCACTTTTGACTTCAATGACATCAAATATCTCAAATGAAAGTCCGTCAGATAATTGGATGTCCAAAAAAATCAAATCTGGATGTTCGTTGTTCTGGAACCAATCGATGCTCTCTTCTACCGAATGTAGCATGTTCGAAACGTTTACATCCAATTCTTCCAAAAGTCTTCCCAATCTTCTTGCAGCGGGTTTTTCATCTTCAATTATGATTGCCTTCATAAAAAATGGTTTGTCAGGTTTATCTATATTTTTTTGATTCTTCCCTATCCTCTTCCATATATTTTTCAATTTGCCGTTCTTCCCATTTTTTGGAGAACAACCATTTACGCTGGAACAAGATCAAGGTGTGCACAACCAAGATCAATCCCCAAATGAGCACATTGATATCGACCCAGTCAAAATAATAGGCCTTCAGTACAATACCATCGGGCATAAGAGGGTTCAATAAGCCGCTTTTGAATGCATACAGCGACCCATTGACAATGATAAATATCTTGATGTGGTTGTAATACCCTTTCAACTCTTTGACCCGTTTCTTGGCACGCTCACGTTTCTGTTCTGCATATTTCATCATAGTACCGAATATAAAAATTAGCCCATCACATCTGTATCCTCATCCATATACTTTTGGATCTGCCGTTCTTCCCACTTCTTGAACGGGTTAAAGGCAAACACGACTATGGCATGTATGAGAAGCCCAACTCCCCAAATGATCGGGGTTCCCCAAATACTCCAATTGATCCGCTCTAGAAATTCTGGGTTGCCCAAAGCGCGTTCACTTAGCAGCACAAAAGTAATTTTTCCTGAAAACAAGAGTAAGATACTATTGACAATTATATAAGCGGTCAGGTGTTGGTAAAATCCTTTGAGAACATTTACCCGGGCTTTTGCCCGTTCCAATTTTCCCGTTTCGTTGGATGGCTTCATGATTGTCTGTATTTTTCGGCTTCCTCTCTATCCTTTTCCATATACTTTTGTATTTGACGTTCCTCCCAATCTTTTCCTAAAATCAGGTTAAACCCGAAGATTCTTGCTGCGTGAAAAAATAAACCGACGCCCCAGCCTAGCAGCACGAAAAAGTGGCTCCACTGCCAAAAATTTTCGCCTTCGCCCAAACTCCTAACATAAATATTTACCAATATGAAGGCATTGATACAAACATACACGGCAAAATGTATGTAGAAGCCCTTTAAATCTTCAACCCGCTTCTTTGCCCTATCGTATTTCTCTGCATTGAATGTTTTCATAACTATCTCCATTTTTTGTTTTCATTATCCTTGTCCATAAATTCCTTGATCTTACGTTCTTCCCAGCCCTTTCCAAAAAATGGGTTGAGGTTAAAGGTGCCGATGGCGTGGAAAACCAATCCAATGCCCCAACCAAAGGCCGCCCAGAGAAACCACATATAACTCCATCCGTTCACATAATAATTCAAAACTGCCAGGCCGCTGATCACGATAACATATGAGGTCAGATTAGCATAAAATTTCTTTAATTCATCTACTCGCTCTTTGGCACGTATATACTTGTTCTCATTTTTATTGAATTCCATGATACTGTATTTTGTGGGTTTGACCATCAGTAGTTGGTCTGTTAAAATTACTAAAAAGTATCTCGGTTCATCAGTTCACGTATTTTGCGCTCCTCCCAGTCACTTCCCAAAAAAGGATTGTATCCGAAGGCACTAAAACCATGTGCTATCACACCCAATCCCCATCCGACTGCCGGAAAGACCACCCATGGAAAACTGGTCGTAAAATAGTTCAACAGTGCCATTAAGGTAATCACAATGACATAGACCGTAACATTGGTATAGAACCCCTTGATGCATTCTACCCGTTCTTTTGCTTTCTTGTACTTGTACTCGTTTGTGTTTGTATTTTCCATTTTGAAATGTTTTACTGTTTTTAATTTATTTACACTTCAAATTTCTGAAAGTTGCCCCAGGATCAAAAAACCAGCTTACCCAATTGAAGGTTTTTGGGGATGGATCGCAATTGTGTGGTTATGGTTGATGTGGTGAAGTGTTTTTTGGTTAGAAAAGTATGGATGGACAATTCAGTACAGGTACTTAAAAATCATCCTTCTCCATTAATTCCCGAATTTTCTTTTCTTCCCAACGTTTGCCCCAAAGTGGGTTGTAACCAAAGGCTTCCATACCATGAAAGAACACGCCTATTCCCCAACCAATTGTCGGAAAAATGGCCCAGATGAAACTGGTGGTCCGGGAATTTAACCACCATAAAAATGGGATGACCAAACTATACGATAGCAGGTTGCCATAGAATCCCTTTATGGCCTCTACGCGTTCTTTTGCCTTCAAATAGCGCTTTTCCTCGATATGGCTTTCTTGGGTCTCTATAATCGAAACCTGTTGTGAAAGTATGGGTAGGTGCACACTGAAGTCTGTAGCCGTTTTAATGATATGTACCGCTCTATCGGTCAAGATGGAATAGCGTTGTCTGATATTTTGCAGTCCAACCCCACTGCTCTTTCGTACTACCTGTTTTTCTTGCAGGTTATTGCTTACGGTGAGTATACCATCTTTTTCAGCAACCCTGATATGCAAGGGTTTTGAGGCAGTGACCACATTGTGCTTCACGGCATTTTCTAAAAGCAATTGTAAGGATAGGGGGACAATCTTGGCCTCAGGGTCAGATGCCTTTTCTGGAATATCAAAAACAATACTGTCTTCAAACCGCATTTTGAGCAAGCGGACGTAAGTGCGGGCAAAATTGAGTTCTTCATCTACCGTGACAAGGTCTTTGTTCTTTTGCTCCAACACATACCGATAGACCTTTGAGAGGGAGGTCGTGAATTTCTGGGCCTGATGTTGATCTTCTTCGATAAGACTGGTCAACACATTAAGACTGTTGAACAAGAAATGGGGATCTAATTGGTTCTTTAAGGCATCAAACCGCGCAGAGGCCGTTCCTGCAATAATCTTCTGTTCTTTTACTTTGCTATCTTGCCTGAACTTATAATACCATATCGCATAAAAAACAAGGGATATACCAATTGAAATCAATAGTGCCTGCTGGTAATATTGTGGTTTCTCGTCGGTTAAAAATGCCCAAAAGCTCTTCCCCTCGACAACCACGGTCAACAATGCCCTAGCGATGAAAATACCGACCAATGAGATCAGAATGTTACCCGATATTGCAATGGTCAAACGCTTGAACGTATATAGAAAGTAGTTGTATTTCAGTAAAAGGAACCGGATCCAGTAAGCATTGGTCAAATAAAGAATGGTAGAGAAGATGAGGCTCTCAAATAACTCACGGACCATATCTTGAATTCCAAAACCTTCACCAAAACCATCGGTTATAAAAAAGTAGGCCATAAAGACCAGATAAATTCCGATCCCTACGGCCACTGCGTTCAACAGATTTTTAAAAAATTCCTTCACGTAACATTATTTACATTGTTCCAGCACCTGTTGTGCCCGTTCCTGACCCCACTTAGGATAAAAGGGAATATCTGATTCAAAGGTAGCGAATAGTTGCAAAGCCTTTTCCACATCTTTACAGTAAGGGGCTGTATCTTTTCCAAAATAGCGGGCACTTCCCATATCCCATTCCGCTTTTGAAAAGACCACCCTAGGGTTATTGGGTGCCAATTGCAGTGCTTTTTGATACAATTGGGTGTTCTTGCCCGATAGCGTCATGCCATAGGTTGCCCCATCAAAAGCTATCCAAGCAGTGTTGATAATGGCTTCTTGTATCAACAACTCTACATTATCTGGTGAAATCCTCTTGGCTATATCAATAAATTCCTTGGCTTTTTCTAGACGCAAGGTCAATAAGGCCTCATCTTTCAGGCCAAAGGAAGAAACGGCATTCACTTGAGAGACGTAATAATACGGCACCCAGTTGTCGTCTTCGGCCATGGCAATGCGCTCAAAAAGATTTGAAGCTTCTGTAATCTTGCCTTCTTTCCAGAGCAGCATTGCCTTTTCCATACCTGATACATAACGATCTTGGGCAAAGGCCACTATTGAAAATGCAGAACATGCGACTAAAAATACATTTTTCATGGTTTTGTTAAACTTTAAAATATTCATGACTGTTCGTTTTTAAATTATGCCCCAAAACTCGTTATGATCTATGGGCAATGGTAATTTCATTGACCGAGCTGTTGATTTTACACGATGAATTGTGACAGTTATAGATTGTCTAGCTGATTGCTCTTCTTATCGGTGCTTATGGTCCAGAAGAAACCCACAAAAAAGAAACTGTCTGCAGAAGGCCGTATGGCCTGCCGATCGAAAACACCATTCATGTCTGGCGTATTGGCATACGCGTAATCGTTGATATTGTTGAAACCCATCACATTGCTCACTGAGAAGTAAAGAATTTTTTGCTGATCGATCAAATACGCCCAGTTAAAGCTAAGGTTGTTGAACGCTTTCGTTTTTTCTGCCATAAACTCTGGAGTATTCAGATTGTCGTATGGCCTACCTGAACCATAAGAATACGAAAGCCCGACTTGCGACCTAAGGTCATCGACCCAATACCGGGTCACCAGCGACAGGTTATGCCGGGGTGCGAAGTTTGGCGTGGCTTCTTCGGTAAAGTTTCTGTAGTCGCGCTTGGTGTCCAAAAAACTATACGACAACCAATAATCTAAATTCGACACACTTTTGTTATCCCTCCAAAAAACATCGAGCCCTGTCGCATAACCACTTCCCAGATTATTAAAAGCAGAGTCAAATTGTGGCTGAACCGTATTGTACTTGACCAGCTCGTCATAATCTTTATAATAGGCCTCTGCCCGAAAGGTTTTGCCATTGCCCAACCATTGGTAATTCAAAATGTAATGTGATGTTTTTTCAAGCCCCAATGTCTGATCGTACTTTATGATTTCTGTACGCGGATTTTGATAAAAATCCCCGTAGGCCAATGAAAATTGCCCTTTTTCACTACTTTTATAGGCTAGGGACACCCGTGGTGAAATCGAAAATTCATCCAATACCGAAGTGTACTCTCCCCTTGCTCCTAGTTTTAGGGCAAATGTGTTACTGAAGAAAATATCACTTTCAAAAAAGGCTGCAGAAAGGTTGTCCATATATCCACTTTCAAATTGAAAGCCATCTTCGGCAATGAACGTCTCATCGTAATCCTGTATAAAATGTTCTGCCCCAAAATTGATGTTGAATCTATTGTTGAACGCCTTTTTCACCTTAATCTTTGCATGTGACGCGATCTCTTGGGTATCTACGCCATCATCGATAATACCGATATCATTTCCGTCAAAAGAGATACTGGCCCCAGTATGCAATGTCCAATCATTTTGAAAAAAATATTTATAGCCCGTGTTAAAGTAGAGGTTCGTATTTCGCAACCGGTATCGAATGAACTCATCAAAATTGATATCTTCTTGCGAAATATCCAAATCGGCATAGGTGAAGCCTGTATACAATTTGAGCAAACTTTTATCGCCCTTACTCCGAAATACCGCTTCCCCAGAAATAGATTCGTAAGGATTGTTCCAACGCACACCCTGAGTGGAAGGTATCAAGTCTTCATACGGAGAAAGGTTAATATAAGAGGTATTGACACTCAATGATTCATCACCCCAAATCTGGGTATTGCCCACACCACCACCTACTGACATGATTGAAATATCCGTTTTTTCCTGTTCGGGTACATCGGTAGTGTTCAGCAGGAGTACACTCGATAACGCCTGCCCATATTCAGCGGAATATCCCCCGGTACTGAATGTAATGCCCTTAAACAAAAATGGCGAAAAGCGCCCCCGGGTCGGAATATTGTTGGCCGTAGCATTAAACGGCTGAAAGACACGTAGTCCATCAATGAACACCTGGGTTTCCTCGGCCTCCCCTCCCCTGACAAAAAGCCTACCATCTTCATTGACCGTAGTCGTACCGGGCAAGGTCTGCAATGCTGCCACAAAATCACCAACAGCCCCGGCCGTGGTGACAATATCCAATGGTTTCAGTACCGATACTTTTGAATTGTCTCCGGCTTCAAATGTGCCCGCTGATAATGTAACCCCAGACAAGGCATTAATGGCTTCAACCATGACGATGTCCAGGTCTTTAAAATACGATAGGTCACCCATCTCATAGTGCGTCTCAAAGGAAAGCATTGAGATGACCAAGGTTTGGGTACCCGTTTCGGTGGTCTCAAAGCTGAACTTTCCATTTACATCGGTTGAAGCACCATCATAGGTACCCTCTAGAAAGACATTGGCTCCAGATATCGGATTTTTAGCAATATCGGTCACCATACCTGATACTTGGGTCTGGGCATGGCCATAGCATGATAAAAGACTTATTAAAAAGAAGATATGATTTTTCATTTGTTCGATTTTTAATTGACAGCCCAAAAATCAATTGAATCACCAACCAAGCACAAAAAGAGTTACCGAACCGTACTTTTTCTTGGATAAACCGTTCTGGCAATTGTAGAAAATGAATAACATGACCTAGCGGACCAAAATCTGATATGGGGTAGATTTCTTTAATTCTAGATCAATAATGGGTGCAGGTGACGAATTCAAAAGGGCAACAAATTCACGATAAGCTGCCTTTATGCGTTTTTAAGAGAGTTTGTTATTGGAAAACGGTTGTTCAGGAACGGTTTAAGTAGTACTAGAGGCGAAGTGGCTGCCCACGAAGAACAGTAAATTCAAGTCATTGACTTGTGGGAAGCCCTAGATTTTCCAGGTCTTTTTTATTAAGCGTAAAAACATACACAAGGGATTTTGACTTACTTTTAATAACGATTCAAAGACATGAACACCAACCGGCGCAATTCGATTGCGTCGGTTTAAAAAATACCTTAAGATGTATATTCCCCATTACTACAAAAACGAAAATCTACCTGAAATCAAGGAATTCATCAAGCAAAATAGTTTTGGAATCCTCATCAACCAAGTGGCCAACAAACCCTGGGCCACCCATATTCCATTGGAGCTTAGTACTAATGGAGATGGAAAGGACATACTTGTTGGCCATATCTCGCGAGCCAATGCACAATGGAAATCCTTTGAAAATGACACTGAGGTCCTATGCATTTTCAATGGACCACATACGTACATCTCTTCTTCTTGGTACCAAGAAGAAGAAGTACCCACATGGAACTATATTGCTGTTCACGTGTATGGCAAGCTATCGGTACTCAGTGAAAAAGCAACCATGGAATCACTACACCAACTGGTGGAAAAATATGAGCAATCATCAAAATACCCCGTCTCACTAGATACCATGTCATCAAAGACATTGCGACAGGTAAAGGGAATTGTGGGTTTTCAGATAGCAATTACTGATATACAGGCAGCTTACAAACTTTCCCAAACACGGCCCCAAGACCATTCTAAAATCATCAAAGCACTTGAAAAAAGAAAAGATTCCCCATCAAAATCCATTGCCGACCTTATCGCCAAAAAACGCGGGAACCCGTCTTAAAAATCAAGTTAAATGCCTAAAATACAAAATCTTACATTTTCATGCTTCAGTTAAAATAAGTATATTATAGGGTTAACCATAAATATTCAGGCGATGGCAACCATTAAAAGTCTAAACAAATGGGCAAACGCCCATACCTATTACCCTATTGATTTTGTTAGAATTGCCTTGGGGATTTTTCTCCTTTACAAGGGGGTGGATTTTATGTCAAATCCAGAGCAATTGGCGGCATTGTCCAAACCTCTTGGTGGGGTACCCGGCAGCATGTTGTTTTTAAACTATCTCATTCCCGCACACTTTGTAGGTGGGGTATTGATCGTATTTGGTCTATTGACCCGATGGGCTGTATTAGCACAGTTACCTATACTTGTAGGTGCCGTTTTGACCAATTTTTTGGGTGAAATGAACCTTACCAATTTCACACTCTCCGGTATCACGCTATTGGTTTGTGTTTTCTTTTTGTTCTACGGATCGGGAAAACATTCAGCAGACTATTATCTGAAAATGCAAAAATGATTTTTTCTTTACTGTTGAAGCGCGTTTGGCCTATGAATCAAATTTGGTCCCCAAAAGAAGAAATGGCCCTGGGGCGAGGGCCATTTCAAAAATCATCTCCAGAAGTTGGAGTGATCAACATAGTATATCTTTCATCTTCTAATTTGGCGAATCAGCATAATTGGAATAATGGGGATTTGTCACATGCATGATCCAGATTTCTTCATGATATTTTCCACCTAAATTTGATTCATAGGCCAAACGCGCTTCAGCATCATTGTCGTAATTTGCGAGATACACATAGTTCAGTCCGTTTTCAGGATTCTTAAAGTATTTGGGATCAAGGCCCTCATCCTTAAGTTTTTTGACAAATCGTTGCAAATATTGCACATTGCCGAATACATTGGCGACGATATAGTGTCCTTTTCCTATGCCCTCAAGCGTGATATATTTTTCTATGGGCTTGAACGCACCACCCACAAAAACACCTTTTCTTTTGGTTACACTATTTTTTTGGGCCACTGCCCTTGTCGGTACCTGCGCTTCAGCTAGACCAGAATTCTTGGCAAAGAACAATTGAGCCGCTTTAGACTCATCTACCGTACTTTTTGGATTGCGCTCTTTTCGCAATAGGCGCATTGCCATCTCAAAACGCCGTTCCAAATCACGTTGTTGGTGGGTCTCTATAGAATCCAGTTTAAAGATCAATTCGTCTATCAGTGCCAAATTGGTTTCTTGTTGTTTCTTCAACTTTTCAAGCTCACCTTCAAAAGAATCCATAGCCGGGGCCATACGCTCTGGCTTTTTGAGGTTTTCAACTATGGCAGCCTTCTTTTGCTGCTTTCCAGAATCATCAGAGGCATAGGTATTCTTCGAAAGATTGGGCACAAAGGAGTAGGCCAATGAAATTTCATGGGTTACCCCTAAGTTTTCCAAATTGTTGTTGAGGTTCTTCTCAAAATTGTACCCGAAAGAAAGTCGCTTGCTCAAATTAAATCCAGTACCCGCAGAGGCTCCATAAAATTCATCGTAGCCACCTTGTATCCAGCCTAGTTTTGGCAAATCAAGAATGACCCCACCGCCAAAAATTGGGTCTTGGTCCGATTCTACCCTGGCTCTTGCCAGAGGCATGATACGACCATCTTCAAAGATACCTGCACCGTTTTTAAATTCATGGGCATATTGCAAATGCCCCGAGAAGGTCTTTTGGTTAAAACCAGTCAACTGTTGCCCCGATTTCAAATCAAAATCAAAAAGGTTTTGGGCAAATACCCCAAAATCGAACTTTCCTAATGAAAGGTTCAGACCGGGCTGAAAAGAGAGTACCGAACTATCATCCAAATCACTCAATAAGGGATCTTCTTCCAAGGCCACAGTTCTGCCCTGATCCAATTTGCTGACGTAATAAGGTAGGTTAAATCCGAAACTAAGATCGGTCTTACGGCCCAATCGAATGCCATGGGCATAATTGGCCATGATCCCCACATTTGATATCACCCCTGATTGTTGGTTGTAAAAGCTTAGCCCGAGTCCTGTTCTATCGTTGATACGAGCACTGTAACTCAAAAAATAATTCTGGTCATTGTCTTCAAATTCTGAACTTTGGCTACGATGAAACAGATTGATGTATGTCTTGTCCTCTCGGACAGCTGAGAAGGTGGGGTTGATTAAAAACCTATTGAACTTCATCAGATTTTGAAAAGGAACGTCATAGGCCACATAAGGGTTTTCATCCTGCGAGTAACCTATGTTCGGTATAAATAGGCTAAGCAGTACAAATATGCCCAAGAAAAAGAGGAAAGGTTTAAAACCTAGTGTAGTTGTCCGTATCATAGGCCTGCTTTTTTTGATTCGTAAAAAGCATTCCAAATAATTTGGGAAATATTCCCCGTAACAGTATAGGTCTTACCAAGGAAATCGGAATTGTCAACAGGGGGAACATAGGCTAAATTTAGATTTGGAACGCACAACAAGTTTACATAGTTTGCGGTTAAAATGCCAATTTTTTCGATGAAATACATTTTTACTTCCTTTTTTATGGCAATACCCTGATAATTTTAAATAGGTGCCCTTTGCACAAAAAACGGTCACAAAACCCAGCTCACCCCTAAAAAAGCACAGTTCGGTAGTTCTCTTTTGAATTCGTTCCCCATATGTTACAGTTTTGGACCATCAATAACTTTATAAATCAAATCAGATGAAAACAGCAACACTTATTTCAGCATTAATTGTAATGGCATTTTCGGGTATGGCACAAGAAGCCCAGGGAAATGATATTTCGGTTTCAATAACCAACGTTTTGAGCGATAAGGGTAAAGTCATGGTATCGCTACATACCATTGACACCTTCATGAAAGAACCGGGAATCCAAAACTTGGAAAGCGCTATTGACAATGGTACCGTGTCCGTTACTTTCACCGATGTGCCCGCAGGCACTTACGCCATTATGGCATTGCACGATGCCAATGAAAACAATCGAATGGATTTCGATGAAAATGGCCGCCCCAAAGAAAGTTATGGGATGTCTGGCAATGAAATGACGATGGGGCCACCTACCTTTGAAACAGCCAAATTTGAAGTGACAGATACAGCCCTGACCTTTGAAATCCGGTTTTAGCAAATAACACATCAATCAAAAAACAGCCCTTATCGTTGCTTCTAACGATAAGGGTTTTTCATGATATCGTCTGGAGTCACCTATCAATTTTATAAGATTTATCAATTGATCTCGAAGTAAAAATAGAGTTAACTGATGGTTTTCATATATTTACGTACTAAACCATGGTTTAATGACGATTACACAATTACAGTATGTCTTAGCCGTAGCGGAATATCAGAACTTCACCTTGGCAGCAGAAAAAAGCTTTGTGACACAGCCAACTTTGAGCATGCAGGTACAAAAATTGGAAGATGAGCTCGACATACAGATTTTCGACCGGAGCAAGAAACCCATTTCCATTACTGAAGTAGGCAAAAAAATAGTGGCGCAGGCCAAAAACATTGTGGCCGAAGCAGAGCGTATCAAAGACATTGTAGACCAAGACAAAGGGTTTATCGGAGGGGATTTCACTTTGGGAATCATTCCGACGGTAATGCCTACCTTGCTTCCCATGTTCTTACCCACATTCATCAAAAAATACCCCAAAGTCAACCTCATCATCAAAGAACAAGCGACCAACACCTTGATCCGCAACCTACAGGATGGCCATTTAGATGCAGCAATAGCAGCCACGCCCCTTGAAATTGAATTTATCAAAGAACGACCTTTATATTATGAACCTTTTGTGGGATATGTGCCGAAAAATCACCGATTGGCACCCAACAGGGAACTCGGTACAGATGATCTTGATATTGTCGATGTGCTCTTATTGCAAGATGGGCATTGTTTTCGCGATGGGGTCATCAATCTTTGCAAATCTTCAAAAAACACGGAAGGGGAACATTTTCGTATTGAAAGTGGAAGTTTTGAGACCTTGATCAACCTTTCGAACGAAGGTATGGGCATGACACTCTTGCCCTACCTCAATACCTTGGAGCTTGACCAAAAGAAGAAAGAGAACCTAAAACATTTCAAAAAACCTCCCCCGGCAAGGGAAATCAGTCTTATCTACCACAAAAGTGAGCTAAAAATACAGATTACAGAGGCCATCAAAGAGGTGATTTCTGGTATTGTGCGTGGTGCCATCACCTTTCAAGATGTAAAGATCATAAGCCCCTTGGGCAAGTAATGGAAAAGCCGCCCAATGGGCAGCTTCTATACTTTGAGATAAATTAAACTAGGTCTTAACTCTGGCTTATCGAGTATGTACTGACGCAACCAGATTCTCAATTCTTCGATTTCATTGGGCAGCAATCTGGAAACCGCTTTTTTCACTTCGCGAGTGAACAATTTAGCATCAAAACTAACTTTTTGCAATACTGTCTTAGTGTATTCCAACATAGCTCTTGCCATACATCACAATGTTTTATTGGGTTAATAGGTTGCCTACTAAATTAGTGAGAAAAGATTTATATTGAAAAGTACTTTGAGTTAAAAATTAAATAATTTAGTGTTAAAATCGACGAAAATAAAATTTCAAGTTTCTTTATATCAGTGTTTTATGCTAAAAATACTACTAGTGTGCGCTAGTGGTTCCCTTGTAGGCGCATGTGCATCAAAACAATCATTGCGAACAAAAAAAACGATTGCAGTTGCCTTGGTCCAAGAAAACTATCGTCATCAATTTACCGGATTGTTGGTTGTAGACCCAAAGACCAATGATACGCTTTTTCATCACAATGCAAAAAAATACTTTACCCCTGCAAGCAATGTCAAAATAGCCACCTTGTATACCGGTCTGAAACTGTTGCCGAAAAAAATTCCGACCCTACGTTATGCCGTACACAATGACACCCTGTTTATGGAACCTACGGGTGATCCAAGTTGGTTACACCCCCATTTTAAAGACAGCACGGCCATACGATTTTTACATGGCCATGACCCTATTGTCATCGACCTTGGTAAATTTCAAGAACAAAAATATGGCCCCGGATGGGCATGGGAAGATTACGACACCTATTTTTCACCGGAGCGCAGCCCATTGCCATTATATGGTAATGTAGTGAGCATCATTCCCTCAGATCCGATAGCGGTACAACCCCCTCATTTCGAACACAACATCGTTCTCCAAAGAAAGCTTTATCGACGTGAAGCGAACAGCAATCGATTTTACCATGGTAAAAATGCACAAGACACTGTTCAAATTCCATTTATTACCAGCACAAAACTGACTATCACCTTACTTGAAAGGGTATTGGACAAAAAAATAATAGTGGCAAACCACCCGCACCCATCGCCGAAAAAGGTGTTATATGGGGTTTCAACAGATTCATTGTACAAAAGAATGTTGCATGAAAGTGATAATTTTATTGCTGAGCAATTGATGCTGGTCGCTTCTTCAATGGTATCGGATACCATAAGTTTCAAGAAAGCCAAAGATTTCATGTACAACAATCATTTAAGGAATTTGAAACAGCAGCCCAGATGGGTCGATGGCTCTGGCCTCTCAAGATACAACCTGTTTACCCCTGAGTCTTTGGTACAACTACTTCACCATATCTATGATGAAGTTCCTGAAAATAGACTGTTTGGGCTGTTTCCTGTATGGAATGCACAGCCCACTCTGAAAGCGGCCGAAAAAGTCAGATCCAACCCTTTTATCTATGCCAAATCGGGTTCATTAGGGAATAACTACAACCTGAGTGGCTTTCTTAGGTGCCGATCGGGAAAAGTGCTTATTTTCAGTTTTATGAACAATCATTTCAGGCAGTACCCATCAAGTATACGCCGTAACATACAAACTGTGCTGCGTGAAATTCATGAAAATCACTAAAGGCTTCCTAAATTAATTTGCTTGGACAGTCATCATTTTTTCAGCATGTTATGTAAAGATATGGTGCAATTGTGCATACTGTAACAGCATGATGGTTTTGGCATCTTTGATGTCACCAGATTCCATCATCGCAATGGCCTGCACAAAAGAAATCTCAAGCACCTCAATATTTTCGGTTTCGTCCACAGCCCCTCCCCCGTCACTGACCTTCATGTCATCTTCGTATTGGCCAATAAAGAAATAGAGTATCTCGGTCACAGATCCAGGGGACATGTAGGATTCAAAAACCTTTTGCACCATTGTGATTCGATACCCCGTTTCCTCTTCGACCTCCATCATAATGGTCTGCTCTGCATTGCCTTTTTCCAATATTCCCGCGCAGGCCTCGATCATCATTCCATCAGTATTGCCGTTCAAGTAGGTGGGCATGCGAAACTGCCGGGTCAAGACGATGGTTCCCTTTCTTTTGTTGTACAAAAGAATTACAGCACCATTGCCCCGATCATAAGCCTCACGAACCTGTGTCTCCCATTGGCCGTCTTCCCGTTGGTATTCAAAAGTGACCCGGTTCAGGGAATACCAATTATCAGATAACAGTTCTTTTTTTATGTTTTTGACCTTACCGTATTTCATGGGTGGTTGGTTGATTTGGTTTTTTCAGTTATACGGATGCTGCATGGTTCAAATACTGACGAAACGGAAGCATTTCTATATATACCTGTTTCACCTTTTCGTTAAAGTCAGGTGCCAACACCGTTTCTTTTGTAAGCTCATGTACCACTGCATATGTCTTATTCCGCAATAGATCGATATGGGGATGGCCGTTGGTATATCCTTTGGGTGCATTGGTCAGTTTTTCATCTTGGTACAGGCCGCCGAACAGTTGTTTGAATGTTGGCCGATCCAAAATTTCTTGCAACTGCTCCCCATTATAGTCAATACCATCGCGAATACTGCGCAAGGTTTTCGGATCAGGCCGCCAAAAACCACCTGCCAGCAAACATTCATTCACCCCGATATGGATATAAAAATCAGCAGAATGAGGTGCTTTATCCAATCCAGCACCAAAATGGTCTTTGTAAACGGGCTTGTTGGGGTGAAACATCAAATTGTTGTTGATACGGTTGATGCCCTTTTTACCCGGGGTGGAATAATACCCTTCATGCAGCTCAGCCATGGTCAAATCCAATTCGTCCAACCAAGCTATAAAATCATTTCGCACTTGATGGTACCACTTTCGGTTGACATCCATCCAATCTTTGTGGTTGTTTTTTTGAAGTTGGTGCAAAAAATCAAACAGTAACTGAAAGTCCATACAACGAACATAACAAAAACACGCTGACTATCCTATTCCGTATGATGTAATCGATTATCCTATAAAACGACTGACCAACTTTCAAAGCCTAGCATCGTGCCCTAGAACCTATTGTCGCCCATGACCATATCACCCAATCCTCCTAGAATACTGCCTTCCCCCTTGTCTTTTCCTCCTCTAGGAATGGATGCCAGTACACGACCAGCCAATCTGCTGAAAGGCAATGATTGAATGTATACCGTACCGGGGCCACGCAATGTGGCAAAAAAGAGGCCCTCACCCCCGAAAATGGTATTCTTGATTCCGCCAACAAATTCGATATTGTAGTCCACATCTTTTGAAAAGCCCACGATACAGCCGGTATCGACCTTCAGCACCTCTCCAGGGGCCAATTCTTTTTTGGCCATGGTTCCCCCCGCATGCACAAAGGCCATGCCATCACCCTCAAGCTTTTGCATGATAAAACCTTCGCCCCCGAACAATCCACGCCCCAATCGCTTAGAGAATTCAATACCTACAGAAACTCCTTTTGCCGCACAAAGAAAAGCATCTTTCTGGCAGATGAACTTTCCACCTTTTTCAGATAAATCGATTGGAACGATTTTACCGGGATAAGGAGAGGCAAAACTCACTTGTTTTTTACCCTGACCTACGTTTAAAAAGGCAGTCATAAAAAGGCTCTCTCCTGTTAACAGACGTTTTCCTGCAGAAAATAGCTTGCCCAAAACCCCAGAATCTTGACCTGAGCCATCCCCAAAAATGGTATCCATTTTAATATCGGTATCCATCATCATAAAACTTCCGGCCTCTGCCACTACGGCTTCTTGGGGATCCAGTTCAATTTCTACATATTGCATTTCCTCCCCATAAATGTGATAGTCTATTTCGTGTGCGTTCATGTCTTGATAGTTTTTTGTTGACAGGTATTTGTTGACAGATTTCTGGTTTTGTTACAAAATGTGTGATATGGAACTGGTTTAGGTCTTCAACCGAACGGTCCACTCAAAATTAAAGGTCGATACCACTACCCCATCGGTATTGACACCAACGGACTTCATCCAAAACTTTTGACCCTCACCAGTGGCAATAGTGTTCTGAATGGCATCTGCAATCAAGTGCCCGTCTTCACAGGTAAAGGTAATCTTGCCGGTGGCTTTTTTTGAAAAATGGGCATTGTTGTTCTGAACCAACATTGATATTTTTTGCCCACTTTCACGAATTTGGCTAATGACCATAGCTCCGGTACTGAGCTCTGCCGCCATGCCCTGAACGGCCCAGAACATCGATTTGAACGGATTTTGATTCACCCATCGATGGGTAACTGTAGTGACCGCTTTGGTATCATCCATATAGTGTAGCCGTACCCCGCACCACCATGCTGAGGGGAGCTTAAAAAAAGTGAATGTATTGAATTTACTGGTACTTTCGACCATATTTTCCATTTAATTCGCTAAAAATAAGTAAAATATATTCCATTTCCATATGTTAAATAAAAGTTAATTTATAGTACTTTGTTTTGCATAGTACCATCTTTTGGATATATATTTGCATCGTAAGCTAATAGGTAATCTATTTTACGATTCGAAAAATCAGCAATCAAAATGGCAACAACATTGACCAAACACGAACGAAATTTATCAGCGATCATACACGCCTCAACCTTTTCAAAATATTTTGTGCCCTTTGGTAATTTTATTTTTCCATTGATCTTGTGGATAGCCAATAAAAAAGATCATGTGTTTGTAGACCACAACGGTAAGCAGGCCTTGAATTTTCAAATCAGCATGCTGCTGTACTCCATTATTATCGGATTGATCAGTGTGCCTTTCTTCATCGGCTTCTTGCCCGACCTATTTGATGGCCACTTTTTTGGCTTTCACAAGTTGAGCGACCTCAACAACATAAATATCCATGTCAGCAGTGACAATTTTAGGTTCGGCAGGTTGTTTTGGCCTGCAGGTATTGCTGGCCTAGCACAGGTTGCCTTGGTCATTATTAATGTCGTGTACACCATTTTGGCCACTATCAGAACCAATGAAGGACAAACATTTAGCTATCCAATAAGCATAAAATTCATCAAGTAATGAGAGTGTCCATAACCATACCCATCTTGTTCGTCACCTTTGGAATATCAGCTGTAAGGGGGCAAGTGGCGGAAGATTCTCAATTATACCAGCAGGTTTTGAAATTGGACAGGCAATTGTTCGATGCCTATAACACTTGCGACATCGGTACCCAAGCGGAACTGATCGATGAAGATTTAGAATTCTATCATGATATGGCCGGGCTTGCCACTTCTAAAGCTGATGTGTTGACAAGTATTGAAAAGAATATTTGCGGCAAGGTAACGAGAAGCCTGGTGAATGATAGTGTGGAAGTGCATGAGATTCCAGGTTTTGGGGCCATAGAAATAGGCCTACATCAATTTTATAACAAGCAAGAGCCAAACGCCGAATCAAAGCCAAGTAGGTTTATTACCATTTGGAAGAAACATCAATCAAAATGGACGGTAACCCGGGTTATCAGTCTACACAAAAACTAGGAGTTTAATCAATCATCAAAAAACGAAAACAATCAACAATCAATCAAAAACACCGGTTCCCACACCCTCTTCCCATCAAAGAGGGTCTGGGTGGGAACAAAAAACGAACAGTTAATTACAAAAGAACCATGAAGTTATGAACATAGAAAACACAAAAGCACAAATGCGCAAAGGGGTTCTGGAATATTGCATACTTTCTATTTTGAAAAATCAGGACAAGTATGCCTCAGAGATTCTCGGAGCCTTGAAAGACGCTAAGATGCTCGTGGTCGAGGGCACGATTTACCCCTTGCTCACCAGGCTCAAGAATGCAGGGCTGCTCAACTACCGTTGGGAAGAGTCCACCTCAGGGCCACCACGCAAATATTATGCACTGACTGAAACAGGCCATTTGTTTCTTAAAGAACTCAATGGTACCTGGGATGAACTTAGAAATGCGGTGAACTTGGTAACCAACACAAAATAAATCAGAAAATGAACAAGACAGTAAATATAAATTTGGCAAACACCTTCTTTCACATTGATGAAGAAGCGTACAATAAACTAAGGCGCTACCTCGAGGCCATAAAACGATCCTTCTCGGGTACCGCTGGCAGTGATGAGATCATTGCCGACATCGAAGCACGAATTGCAGAACTCTTCCATGAAAAAATGGAACATGATAGACAGGTCATTACCCAAAAAGAAGTGGATGAGGTAATCAAGGTCATGGGACAGCCCGAAGACTATATGGTTGATGAAGATATTTTTGAAGATGGCCCCCGAACACAAAACACCACCTCAACAAATACAGTGAAGAAACTGTACCGTGATGTTGACCAAAAATATATTGGTGGAGTCTGTGCAGGCTTGGAACATTATCTGGGGTTTGACGCGCTTTGGATCCGGTTGATCTTTATCCTTTTTGCCATATTCAGTGGTTTTGGACTCATCGCCTACATTCTGCTTTGGATTTTGGTGCCCGAAGCGACCACGACATCCCAAAAACTCGATATGACGGGAAAGCCTATCAACATCAGCAATATAGAACGCAAGGTCAAAGAGGGGTTTGATGATGTTGCAGAAAAGGTAAAAAACGTTGACTATGAAAAAGTAGGCAGCAAAGTAAAGAGTAGCTCCAAGACATTCTTTGACACCATTGGTGACATTTTCATGTTTCTTTTTAAGGTATTTGGAAAGTTCATCGGTATTCTATTGATCATTATCGGTGCCGCCACCTTGATCGGACTCTTTATCGGTCTGTTCACGGTCGGGATCATCGATGTCGTACACTTTCCCGGGGTCGACTTCTATGATATTGTCAACACTACCGGGGCCCCGGTATGGTTGGTATCACTGCTCTGCTTTTTTGCCATAGGTATTCCGTTCTTCTTTGTGCTCTACCTAGGCTTGAAGATATTGGTGAACAATTTGAAGTCTATCGGAGCTATTGCAAAGTTCTCTTTATTAGGGCTATGGCTGGTCGCTGTAGGTGTTTTGGTAGCCCTTGGGGTCAAACAAGCAGCATCACATGCCTATACCGGCACTACGACCATCAATGACGAATTGTACATGGGCAATGCAACCGATACCATCATGGTCAGCATGCGCGAAACTGAAAGTTACGATAGTGAAAATCGATTTGCTTTCGATAATCTTGAAATGGTCTATGATGATAGTGGGGATGCACTACTCTATTCTGAAGATGTCCGTTTCGACATCCGTAAGTCTGAAGATAGTATCGTGCGCTTGAAAATCAGAAAAGATGCCTCGGGCAGTTCATTTGAAGAGGCCCGAACACGTTCAGGCGAAATCGATTACGGATATACGGTATCGGGCCACGAAATTGTACTCAATGATTTTTTGACCACGGCCTTAGCGAACAAAGTACGCGAACAAGAGGTAAGGGCAACCATTTACATTCCTCAAGGCAAGGTCTTGACCTTTGACCCATCGGCAAAAGGGCATATTGGGCGAAGCACTAAAAATGACAGGGACTATTATCGAAGTGGTATCATCGACCATATCTGGATCATGGGTAAAGATGGCGAATTGAAGTGCCAAGATTGTCCCCTAACAGATTTTAATGATGATGACGGGGGTGGAAAAATCATTATCAATAAAGATGGGGTTGACATCGATCTAGAAGACGCCGGGGATTCTTTCAAAATGAAGATTGATGAAGATGGAGTGGAAATCAAGGCTGAAGAAAAGAATTGAGAAGCAATTCAGCCTACGTTTTCGACAATTCAGTCAAATTAAATAAACAAATAGCAGCCAAAACACGAATTTCATGCTGAATTTAGTTCCGTGTCTTTGTAACAGCAATTTAAATCAATCAATTATTAACAAAATGCCCGGTCAAACAGGCATATAAAACAACTATCATGACAACTTTAGCAAGAATCGCAATCGCTTTTTTAGTGGCACTCTTCTCATCTTCCTGTGCCTTTGACATCAACTTTGGCAACGGAAAAGTCGGTAACGGCGAAGTAACCGAAGAAACAAGAAAAATAACCGGCGAATTTACCGAGGTATATGCCTCAGAAGGCTTGGATGTCTTTGTAACCCAAGATGATGACTTCAAGATTACTGTAGAAGCCGATGAAAATGTCATCGATCTTATTGGCACTGATATCAAAGATGGAAAGCTACGCATACATACCATTGAAAACATTGGTAGGGCCACCAAGAACATTTACGTATCGCTACCCGATATCACAGCCTTGAAAACTTCAAGTGGTGCAGATCTCACTACACAAAATACCATTCAAACCGATAAAATCGAATTGGATGCCAGCAGTGGATCAGATTTGCAAGTGGCATTGGAGGCCACCGAGGTCGATGCCGATGCCAGTAGTGGCGCCGACATCAAGGTATCGGGAGAAACTGATAGGCTCAATGCCGATGCCAGCAGTGGCGCTGATATCAGGGCAAGACAATTGCTCACCAAACGATGCATTGCCGATGCCAGCAGCGGTGCAGATATTTCGGTAAATGTATCAGAATCATTGATAGCCGATGCCAGTAGTGGTGCTGATATTTCGTATACCGGCGACGCCAGTGTGCAAAAGAAAAAGTCAGTTTCTGGCAGTGTACATAAGTATTAAACGAGACCGGACCATCAAAATAATCGGACACCGCTATCGGTTTTCGAAAATCAATACGGCCCCACGCCAAAAAAAAGTCTTGACAAATTGTCAAGACTTTTTTTGTCTGGGATACAAAGTACCTATCAATAAGAATAATTAATTGTAAAATTTGCATTTATACCATATGATTCTTACGTTTTTATCAAAAAAATTGTATCTTTTTAGAGCATTTGTTTTCCATCTTTAAATACAACACGACCATGAAAAAATTACTTGGATTGGTTTTTTTGATGCTAATTTTGGTTTCTGCCACTGAAATTACCTCTTCTAAACCCGATATTTTCCATTCCATTGAAGGAACCTGGGAACTACAAAGTTTCTACAACTATGATGACGGGCAACACATCTCTGACACGGTACCCAAGGCTGAAGGCTATCGCCAGGTCAAAATGTATACCAATGGTTATATCATGTGGACCCGTTATGTGCCAGACGAACCCAATGGGCGTTTTGGTTACGGTTCGTATAAAATCACCAACGATCGTTTGATAGAAACCATCGAATATGGAGACGATGATATGATGAAAGCGTTGGACACCATGCGGGTATTCGAGTTTGAATTACAGCTTCAAGATGATTTTTACAGTCAAATCAATCTTGATTCCATAGGCAATCGTACATTTTCAGAAAATTACAAACGAATCGACTGAACAAAAATCAACCGACTGACCACAAAAAACGCTGTTGAAAATTCAACAGCGTTTCGTTTGTTATAACTATGCTAAAAAAGTTAGGCCACGGCCGCTTTCGTTTCTATGGTAGCCAGGTAACGCTCGGCATCCAGTGCGGCCATACAGCCTGTGCCTGCGGCAGTAACAGCCTGTCTATACTCTTTATCCTGCACATCGCCACTGGCAAAGACACCGGGCTTATTGGTCTTGGTCGATTTGCCTTCGGTAATTATATAGCCGGTCCCGTCCATCTTCAATTGACCCTTAAAAATATCGGTATTCGGCTTGTGCCCAATGGCAATGAACAGACCGGTAATGGCAATCTCTTCTTTTGTTCCTGTTTGGTTATTGACCATTCGCAAACCTTCGACCACTTGATCGCCCAAAACCTCATCAATTTCGGTATTGTACTTGATATCAATGTTCTCGAGGTTGTTTACCCGATGCTGCATGGCTTTAGATGCACGCATATGGTCTTTGCGGATGAGCATGGTCACCTTTTTACAGATATTGGCCAAATAAGAAGCTTCTTCAGCAGCCGTATCCCCGCCCCCAACAATGGCCACTTCTTGGTCTTTATAAAAGAATCCATCACAAACGGCACAGGCAGAGACTCCGCCACCACGTAAGCGCTGCTCACTGGGGATGCCCAGATACTTGGCAGATGCGCCTGTGGAAATGATGACCGTTTCTGCTTCAATGACCTTATTGCCGTCTACGGTCACCTTGTGGATACCTCCTACTTCATCACTGAATTCCACCGTAGTGGCCATACCTATGCGCACTTCAGTACCAAAACGTTCAGCCTGCTGCTGCAATTGTATCATCATTGTAGGGCCATCAACTCCTTCAGGATACCCTGGAAAATTATCCACTTCTGTTGTGGTGGTCAACTGCCCCCCTGGCTCCATACCTGTATACATCACCGGTTTTAAATCGGCCCTAGCCGCATATATTGCCGCTGTATACCCCGCAGGACCCGATCCGATAATCAATGTTTTAATTCGCTCTATTTGTTCAGACATAAGTTCTATACTCACTAATTGTTCACACTACAAAAGTAGCTTTTTTGGGCAAAAACTTACATTATATAACAGTAGTTTGACAAAAACAAAAAAAGGGGGTTCACTGATGGGCTCAAAACACTTTAGGCCAACGCTGTATGGGGTATTTAACAACCAAAAGCATTCTTACAATACCATAAAACCTGTTTATTGGTATCTTGAAGCAACAATGAACACCAACCCGACTATAAAGAAAAAGAACATCAATGCAATATAGGTCGAAGTGCCTTTCGGACCGTCTTTAAACTCTTTCCAAACGAATACTCCCCATGCCGCTGCCACCATAGTGGCCCCCTGGCCCAATCCGTAAGAAATGGCAAAACCTGCCTTTCCAGAAGCAATTAAACTAAGTGACATGCCAACTCCCCAGATGATTCCTCCCAAGATGCCGATACCATGCAACCTGGCAGTGCCCAAACGTACATAGTCTTTGTAAGGTGCTTTCTTTCCTTGAATCGGCCGGTACATGAACCAAGTGTTCCAAACCACATTAGAGACCAAAATGCCAATTGAAAAAACAAATACTGCACTATAGGGAGTAAACAGGCCCGCTTTAGGATTTACAAAATCAGTGGAGGTGGACGCCGCCACAAAACGAAAGAAAAAACCCATCAAGATGCCCCCAACTACTGAAAGTAACAACCCTTTTGAGGTTGCAGAGGATTTTCGCCCAGGCAGGCGCTTATAGATGATGGCATCGACAGTAATGGCCACCATCACCAAAAAGACCCCTAAAAAAAGCCATTGCGGATTGCCGATAGGATCAGCCATATAATTGACGACCACCCCCAACACCAAGGCAATACCGATGCCCACTGGAAAGGCAACGGCCATACCTGCTACGGATATTGCGGCCACGATCAGAAGGTTGGCAAGGTTGAAAATGGCCCCACCTAGAAATGCGGACAGGTAAGCCTGTTGACCTGCTTGGAAAAGATCTTCGATAAAAGGCCTGCCCGACTCCCCATAACTTCCCAGCGTCAATCCGAAAACTAGGGTCAGCAGCACTATGCCCAGAACATAGTCCCAGTAAAAGAGTGGAAAGCCCCATGACTTAGAAGCCAACTTTTGGGTATTGGCCCAAGAGCCCCAGCACAGCATGGTAATGACACATAGTACTACGGCAAGCAGATAACTTGATGGTATGAACATGATCAGTTGGTTTTTTTCAGTTTATCGATGTCGGCCCGGGTCGGTGCTGATGTCTGCGCGCCCAAAATGCCAACGGAATAGCCCGCAGCACGATTGGCAAATACGATGGCCTCCCTTAAGGATTGTCCTTCAGAAAGGGCAACCAAAAGCGCTCCGTTGAAAGTATCGCCCGCAGCAGTGGTATCAACAGCCTTTACTTTGGGGCATGGCAGCAGTTCATCCAAGGTATCAGAAAGCACATAGGCCCCTTTTGATCCCATGGTAATCACCACAATTTCCACCCCTTTTTTCCTTAGGGTTGTTGCGGCAGCCCGGGCCGAGGCTTCATCATTGACTTTGATACCACTAAATGCTTCTGCCTCAACTATATTTGGGGTGATCATATACAATGATTGTAAAATATGGTCAGGTAGGTGCTGAGCCGGTGCCGGATTCAGAACAAACCGAAAACCTAAACTAGAGCTCAACCCCGCCACATATTCAACCAAAGCCATTGGAATCTCTAATTGCATCAGCACATAAGCGTGCTCGTTCATCAGATATAGGGCAGGGCCCAGATCACTTTGTGACAACACTGCATTTGCACCCAGGGCCACCGAAATGGAATTTTCACCTTGTGCATCGACCATAATCAGGGCAACACCTGAAGCGACATGTTCATCTTTCGAAATGAACCGGGTATCGATCCCGTATGCATCAAAACCAGAAATGGCTTGTTCTCCAAACATATCATTGCCCACTTTTGCTATCAAGACCACATCGCCGCCAAGCTTCGCAGCGGTCACTGCTTGATTGGCTCCCTTACCACCGGCGTTCATTGTAAATCTGTCGCCTAGAACAGTTTCACCTGGTAGTGGCAAGCGACTGGACTTCAATACCATATCGGTATTACTACTGCCAATGACCACAATTTTTTTTCGCTCCATTTTAGTGTTTCAAAATATTTTACTATAATTGCACAATCGATTGTGCAATTTACTGAAGTTTTTTTATTCCCCAAAAAAAATCGAATACATTGTTGTTTCACCAAATGGATTAAACCATACAGATGACCATAAAAGAACTTGCAACAGCACTCAATATGTCAACGACTACCGTCTCTAGGGTGCTGACCGGGCAAGAAAAAAAATACCGCATCAGTGAAAAAACTGCAGAAAGAGTGAGGGCCATGGCCACGACCCACCATTTTGCCCCAAACCAGATAGCCCGTAACCTACGGCTTCAAAAGACCAATACCATTGGGTTGATCATCCCAGACATTTCTAACCCCTTCTTCGCCAATTTGGCAAGAACCGTGGAACTGGAACTTCGAAAACGCAATAAAATGGTATTACTCTGCGATACCAAAGATGAAACTACTTTGGAAGAAGAGTCCCTTTCCTTGCTTTTGGGCCGCAAGGTAGATGGCCTTTTGGTAGCCCCTGTGGGGAAAAAATGGAAACACCTGGTTCAAAATACCGCAGTACCAATGGTATTGATCGACCGCTATTTTGAAGGAAAGGATATTCCCTTTGTTGCCACTGACAACTATTACGGGGCGTATCAGGCGACTTCCTTTTTAATCGATAGGGGGCATCACAATATTGCCTGCATTCAAGGAATACGGGGCACTTCACCCAATGAAAATCGAATCTTGGGGTATCAAAAGGCCATGCACGACTACAAGGAAACCGCAAAACACATACAATTGGTCGGAAACGATTACAGTATTGAAAACGGCTACCAAAGCACAAAAGAACTGCTGTCACTCCCTGAAACGCCCACTGCCATTTTTGCCTTGAACAACCAAATAGCCCTGGGGGCCATGAAGGCCATAAAGGAAATAGGCCTTAAAATTCCAAATGACATCTCACTCATAGCCTTTGACGAACAGCCTTATTTTGAACTGCTATCCCCTTCGCTGACGGCCATTAAACAACCTCTAGAAGCTATTGGCCGTACTGCGGTCAGTATGCTTTTTGAAGTATTGGAAGGAAAAAATGTCACAAATGCCATACTAAAACCTATGTTCATCGAAAGGGATTCTGTCACAAAAAATCCGAGTCCATGAAAAAACTGGCTCTCATTACAATCTTCCTTTTGTTTCTGCATGGTGCCATCGCCCAGGCATTTAGCTATATTGAAATTGACAGTGCCAAACAAAAATGGGGGGATTGGGACTCTCCAGAATGGTTGCGCTATTTTGGATTGGATGCTGGGGATATCGATAATGATGGGGACTTGGATATTTTATCGGGCCGCTATGTCTACCATAACCCTGGAGGTACTATGGAAGCACCCTGGAAACGTACTGTTCTAGATGATAATGTAGATGGCATTTTCATTATGGATGTAGATGGGGATGCCTATGCCGATATTATCGCACAAGCACTACCGGAACTATATTGGTATGAAGCCATTGATCAAGAAGGCACGAGGTATCTCAGAAGAAAAATCGCGGAAGTTCCTGCTACTTCCCATGTGAACAGTCAGGGTTTTAAAAAGGTAAAACTGAAACAGCACAAAAAGGAAGCAATCTTGATAGCCGGCAATGGAAATGTATATCTTATTGCGATTCCTGAGCATATCAAAAGTACAACGAGTTGGCCCACTTACTTGATTGCCAAGAACACCTCTGACGAAGGTATCGGAATAGGCGACATCGATGGGGATGGGGATTTAGATCTGGCCTGCGGAAGGAGAAAAAAGGGCGAAGGCGAACCCAAACAATTGCTCTGGTTTGAAAATAAGGGCACTTTAGAAATTGCTTGGACCCCGCACCATATTGGGGAAACCGAACATCCTATTGATCGTATCGGGATTGCAGATTTGGATGGTGACCAAAAAATGGAGGTCATTGTCACCGAAGAGCGTTATCCTGGGCTACAACCTGACGGACATGTATTTTGGTTTTCGCAATCCATCGATACGGGAAAATGGGACCAACACCAACTGACCCAACAATATTCCACCAATAGCTTAGATAGCAATGACATGGATGGTGATGGTGATGTCGACATCCTTACCGCTGAACACAAGGGTTCCCAACTGGAACTACAGTTATGGGAAAATTCAGGCAATGCGGTTTTTACCAAAAAAGTGCTTGATAAAGGCAAAGAAAACCATCTTGGGGCCAAAAGTGTTGACCTCGACAATGATGGTGACCTAGATATTATAGGTACCGCTTGGGATGCTTACCAATACCTACATCTTTGGCGAAATGACCATAAACGGAATGGTGCTCCAAACCTGAAAAAAATGCCCCCATTAGCGCCAATGGATTCCGTTACCACGAAATATCAAGGCAGGTCGCATTTTGTCATAAAAACCAAACAACTTACTTATTATTATGATATTTCAGGAGGTGGTTTTTCACGACTGATAGATACCAAGGGCAACGATTGGATATCCTTTAAGACCACACCCAAAGAGGGTTACCCCACTGGGGCTGCAGGCGCATTTCGGGGCCTACCAAATTTGGTATACCAAGGTGATGGCAACGGAGCAGGGCATCCTGGCTTTGACCAATGCCGCTCATGGTTTGAAAATGGAATCTTGTATACCGAATCCCTCAACAAAAAATGGAAATGGCAATGGACCTTTTTTGATGACCATGCGGTGCTTGATATACTCAAAGCAGACCCTGAACGATCGTATTGGTTCTTGTATGAAGGTACCCCTGGTGGCGATTATACCCCAGAAATCTATTATTATGGTACCGATAAAGGCGGCCCACATCTTAAAACACCCGATTTCTATAAGGGGGCAGCACTTTTTACATCGTTACGATGGGTCTATGTCGGTACCAAAAACCACAATACCATTTTTTATATGTACCACCAAAGCCAAACAAAAGAAAAAGGCATTGTGTCGTATCTGGGCAACTCAACACAGGGGGTACTAAGTGAAGATGGTATGACCGTGTTCGGTTTCGGCCGTGATAAAAAAACCAATCCGCTGCTGAAAGGCAAATCGCGTTTTGTCATCGGGTTATATCCCCAAAAAATAAGTACTGCCCAAGAACATCGATTGTTTGGGCATTACCTGATAAACAACATTAAATAAGCTGTGTCGTGAAAACCCATTACATCAACACCCTCTTTATCATACCTTTCCTTTTTGGTATGGGGTGCAAAGAAAAAGAGGTGGTCTCCTCAAATACCAGTACAGAAGATTATGTTAAAGGTCTGCACTTTGAAAAAAGGACCATCATTGATTCTGTCAATTTTTTATGGGCGCATGACCCCATAGACGTGACCAATGACGGCATTGCCGACCTAGTTTTTGTGGACACCAACAATTCTGGTGGGCAATTCGGTTTTTTTGAAGGTAAAAAAGAAAGTGGGGCCTGGGAGCGGCACCTTATCGATTTGGAAGGTTCCATCGACCAAAAATTTGCCATGGGTGATATTGAAGGGGCCGATATTGATAATGATGGGGATATCGATATTGTTGTAGCACAACACCAAGGCGAATGGAAAGCCTCAACCAATCCCTCAAAAATCTATTGGTACGAGAACCCAGAATGGAAACCACATTTTGTGGGTGAGGCCCCCAATTTTATTAAAGACGTGAGCATTGCCGATTTCAATGGGGACCAACAGCCTGAGATCGCTGTGCTGACTTTTGAGAACAGTACCCTGAGTATCTTTCAAAAGGGTGTTTCGAATGGGTGGTCCATGGTACAACAATACCTCAATTATAAAAACCTTCATGAGGGAATGGACGTCGGTGATGTAAATGGTGATGGATATACCGATATTGTTGCCGAAGCACATGTTTTTTACAGTCCCGGAGAGGACTTGAAGTCCATTTGGGATACTGAAAACATTGACCCCAGGTGGAATACCCAAACTGGGGATTGGTCCCGAAACGGTACCAAAATCTTTTTGCGCGATCTTGATGGGGACCATAAAAGTGAGGTATTCATCAGTCATTCTGAAAGAGAGGGATATCCACTCTCCTACTACAGCAAGAATAATGGGCAATGGACGGAACAAGTCATTGCCGATAGTATTCCAGCTTGCCATACGCTTCAGGTCCATGACTTTGATCGAGACGGTATTTTTGATGTCTTAGCTGGCACGAACAAGTCACGGGGTCAAGATCTTGGCTATACCGATTTCCCTGTCACACTTTTCAAAGGAAATGAAGGATACATCGAATGGCATCGCCATATAATTGCCAATGACGGTATTTACAATGGGCAGGTCATCGATTATGATGGCGACGGTGATCTCGATATCTTTCGATACCAGACCCATGATGCCGTTAGCTATGAACTATTTGAAAACACCTTGAACAAATGATGAAATGACATTTAGTAAACGTTATCGATACCTCATTTTAATGGCATGCCTGCTAATGGCATATGTAAAACCACAAGCACAGTTACAATTGATCTTTGATACCGATTTTGGTGGTGATGCTGATGATTTGGGTGCATTGGCCATGTTAAACCACTTTCAGAACAAAGGTGAAGTAGCACTCATGGCCGTCATGTGCTGGAATACCGAGAAATATGCTGTCAGTGCCATCGACGCCGTGAATACCTTTTATGGCAATCCAGATATTCCAATTGGCCTGCGAAAGGGAGAACGGCATGTCACCGATTGGAACCATACCAAGGTACTTGCTGACCACCTGCCCCATGATACTTCTTTTGAAAATGTGCCGGAAACCACAGAACTATATCGTAAACTTCTGGCCTCAGCGGACGATAAAAGTATTGTCATTGTCACTGTAGGCCCCTTATCGAACATTAAAGAATTGATTGAATCGGAGCCCGATGATTATTCAGACTCTAACGGAAAAGAATTGCTGCATACCAAGGTTAAAGAGTTTGTCATCATGGGAGGCAACTTTCCCACAAGTGTGGATGAATGGAATTTTAATGGCAATATGCCCGGTGTCACCAAATACGTACTGGAACATATCAAACTACCCATCACCTTTTCAGGGGCAGAGCTCGGATCAGCTATCAGCACTGGTGAGGTGTTCAACGAACTTCCTAAAGATACTCCCCTCTATCTAGGGTTTTACCATTTCAGCAAGCATGCACCATGGATGAACCATCAATTCGAGGGAAAAATATATGACAATGCAACATTTGACCAAACTGCTGTTTTGTATGCCATACGAAACGGGCTCGGGACCTATTGGCACAAAGTTTCCCACGGGATCTGCCTGCCCAATGAAACAGGTGGAAACACCTGGGAACCAAAAATGGATTCAAACCATGCCTATTTGGTGCTTGATATGCCCGTCACAATAATGGAAAAAGAACTCGAAGCGTTTATGCTCGGTAAATTTTGAATGATGAAAAACATACTCTATACACCGCTATTGGCCATATTGGTCTTTTCGGTAAATGCACAAAAAAAAGTAATCTTGGATACCGATCCATCTTTTGATCCTGATGATGTAGGCTGTATGGCCATGTTACATACCATGGCAACCCAAGGCGAATGTGATATACTCGCTGTCATCAATTCAACCAATCAAAAAGAATCGGCCCTCTGCATCAGTGCCATCAATCACTTTTACAATAGGGGGGCGATTCCCATAGGCGATTATAAAGGTTATGCAAAAAAAATAAATGCTACGGAAAACACCTACGATTACCATATCGCAAAAGAATACCCAAGACCATTGGAACGCTGGGAAGAATCATTGGATGGGGTAAAGCTGTACCGTGAACTATTGGCAGGTGCCCAAGATACAAGTATCACCGTAGTGATCATAGGCACTATGCACAATTTTTATGGCCTGTTAAAATCAAAACCAGATGCCTTCAGCAATAAAACAGGCCAAGAGCTTGTAAAACAAAAAGTGAAATTGGTGGTCACCATGGGTGGCAACTTTTTAGACAATAGAGGGGTAGACCGTACCAATTGGGGAGGTTCAGAACTGCTATGCGACTATACTTCGTGGTCTTGCCTTAATGAAGAACGCAACCGTATGTGCCGCTATGTAATCGAGAACTGCCCCGCACCCTTTATGGCATCGGGCTGGGAAAATGGCAATGGTGATTATTATAATGCCAACAACGGCAATGTGATGTCAGGTCAAGAATTAAAACAGCTCCCCAAAAACCATGTTGTTCGTAAAAGCTATGAATACCATTTTGCCTATCGGGGCGGTGATGACAACATCGATAGGCATAGCAATGACCAATGTGCACTACATTATGCCATAAGGGGTGAATCTAAAAATTATGCGGCCTATACCAATGGTAAGATCACCTTATCTGAAAAAGGGGTATGTGAATGGAAACCCACCCTTAAAGGTATACAAGGACACATTCAAAAGAAACGGGGCGACAGTTTGATCGCCCAAGAAATAGAGGTGCTGATGATGGGAAAAGAACCAAAATTCGATACCAGTCCACCTAGTATGCCAGAGAACCTGAGCCTAACCGACACCAATGGGCAGAAAAAAATCCATTGGGATGTCTCAAAAGATACAACGCCTGGTAGTTGGGTCGCAGGGTACAAGATATATCGAAACGGAAAGTTCACCCGTAGGGTATATGGAAGGCAATATTCAGTGGATGAAGCTCTTGAAAAAGATGTAATCTATGAGGTAAGCGCTTTCAATGCCTCGGGCACAGAAAGCAAACGCAATCAATTGAAGCTATAGCCGTATTGCTTTCATTGGTACCGACCACGTAAGGGCCACGAAAGGAGGTAAAGTGCTACCGTCTACGACTGTATAAATAGTATACTGAAAATCAAGATACTATCACTTCAATTTTACAACTCATTTTTACATGCCCCCTATGACAAGATGTACGGTTTTCACAACAGTAGTCCTTGGTTTTACAACTTAAGGTTGTGCATTACCCCAATTTTAAATTTCTTCGAACATTATAGTTACGTACAGTGATAATTAGGGCAATAGCAATTCAAAGTTTATGGTGCTCGCTTTTTATGTGCCTAGGAATATGCTCCTACGGCCAATTAAGTGATTTGCATTACTTACCACCTCTTAAACAGGGGCAGAACAATGCAGCTATACAGCAACAAGCAGTTTATTTATCAACACCTGAAACTACGGCTTTTACCGTAAATGTCTATCAGGGTACCAATACCACACCGATTACTTCTTTTTCAATTTCAAACACAAGTCCTGCCATCTATAATTTGGGCAATGGTGACAACAATGTCACCTTGGTCACCAATGCAAACACAGGAGTTGTTTTGACCAATAGTGGATTACGGTTTGAAGCACCAAGTGGCAACGACTTTTATGTCAACTATCGAGGAAATTCAAATTCACAAGCAGCTTCATTGACCTCAAAAGGCAGGGTGGCAATGGGAACCAGCTTCAAATGGGGCGGTGTCCCCAATTTAGGCAGCCATAGTTCAAAATCAAACACATTGGGAATTATGGCTACAGAAGACAACACCACCATTGACGTTTTTGGTTATGACCCCAATTGTGAGTTTCGTGTGGGATCCAATGTTGCGGGAATCACTGCAGATACCTATCAAATCGTCTTGGATGCCAACGAATCTTTTGTTTTTGAGACCTATATCGGCACGTCACCGACACCGGCGCATGAATATGGGTGGATCGGGGCTTCCATAGTTTCTGACAAAGATATCGTTATCAGCAACGGATCATTGAACTATGGACGTCAGGTGGGAGCCTCAAACCGTGATGCCGGTATCGACCAACCTGTACCAGAGAACCGTCTTGGCAAGGAATATGTATTTGTAAGGGGCAATGGTGGAACAGGAGGGGAAACTGAATTCCCGCTTATCATCGGCACCCAAAACAACACCGAGATTTATGTCAACGGTTCCGCCACACCCATTGCGACCATCAACAATGGTGACTATTTTGAAATACCTAGCAGCAACTACTCATCAAATACCGTAGGGGCCAACATGTATATACAGACCTCAAAAGATGTCTATGCCTATCAATGTATGGCAGGTGACAACCTGGTCTATACACAAGGCCTAAATTTTGTGGCACCGGTCAATTGCCTTTTGCCCGACACCATGGACAATATTCCCAATATCACAGATGCGGCAGGCATAACGGTCTTTGGCGGTGTGACCATCATAGCCTCAACGGTAACCCCTGATAGCAATATCGTGGTAACCGATTCGGGAGGAACGGTTGCCCTACCTCTTGCAAGTACGGTTGCCGGAACCTCAGATTGGAAAACTTTTTATATTCCAAACCTCTCGGGCAATGTCAGTGTACAGTCTTCTGGACCCATTGCCGTTGGTTTTTTTGGATTCAATGGGGCACGGGGCCTAGCGGGCTACTATTCAGGTTTTGACACGGTACCCAATGTGAACCTACAGATATCGGGCAGCAATTGTTTGCCCGGAGCAACCTTGGAAATTGCCAGTGGAGAAAGCTTTGATGCATATCAATGGTATGGGGATGGCACTTTAATCCCAGGGGCGACCTCATCAACCTATATAGCCACTGTAGCAGGTGATTACTTTTTAAGGGTAACCCGGGGACCATGTAGTTATGATTCTAACACCATTCAGGTATACTATTGTGATTCTGACATCGTTTTGGATAAGTCAACCACAGATTTGGTTGTCAATGATGGGGATGTGGTATCGTTTGATATTACCGTTGAAAGCTTTGGATATGACCCAGTAACCAATCTACAGATTACCGATTTACTGCCCGACGGATTGGATTTTATTTCTGCTTCGGTTTCAAAAGGGTCATTCAGTTACCCAAATTGGAGTGTGGGCGTCTTGAACCAGGGTGAATTGGTTACCATGACACTTACCGTCAGTGCAAAAATCACCAATACCTATCTTTCATCAATGACCTATACCAATACCATTACCAATACCCAAGACCAAACAGACACCAATATCTCTACAGATACCCCATCTGTTGATGTTCTAGTAAATCGCGTACCCCCTACAACGGTCATTACCAATAGAAGAATTACTGTACGGGTAAACAAATAATAGTTGTGAAAACGTATTGACTTTTCTCTTCGTCTTGTTCATGCTTGCATCACGATGCGCTTACAGCAATATACCGTCGGTAGTATCGGTAATGGATACTGATTCCGTCAAAGCATTTTCAATCTGGGACAGTTTCATTTTCACGGCCTTCTTACCCACTATAGAAAATCATACCATTACCATCGGTCTTCACGCCGATCGCGAACATCTTCATTTAATTCCCGTTTGGTGGCAACAATATCTTCACGTAAAATATCTTTGAACTCCTCCAATAATGCCTTATTGGCAAGGGCTTTTTCCATAGCTGAATTTTCAAAACCAAAATGATAGTCGCGAATCCGGTCTAAAATTTCCGCTTGGCGTTCTGCACGACTTATTTGTTCTTCAAAATCACGAATGTCATCAATGTGACCCGCCCGTGTTTGGCCTGGACCTCTTCTTTCCCTCTCAATTTCGATACGGGCCATTTTTGCTTTTTTGGCACTTTGTTCCACTTCACGTATCATATCAGTTACAAGACGTTCTTTTAAATCGTTTACCTTTAACGGGTTTCTGTCGTGGAAAGCTTTGTCTAAAACAGCCATTTTGGCCTTGAAGGCTTCATATTCCCCGATATCTTGATCTAATATCTTTTTGCCTTCCGCAATCTGTCTTGTTTGGTGCATGGAGTGTTTTAGCTTTTGTCCCTCAAGGGAAAAACACAGCAACGCTACGATAATTGAAAAAACGATTTTAGTTTTCATGGCTTGCTTTTTTTGATTTATACATTGATTTGATTAATGGGAACAACTAATTTTCAAGTGAAAAATTAGCTGTTTTTAAGACCCCCTTTTTTCCAATAGACGTATTAAGGTGGTATTACTTTTCTTTTATTTCCACATTGCTGCCCTTCTTAATACAGGTAGCTTTCGACCGGGTCACCTGCCCATCACCAAGGGTATCACTTTAGTACCGATCAACGTTATGGATTGCTTCATTTCTTTATGCGACATCCCTACATCCATTTGAAAATTAAAGCGTGAGATACCCCCTAAGGCCTCTCCATGCCGTACTATTTTTTCGGCAACCTCTTCAGGACTCCCTATCACAATGGCCCCCTTTTCATCTGTCTGTGCTTCAAACTGCTCACGTGTGGGCGCTACCCAACCACGTTCTTTGTTCATTGAGGCAATGACTTCGGCATATCGTGGATAAAAGGTGGTAATTGCTTCTTCCCTTGAATTGGCCACATAGCCAAAAGAGTGTAGGCCCACCTGAAGTTCTTCGGGCTTAAAACCTGCTTGTTCCCCTGTTTTTCGATACAGGTCAACCAATGGACGAAACCGGTGGGTTTGGCCTCCAATAACAGCAACCATCAATGGTAGGCCCAGTGCTCCTGCTCTCGCAAATGAAGCTGGGGTGCCACCAACACCCAGCCAAACCGGCATTTTTTTCTGTAGGGGTCTTGGGTAAATGGCCTGTTCTCTGAGTGGCGGGCGAAAAATACCCGACCAAGTGACCGTTTCGTTATCTCGAATCTTTAGTAAAAGTTCGAGTTTTTCAGCAAAAATGGCATCGTAATCGTTCAAATTGTACCCAAATAAGGGAAATGAGTCTATAAAAGAACCGCGCCCCACCACAATTTCAGCACGTCCTTTGGCAATCAGGTCTATGGTAGCAAAATTCTGGAATACCCGAACAGGGTCAGAAGTGCTCAGCACCGTTACGGCACTGGCCAATTTTATGTTCTTGGTACGGGCAGCAGCGGCAGCCAGGATTACCGCTGGGGCAGCATCCAAAAACTCCTTTCGATAGTGCTCTCCAATACCGAATGCATGAAGACCCACCTGATCTGCCAATTCTATGCGTTCCAACAGTTCATGAATGGCCTGGACCCTGTCATCATTTCCTTTTGTAGCGGCAAAACTGTCTATTCCTATTTCCATTTTGAGCAGCCCTTGGGTTACATATCGTCTATATATTTTTGAAATCTGTTTTTTTGATCATTGAACTTCGCTTGGTATTGCGCATCGACAATTTGACCTTCCTTGAAAAAATGATTGAACGACGGCAAGTAAAAATCTGCCACAATTTCTGCCCCAAAATGTGGGAACAGTTCTTTTGAAATTTTCAACACATTGTTCATGGGTCGCTGACTGGGACTGGTAGACAATAAGAACATGGGCTTATTGTCCCATATGCTCATCGGCTTCTCCATAGGTATCCGCGATAGCCAATCCCATAAGTTCTTGAATGCTGACGTATGTAAGCCATTGTATTCTGCCAGGGAAACCACAATTGCATCACTTGCTTTGATCAATTCACGAAATCGGAGCGCATTTTCATGCACCCCTTTCTCCTTTTCCAAATCTATGGAGTATAATGGTAAAGCATAGTCGTTTAGATCAGCTACAATTACTTTAAGATTTTCAATTTGATGGGCCACATAGGTTGCAAATGCCTTATTTATTGATGTTTTGCTGTTACTGGCACCAAAGGCCAAGATTTTTTTCATAATTG